>DIUT01000042.1 GCA_002423105.1 Geobacter sp. UBA6151 | reverse complement strand
ACTTGCCACAAGGTTTTTAAGATTGATTCTTTTTTGGCGTGCCGTTGGAAAACAGGGCTGACCGGCAGGTGTCAGGGAGGGTGAGCAGCATCTGTGGCGCCGCTGATGGTGAGCTTGATGACCCTGGTGCTCCGGGATGAAACACAGGCATGTCCGGAGCGTTTTACGCCGACCAGCCAGAGAGGGTGTTCCTCTTTCAGCAGCAATGGCACACCGGGGCGCAGATGCCGGGGGATTTTCAGATCAATCAGGATTCGTCCGGCTGCGCGGCTGCCGGAACCTCCGTGAAGGATAAGCCGGTCTGTGGAACGCCAGGGACGTACCAGCCAGGGAAACGGGGCGGCATCAAGGTCAACCAGGGCCGAATCAGCTGCATGATTGTGGGGTTCAGGAGGGTCGGACAACCCTTCGGCCAGGAGCACCATACCGTTGCCGAGATCATAGGTACCGGGACCGGGAAGCTGTAGCACCGGCGGCAATTGCGGGCTCAGGCTGCTGTGAAGGGAAATCAGCAGTCCGTCTGCAGTTTTGATGGCAACCAGGGCTTTGGGGAGCGGCAGGAGCGCACCGGTTCTGCCTTCAAATAACAGACGGTCAATCTGCCGGAAATGATCCAGACCGAAGCTGCGCAGGCTTCCGGCGAGGGTTTCAACGGCATGACGGTAGAGCCGCAGGCGCATGCCCTCGGTCTGCCTGCAACAGGTATCTGCAGCAAAAAAAAAGCCATCCTGCTGCCGTTTAACCAGTTTGGGGAACAGTTCTTCCAGGTGCTGCGTCAACAGTTCGTCGTCTTGCCGGAGCAGGTGGGCGGTGGCTGCAAGACGGTGAGCCACGGCTGGAGCATACTCCTCCAGCAGCGGCAGCAGCTGGTGGCGAATCCGGTTGCGCAGGAAGGAATGATCAAGATTGCTGGCGTCTTCCCGCCAGCTTTGTTTTTGTGCGGCAAGATACCGGCGCAACTCGCTACGGCTGATATCCAGCAGCGGACGGATGATATGCCGGTTATTCTTGTAGGGCATGCAACCCAGCCCGCTGGTTCCGGAGCCGCGTAAAAGACGGATCAGAAATGTTTCAGCCTGATCTTCGGCGTGGTGGGCAACACAGACCGCCGCAGCCTTGTACCGCCGGCGCAGTTCCTCAAAGAAACGGTAACGGGCTTCGCGTCCTGCTTCTTCAAGGGATTGTTGCGTGCTCTCCGCCTGGTGTCGGACATCAGCCCTGACCATTGCACAGGGGAACTGATACTGCTCTGCCAGGTTCCGGACAAACTGCTCGTCCGCGTCGCTTTCCGCGCCGCGCAGGCAGTGGTTCAGGTGGGCTACAACGAGGGATAGAGGAAAATCGGACAATGTTGCGAGAATATCCAGCAACGCCACTGAATCGGCGCCGCCGGACACGGCCACGATCAGTGTGTCGTGAGGTTGGCAGAGGTTGTGCCGCTGGATTGTCTCCCGTACGCGACGCCTGAGCTCCGTTATGTGGTGGTCATGGCAGGTCACGGATCAGAGCCATTTTCGATGCCGGAAATAGACGATCATCCCCAGGGTGATCAGCGCCATTAGAGCCAACACGCTGAAATATCCCCAGTGCCATTCCAGCTCCGGCATGTATTTGAAATTCATGCCGTACAGCCCGACGATAAAGGTGAGGGGGATGAAAATGGTGCCGATCACGGTCAGGAATTTCATGATTTCATTGGTGCGGTTACTGATGCTGGAAAGGTAGAGATCCTGCATGCCGGACAGCAGGTCGCGGTAGGTTTCCACGGTGTCCATGGCCTGAATCGCGTGGTCGTGGACATCCCGCAGATAGATACGGGTAGATTCGGCAATCAGGTCGGTATCATCCCGCTGCAGAAACGACAAAACGTCCCGCAGCGGCCAGATGGTCTTGCGCAGAAAGATGGCTTCCTTCTTCATCTCGTTCAACTGCACCAGCACCCGTGGATGGGGATGGAGCGATACCTGTTCCTCAAGCCCGATCAGCCGTTCGCCAAACTGTTCCAGTACGGTGAAGTAGCGGTCAACCAGGGCGTCAAGCAAGGCGTAGGCCAGATAGTCGGCTCCCTGGCTTCTGATTTTGCCCTTACCGGACCTGATCCGCTCCCGCACCGGTTCGAAAACGTCCCCCTTTGTTCCTTCCTGAAAGGTCAAAAGCCAATTTTTACCGAGAATCAGACTGACCTGTTCGGTGGAAAAATCGCCATCCTGGGCGGGGATCAACATTCTGACGACCAGGAAGAGGTAGTCGTCATAATCCTCGATTTTGGGGCGCTGAAGCGTGCTGACAATATCTTCGAGCACCAGGGGGTGCAGGTTGCAGGACTCGCCCAGATGGCGGATGGTCTCCACCTGATGCACCCCTTCCACGTCGATCCAGATGGTGCCCTTGTTGGCGTTCGGCGGCAAAAAGGAGTCGATGGCGTTGGTCCGCTGCTCCTGTATGCTCTGTTCAGTATAGGTAAAACAGGTGATCGCCACCTCTTCGGAGGAGGCTTCGCCCAGGTGTACCAAGGTTCCCGGGGGGAGCCCTTCTTTGACGGCGCGTGTTCTGAAAAGGCGGCGGGATCGTTTCATGTCAGATTCCCAGAATATCGGCCATTTGCAGCAGGTCGTTGTTCAGTTTTTTCTGTCCGCCATTAACCACCATTTCCAACAGGGTGGTATTCAGAGAGTTTGCCGCCAGCCCCACCATCACCCCCTTGGTGCCGGTGAGCAGCAGTTCAACCGCTTTTTTACCGAAGCGACTGCCCAGCAGGCGGTCGAAGACGGTGGGCGCTCCGCCCCGCTGGTAGTGGCCCAGCACGGTGACGCGGGTTTCGAAGCCGACCGCGTTTTTGATGCCGTCTGCAATGGACTGGGCTTGACCGGCTCCCTCAGCCATGATGATCAACGCATTGGTACGTCCTTCTTCATAGCGGCGGCGCAACTGGTGGCACATCTCGGTCAGATCCAACTCAACCTCCGGGATGATGGCGAATTCGGCTCCGGTGGCGATGGCGGCGGTGGAGGCCAGATAGCCGGAATTGCGCCCCATGACTTCGACGATAAAGGCCCGATCATGGGAAGAGGCGGTATCCTTGATGCAGTCAACGGCATAGAGGATGTTGTTCAGGGCGGTGTCCACTCCCAGGGACATGTCGGTGTAGGCGATGTCATTGTCGATACTGCCGGGAATGCCGATCACCGGAAAGCCCATCTTGTCCAAAGCCAGGGCGCCGGTCAGTGAGCCGTCGCCGCCAATCACGATCAACCCGTCCACTTTTTCCTTCATCAGATTCTCCAGAGCCTTTTTCCGCCCTTCTTCTGTACGGAACTCAGGAGAACGGGCCGACTGCAAAAAAGTGCCGCCCCGTTGCAGCACACCGGAAACCGCCCGGGAGTCAAGTTTGATAAAATCATTTTTCATGAGACCGGCATAGCCCTTGCGGTAGCCGATCATCTCCACGTCATTGGCGATGGCGGTGCGGGCTGCGGCGCGAATGACGGCATTCATGCCGGAGCAATCACCGCCGCTGGTCAGAATGGCAAGTCGTTTCATGGGGTTCTCCTTATGTATGTTTCCGTGTTTGTTTATGTCCGGTTGGTATGGCGGTACATTCAATAGCTCTTGATATGTAACATTATTTTTAGCCGTTCGGCGAAGAAGTATTCAAGTCAGAGTTACTCGGCAACGCCGGTGAGCTGAAAAGCAGCCCAGTAAAACGGATGCTTGTAGTTTTTCTTTATCTCGCGCTGAGCCAGGGCAAGCGCCAGAGCTTTATCCCGGCTTGAAATATTCCGGTAAAAAGCCAGCATCAGATCCTTTGTTGCCAGGTCGTCCACTTTCCAGAGGCTGGCTACAATGCTGCGGGCTCCTGCATACAAAAAGCCCCTGGTAAATCCCAGCAGATCATCCCCTTTGGCCACGGTGCTTAAAGCTGTTTCACAGGCGCTCAAGGTGACAAGGTCTGTGTTGAGTTGCAGGTTGTACAGATCGGAGGCGCGTAGCAAACCGTTGTCATGAGCATTGTTTGCCAGCAGAATCGCCGAGTTTAACGGCGCTTCTGCGTCAAAAACACCGTGGGCGGCAATATGCAGCAATCTGAAGCTGCCCTCATGGGCGGTGATGGCGGAGCGTGTTGCCTTGGTGCCCAGCATGAGTACCGATCCGGGCAGTAGTGAGCTGATAGCTTCTGCTTCTTCCTGGGCATGTTGCAGGGCAAGTCGCCGGTCTCCCCGGTCCGGGTTGCCAAGTATAAGCGCAGGTATGGCCCGTTTTCCCCGTAGGGGCTTGATATATTTTGTGATTCCGGCGGCCGGGAGATTCCGTATGGTGTGCTGGTCAACAATACTTGACCCGTCGGCTGCCTGCAATGCGCTGAATGGCAAATAGTGCAGTATGCCATGGGGAATGATTACCAGACGCCTGGATAACAAATTGTCAACAGGTTCTATCAGTTGCTTGTGCAGGCTTCGTGACAACTGCTGATAACCGCTGGAATGCGGGGCGGAAAACTGAGTCCGCAAAGACTGTATCCGGGTTTCAAGATCGGAAAGGATGAGTTGTTTTGCCCAGATCCCGTTCCGTTTCACCACAAAAACATACCAGTTTGTGCCGTTACCAAAATACTCCAGCAATGTTTCGTCCGGGTGCAAGTCATTCTGAATTTCAGTAAGCAGGGGGCTGGTGACTGAGACAAGGGAAGCAAGTTCCGGAGATTCCTGGCCCAGTTCTCTTTTCAGAACAGTAATAAGCCCCCGCTTGTGTGCGTCTGTGCCACTGCGGCTACTGGCGGCATCGGCAATAACCGTGCTGTCCTGTTCTGCCCGCTCCAGTCTGGTGACGGTTTCCAGCAGATGGCGGTTTGCTGCAATCATGGGATTAATCGTGCGGACAGAGGCAAGCAGATCAACCAGCGCTCTGCTTTTTGCCCGTTCTGCATATTCAAATGCCTGTTCAGGCCTGCCGTTAGCCACCAGCAGACTCACCATCTCCTGGTACAATGCCTGCTTGTCTCCCACAAAGCCGATCCTGCCGGCCTCTGTGGCAATGGTGGCGCGTTGCAGTTCAACCACCTCTATCGCCCGCTGCAAGAGTTGTTCTGCCAGACGAAGATCGCCATCGCTGCGGGCGATCCGTGCCCGGTCAAATAGTACCGGCCAGTACATGCCGCCGATCTCCCTGATCTGTGGGTGATTCAGCAACTGATCATAGCCCTGCCGGGCTTGCGGGATTGCTCCGGTTTCAAAAAGCGCCTTGGTTTCAATGAAGAAACGGGGCAGTTCCTGAAAGGTTTGATCGTAGAAAGTGGTTGTAATACCGGTGATCTTTGCATTCGGGTTGCGCAGTGCCGACAGCGCCTCCCGATAGTTCTGCAAGGCCATGTTGATTCTGGCAAGAGCGGTATACTTTTCAGGGCCAAGAATTGAAGCGTCAATGGGAACGTTGCCTGCCACTTCTGCCCAGCGCCTGGCCTCATGCCGGTTGCCCATCAGCGCCTGGGCAACGCCGGCCACCTCACTGATCTGAATCAACTGCGAACGGAAGAAAATATTGCTTCGACCTTCCGGGGTATCAATCAACCGGTAAGCTTCGTCGGCGGATTGGATCGCCCGGGGATAGTCCCCCTGGTCAAGATACAGGTACCCCTTCATGATCCGGGGTAAAGGGGTAAGGTTGCCGCCAACGTAGCTTGTTTCCCCTTGATCAATCCTTTGTTGCATCAGGTTGATAGTGCGTATGCAACGTTGATAGTCTCGGATTTCGTAGTAGGCGCCGCTCAGGATGTAAAGGTCAAATGAGGAAAGTGAAACCTGCTGATCGATCTGTGGCTGCAACACCTTGATGATCTCGTGATGCTGCTTTTTTTGTGCCAGGGAGCTTATCTGCAAGGTTTGCACAAAACCACCGCAACCTGCCAGCAACAGGCAGTTGAGCAGGAGGGCCTGAAACAGTAATTTTATCGTTGATTTTCCCATGCCTGAACCTGTCATAGTTTATCGTAAAATCTGTACCAATGTATCTCCATCATTGCCTAACATCACCGGCTGCTGTTCATTGCCGGTCAAGCGCCGGGCAATGTAGGGGACCTGATCGTTCAGCCAGACTTTCATCTCGCCCATGGTTATATTGCCATCCTTGTTGGTATCTGCCTCACCTTGCAACCCCTTCAAAAAGAAATAGGTGAACAATGAGTGCCCTTTTTCCGGATACCAGCTTGACACCTGATCCATGCCAGCGCTGGTCAGCAGCAGGTCGGTGGCAACCGATGCTTTCGGTTCCGATTTCAGCCGTGCGGTCAGGCCGCTGATACCTTTCAGAAGATGACCATTGGCGCTGCTGCCGGAGAAGCAGGCGTCGATGACCACGGTCTTTTTTGCTGCCGGAATTCTGGACAGGTTTTCGTAGAATGTAGACAGTTTGTAACCGCTGGTGCTGATGTACTGCGGATTGGCATCCACCGGCACGAAGTAGCCCTCGCCGGTTTGCTGGTCAGGCGCGCCGTGGCCGGTGTAGTAGATGAAAATTCGGCTCCGGCCCGCCTTTACCCATTTGTACAGCTTGCCGCGATAGTCGCTGTCAGTGCCGAAAACCTCATACATTTTAGCCAGCGTTGCATTTTCAATATAGATGATATTTGCCGGATCGTAGCCGAAGGTCTTTGTCAGATACCGGCGCATGATACGGGCATCCTGCAGGGCGTAGTCCACGTCAGGGGTACCGGTGGCGGAGTAGGTGGCGTTGCCGATGATTACGGCCACATCGTATTTGTTGGCCGGTTTGCCGCTGGGGATGGAGACTGCAATGTCAGATGCAGGAACTGTTTTAGCTGTTGTCTTCGGAATAGCAGATGGTGTCTGGGGGGGTGAAGGAAAAACCGTCTGTTCCGGCCCGGCAGCAGCATACTGCTTTCTGAACTCGGCGGAGAGCAGTGCCTTAATATCTGCATGTCCCCGTGATTCGGCGAGTTTGATCGGGGTAATCCCGTAGCTTGTTGTTGCCGAAATGTTTGCCCCTTTACTGATCAGAAAATAGGTCAGCTCAAGAGACCCGCGGTAGGCTGCATAATGGAGAGGGGTCCATCTGGTACTGCCGGGAAAGTGCCCGGATGCGTCAACGGTGTTGATATCCGCACCATGCTCATACAGATATTTCACTATCGGGAGCTGATTGTTGTTGGATGCGCAGGTAATGGGGGTACAACAGACGTAATCAAAGCCTATGTGACAGTCCTGAATATTGACCTGATCACCCTGGGCCACCAGTTTTTTTACATGGTCAAAATCCCCATCCAGGCTGGCTCTGATCAGTGGTACCGAGGTTGTAGCGCAGCCAGCGGCCTGAAAGGCCACGAGCGTCAGAATGATGAATTTTTTCCAGGAGAAGCGCGGTAATAAAGCTGTCAGATATTTCATACACAGTGTCTCCAGAATGAAAGAAGAAAGCGCGTCCCTCTATTCGTCCTCAGTGGCATTCCAGAGGTTTTCGCTGAATCCGAGGGACATGGCCGCTCCCTGTTCCTGTGGAGTCAGTTCGCTCCATTCCTTGTCTGCGCTTGCCGGTGCGTCGTTATTGTCCCATCTGTTCTGCTGCCAGCCGAGAACGGCCCACTGCGCCTGTTCCTCGCTGCTCATGTCGGCCCATGACAGTTGTTCCCAAACACGCGGATTGTCTTTCGTATCCCGAACGCCCATGATTTCCTCCCTTGCAGTATCTGTTTCGTATGACAAGTCTGCCCTGTCTGTCTTGGGCCAAGGCAGTTTGCTTTATTTCTTTCCCATCTTCTTCACCCACTCCATCCGCTCCAGAATGTTCTTCTCGTAACCATGCCCCTTGGGGTCGTAGAACTTCTTTCCTTTCAGTTTTTCCGGCAGATAGTCCTGCTGCACGTAGCCCCCCTCAAAGTCATGGGCGTACTGGTAGCCCTTGTGATAGCCCATCTCTTTCATCAGTTTGGTGGGGGCGTTGCGGATATGCAGCGGTACCTCCAGCGCGCCGGATTTGCGGACCTCGGACAGGGCGGCGTCGATGCCGGTGTAGGAGGCGTTGGATTTGGGGGCCGTGGCCAGGTAGGTGACCGCTTGGCCCAGGATGATGCGGCCTTCCGGCATGCCCACCATCTGGAAGGCCTGCAACGAAGAGACCGCCATCTGCAGGGCGCGGGGATCGGCGTTGCCGATATCTTCGGAGGCCAGGATGATCATACGGCGCAGGATGAAGAGCGGGTCTTCCCCGGCCTCCAGCATGCGGGCCAGCCAGTAGAGTGCAGCGTCCGGGTCGCTGCCGCGTATGGATTTGATGAAGGCGGAGATGACGTTGTAATGCTCTTCGCCCCCCTTGTCGTAGAGCAGCGCCTTCTGCTGCAACGCCTCCTGCATGACCTCCAGCGTTATGATACCGCCTTCCGGTCCCCGGAGTTGGGCTGCCACTTCCAGGGTATTCAGCGCCTTGCGTGCGTCCCCCTGGGCTGCTTCGGCCAGAAATTCCAGTGCTTCATCGCCGATGGCAAGGCCAAGGGAGCCCAGCCCCCGTTCTGTGTCGGCCAGCGCGCTGCGGATAAGGTTGGCAAGCTCCGCCGGTTCAAGTTGTTTCAGACGCAGCACCCGGCAGCGGGAGAGCAGGGGGGCGATGACTTCGAAGGAGGGGTTTTCGGTGGTGGCGCCGATGATGGTGACCAGCCCTTTTTCAACGGCAGGGAGGAAGGCGTCCTGCTGGGCTTTGTTGAAACGGTGGATCTCATCCACGAAGAGGATGGTGCGGTTACCCTTGGCAGCTTCGTCTTCCGCCTCTTTGAAGATTTCCCGGATTTCCTTCACCCCGGCCATGATGGCGGAGAAGAAGACGAAGCGTGAGCCGGTTGCATGGGCAACGATATGGGCCAGGGTGGTTTTGCCGCAACCGGGCGGTCCCCAGAAAATCAGGGACGATATCCGGTCGGTTTCGATCATGACGCGCAGGGCCTTGCCCGGTCCCAGCAGGTGTTGCTGGCCGCAGAACTCATCCAGGATGCGGGGCCGCATCCGTTCCGCCAGCGGCGGAGAAGGGGACCGGCTAAAAAGTGAAGACTGCTTTGCCATTACCAGTGGTGCATGCTTTTGTGGACCACCGGATGTGGTTTGATCCCCCAGATTTCCCGGGCATATTCGCCGATGGTGCGGTCGCTGGAGAATTTACCCATGCCGGCGGTGTTGAGGATTGAGGCGCGCGCCCACTCTTCCGGAATCATGTACAGTCGGTCCACATCTGCCTGGGCGTCCATATAGGCGTCAAAGTCGGCCAGCAGCAGGTAATAGTCGGTGGAAAGCAGGTTGTCCACCAGCGGCCGGAACAGGCCCGGATTGCCGGGGGAGAACATGCCGGATGAAATCTGGTCGAGCACCTGTTTCAGTTCGGGGTGACGGAAATAGTAATCCTGGGGCCGATAGCCGGAGGCCCGCAGGTTGGTCGCTTGTGGTGTGGTCAGGCCGAAGATAAAGATGTTCTCTTTGCCGACCTCTTCCATGATCTCGATGTTGGCGCCGTCCAGAGTACCGATGGTCAGCGCCCCGTTCAGGGCGTATTTCATGTTGCCGGTGCCGGAGGCTTCGGTGCCGGCAGTGGATATCTGTTCCGAAAGATCGGCAGCCGGAAATATCTTCTCCGCCAGTGAGACGTTGTAATTTGACAGGAAGAGTACCTTGAGCTGTTTGTTGACCGCCGGATCGTTGTTGACTACCATGCCCACATGGTTGATCAGTTTGATGATCAGTTTGGCCGCTGTGTAGGAAGGGGCGGCCTTGCCGCCGAAGATGACGGTGCGCGGCGGCAGTTCCAGACCGGGATACTCTTTCAGGCGGTTGTAACGGGCAATGACCTGCAGGATGTTCAGCAACTGCCGCTTGTATTCATGAATGCGCTTGGTCTGGCAGTCAAAAAGCATGTCCGGCGATACTTCGACGCAGTTGCGCTGGTAGATATGCTGGGCCAGCCGCTGCTTGTTCATGCGTTTGATATCCATCCAGCGCTTGCGGAACTCACTGTCTTCCGCCAGTGGACGCAACTTTTGCAGTTCGTCCAGGTCGGTAATCCAGGTGTCGCCGATGGCTTCGCTGATCAGGTCGGACAGCCAGGGGTTGCAGTGGCGCAGCCAGCGGCGCTGGGTGATACCGTTGGTCTTGTTGTTGAAACGCTCCGGCCATATTTCATAGAAATCGTGGAACAGATCGTCCTTGAGTATCTGGCTGTGCAGGGCAGAAACACCGTTGATGGAGTGGCTGGCCACAATGGCCAGGTTGGCCATGCGCACCAGCTTGTCCCCCCGGTCGTCGATGATCGACATCCGTTGCAAACGGGCCTTGTCCCCCGGAAAGCGGGCTTCCAGCTCTTCGATGAAGCGCCGGTTGATCTCAAAGATGATCATAAGGTGCCGGGGCAGCAGGTTTTCCAGCATCCGCACCGGCCAGGTTTCAAGCGCTTCCTGCAGGATGGTGTGGTTGGTGTAGGCGAAGGTGCTGACCGTGATCCCCCACGCGTCTTCCCAGGAAAGTTTCTTCTCGTCCATCAGAATACGCATCAGTTCGGGGATCGCCAGTACCGGATGGGTGTCGTTCAACTGGATTGCGGCATGGTCGGGCAGTTTCATCAGGTCGTCGTTCTTCTTGGCGAAGCGGTAGAAGATGTCCTGCACCGTGGCTGATGAAAGGAAATATTCCTGGCGCAACCGCAACTCCTTGCCTTCCAGCATATGGTCTGCCGGATAAAGCACCTTGGAGATGTTCTCGGTTTTCATCTTGGATTCAACCGAGCCGACGTAATTGCCCTGATTAAAAAAGTTCAGGTCAAAGTCCCGGCTGGCTTTGGCGTTCCAAAGGCGCAGGGTGTTAACGGTGTTGTTCTTGTAACCGGGAATCGGCACATCATAGGCCAGAGCCATGACTTCGTAATAATCGATCCAGGAATAGCGCACGACGCCGTCCCGGTCGGTATATTCGGCAACCCGACCGCCGTAGCGGATCGGATGCAGGTGCTCCTGGCGGGCGAACTCCCAGGGGTTGTGGTAGCGCAACCAGTTGTCCGGCACCTCATGTTGCCCGCCGTCAACAATCTTCTGGTAAAACATGCCGTATTCATAGCGAATTCCGTAGCCGTAAGCCGGGAGCTGCATGCTGGCCAGGGAGTCGAGAAAACAGGCTGCCAGTCGTCCCAGACCGCCGTTGCCCAGGCCGGCATCCCATTCAGACTCCTGCAGATCTTCAATGGAGAGTCCCAACTCTTTCAGGGCCGAATCCCATTCCTCCATCAAGCCCAGATTGATCAGCGCATTACCCAGGGTGCGGCCCATCAGAAATTCCATGGAGATGTAGTAGACCCGCTTTGCATCGTTTTTGTAATAGGACTGCTGCGTGTCCAGCCAGCGGTCTGCCAGCAGGTCCCGCACCGCGTAGGCCAGGGCCAGGTACAGATCGGATTTTGTGGCGGAAAACTTGTCTTTCACCAGGGTGTGTTGCAAGTGGTAGACAAAGGCACGCTGGAGGTCTGCTGTGGTTGGAGCAGGAGCTGATTCGGGCTGGGTCATGGCTATCCTCGCGTATTCTTCATGGGTACAGTGTGTGAAAGTGCAGATTCTTTCTACCAGAGCGCGTGGATTTTGCAACGACAAATCAATCTGAAGGGGAACAGAGGTTTCAAGGGGCAGACGACGCCTGTGATCAAGGTTGACAGGGGCCAATGCCTTGTATTACTGTCTATACCCTTTATTTATATGAATTTTGAAAGCGAGAGCATACCATGCGCAGCGATATGATAACCCAGGGACTTGAAAGGACGCCGCACCGGGCGTTGCTCAAGGGAACCGGCGTTCCGCAGAACCAGATGGACAAGCCGTTTATCGGCGTGGCGACCAGTTTTACCGATCTGATTCCCGGTCATGTGGGGATGCGCGATCTTGAGCGTTATATTGAGAAGGGGGTGCACAGTGGCGGTGGTTACTCCTTCTTCTTTGGTATTCCCGGTGTCTGTGACGGTATGGCCATGGGGCACAAGGGGATGCACTACTCCCTGCCTACCCGTGAACTGATTGCCGACATGGTTGAATCAATCGCCGAGGCCCACCGGCTGGACGGTCTGGTACTGCTCACCAACTGTGACAAGATCACCCCCGGCATGCTGATGGCGGCTGCCCGGCTGGATATCCCCTGTATCATCGTTACCGCCGGTCCGATGATGAGCGGACGGGGTCAGGCCGGTCGCCAGTATTCCTTCGTCTCTGATACCTTTGAGGCCATGGCCCGCTACAAGGCCGGGGTAATCGACGCCAAGGAGTTGCAGGTCTGCGAGGACAATGCCTGTCCCGGCATGGGCTCCTGCCAGGGGCTCTTTACCGCCAACACCATGGCGATCCTGACCGAAACCATGGGCATGTCGCTGCCACGCTGCGGTACCGCCCTGGCGGTATCGGCCCTGAAGCGGCGTATCGCCTTCGCTTCCGGCGAAAAGATCGTGGAGATGGTGCACAACAACGTCACTCCCCGCTCGATTCTGACCCGTGCCGCCTTTGAAAACGCCATCCGGGTGGACCTGGCCCTGGGCGGTTCCTCCAATACCGTGCTGCACCTGCTGGCCATTGCCCGCGAAGCCGGGGTGGAGCTACCGCTGGAGACCTTTGATATTCTGGCCCGGGAGACTCCGCAACTGGCCTCCATGAACCCGGCCGGCGAACATTTCATGGAAGATCTGGATGTGGCTGGTGGCGTGTCCGGTGTGCTGAAGCAGTTGGGTGACAAGATCAAGGATAACCCGACGGTGATGGGTCTTTCCACGCTGCAGCTTGCCGAGAGCATCCAGAATGTTGATGAGACCGTAATCCGTTCCCTTTCCAATCCCGTCAAGAAAGAAGGGGGCATTGCGGTACTGTTCGGTTCCATTGCGCCCAAGGGGGCGGTGGTGAAACAGTCCGGCGTGTCGGACAAGATGATGACCTTTGAGGGGACGGCCCGTTGTTTCGATTCCGAAGAGTTGGCCATGGCTGCCCTGATGGAAGGTGTGGTCAAGAGTGGTGATGTGGTGGTGATCCGTTACGAAGGCCCCAAAGGCGGTCCCGGCATGCGGGAGATGCTGGCTCCCACTGCCGCGCTGATGGGATTGGGCCTGGGTGACTCCGTGGCTCTGATCACTGACGGACGTTTTTCCGGCGGCACCCGCGGTCCCTGCATCGGGCATATTTCGCCTGAAGCAGCCGAGGGCGGCCCCATCGCCCTGATCAAGGATGGCGACCGGATTTTGCTGGATATTCCCAATCGTAAACTTGATCTGCTGGTGGATGAAGCTACGCTTGCTGCCCGTAGTGCACAGTGGACGGCGCCGGAGCCGAAGATCAAGGGCGGCTGGCTTGCACGCTATGCAAAAGTCGTCACTTCAGCGTATACCGGCGCTGTAACGACTGCTTGATATCTGTTTCGACGGGGCTCTCTCGTCCCTGAACTCCGGCCCCTGGCCCCCACTACAAGGAGGAACCTGCCATGAGAAAGCTTTTAACCCTGTTTGCCGCTTCCGTCCTGGCGTTCACTGTCACCGCTTGCAAGACCGATGAATCGGCCCTGCGCGATTCCAGTTCGCTGCTGCTATCCGCGAAAGAGATAAAGGATATCTTTGTCGGCAATACGGTCACCTCTGCCGACGGTAAGACCTATTATTTTGATCGCAGTGGTGTTGTTGTCGGCAAGGGGGCGTATGGTGACAAGAGCAAGGGCAACTGGAACATCACGCCTGAAGGCCAGGTCTGTTTCAGTAACTGGAATGCCAATTTTGCCCCCAGCGCCTGTTACAAGGTGTTTTTCGACAACGTCAGCCAGCAGCGGAAGCTGGTGGATATGAACGGTGATGTGCAGTTCACGGTTCTCAATATTCTGACCGGTAACCCAAACAATTTCTAAAATTAACTCAGAGGTTTTTGTATGAAAATGAACGGAGCGCGTATCCTCCTCGAATCGCTGAAGCGCGAGGGGGTTGATCTGGTGTTCGGCTATCCCGGCGGCACGGTGATCAATATTTATGACGAACTGATGAACGTGCGGGAAATCAGGCATATCCTGCCCCGCCACGAACAGGCCGGCACCCATGCCGCCGACGGCTATGCCCGTGCCAGCGGCAAGGTGGGAGTGGCCATTGCTACGTCCGGACCCGGCGCCACCAACACCATCACCGGTGTTGCCACCGCCTACATGGACTCGATCCCGATGGTGCTGATCACCGGTCAGGTGCCCACCCCACTGATCGGCAACGATGCTTTCCAGGAAGTGGATATTATCGGCATTACCCGGCCCATTACCAAGCATAGTTTCCTGATTCGCCACGCCAAGGATATCCCGGCCATTGTGCGCAAGGCATTCTACATTGCCCGTAGCGGCAGGCCCGGTCCGGTGGTGATCGACTTTCCCAAGGATGTGCAGATCAGCCAGGCAGAGTTCAAGTGGCCGGAAACTATCGACATCCGTGGTTACAAACCAAACCTTGAAGGTCATCCCCGGCAGGTTGAGAAGGCAGTTCAGATGCTGCTGGCATCACGGAAACCGGTGATGTATGTGGGTGGTGGCGTGATTCTCGCTGATGCAGCTCCAGAGTTGACGGAGCTGGCCCGTACCCTGCAAACGCCGGTTACCACTACCCTGATGGGGTTGGGGGCTTTTCCGGAAAGCGACCCGTTGTCGCTACGTATGCTGGGTATGCACGGCGCCTATGCCGCAAACATGGCCATGACCCATGCCGACCTGATTCTGGCGGTTGGCGCCCGTTTCGACGACCGGGTGACCGGCAAGATCGCCACCTTTGCACCCCATGCCAAAATTATCCACATTGATGTCGATCCTGCCTCCATCCGTAAAAATGTGCGGGTTGATCTGCCGATTGTCGGAGATACCAAGGATGTCCTGGTGAAAATGGTGGATGAGGTGAAGCGCCAGGGAGACAAACTCAAAGAGCTGCATGCCAATCTGGCTGGCTGGCATGAGGAGGTCTCCGGATGGCAAGCCAAGCATCCGTTTTCCTACAAACAGAGCACAACAGTCATCAAGCCGCAGTACGTTATCCAGAAACTGCGCGAACTGTCACAGGATGACGCAATCATGGCCACCGACGTGGGCCAGCACCAGATGTGGACCGCCCAGTTCTTCGAGTTCCAAAAGCCGCGGACACTGCTGACTTCCGGGGGCTTAGGTACCATGGGCTTCGGTTTGCCCGCAGCCATGGGCGCTCAGGCAGCCTTGCCCGGCCGTCAGGTGATCTGCGTCTGTGGCGACGGCGGGGTGCAGATGAACATTCAGGAGATGGCTACCCTGGTGCAGAACCGTTTGCCGGTGAAAATCGTCATCCTGAACAACAACTTCCTGGGGATGGTGCGGCAGTGGCAGGAACTGTTCTTTGACAAACGCTACTCCCAGACCTGTCTTGAACAGCCCATTGACTTTGTAATGCTGGCTGAAGCATACGGTGCCAAGGGCTTGAGGGCGGAGAAACCGTCTGATGTCGAGAAGGTCATCAAGGAAGGTTTTGCTTACAACGGTCCGGTGATCATGGAGTTCAAGATTGCCCGTGAAGAGAAGGTGCTGCCGATGGTGCCTGCCGGAGCGTCACTGAACGAAATGGTTCTGAACGCATAGACAGTTTGTTTAAATACCCAGGTTGTTCAAAAATAGTCAGATCGTCGCACCCGGAGAAAACCCTGCGGAGGCTTGAGCCACGCTACGCCGTACAAGGCGGGTTTCGAGGATGGCGGCGAGATGGCTGTTTTTCAACAACATGATAGAGGGAGTGGAGGAAACAGCCAATGCAGCATACCATATCGGTTATTGTGGAAAACGAATTCGGTGTCCTGGCCAGGGTGTCAGGACTCTTTTCCGGCAGGGGATTCAATATCGACTCCCTGTCGGTTGCCCCCACCATGGATGAATCACTGTCACGTATCACCATTGTTACCAGAGGGGATGACGCCATACTGGAGCAGATCACCAAGCAGTTGAACAAGCTGGTGGATGTGATCAAGGTGCTGGATTTTTCCGATGACAGTGCCATAGAACGTGAAATGGCGCTGATCAAGGTGACGGCTGAGGATGAAAGCCGTGCCGAAGTTTTACGGATCGTGGATATTTTCCGGGCCAAGATCATCGATGTCACGCCCAAGTCCTACACCATTGAGGCCACCGGCGCTCCGGCCAAGATCAACGCCATTCTTGATCTGTTGCGTCCCCTGGGGCTGAAGGAACTGGTCCGTACCGGGTCCGTGGCCATCGGTCGTGGGGCCAAAGGATGGAAAGGCTAGAAACAACAGGATTTGTTATATGAAAAAGCCGCCTCGGGATACCGGGGCGGCTTTTTTTCGGGCTCGTTCAGCCCAGTCCAGAGATCAATAACCATTTCAGGATGTTTCACAACTGCCTTGAATCAAGGCGATGCTTCGAGTATAAAGATCAGATGAAAATTTGTTCCCTGGCAAGCGGCAGCAAAGGCAACTGCCTCTATCTGGAGGCCGGTGAAACCCGGCTGCTGGTGGATGCCGGGTTGTCGCTGCGTGAGACAACTGCGCGACTGCTATCAGCAGAGCTTGATCCTGTTTCCATCCATGCTGTACTGGTTACCCACGAACATATCGATCATATCCGCAGTGCCGGTTCCTTTGCCCGTCGCTTCAAAGTGCCGGTGGTGTTGAGCTATGCCACGCGGCAGGCGGTTGAGCATACCTTGAAACATGCGGAACTGCTGGAGTTTGAAACCGGCTACTCCTTCAACTTCCGCGACCTGTTGATCGATCCGTTTCCGGTATCCCATGACTGTTGCGATCCGGTGGGGTTTCTGGTGGAGTCGCGGGAGGGGCGCTTTGGCAGTGCCACTGATCTGGGTACAGTGACCCGTTTGGTGCGGGAAAAGCTTAAATGTTGTCGGGCCTTGAATCTGGAGTCGAACCACGACCCGGATATGCTGCAAAACGGCCCGTACCCCTGGCATCTGAAGCAGCGGATCAAATCCCGGCAGGGACACCTCTCCAATCAGGAATCGCTGGAACTGCTGCATGATATTGCCCACGGTGGTCTGGAAGCGCTGGTCATGGCCCACCTGTCCGAGGTAAACAACCATCCGGACAAGGTGATTGAAACCACGACCTCCTTTCTAATGGACCAGAACTGCTGTGCCCCCCGGATTGTGATTGGTGAGCAGTACAAGGTCGGACCGGTAATGAAAATCTGATGTAGGGGCGGCCCCACGTGGCCGCCCGCCCCATGTGGCCGCCAGATACGGGCATCGCACAAAATTGGGCAACCACACGGGGTTGCCCCCACGAAAACCGATAACACAAATTTGAACAGGAGAAAAACAGACCATGATTCCACGCTACACCCGTCCCGATATGGCAAAAATCTGGGAGCCGGAAAACCGCTTCCGCATCTGGCTGGAGATTGAGACCCTGGCCTGCGAAGCCCAGGCCCAGCTTGGCGTTATCCCCAAGGAAGTTGTTCCGGTTATCCGCGAGAAAGGCAATTTCGATATCGCCCGCATTGACGCCATCGAGGCCGAAGTCAAGCATGATGTGATCGCTTTTTTAACGTCAGTGGCCGAATATGTGGGACCGGAAGCCCGCTTTATCCACCAGGGGATGACCTCCTCCGATGTGCTGGATACCTGCCTCTCCGTGCAACTGGTACAGGCGGCCGACGAACTGCTGGCTGATCTGGACCTGCTGCTGGAGTCCATCAAACTGCGCGCCTTTGAACACAAGGATACGGTCTGCATGGGCCGCTCCCACGGCATCCATGCCGAGCCGGTTACCTTCGGCCTGAAACTGGCATCGTTTTACGCCGAGATGGACCGCAACCGTACCCGTCTGCGGACTGCCCGGGAGAACATTGCTACCGGCGCCATCTCCGGCGCTGTGGGCACCTTTGCCAACATCAACCCCTTTGTTGAGGAGTACGTCTGCGAAAAGATGGGGTTGAAGCCTGAGCCGGTTTCCACCCAGGTGATCCCCCGAGACCGCCATGCCGAGTATTTCTGCACCCTGGCCATCATCGCCTCCTCCATGGAGCGGATCGCCACTGAGGTCCGTCATTTGCAACGCACCGAGGTGCTGGAGGCGGAGGAGCAGTTCACCAAGGGTCAGAAAGGTTCTTCGGCCATGCCCCACAAGCGGAACCCGATCCTGTCCGAAAATCTAACCGGTCAGGCCCGCTACGTCCGTGCCCAGTGCATCCCGGCCCTGGAGAACGTGGCCTTGTGGCATGAGCGGGACATCTCTCACTCTTCCGTTGAGCGCTACATCGGCCCGGACGCCACCGTGGCCCTGGACTTCTCCTTGCGCCGTATGAACGGCCTGATCAAAAACCTGGTTGTCTATCCGGACAACATGCTGCGTAACCTGAATCAGATGAAGGGGCTGGTTTTCTCCCAGAAGATCTTGCTGGACCTGACCCAGTCCGGTGTCTCCCGCGAGGACGCCTACCGGCTGGTGCAGAAAAATGCCATGAAGGTCTGGGAAGAGGGCAAGGATTTTCAGACGGAACTGCTGGCTGATGCCGAAGTGGTGGGCGCCCTGGGTGAGGACAAGATCCGGGAATCCTTTGATCTCAGCTATCACCTGAAGCATGTGGATACCATTTTCAAGAGGGTGTTTGGTGCTCATTGATCTGCTCTCATTGTTGCAAGCCATGCTGATTCCCACCAGCGCCGACGGCACGGCGGTGGTCTGGGCCAAGCGACTTCTCGTGGCAATCATCGTTTTTGTCCTGTTCTGGCTGCTTTCCCAGTTGCTGCGGCATCTGCTGGATACCTACGGCAAAAAGCTGACCTCGTTCACCAAAACCGATCTTGATGACCGGCTGCTGAAGCGGATCACCCCTTCCATCACCCTGTTGCTGTCGCTGTTGGGCGGCTACCTGGCCTTAAGTACCCTGCCGCTGCATGAGCGTTTCTTCAAGCTGCTGTCCGGCGGGCTGTTTGTTGCAATAGTGTGCATTTGCAGTGTCATTGTCTATCGCGGGCTTGATGAACTGCTCGGCTGGTACATGGACAGGCTTGCAGAGCGGGATGGCGTCATATCCCGCCAGATGATGCCGGTGGTGAGAAAACTATCCTCCATCTTTCTGATCGGTACCTCACTGATCGTTATTCTCAAGAAATTCAATTACGATATCCTGTCGCTGGTAACAGCCCTGGGGATCGGTTCGCTGGCCATCGGTCTGGCGGCCAAGGATACCCTGGCCCAGATGATCTCCGGTTTCATCCTGATCATAGACCGTCCATTCCGGATCGGTGACCGGATCAAGCTGGCTGACGGACAGATCGGGGATGTGGTGGATATCGGGCTGCGCTCCACCAAGATTCAGGGGTTGGATACCACCGTGATGATCATCCCCAACTCCGACCTCTGCAATTCCAAAGTGATCAACATGGTGCGTCCCACGGCAGTCATTCAGGGGCGGATCACCATTGGCGTCAGTTATGACAGCGATGTTGAAAAGGTGAAAGAACTGCTGCTGGATATTGCCCGGAATACTGAGGAGGTGCTGGAGGACCCGGCTCCGCTGGCGCTTTTTACCTCCTTTGGCGACAGCGCCCTGAACCTGCTGTTCCTGTTCTGGGTGGCCGACCCGGTCCGCCTTGGTGTGGTGACCGACCGGCTGAACTGCACCATTCTTCGCCGTTTCCGGGAAGAAAATGTGCAAATTCCTTATCCGATCAGAACCGTTCAGCTGCAGCAGACTGAACAGATGCAACCGTACATGCCGTGATTTTTTTGTGAAAGCAGGATGGATACAATGGCCAACAGAATTGAAGTAGCCCTGAAGGATGATGTGCGTGACTCCCGCGGTGAGCGGATCAAACGCGAGATCGAACATTTCCTGCACCTTGTTGTCAACGGGGTGCGTACCATAGATATCTATACCGTTGATGCGCAGCTCTCGCGGGAGGAACTGGAAGCGGCAGCCTCCGGCCCGTTCTGCGACCCGGTGATCCAGAACTGGAGTATCGACCTGCCGTTGGCCTCCGGGTTTGACTGGGCCGTGGAGGTGGGTTTCCGTCCCGGTGTGACTGACAACGTGGGCCGCACGGCACGCGAGGCGGTGGAGTACCTGACCAGCCGACCCTTTGCCGCCGGTGAGGGGGTCTACGCCGGGGTGCAGTACCTGTTCTCCGGTGCACTCTCCAGTGAACAGGTGGAAAAGATTGCCACCGGCCTTTTGTGCAACACCCTGATCCAGCGTTATAGTGTCATGCCTGCCGCTGATTTCATGGCAAAACGGGGCTTCCCGACCAGCGTGCCAAAGGTGGATGTAGGGGCGTATAGCAATACGCCCGTACGGGAGATCGATTTTGAAGTGCCGGATGAAGAACTGCTGCGCATAAGCCGAGAAGGCGTCCTGGCTTTAACCCTGGAGGAGATGAAGATCATCCAGGCTCACTACCGTGATCCACAGGTGGTTGCCGGACGGGCTGCCCAAGGGCTGGGGGGCAAACCGACCGATGTGGAGCTGGAGTGTCTGGCCCAGACCTGGTCGGAACACTGCAAACACAAGATCTTTAGCGGTACGGTGCAGTACGAGGATGAAAACGGCACCAAGCAGGAGATCAAATCCCTGTTCAAGTCCTATATTCAGCGGGTCACCAAGGAAGTGCGGCAGAACATGGGGGACCAGGACTTCTGTCTCTCGGTCTTCAAGGACAACGCCGGGGTGATCACCTTTGATGACAACAATTCGCTTGTGTTCAAGGTGGAGACCCACAACTCCCCTTCGGCCCTGGATCCTTACGGCGGGGCACTCACCGGCATCGTGGGGGTCAACCGCGATCCCTTTGGCACCGGCCAGGGGGCCCGGCTTATCTTCAACACCGATGTCTTCTGCTTTGCCGATCCGTTCTACGACAAGCCGCTACCCAGCCGTCTGCTGCATCCCCGCCGCATCTTCGAGGGGGTGGTGGAGGGAGTGGAGCATGGCGGCAACAAGTCCGGCATCCCCACGGTGAACGGCTCCCTTGTCTTTGACGAGCGTTTTGCCGGTAAGCCGCTGGTGTTCTGCGGCACGGCAGGTATGATGCCTACAAAAGTCAATGGTATTCCCGGCCATGAGAAGAGCATCAATCCCGGCGACCTGATCGTGATGTCCGGTGGCCGCATCGGCAAGGACGGCATCCACGGTGCCACCTTCTCCTCTGAAGAACTGAACGAAAACTCGCCGGTAACCGCCGTGCAGATCGGCGACCCGATCACCCAGAAGCGGATGTTCGACTTCCTGATCCGGGCTCGGGACAAGGGACTGTACCGCTTCATCACTGACAACGGCGCAGGCGGCCTTTCCTCCTCAATCGGCGAGATGGCTGGCGAGTGCAACGGCTGCAGGATGGACCTTGCCAAAGCCCCTCTGAAATATCCCGGTCTTGATCCTTGGGAAATCCTGATTTCCGAAGCCCAGGAGCGGATGTCCCTGGCCGTGCCGCCGGAGAAAATCGATGCCTTCATGGAGATGGCGAAGCGCTTCGGTGTGGAAGCCACGGTGCTGGGGGAATTCACCGACAGCGGCATCTTCCATATCCAGTACGGTGAAAAGACCGTGGCCTGGCTGCCGATGGCGTTCATGCACGAAGGTCTGCCGCCGATGCAGATTCCGGCCAGATGGCAGCCGCCGCTGAACCTGGAAGCCCCTGCCCAGCACAAGGAAGACTGGACCGCTGATCTGCTGAGTCTCTTGGGACAGTTGAACATCTGCTCCAAAGAGTCGGTAGTGCGGCGTTACGACCACGAAGTGCAGGGGGGATCGGTGGTCAAGCCGTTCACCGGCGTTGCCAACGATGGCCCCTCCGATGCTGCTGTGGTGCGGCCGGTGCTGGACTCCTTCAAAGGGGTGGTGGTTTCCCACGGCATCTGTCCCCGCTATTCCGATATCGACGCCTACTGGATGGCTGCCAACGCCCTGGACGAGGCACTGCGCAACTACGTGGCCGTGGGCGGCAATCCGGAGCATTGGGCAGGCCTGGACAACTTCTGCTGGTGCGATCCGGTGCTGTCCGAAAAGACCCCGGACGGCCCCTACAAGATGGCCCAGCTGGTGCGGGCCAATCAGGCGCTCTTGGACCTGTGCGTGCCGATCAACCTGCCGCTGATCTCCGGCAAGGATTCCATGAAGAACGACTTCTACGACGGCACCACCAAGATATCCATCCCGCCGACCCTGCTGTTCTCGGTGATCGGTACCATCCCCGATATCAGGAACGCCGTCACCATGGACTTCAAGCGGCCCGGCGATATCATCTGCCTGCTGGGGGACACCAAAGACGAACTGGGCGGCTCCGAATACCTTGCCATGCAGGGCTACACCGGCAACAAGGTGCCCAAGGTGGATATCACCAGCGCCTTAAAACGCTACAAGGCGCTGCATCAGGCCATAATGCACGGTCTGGTTGCATCCTGTCACGACCTCTCCGACGGCGGTCTGGCCGTGGCCCTGGCGGAAAGCGCCTTCTCCGGCGGCTTCGGTTGTAGGGCCGAGCTGGCTAACGTCCATTTTGATGGTGATCAGCGCTACCGCACCGATGAGACGCTGCTCTTCTCCGAATCAGCCTCACGGTTGCTGGTCACGGTCCATCCGGCCCAGTGGTCCGCCTTTGAAGAGGCCATGAATGGCACCGGCTTCAGTCAGATCGGACAGGTTACTGACAGCACTACGGTCACCATTGCCGGTCTGGAAGGCAAGACCATCCTGCAGGGCAGCCTGGAACAGCTGAAAGAGGCCTGGCAGCGAACGTTGCGGGAGCTGTGACGTCATGACCTGTCCATGAGCAGCATCCACACCACCCTCAAGACCGTCTTCGGCTACCACGAGTTTCGCGCTCCCCAGCAGGAGGTGATCGAAC
Organism: Geobacter sp. UBA6151; assembly: GCA_002423105.1. Taxonomy (GTDB): domain Bacteria; phylum Desulfobacterota; class Desulfuromonadia; order Geobacterales; family Pseudopelobacteraceae; genus Trichlorobacter. The sequence goes on along the minus strand of DIUT01000042.1, from coordinate 76,140 downwards.
GGCTGACCGCCGGTGAGGATGTGTTTCTGGTGATGCCCACCGGTGGTGGCAAGTCGCTCTGCTATCAGGTTCCGGCACTGCACCGTGACGGCGTTGCCATTGTCGTCTCACCGCTGATCTCTCTGATGAAGGATCAGGTGGATGCGCTGCTGGCAAACGGTGTGCGGGCGGCTTGTCTTAACTCCTCGCTGTCCTCCGCCGAGGCCCGTCAGGTTGCACGCCAGATGGATAGCGGAGAGCTTGACCTGCTGTACGTGGCCCCGGAACGTCTGATGATGCCGGAGTTTCTGGAGCGGCTGGCTTCGTCAAAACTGGCCCTGTTCGCCATTGATGAGGCGCACTGCATCTCCCAGTGGGGACACGACTTCCGGCCTGAATATACCCGGCTGGGCCAGTTGCGGACCCTTTTCCCCGGTATACCGCTGGTGGCCATGACCGCCACTGCCGACCCGGAGACCCGCAAGGATATCATCCGGCAACTGGGTATCGAACAGGCAAAAGTGTATCTGGCCGGTTTCGACCGTCCGAACATCACCTATAATGTTATCCCGAAGCAGAAGCCGTTTGCGCAGTTGAGTTCCTTCCTGAGTAGCAGACATACCGAGTGCGGCATTGTCTACGCACTAAGCCGCAAACGGGTTGAAGAGGTGGCAGAGCGTCTCTGCCAGGCCGGATTCAGGGCAGCAGCCTATCATGCCGGGCTGCCCGATGAAGAGCGCCGCAGGGTGCAGGAGGCTTTCCGTCGTGACAACCTGCGTATCGTGGTGGCCACGGTGGCCTTCGGCATGGGGATTGACAAACCCAACGTGCGTTTTGTAGTGCATTACGACATGCCCAAGAGCGTGGAGAGCTACTATCAGGAAACCGGCCGGGCCGGTCGGGATGGTCTTCCCTCCGAGGCCTTGATGCTATTTGGCATGGGCGATGTGATGACCGCCCGCAAGCTGATCGAAAACAGTGACAATGCCGAGCGGGTCAGGATTGAAATTCAGAAGCTGAACGCCATGGTGAGCTACGCCGAGGCGCTTACCTGCCGCAGGCGGGCGCTTCTGGCCTATTTTGGCGACCTGCGCCAGGATGATTGCGGTAACTGTGACATCTGCAACGATCCGCCCCAGCGCTTCGATGCCACGCAACCGGCTCAAAAGGCGCTTTCCTGTGTCTACCGGGCCGGAGAACGGTTCGGTGTGCGCCACCTGATCGACATACTGCGCGGGGCCAAGGGGCAGCGTTTGCTGGAACTGAAGCATGATCGGCTGTCAACCTACGGCATCGGCGCTGACCTCTCTGCTGCTGAATGGGAAAATATCTTCAGGCAGTTGATTCACCTGGGCTACCTTGTGCAGGATTTTACCCGTTTCGGTGTGTTGGGGCTTTCCACAACAGCCCGCTCCGTGCTGAAGGGAGAGACTCAGGTGACGTTGGGCAAGCCCCGCGATGCGGTCAAGGTTGCAGACAAATCGCGGCGACGCGGCAAGGCCCTGGAAGGTACACGCAGCGCCCTGTTTGATGAGTTGCGAGCCTTGCGCAAGCAGATTGCGGATGCTGCCTCTGTGCCGCCCTTTGTGGTATTCTCCGATGCCACACTGCTGGAGATGGCCAATGCCAGGCCACGGGACGAGCGTGAACTGCTCTCCATCACCGGTGTGGGCCAGCACAAGTTGAACAAATACGGCGCTCCGTTTCTGGCAGCCATTGCAGAATTTCGGAACGGGGCGCAGGGCAATATTCTGAAAGACAGTTCAGACTCGATTTAGTAGGATAAGTTTTCTATATTCAAGGAGAACAGGAATCAATGGCAACAACCCGCGCACTAGTAATCACCGGAAACGGCACCAACTGCGAGACCGAGGCGGCCCATGCCTGCCGTCTGGGTGGTTTTGACGAAGCTGTGATCGCCCATATCGCCGAGATACTGTCCGGCGAAATCCGTCTGGATGACTTTCAGTTCCTGAACCTGACCGGCGGCTTTCTGGACGGGGATGACCTGGGCAGCGCCAAGGCCCAGGCCAACCGCCTGAAAAACGCTGTGGTGGAAGGCACTGGAGAAAAACTGGTGGATCAGTTCACCCGTTTCGTCAACGCCGGTAAATTGGTGTTGGGGGTCTGTAACGGCTTCCAGTTGATGGTCAAGATGGGGATGCTACCTGCACTGGACGGCAATAACCTGCAACAGACTGTGACCCTCTGCCATAACGATTCAGGCCGTTTCCAGGACCGCTGGTGCTACCTGAAGGTTGATGCAGCCTCTCCCTGCATCTTTACCAAGGGGATTGAAAAGGGGATCTACCTGCCGGTACGCCACGGTGAAGGCAAGTTTCTTACCGACACGTTACAGACACTGGAGCGGATCGAGACCGGACATCTGGCAACCCTCAAATACAGCGCCGCCGGTTATGATAGCCCAGCCATGGAATTCCCCGCTAACCCCAATGGCTCCACAAACGCCATTGCCGGTCTGTGCGATCCTACGGGCCGTCTGTTCGGCTTGATGCCCCACCCTGAAGCCTTTGTCCATTACACCCAGCACCCTCGCTGGACCCGTGAGCAGTTGCCGGAAGCCGGGGATGGCCTGATTCTGTACAAAAACGCAGCGGAGTATGCGAGGAAAAACCTGCTATGAAACTTAATCGCCCTGAAGAAGAATGCGGCGTATTTGGCATCTACGGCCATTCCGAGGCCGCCAACCTGACCTACCTTGGCCTGTATGCGCTGCAACACCGCGGACAGGAAAGCTGCGGCATTGTCTCCTCCGACGGTGAAGGGCTGCATGCCCACAAGCGGATGGGACTGGTGGCCGACGTGTTCGGCAATCAGGAAATCTTCAAGAAACTGCCCGGCAATTCAGCCATCGGCCATGTGCGCTACTCAACCGCCGGAGCTTCGGTGGAGAAGAACGTGCAGCCGATCATGGTGGATTACTCCCGTGGTTCCATCGCTGTTGCCCACAACGGCAATTTGGTCAACGCCAACCTGCTCAAGGCAGAGCTGGAGGCCTACGGCTCTATCTTCCAGACCACCATGGACACGGAGATAATCATCCACTTGCTGGCGGTCTCCAAGACCAACTCCCTCGTGGACCGTATTGGCGACTCCCTCAACCGGATCAAGGGGGCATACTGCCTGCTGTTCCTGACCGAGTCGCGCATGATCGCAGTGCGGGATCCCAACGGATTCCGTCCCCTCTGCCTGGGCAAGCTGGGCAACTCCTGGGTGGTGGCTTCGGAAAGCTGCGCCCTGGACCTGATAGAGGCTCAGTTTGTTCGGGAGGTAGAGCCGGGCGAGATGCTGGTTTTCACGAAAGACGGTCAGATGCAGTCACACTTCCCGTTCAAGCCGGTTACACCAACCCCCTGTATCTTTGAGTTCGTCTATTTTGCCCGTCCTGACTCCCACATCTTCGGCAGAAACGTCTATCAGGTCCGTAAGGAACTGGGCCGCCAACTTGCCAGGGAATACCAGGTGGATGCCGATGTGGTGATTGCCGTACCGGATTCCGGTGTTCCGGCAGCCATGGGTTATGCCGAGGAATCTGGCATACCCTTTGAACTGGGATTGATCCGTAACCATTACGTGGGCCGTACCTTCATTGAACCGGCCCAGTCGATCCGCCACTTCGGGGTCAAGATCAAGCTGAACCCGGTGCGGGAACTGCTGGACGGCAAACGGGTAGTAATTATCGACGACTCCATTGTGCGGGGCACCACCTCGCGCAAGATCATCAAGATGGTGCGCAATGCCGGGGCAAAAGAGGTGCATATGCGTATCTCGTCGCCTCCCACCAGCTACCCCTGTTTTTACGGCATCGACACCCCCAACCGCAAAGAACTGATCTCCTCATCCCACACCCTGGAAGAGATCCGGCGTTACATCACCGCCGATTCCCTGGGCTATCTTTCCGAGGAAGGGCTGGTGCAGGCCACCGGCATCAAGAATGCCAACTTCTGTACCGCCTGCTTCACCGGCGACTACCCGATCAGTTTTCCTATGCCGCAACAGAAACCCCAAATGGGTCTATTCATAGAAGGAGAGGAGTACGAGGAGCAATGACCGACCGCGAAAAACTGAAAGAGATCATCCTGCAACTGTCCTACGAAAAGCGTCTGGTAACTCTGGCATCCGGCCGCCAGAGCGACTTCTATTTTGACGGCAAGCAGACCACCCTGCATGCTGAAGGCGGCTTTCTGGTGGGCAAGCTGTTCTACGAGGCGATCAAGGATGTGCCCGGCGTACAGGCTGTGGGCGGTATCACTCTGGGGGCCGATCCCATCGCCACGGCAACCTCCATTGCCGCTTGTCTGGACGGTAAGCCAATGCATGCCTTCATCATCCGCAAGGAGCCCAAGGGACACGGTACCGGCCAGTGGCTGGAAGGCCGTAAGAACCTGCCACCGGGCACCAAGGTGGTGATCGTGGAGGATGTGGTCACCACCGGCGGCTCCTCCATGAAGGCGGTGAATCGGGCCAAGGAGGAAGGGCTGGATGTGCTGGGTATCGTCTCACTGGTGGACCGGGAGGAAGGTGGCCGGGAGAACATCGAGGCCGAAGGCTACTGGCTGAAAGCGATCTTTACGAAAAGCCAGCTTGTTGGTGAATGATTGGAAGCGAAGCCCTGTGGAATGCCACAGGGCTTTCTTGTTGGACAGGTGATGCTTCAGATTGCAATTGTTGGGCGAAGAAACAACGACTCGATAAGCTCAATGTAAAGAGAGAATACGATTATGAAATCAAAATCAAAAGATCTGAAAAAAACTGCGCCGAACAAGAATGCTTCGCTTGAACGTGTCGTTAACAAAAATGAGAAAATCAAAGAAACGGTTAAACAGGCTGCAAATGAACTCACTTCGGTAAATGAAATTCTCAAGAAGGGAAAAGAAGTCAAGATCCCTGTTCAGATCATCAAAGAGGCCATCACTCAGAACAAAGAGGTTGAGTATAAAGTGGCGAAAGCCGCAGACGATTTACATCAGGTCAACACCGAACTTGCCAAAGAGGTGGCTGAACGTCTGGTAATCGAAACCGAACTTTCTGACATGAAGAACGATCTGGCCGAAGTGCGCGACGATTTATCGAAATCCCAGGCCAAAGAAGAAGAATCCCGGAAAATTGCGCTTCATGACGCGCTCACAGGTCTGCCAAATCGTGTGTTATTTGAAGAGCGTCTCGATCAGGGGTTAATCCAGGCAAAACGGCATGGTTGGAAACTCGCCGTCCTGTTTATGGACATCGACAATTTCAAGAGCATTAACGATTCCCATGGTCATGATCTGGGAGACAAAGTGCTGCGCACGGTGGCAGACCGTTTAAAGTCTGCCACCCGCAGAGAAGACACGGTCAGTCGCTGGGGAGGCGACGAATTTGTGTGCTTGTTGTCGGAATTCAAGCAAGAAGCCGACGCGACTCTCCTTGCAGAGATGATTGTTAACAGGATTTCCAAGTCGTTCAGGTTTAAGGGGACGGTTCTTTCTATAAAAGTCAGTATCGGTATTGCCATATATCCCGAAGATGGGGAAACGGCAGATATCCTTTTCAAAAATGCCGATACGGCAATGTATAAAGCCAAGGGAACAGAGAAGAGAGTTGTGCTGTTCCGCGATTCCGTTATTGACTGACCTGAGAAGCTTCAAGACCAATCCCTTTGCCGGCACGTCATCAAGGGCCACGCCTCGTGTCCGTTGTCCGCTTGACAACATCTCTGTAGCGTTGGTAGGGTTGCCGACATGACTACCGGAAAGCTGAATATCTGATGCAGATAAACGTTCACAACATGACGCCGCCAACCGCCTGAACCATGCCGAAACAACGCCTTGATAAACTGATGGTTGAACGAGGGCTGGCCACTTCCCGCGAGAAGGCCCAAGCCCTGATCATGGCCGGACAGGTGGTGGTGGGGGACCACGCCGCTGCAAAGGCCGGCCAGCAGGTAACCGCAGAGGTTGAAATCAGGATCAAGGGTGAGGTGCCGCCCTATGTCAGCCGAGGCGGCTTAAAGCTTGAAAAAGGGCTGGATGCCTTTAACATCAGCACGGTAGACCGTATCGCCATTGATGTGGGGGCCTCCACCGGCGGCTTCACCGACTGCCTGCTGCAACGGGGGGCGGCCAGGGTTTACGCCGTTGATGTGGGCTATGGGCAGTTGGCCTGGAAGTTGCGGGAAGACCCACGGGTGGTGGTGCTGGAAAAGACTAACATCCGTACGCTGACGCCGGATCGGCTTGATCCGCTGCCCGATCTGGCGGTGATTGACGCCTCCTTCATATCGCTGGGCCTGGTATTGCCGCCGACCCTGGCCCTGCTGAAGCGGCCCGCCGAGGTGGTGGCGCTGGTGAAACCCCAGTTTGAGGTTGGTAAAGGGGCGGTGGGTAAGGGCGGTATCGTGCGAGACCCGAAACAGCACGACGAGGTGCTGGTCAGGATGGAAGCGTTGGCTGTTGAACTGGGGGCAACGCTGCTGGGCATTTGTGATTCTCCCATTACGGGTGCTGACGGTAACCGTGAGTTTTTGATGGGACTGCGGCTGGAAGGAGAAACAGCATGAGCGACTGTATTTTCTGTAAAATCATTGCCGGTGAAATTCCGGCCAGGAAAGTCTACGAAGACGAGCAGATGGTGGCGATAGAGGATATCGCTCCCAAGGCGCCACTGCATCTGTTGCTGCTGCCGAAGCGGCACTTCAGCAACTGTCTGGATATGACGGAGCAGGATACTGCGCTTGTGGGGCACCTGTTCCGGGTGGCGGGGCAACTGGCCCGCGAGCGGGGACTTTCCGAAGGAGGTTTTCGGCTGGTGCAGAACAACGGAGCCGATGCCGGCCAGACGGTTTTTCATCTGCACATACACCTGCTTGCAGGTCGTGAATTCAGCTGGCCCCCAGGCTAATGAAAACACCGGTTGCCCCCAAAAACAGAAAAGAATCGGTCCCCGCCAACAAACTCTGCGTGCGGTGCCGACGCAGTTGCAAGCAGCCTGCCGGTGCTGTGGTGGCTTCCTGTCCCCGCTATTATCCGCTTCGCAAAAAACAGCTGGTGGTTAAGGAATGGAAACAGCCGGAGCTGTTCGGTGATTCCTGATGCGGACCATCAGGCGGACGGCGCTGTATCTCCGCTTATTGACATACAGCGCTGCTCCGGTTGCGGTCCTTGCGTGTCTGCCTGTCCGGAGCGGCTCTTTACGCTTGAAACAACCAATCACCACAAAACCGCCAAAATCATTACTCCCGTTGGCTGTACGCTCTGTGGTGCCTGTATCAGCGCCTGTCCGTTAAGCGCTGTCATTCCGGTATCCAGACCCTGATCTGCTGTTCGATCGGGCAAAATGGTTGCAATTCCACCACCCATCAACTACATTATCCCACCCAAACGCTGTTACCTTTCTAATTCCGGAAGTATCTGATGCCCCAGCAGCCATTGACTCTTGACCAACTCCGTACAGAGATAGACGCTATCGATGCCCAATTGGTGGAATTGCTGAACCGGCGCGCCCAGGTGGCTGGTGAAGTGGGGCATCTCAAATCGACTCAGGAACGGGATTTTCATGTGCCCAGCCGGGAACGGGAGGTCCACGAGCGGGTTGTGCGTCTGAACCAGGGACCGTTGCCCTCCGAGGCGCTGCGCGGTATTTTCCGGGAAATCATGTCGGCCTGTCTGGCCCTGGAATCTCCGATGCAGGTGGCTTTTCTGGGACCTCAGGCCACCTTTACCCATGTTGCAGCCCAACAGCAGTTCGGCATGTCTGCCCTGCTGACCCCCCAGAAGTCCATACCGGCTGTTTTTGAAGAGGTGGAAAAGGGCAGGGCGCTGTACGGCGTGGTGCCGGTGGAAAACTCCACGGAAGGGATGGTCTCCCATACGCTGGACATGTTTGTGGAGAGTGATCTGAAGATCACCGCCGAAGTGTTGCTGGAGGTTTCTCACGACCTGCTTTCCCGTACCGGGCGGATGGAGGATGTGCGCAAGGTCTATTCCCATCCCCAGGCCCTGGCTCAGTGCCGCCACTGGCTGGAGGAGAACCTGCCCAATATTCCGCTGGTTGACGTGGCTTCCACAGCCCTTGCGGCCCAGATTGTGGCGGAAGACCTGAGTGCCGCCGCCATTGCCGGCTGCGCCGCCGCCGAGCATTACGGGCTGAAGGTGGCGCGCTCGCGCATTGAAGATCAGGTGAACAACTTTACCCGCTTTATCGTGGTTTCGCGCAAGCTGGCCGAGCCGTCCGGCAATGACAAGACTTCCATCCTGTTTTCCGTCAAGGATGAGCCGGGTATTCTGTACCGGATGCTTGAGCCCTTTGCCCGCCGTGGTGTCAACCTGTCCAAGATCGAGTCCCGTCCGGTGAAGACCAAGGCCTGGGAGTATATTTTCTTCCTGGATATGGTGGGCCACGTTTCCGAACCCCACGTCGGAGAGGCCATCGAAGAGTTGCGGGGCTACTGCCAGTTTTTGAAAATCCTCGGTTCCTACCCCAAAGCCCGATGACACAGCCACTTATTCAAACCATGACCGTGATCGGCGTCGGCCTGATCGGCGGTTCCCTGGTCCGCGCCCTCAAGGCAGCCGGTGCTGTGGGCCGGGTGATCGGTGTTGATTGCGATCCGGAGAACTTGCAGACAGCTCTTGAACTGGGAGTCATCGATGAGGCGGCAGCGTCCCTTGCCGCCGGTGTCTGCCATGCCGACCTGGTATTTCTTGCCGTTCCGGTGCGGAGTGTTGAGGGGGTGGTGGCAAAAATTGCATCCCATCTTCCGGCAGGCTGTATTGTCACCGATGGCGGCAGTGTCAAGCTGGAACTGGTGCGGCAATGCGAAACGCTGCTTCCCGCCGGAATCCATTTTGTCGGGGGGCATCCCATTGCCGGAACCGAGCGTTCCGGGGTCGCCGCCTCCTTTGCCGAACTCTTTAAGGGGCGGCGCTGCATCCTGACTCCCACTGCCGTGACTAACCCGCATGCCCTGCACATGGTTCGCCAGCTGTGGGAAGCAGCCGGAAGCCGCGTGGAATGCATGGACCCGCTGACCCACGACCGGGTTTTTGCCGCAGTTTCCCACCTTCCCCATATGGTTGCCTACACTCTGGTGCATGCAGTGGCTGCTTCAGCTGAGGAAGAGGAGAACATTCTGGCCTTTTCTGCCGGAGGGTTCAGGGATTTTACCCGCATCGCCTCATCGGATCCGGTGATGTGGCGGGATATCGCCCTGATGAACAGCGGCCCGCTGCTGGAGCTGCTGGACCGCTATGCGACTGACCTTGAGGCGTTGCGGCAACGGGTGGCAGCAGGGGACGGCCCCTGGCTGGAGCAGTTCTTTCGTACATCAAAACGTCTGCGTGACGAGATTGCCTGAGGTTCAACCATGCACAACCAGGCCAGACCGATAACTATCCAGCCGGTTACCGCGCTGCGCGGTGAACTGTCTATTCCGGGAGACAAGTCTATTTCCCACCGTTCCATCATGCTGGGTTCATTGGCGCAGGGGGTGACGCGGATATCCAACTTCCTGCGCGGAGAGGATAACTTCTCCACCATGAATGCCTTCCGCGCCATGGGGGTACCAATTGAGGATGACGGTTCGCTGATAACAATCAAAGGGGTGGGGTTGCATGGTTTGCAGGAGCCGGGGGATGTGCTGGATTGCGGCAATTCTGGCACCACCATCCGTCTGATGACCGGCCTGTTGTCCGGACAATCCTTCTTTTCGGTTCTGACCGGCGACCAGTATCTGCGCAAGCGCCCCATGAAGCGGGTGACCGAACCGCTGCGGCTTATGGGGGCCACTATTGCCGGACGGGGCAACGGTACCCTGGCACCGCTGGCCTTGAGCGGTGGCCGTCTGAACGGTATCAGCTACACTTCACCCATTGCCAGTGCTCAGGTGAAATCGGCCCTGATGTTTGCCGGATTGTATGCGGACGGGACTACAACGGTTATGGAGCCGACGCTGTCCCGGGACCATTCGGAGCGGATGTTCCGCTTTTTCGGCGCGGATATTGAAACAGGTGGTGCCAGTGTGACCGTGCGTTCCGGCAAAGAGCTACGAGGGCAGGAGATTGTCGTGCCCGGCGACATTTCATCAGCGGCCTTCTTTCTGGTGGCGGCACTGATAGTTCCCGGTTCTGAACTGCTAATCCGCAACGTGGGGGTTAATCCCACCAGAACCGGTGTGCTTGAGATTTTGCAGCGCATGGGTGGTGATATCACGCTGCTGGAGCAACGGGAGGTTTCCGGTGAGCCGGTGGCCGACCTGCTGGTGCGTTCTTCACGCCTGAAAGGGATCGAGATCGGCGGCGATGTGGTGCCGCGGGCCATTGATGAGTTTCCGGTAATCAGTGTTGCCGCTGCCCTGGCCGAGGGGACGACGGTCATCCGTGACGCCCATGAGCTGCGGGTGAAAGAGACGGACCGGATCGCGGCAATGGCAGCAAACCTGCGCACGATTGGCGCGGGGCTGATTGAAGAAACCGAGGACGGCATGGTCATAACTGGTACAGAATCGTTGACCGGAGGGACTGTTTCAAGTTTTGGTGATCACCGGATCGCCATGTCCCTTGCCGTGGCGGCCCTGGTAAGCCGCTCTGCAATCACGGTGGATGATGTTGGCTGTGTCGCCACATCCTTCCCCGGATTTTTTAACCTATTAAAGGGGGTTTCCCAGGGATGAGTCGCGAACGGGGGATCATCATAGCGGTTGACGGACCATCAGGTGCCGGAAAAAGCACCTTAAGCCGTGCCCTGTCACGTCGATTGGGGTATCTGGAGATCGATACCGGCGCCATGTACCGGGCAATGGCCTGGCTGGCCCGTGAAAGCGGCCTTGATCTGGCTGACGAACAGGCGGTGCAGGCGTTTTGCAGGAGCGCGGAGGTGGAGTTGCTTCAGGGAAACGGCTCCACCAGGGTCATGGCCAATGGCCGCGATGTGACCAGCGAAATCCGCAGCCCGGAAATATCCATGCTGACCTCACGCATATCCTCCCTGGGGCCGGTGCGGGAGGCGATGGTTACCTCGCAGCGGCGGATGGGGAAAAAGGGCGGCGTCATCCTTGATGGCCGGGATATCGGCACGGTGGTGTTTCCCGATGCGGAACTGAAGTTTTTCCTGTCAGCTTCTTCAGAAGAGCGGGGACGGCGGCGATTTCTTGAACTGCAGGCAAAAGGTGAGCAGATCAGCCTGGAGGAAACCATACAAAGTGTTATGCAGCGGGATCGTCAGGATTCAGAACGGGAGTTAGCGCCGTTACGCCAGGCGGATGACGCGATTCCCATTGACTCCACCGGCCTTACCATTGACGAAGTGGTTGCCTTGATGGAACAGGCTTTTCGTGAACGAACTGCTGGAAAAGGCGCATGACCATGGAAATCTTACTGGCAAAACGGGCAGGATTTTGTTTCGGTGTGAAACGGGCGACCCAGATGGCTTTTGAAGCCGCGGTAAAAGAGCAGAAAACCTTTACCTTGGGGCCGATCATTCATTCTCCGCAGGTGGTGCAAAAACTTGAGGAGATGGGAGTCAGCGTTGTCAATAACCTGAAACATGTCAGTGACGGGACGGTCATCATCCGTTCCCACGGTGTTCTGGCAAGTGAGATGGAAGAGGCAGGGCGCAAGCAGTTAAAGGTGGTTGATGCAACCTGTCCGTTTGTCAAAAAAGCCCAGGAGCATGTCAAGTATCTGTCCGAAACAGGGTATGAGGTGCTGGTGGTGGGTGATGCCGACCATCCGGAAGTTGAGGGTATTGTTTCCTACGGCAAAGACAAGGTGTACGTTGTGGCTTCCGGTGAAGAGGTGCGAAAACTGCCTAAGATGAGCAAAATGGCGGTCGTGGCCCAGACCACCCAGTCCTTTGAAAATCTTAAGAACGTGGTGGATGAATGCCTGCGCCGTGGCGGGGAGGTACGGGTGTTCAATACCATCTGCGATGCAACGGCAGTGCGCCAGCAAGAGGCGACAGAGCTGGCCCAGCAGGTGGATTGCATGATTGTGATCGGCGGATTCAACAGCGCCAACACCAGGCGGTTGGCGGAGATCTGCTCTGAGCTGCAACCGCGTACCCATCATATTGAGACTGCCCAGGAGTTGGATCCTGCCTGGTTCGAAGGTGTTGACAAGGTGGGGGTGACAGCAGGCGCCTCAACGCCGAAATGGATCATTGATGATGTCATGGCACGGCTTGAGGAAATCAACAATTCAGATTGAAAAAAAGTAATTCTATGATACAGTGCTGAACTCGCTGCTCTGATGGTCAGGGTATGCGTAATTTTTCCAGGGGGTAAGGGTCTCATGACAGATGTAAAACGACTCAACGTAGATACTGACGAGATGGACGTTGAGCACCAGAGTAGTGAATTTGCAGAGCTGTTCAGCGCCAGTCTGAAGGAACAGAAAGACCGGCCTGAGCGGGATAAGATACTGGAAGGGACCGTGGTTCGGGTAGATCTGGATATGGTGCTGGTTGATGTGGGACGCAAGTCGGAAGGTTTTGTTCCCATTGCTGAATTCAAGGACAGTGACGGCAATGTTTCTGTCGCCATTGGCGATAAAGTGAAGCTGGTTTCCAGCCGTGACGGGGCCAACCGTTTTTCCCGCCGCCGTGCTGAGCAGATGGCGGCCTGGGAGAAAATTCATGAAGCCGGTGGTGAAGGCGCAATCGTGCAGGGAACGATCGTTGCCAAGACCAATGGCGGCTTTACCGTTGATATTGATGGCGTCAACGCTTTTCTGCCTGCTTCCCAGGTGGATATCCGCCCCTCAGGTAATGGTGATGCCTACATCGGCGTGTCCGGAAACTTCAAGGTCATCAACCTGAACCAGAAACGTGGCAACATCGTCCTGTCACGCCGCACTCTGCTGGAAGAAGAGCGTGCCGAAGCCCGCAAGATCACCATGGAGAAACTGGCTGAAGGCCAGATACTGCCGGGTGTGGTCAAAAACCTGACCGAATATGGCGCTTTTGTTGATCTGGGTGGTGTTGATGGTCTGCTGCATGTGACCGACATCTCCTGGGGACGGGTTGGCAAGCCTGCTGATGTTTTGAAGCCTGGCCAGGAAGTGACGGTCAAGGTGCTGAAGTATGACCCTGAAAAAGGCAAGGTTTCCGTTGGTATCAAGCAGACCCTGGATGACCCGTGGCAGAAGCTGGCCGAGCGTTACCCGGTTGGCACACGGATCAGCGGTCGCGTGGTCAGTCTGATGGAATACGGAGCTTTTGTTGAGATCGAGTCTGGCATTGAAGGTCTGGTGCATGTTTCTGAAATGTCCTGGACCAGACGGGTTCGTAAGGCTGCTGATCTGCTGAATGTGGGTGACCAGGTTGAAGTGGCCGTGCTGGGTGTGGATTTGCAGAACCGTAAGATATCCCTGGGCCTCAAGCAGACTTGTGATAATCCCTGGGCTTCCATTGTTGAGAAATACCCCATCGGTACTACCCTGGAAGGCCAGATCAAGAATATGACCGATTTTGGCATGTTCATTGGCATCGAAGAGGGAATTGACGGTCTGGTACATGTTTCGGATATTTCCTGGACCAAGCGGATCAAGCATCCCGGCGATGTTTACAGCAAGGGTGATCTGGTGCAGGCAGTTGTTTTGAAAGTTGATCCGCAGAACGAGCGGATTTCCCTGGGCATCAAGCAGCTTACCCCTGATCCTTGGTCACTGGTTCCCCAGAAGTACATTCCCGGAACCCGCATAATCGGCAAGGTTGCCTCCACCACGGATTTCGGCGTCTTTGTCGAGATTGAGGAGGGAATCGAAGGCTTGATCCATGTGTCCGAACTTTCCCGCGAGAAAGTGCCCTCTGCCAAGGATTTCGCCACGGTTGGCGATTCTATCGAGGCGGTTGTGCTGAGTGCTGATTCCCGTGAGCGTCGGATCTCCCTGTCGGTCAAGTCTCTGGCTGCTGCCACTGAGAAGGCAGAGTTTGAAACCTACCTGGGCGGCGGATCGGGCGAAGCTACTTCCAATCTGGGAGAACTGCTGAAGAACAGGATGGAAGAGAAAGCGAACGAATAGCATCTTTGCTTTTTTTGCACGTATCACATATGAACCGGGGGTGGTTGGCAACAACCACCCCCGGTTTTTTGTGTTTAAGAATGTAGGGGCGAAGCAGATGAAACGTGCTTCGCCCCTACAATCAAAAACGGTGCATCAATATCCGGCAGATGGTCTTCAGGTTTTTAGCCGCTTTGGCGCTGTTTGCAGCCAGCCGGGCAAGCTGGGGGATGATGCGCGGTTTTTTTAGGCAGGTAGTCAGCACCTTGGGGATGCTGATCTGCTGGTTGGCGCCGGTCAGCTCATCCAGGGAAAAGAGCAGCACTTCGGCGGCATCGTCGCTGACCGTCCTGACAGCTGCAAATGGAATGCCCGCTGCAGCTGCTTCTCGGGCCACGGCCGCGCTTTCCATTTCCAGGACCGGAGTCGGCAGGTTGGGGGGGAGGGTACGGGCAAGTTCTGTTTTGGAAATAATTTGTCCGGTGGTAATGAAGCTGCCCTGCCAGACCGTAATACCGCAGTTTTGAAGTGCATCAGATAATTGCAAGGCGACCCGTTCGTTGCCAGCCGGTGTTATTTCGCTCAGCCCATACGCATCAAGGGTAAGCAGGCGTTGGCAAATCACGGCGTCGCCCACGCCAGCTCCTGTTCGCACAGCGCCGCAAAATCCGGCGGACAACAGTAGCCCCGGCTGCCGCGCACCAAGCAAAAGCCGGGTGGCGCGGGAGGCAGCGGCACTTCCCATGCCGCCTTCAATGACGCATACCTGCCTGTCGGCCAGCAGGGCGTCGTACAGAGGGTTGCCGTCAATCATCTGTTTTCGTACCTGCCGGGCAGACGCAAGAACGGCGCGCCGTTCCTTTGGCAGCGCCGTTACAATTCCCACGATCTTCTGTGCTGCTTCCATTTCAGCTTTCGTAATCAACGGCCACGATTGAAGAGCAGTTTGCTTTCATGAACGGCACCACCTCGCCTGCATGGTAGGGATGCACCTGGTAGGCCTGTAGATCTTCAAGGGAGTCGAATCTGGTCAGCAGCGCCACGTCGTAGGAACGTTCCGAGCGGATCAGGTCGGTTCCTGCTTCCAGGTGGCGCAGCAGATCAATCGTACCCTGCATGGACAACAAGCGGTCCCGCACTGCGTTGATCTTTTCGGGGGTTGGTTCCGCCAGTTTAAACAGTACAATGTGTGTAATCATCGTGTTCCTCATTTGATATGATTTACCGGAAGGGCGTTCCCTATTCCGACACCATCTGATACCGTGAACAGCACGCTGCTGTCAATGTTCCTGCAGTACCTCCCGCACCGCCTGTGTCAATGCTTCAAAGTCTACCGGTTTTTGCAGAACCATATCTGCTGCAATGGTTTTGGCCACCCCAAGCACATAATCGTGACCAAGAGATGGGGAACCGCCGGATATGGCAATGATTTTTGGCCGGTTAGGCAGTTTTCTCATGGAAAATATCAGTTCAAATCCGTCCCGTTCAGGCATCAGGATGTCGGTTATAACAAGGCAGAATTTCCGGTTTTCCAGAAGCTGCATCGCCTCCATGCCATTATTGGCTGTGGTGATGATGTGTCCCGCTTTTTCAAGACAGATGCTGAATACCTTTAGTACTTGAGGATCATCATCCACCAGCAGAATCTCAGCCATGGTTATTCTCCCTGTATATGCAAAATCTGTTGTAGTTCGGGTTATTCCGGCTTCTTGTTCCAGGCCAGCCAATAGAAGCCGATTGCATCGGCCAAGGCCATAAATTTTTCAAAGGTAACCGGTTTCACCATATAGCTGTTGGCATGGTGCTCATACGCTTCGGAAACATCGGTTTCCGCTTCTGATGTGGTTAGTACCACCACCGGAATCTTTTTGGTGCTGTCATCAGATTTTAGGGTCTTCAACACTTCCTGACCGTCTATCCGGGGAAGCCGGAGGTCCAGCAGAATCAGGTCCGGGTGTGGGGCGAGAGCAGGATCAGCAAATTTGCCGCGTCTGAACACAAAGTCAAGTGCTTCCTCGCCGTCTTCGGCATGGTAGATGGTGTTGGCCAGTTTCTGTGAACGCAAGCCCTGAATGGCCAGCTCAGCATGGTCAGGATTGTCTTCAACCAGCAGGATGGTCATTGCTCCTTGCGTCATGACTCCCTCCGGTAGTTTCAGGCAGTGTGAAACAGAATGTTGCACCATGATGCAGTCCCTCCGATTCAACCCAGATTCTTCCGCCGTGCACCTCAATGATACGCCTGCAGATGGCAAGCCCCACACCGGTGCCGCCTCCCCGGGCATCCAGCTTTTCAAACAACTCGAAAATCTTTTCCCGATAGCGCGCTTCTATGCCGATACCGTTGTCTGCCACATAGAAGACCCGTTCCGGACCGTCATGGCGCATCCCGATGGTGATCTGCGGCTGCCCTGTTGTGGAGGAGAATTTGACTGCGTTGTCAATCAGGTTTTCCAGGACCTGGAGCAGGCGTTGTCGGTCAACCGTGACCGTCGGCAGGTCTGGCTTGATCTCTATGCGTGCATGAGTTGTGTCAATCCGCCCGGCAATCATTTCCAGCGCTTCTTTCAGGAGTTCCGGAAGGGCAACCGTTTCAAAAGGATGCAGCTTTCTGCCGATACGTGACAGTTCGAGCAGTTCATCCAGCAGTTGTTTCATCCGCCCGGCTGCCTGGCTGATGCGTGCGATGGTGCTGGTAAAACGCTCCCGGTCCTGTTCGTCATAGGCTTTTTCCAGGAAACCCACAAACCCGGCAATGGTGATAAGAGGACTCTTCAGATCATGGGAAATGGTGTAGATAAAACGTTCCATCTCGGCGGTCTTGTCCTGCAACTGGCTGATCAGCAGTTCCCGTTCCTGCTCTGTGCGTTTACGCTCACTAATATGCCGGGCCTGCATGATGTTCTGCATCGCCATGCGGGAAAGCTGTCCGGCGATCAAAAAGAGCGCATTGCTGATCTCCCTGAACTGATCAATGGACATCCGCTTGACATCCTGTAGCGCCAGTCGGTATGCCTCCTCATCAGCGCCGATTTCCCTGGCGTAGTCCATCATGGTCGTGGTATCGCACGATTCGTCCAGCACCTGGCCGATCAGCCAGTTTGCCAGGTGACGGTCTTCCACCGTGATAGCGGCTCCGGCATCCCAGAGCCCACCGCTCAGGCAGCACTGCACGGTGGGACCGTCGGGGTTTAACCTGCCGATTTGTGCATCGGATTGACAACAGTTCTCAAATCCTTTTGAGGTGTTACGGATTATATTCTGGCAGAGGTGGGAGAAGTTGCTGGGCTTGGTTAACGGACGGCCATCAGTTGTGGTGATGATGGAGGCGACACCGGTGGCAGCGGCAAAGGCATCCTGAATTTTTTGTATTTCATTGATATCAAAGAGGTCCTCGAACTGTACATCATGCAGATCTTCCAAGGGGCTGGTAAGAGAGCTGATGCGGTGAGCAAGGATCGTTTCCAATTGTTTGCGGTCCGAGATATCCCGTACCGTGGCACAATTGAATTCCCGCCCTTCAAAGCTGATGAAATTGGCAACCACCTCCACGTCAATCAACTGTCCGTCTCTGGTTTTAAACTGGGTTTCAAGCCTGATGGAACCGGCTTCCTTCAGTTCAATCCAATGCTTTGCATACATCTCTGCGGGAAAATGCGGGTCAATATCGGGGATGGACATGGTCAGCAGCTCTTCACGGGTATAGCCGAGGGAGGTGCAGGCTGCCTCGTTGACCCGCCAGATTCGCGCATCTTCCGCAACCCAGTAGATAGGGTCCAACAGTTTTTCCAGTGAGTAGTTGGCTATCTGCAACTCGGCATTTTTGGTGTTCAGTTCCTGGTTCAGTCCTTTGATCTCATCAAGACTGGCCTGCAAACTGGGGTATTTAAGGGCTTGGGGCAGGCGGGGAATCAACAATATGACCGTCGTGGCAGAGATGGCGGCGGTAAACGCCTTGAGTGCGCCTTCCGGCCAGTAGGCCGGTACGAACACCGTATAGGCGGCAAACAGATGGGTGGTGCCACAGGAAAGGATAAAGGTGGCAAACAACAAAAACAGTGTTCGGAAGGGGAGGTCACGCCGTTTCCATATAAAGTAAAACATTGCCAGCGGTATGGAATAATAGGAAAGACCGGTAATGATGTCGGCGCCCACATGCAGCCAGACCAGGGCAGGTTCCCAGTTGAAGCAAACACCATGCTCCATGTAGGAAGAGGTATGCAGGTGTTCCATGGGGTGTCTCCCGGACCGGCACGGACAAACTAGTGCATTTTGCTGAATAATATAACACCGTTTATATTACTGATCAGAGCCCATTGCAAGCGTGATAATTAGTCCGCAGACCGGTTGCGGCGGTGTAAAAACATGATAAACTAATCCCATGTCTGGCTATGAAGCGGTCGTTAGCCGTGGATCCTCAGGAGGTGACTATTATGTCTGAAGCAAAGCTGATACCATCCATCGACAACCGGCTTGGAAGCTTGATTGAAGTTTCCAGAAGGCAGGAAGCTGTTACCAGAGACGAGCCCCAACTGAAGCCCGCCATCACTCTGTCACGGGAGTTTGGCTGTGAGGCGTATCCGGTGGCGGAGTTGTTGCGGCAGCAAATGGAGAAGCGAAGTGGTGAAAGCTGGGCATTGATGGACAAGGCCCTGCTTGATGAAGTGGCAAAAAACCATAATCTTTCCGAACAGGTACTACACAATCTCGGGGATAAAAACCGCTTTCTGGATGAGTTCATGTCAACCTTCTCATCCCGCTGGAAAAGCGAAAAGGATTACTACCGCTTGCTCACACGGCAGATCATAGCCCTGGCGGAGCAAGGGAATGTGATCATCATGGGGCGGGGTTCTCCCATTGTGACCAGAAACATGAAAAACTGTTTTCACTTCAGAATGTATGCTTCAGCGGCCTTCAAACAAAAATCAATTGCCAAGCGGTTATCCGTGGATGTCAGTGAAGCAGAGACGATCATTGGTCGCCGTCAGAAAGAACGGGACAAATTCATCAGGGATTTTCTGGATCGCGACCCCTATGATCTTTCAGTCTACAATCTGGTGTTTAATAACGACAAAAATAGTGCGGTCAAGATCGCTGACACCATAACCGATTATGTCCTGAAGCCATAGAGGAGGCGTGAAAAGCACCAGCCGCTTGTTGTGCAGGAAGATAGCCGGACAGGGGATAGGTAGTAAACATTGGCAGACTGGAGAGCGGACGACTTGAGAGGGGGGCGATATCAGCCCCCCTTTTGCTTTTTTTCGTAATCTGCTACAAAGGGCGCTGGAGGAGATTGTGAAGAAAATTCTGATTACCATGGCCCTTTTGGCCGGTATTTATGCCGCCTACCTTATTGTTTCGCTGGTACTGTTACCGTCGGTTGTTACGCTGACGGACAGGAAGCTGAACATGACGATCACGGTCCGGGACTGGAAGGGAAAGCAGCAGTCTTTTGTGGTGGGACCCAAGAACCGCTACTGGACACCGTCGTCCCGCATACCGGCAGAGATGAAGTGGGCCGTGATCCTGGCCGAGGATGCTAATTTCTATAAACATGAAGGGATCGATGTCAAAGCTATCCGGCAGGCGATCAAGCACGATCTGGAAAAGAAAAGCCTGTCCCGCGGCGCCTCCACCATCACCCAGCAAACAGCCAAAAACCTGTTTCTTTCACGGGAAAAGACCATCACCCGCAAGCTGAAAGAGGTTTATCTTGCCTGGCGGATGGAGCAGGAGTTGACCAAAGGGCGGATTCTCGAACTGTATCTGAATGTTGTGGAGCTTGGTCCCATGATCCACGGGATCGGTAACGGTTCACGCTATTACTTCGATAAACCGCCGGAGGCTCTGACCCCGCGTGAGTGCGCCTTCCTGGCTGCCATGTTGCCGGGCCCAAGAATTGCCTACAATCCGTATCGTAACCTGGGTAAGGTGCTCAGACGTTCCGACATGATTCTGCGCCAGTTGCGTAGTAAAGGGGTCATTTCCCCGGAAGAACTGCAGGCTGCCCTGGCCACTGAGCCGAATATCAGGGGTATGCAGCGCAAGGTGGACACTGCCTTGCAGCAGGAAGCGGTTTTGCCGCAGATCTCCAGTGAGCAAGCGCCTGCAGCTCTGATAACTCCTGCCGTCCCTGATGAAGCTGTGGAACCGGCTGCGCCGGTTCAGGAAGCGCCGTTGCCGCCTGAGCCAGCGACGGAGAACGGTAAAACCCAATGAAGCCCGAAACCGGGAGCGGTGCAGTGCGGAGCACACGCGCCCATCGGCTGCTGCGCCGTTGGGGCAGGGTTGTACTTTCCCGTACGGTGCCGGTGGAGGAGGTAAAGCTTTATCCAACGGGGCCGCAGTTTTTTGAGGCATTTTTTTCAGCGCTTGCAACGGCGCAGTCATACATATGCATCGAGTATTACATCATCCGTGCCGACCAGACCGGCAACCGCCTGGCCGAAGAGCTGACCGCCGCGTGCAGGCGCGGGGTGCAGGTCTTTCTGATGTACGATTATATCGGCTGCATCGACACACCTGAAACTTATTTCAGGGAGTTACGTCGGCAAGGGGTGCGTTGTCTGGCCTTTAATCCTCCCTCCTTCCGGCGTGGCATCAGGTGGTTTGATCGTAGAGACCATCGCAAGCTGACGGTTATTGACGGTTCCCTGGCTTTTCTGGGGGGGCTGAACATCGCCGATGAGTATGCCGGTCTGGGGAAGGAACACCTTCGTTTTCGAGATGTGGGATTCAGTCTTACCGGTTCAGCAACCTCACATCTGGCTGAACTGTTTCAGGATATCTGGAAGATGGAAGAGGGAAGTGCTCCGGAACTGCCCGGCCCCCTGGAAGCACATTTTGCCGGAGCCGCCTGTCAGATCGAAGAAAGCAGGATATCGCTGGTCAGCGGCGGGCCGCATCAACTCAGATCAACGATTCGTACGGTATTTCGGGGCGCCTTGGCTCTGGCGGGAACGGAATTGCTGATTGCAAACCCTTACTTTATTCCCGGTCCGCTGATTCTGCGTTCCCTGCTGCGAGCCGCACGGCGCGGGGTGATAATCCGGCTGCTACTTCCGGCCCGTAGTGATGTGCCGGTTGTCAGGCTGTTAAGTCGCAGTGTCTACCGGCAGTTGCTTGATGCCGGTATTGAAATTTATGAGCTGGAGCAGGAGTTGTTGCATGCCAAGCTGATGTTGGTTGATGGTTCACGGACCGTTATCGGTTCTGCAAATCTTGATCAGCGCAGCTTTCATCGCAATTTCGAGATAAATGCCGTTGTCCATTGCCGGTTATTTGGTGCTCAGATCAGAGCGCTGTTTGGCGCTGACCTGATCCGCTCCCGTAGAATTACTGCCGATATCCACGGGCAGCGCGGAACCATGGTGCGTCTTTTGGAGCGACTGTTGCAGCCCTTCGGCTGGTTTCTATAGACGGCCATGCTGATTGACACCCATTGCCATCTCGATTTTCCTCCTCTTGTGGATCACCTTGAACAGTATCTGACAGCAGCATCCACTGCCGGGGTCAGGCGCTGGATTGTGCCCGGCGTTCATCCCGGCGCCTGGGAGTTGATTGCCCGGTTGTGTGAACAATTTGAAGGGCTTTGTCCCGCGTTTGGTATTCATCCCCGTCATGCTGCGGAAGGGTCGGATCGCCATCTGATCGTGCTGGAACAGCTGGCGCTGCAAGGAGTTGCCATCGGGGAAACGGGGCTTGACCGGCACTGTGGCAACCTGCCGTTGCAGGAAGATCTGTTTCGCCGTCAGATCAGGATTGCCGTGTCCTGTCAGCTTCCCTTGCTGATCCATTGCCGTGACATGATCGGACGAACTCTGGAAATACTGCATGATGAACAGGCAGGGCAGGTGGGGGGACTCATGCATGCATATTCAGGTTCTGTAGAATCGGCGCGGGAATTCATAAAATTGGGCTTTGCCATTTCTCTCGGCGAGACGCTCATGCGCCGGAATGCTGTGCGGCCGCTACGGCTGGCCAGGGAACTGCCGTTGTCCTGGCTGGTAATGGAAACAGATGCGCCGGATGCGGGACCGCATGCTGAGCGGTCCGCACGTAACAGACCGGAGATGCTGCCCGGGATTGCCGGGGAATTGGCCGGGATCAGGGAAAAAGCAGTTGGTGAGGTTGTTCTGGAGACCGGCAAGACGGCGTTGCGGGTGATTCCAAAGCTTGAAACATATCCATGCCGGTGATCTATGAAATGCTCCTTGTTCGCCTGATAGCGCTGTGCTACTGTACTTACTCAAAATTGGAGGCTTTCCATGAAACAGTTTATAACCCCCATTCTACTGCTGTTATTGGCTTTGCCGGGATGTAGCATGTTTACTGCCTGGAAAAGTATTCCTCCTCCAGGCGGTTGCGACCAGTGTCACACGGCCGAACTGACGGCCAACTGGAGTGTGGCCTACAGGGCGGCAAACGTAGCTGATGAGCGTGGACAGCTTGCTTTTCAGACCCCGCAGTACAATGCGCCGATCAGGCCTACTCAGCCGTCATCGGCCCTGGATCTGCGCAAAACTGAGGAGCAGCGTTGCTTTGATTGTCATAATGCGCCGACTCCGGCACACAAGGAACGTAAAGGGCGGTTCCACCATTAAAAAACAACACTAAAAAAAAGTTGACTTTGTTTGTATACAGCGTATATTTCCTGTTTGTTAATGAAAGCCCTGTGGGAACAGGGATAAATCAAAAAAATGTAAGAGGTGAACACCATGAAGAAGCTGCTCTCCCTGTCTCTGGTACTTGCTATGGCTCTCGGCGTTGCTGCTGGCTGTAAAAAAGCTGAAGAAGCCAAGCCCGCTGCTCCTCCTGCTCCGGCTCCCGCAGTTCAGGCTCCTATGTCTGCTGCAAAGGCTCCCGAAGCTGCCAAGCCTGCTGACGCTGCACCTGCTGATGCTGCTAAGCCTGCTGAGAAGAAGTAATCCAGCTGTTTCGGCGCAAAAAAGCCTGCCGGGGAAACCCGGCAGGCTTTTTTTATTCTTTGAAGTACTGGAAAGGCGGTCGTGAGCATGCATGAACTGTCGCTGACACAAGGTATTGTAACCATCTGTTTACAGCATGCGCAGGGCAAACGGGTTACTTCGGTGACTGTTGAGATCGGTCTGCTCGGCAGTGTGGTTCCCGAAGCGGTGGAGTTCTGTTTTTCTGCATGCAGTTCCGGAACATTGCTCGAAGATGCGAGTCTTGTGATTGAGCGTATAGTCGGGCGGGGGTGCTGTGCTTCGTGTGGGAGTGAGCAGTTGATGGAGCAACGTTATGATTCGTGTTGCGCGTGCGGAAGCCATGCCGTTCTGATCGTTGCCGGTGAAGAGATGCGGGTGCGGGAAATTGAGGTTGAGGACTGATGGCACTGCCCTGCATAAAAGGGGGGTATGCTTTGGTCTGTAACGCATCAGAACCCTGTTGGCGGGAGAAATGCTTTGACAAGACTGTTACCGGTTCAGTAGTATTCGTAAAATTTTGTAACGGACGGGGAAAAAATGCAGGCAGCATTGGAACTCATTGGAGAAGACCTCAGGCAGGTCGAAGAACAGTTCAGAAAAGATCTGGAATCTGATGTTCCATTGATCCGCAAAGTGGGGGAATATGTCCTCGCCAGCGGTGGTAAAAGAATTCGTCCTGCCATGCTGCTTCTTGCGACGCGACTTTGCAACTACACAGGTCCCCAAGCTATTCCGTTGGCCAGTGTGGTTGAATTCATCCATACCGCAACCCTGCTCCATGATGATGTGGTGGACAGCGCGTGCCTGCGTCGCGGGCTTGCTTCCGCCAACACCCTCTGGGGCAATGAAGCGTCGGTTCTTATCGGTGATTTCCTGTTTTCAAAATCCTTTTCCCTTATGGTTGCTGCCGGAAGTCTTGATGTGCTGCGGGTCATGTCCCGGGCCACCACCGTTATTGCCGAAGGTGAGGTCATGCAACTGCTCGGCACCGGCGACATCGACCTGACGGAAGAACGCTATATTGAAGTGGTGCGGGCAAAAACCGCAGTGCTGTTGTCAGCGGCCTGTCAATGTGGCGCCATATTGGGGAACGCACCGCAGGATCAGGAAAAGGCACTGGCTGACTTCGGCATGGAACTGGGTATCGCTTTTCAGTTGATGGACGATATACTTGATTATACTGCCACCCAGGAGGAATTTGGCAAAAGTATCGGCCATGACCTGGAAGAAGGAAAGATAACCTTGCCGTTGATCCATACGTTGCGCGGCTGTACTGCGCAGGAGCGTGAACTGATTGCCGGGATAGTCAGCGGTGATGAGCTTTCCTTTGATGATTTCAGCCAGGTTTCCCAACTGGTTGACCGGTACGGCGGCATCGAATATACCGTAGCCAAAGCGCGGCAGTCCGTTGATGCCTGCGTATCCCATCTCGCGATCTTTCCCGAGAGCGTCTGCAAGAATGCACTGCTTGAACTGGCGGACTATGTGGTTACCCGCAACCGTTAGTAACCTGGCGTCGTTTTCGGCGAATTACCCCATTGTCAAGTTTCAGGAGGAGTAGCATGAAGCGATTGCTGGTTCTGTGTTGTTGTCTCTGTATCGCTGTTGCCGGATGTTCGAAAGAGAAATCTGCGGCCACCGGGGTTGGTGTAAAAGAAAAATCTGCCGCTCCGGCAATCAGTGTCATATCTATGGATAATCAGCAGCTTACGCTTGCTTCCTTGAAGGGAAACGTGGTGCTTTTGAATTTCTGGGCAACCTGGTGTCCTCCCTGTCGAGAAGAGATCCCCTCCATGATGAAACTGAACAGCTTCATGGTCGGCAAGCCGTTCAAGATGGTCTGCGTTTCCGTTGATGAGGGGGGTAAAAAGGCCGTGGAGGATTTTTTCAAAAACTCAGGCTTCTCTCTGCCCGCATATGTTGACCCAAGCGGTCAGGCGGCACGCAGCTACGGTATTACCGGTGTTCCGGAAACCTTTGTCATTGACAAGAACGGCATTGTGGCCAAACGGGTGATCGGTGGTCTGGACTGGAGCAGCCCTGAGGTTGTCTCGTTTCTTGAAGGCTTGATGAAATAGGAGGTTCTTGCTAGGCAGACTGTTATGGAAACCCAACAAATCTCATATCTGGGCGCTTTTATGGCGGGAGTGCTCTCTTTTCTTTCCCCCTGTGTACTGCCGTTGATTCCATCCTACATTACCTACATCACCGGGCTTTCCTTCAGTGCTCTTGACGCGGAGCATCCTGCCTCTGATGTGCGTTTGAAGACTTTTCTCCATTCCCTGGCCTTCGTTATCGGATTTTCGGTTGTCTTTGTCCTGCTGGGGGCTTCTGCCACATTCGCCGGTTCTTTCTTGCGCCAGCATATGGAGATCATACGTAAGGTTGGCGGCATCCTGGTTATCCTCTTTGGCATTCATATCACCGGTCTGGTGCCGATAACCTGGTTGCTTGGTGAAAAGCGGCTGCACCTGCGGCACAAGCCGGCCGGGTATCTGGGCAGCTTTCTGGTGGGTCTGGCCTTTGCCGCCGGCTGGACCCCCTGCATCGGTCCGATTTTGGCCTCAATCCTGATGGTAGCAGCCACCGAGGAAAAGGTTACCCACGGTATTGTACTGTTGCTTTTGTACTCCATTGGGTTGGGGATACCGTTTCTGCTGTCCTCCCTGGCTTTGCATCGCTTTATCGTGTTGTTCAATCGCTTCAAAAAGCATATCAGACTGTTCGAGATCGTTACCGGCCTGTTCCTGGTGCTGGTGGGCGTGCTGATTTACACAAATTGGCTTTCGCTGCTTGCAGGCTATGCCAATCTGCTGTTCCTGAAAAACTGATATGGTCAAAGCCCACCGTTCACAACACTCCGTTCAACTGGCGGTTTCACAGCTGATCGTCACCGAAGCCTTCTACGCGGGCATTCTGGAGTTACCGGTGCAGCGCTCCTTTTCATCACCGGGAGCTCCGGAACATCTGGTGGTGGATATGGATGGCATCGCCATTGTGTTTGTGGAAGACAACGATGTCGTGCGTACCCATCCGCTGTTGGGTCAGCGCTTCAGCATGTTTCCCAAGGGCATTGGCGTCACACTGCATTTTGAGGTGCGCGATATTGAAGGAATCCGGGACGCAATCCTGGAAGAAGATATGGAAATCCTGTACCATCTGGAGGAAAAGCCCTACGGTGTCAAGGAGATGTGGTGCTTTGACCCTGACGGCTATCTGGTGGCGCTGGAAGAACCGGTAGAGCGGCGTACGAACAAGCTCGGACGCGCCGGGACACTGTCTGCTACGGAGAACCTGCCCGGATGAATTTTCCCGTTATTGACCCGGTGTTTTTGAAGTTGGGACCGCTTCAGTTCCGCTGGTACGGCCTGATGTACGTGCTTGGCTTTCTATTGAGCTACTTCATTATCCGCAGTGAAGTGCGGCGGCGTTCCCTTGCCTTGTCAAACGAAGGTGTGGCAGACATGATCTTCGCCCTGGCCCTGGGGGTGGTTTTGGGGGGGCGTTTTGGTTATGTGCTGTTCTACGATCTGCCGAGCTATCTTGCAAACCCGTTAAAGATTTTTGCCATCTGGCAGGGGGGGATGTCCTTCCATGGCGGTCTGGCCGGCGTTGCCCTGGCCACGCTCTGGTTTGCCCGCAGCCGCAACCTGTCATACGTGCAGCTGGGCGATCTGGCTGCCTTTGCTGCTCCTGTCGGCCTTGGTCTGGGGCGGATCGGCAACTTCATCAACGGCGAACTGTATGGGCGTACCACCACCGTTCCCTGGGGGATTGTCTTTCCTGATGGCGGGCCACTGCCCAGACATCCCTCACAGCTCTACGAGGCGCTTCTTGAAGGGCTGCTTTTGTTCGTGTTGGTGCGTCTGGCAGCCCGGCGTTTTGATGCGCCCGGTATAGCGATGGCCACATTCCTGGCCGGGTACGGCCTGTTTCGGACCTTTGTGGAGCTTTTTCGCCAGCCGGACCAGCAGATCGGGTTGTTTCTCGGCCTGTTCTCCATGGGGCAACTGCTTAGTCTGCCGCTGTTTTTGCTGGGGGCAGGGCTGTTTTTCTGGGTATTGAAGACCAAGAGGTTGTCGGTAAAATCATCATGAAGTATACCGTTGTCATCTGATACTGTTATATCTGCCACGACCCGTTGTACCACAGCATGTTAAAGGTCCCGTCAAATAGCAAGGCCTGTTGAGCCTTTTCTCCCTTCCCGGTAGTCCCGTTAACTCATTCTCTCTGTTGATAGTACCCGTAATTTCAGCGGTATTTCTTGTATAGGTCATTTGGCAGGCTCCTTGCTTTGGTTCAGGCAAAGGAGAACAGAAATGAACCTTAAAAATCATGCATTGGTTTTTTTCAGCGTACTGTTACTGGGGGTTGCTGTTGTACTGAGCGGTTGTGCCACTACCGGTATGGACCGCTTCACCGCAGCAGCCAACTCGATTCAGACAGTGGACAACGAAATCAGACGTATGAGCTTCCATATCGATGCCACGGCCACATCACTGGATCATCTTATCAAGGCGGAACCGGAAGATCTGAAAAGGTCGTTTGATATCTATTCAGACAATCTTACCAACCTGGAAGCCCAGGGAAAACTGGTGAGCAAGCGGGTGCAGCAGATGAAGTCACGCAATAAAGAGTATTTTGCTGAATGGGATAAGCAGGGAGATAGCTATACAAATCCGGAAATTCGTGAGTTGAGCGAAGAGCGTCGTAACAAGCTGGCCGAAATGTATGCTCAGGTGCCCATAGCCGGTGCGGGAATCGAAAACACCTACCAGGCCTATTTGACGAACCTGAAGGAGATACGGCGCTATCTCTCCAATGATCTGACACCGGCCGGTGTGAAAGCCATCGAGTTGATTACGCAACAAACCTTCCGTGGTCTGGATAGTCTACTCGGATCGCTGAAACCGCTAATCGACGCTTTGGATGCAATAAAGTCGGAATTATATTCCGATAAAAAATGAGTCTAAACAAGGAGGATGGTATGCTTTGGACAATTGGTGTAATCTTAATTGTTTTGTGGTTGTTGGGCTTGGTAACTTCGTACACCATGGGCGGTTTTATCCATATTCTGCTGGTGGTTGCGATCATCGTTGTGCTGGTGCAGGTCATTCAGGGGCGTAAGGTCTTGTAGGACAACAGAACATGCAAATGGCGCATCCATCCGGATGCGCCATTTGCACAACAGTATCTGTCAGTCCTTTAAAATGAGATGTTGATGCCTGCGCCATAATACTCTGCCCGCAGTTTGTAGAACTGGCCGAAGGGCAGGTTGCCATTGAAATATTCGCCGTAAATTTGAATGGCCCGCTTTATGCTGCCCGCACTGCGGATGTTGATACCGGCTTTGGCATTGACGTCAGGATTCCAGTCGGTTTCTTCCCAGGCGTGGCAGAGGACGCTGACAAACGGATTGATGGATGGCTTGAAAACCGGCTTCGTACTCAGGTAGTCAAGCCCTCCCTGTACGCTGTAGCGCTTGAGTCCGGTGTCTGTGTGAAAGATATAGGACGGTCCGGCGCTCAGCCGTATCCCTTCCCATTCCACGCCTCCCAGCAGTTCTATGGTTTCAAAGCTCAAGTTGATACGTGATTGCTTCAGTTCAGGATGTTGCGGAAGTAGAAGATACTCGTCTCCCAGGTGTGACGACTGATGGTACAGCCGTGCCCGCGCTGACCAGGGGCCGTTGCGATAACTCAGCGGAAAGCCGATGATATAGTCGGCATTGATAAGATCCTTGGAATTGGCATCCAGATTGAACTGGGCAAGCACAGCTCCGCTGATGCCCAACTGCCAAGCGTCAGATTCTCCCCAGCCGGGCCAGCGCACCAGTCCGAAGCTCTCCCCAAATCCCACGGAACCAGTATTAAAGCTCTTGCCCGGCAGATTGAGGCGGAGCCAGGTAACATGGGTGCGTGGTTCCTTGGGGCTTGCCAGTGGCGCAAAGAAGAGCGGATCTTTCGGAAAAAGGACGGTTTCCCTTTTTTCGATGTTTTGAGCGGTCTCAGGGGGTGTCTCGCCAAATCCGGTAATAATGGGCAAAAACAACGCCAGAACCAGCCACAATCTCAAATTTTTCATGGTGTCCTCTTTCCTGTTGGCTGCGGGGTTAACGAAACATCCCCCCATCCTGTGACAGGAGGGGGGGAGATAACAATAGCGGCTTTATCCTATTCGAGAATTATTTCAAACAGGACCCGCATGTTTGACTTTGCTGCCGGTGAGTACAACTCTGTTGGGGCAGCCTCAACGGTTGCCGGGTAAGTCTCGCCGAAGCCGATGGTGGAGAGCCTTTCAGGTTTGATAATACCTTCGCTGATCAGGTAAGACTTTACCGCTTCCGCTCGTCTCTCGCTCAACTTCTGATTGTACTCTTTTGTTCCGGAAGCAGAGGTGTAGCCGGCCACACGGATTTTAGCCTTCGGGTTTTCCTTCAGCAGCTGGATGTTTCTTTTCAGCACCGCCTGCGCTTCCGGCTTCAAGTCTGACTGGTCAAACCCGAAATGCACATCTTCAAAGGCAAGGATAATGACCTTTGGCGCTACGGTGGCTGCCTTTACTTTTTCTTTTATCTTTTCTTCAACTTTCGGTTCGGACACAAGGATGACGACCTTCTCCGCCACTATCGGGCAGCCTTCCATGTCTACAGTGACTCCTCGTGGAGTGTCGGGGCATTGGTCTCGACCGTCCTCAACACCGTCACCGTCGCTGTCCTTAACGCTGACAACCGCTGTCGGCTCTGTTTTCTTCGTTCCGCCGAAGGCAAAGACAACACCCATGGTTGCCTGAAGATTGTGAATCTGATCATCAAAGATCATGCTGTCCCGCAGATCAAGCCGGAGGGCGATATTCTCGTTAAGCCAGTACTTTGCTCCTGCTCCGAAATTCACAACAGACATGTTCTCGTTGTTTATTTTGGGACTGTAGTGCGCAGCGCCGTAACCGGCGGCGATGAACGGATTGAACCGGGCAGAAGGCATAAAGTGATAGATAAGGTCAATATGGTACATGGTGATATCTACTTGATCTTTGGGACTGGTAAACTGTCCTTCTTGGGTAAAGCGCAATTGCTTGTTGTCGACATTGCTGCGGATGAACTCTCCGACAGCTTCTATGCCGAAACGTTCGGTAAAATTGTAGCCAATCCGTCCACCGAATACCGGCATATCTTCCAGATTTTGCCGACTCTCAAAAATATTGTAGCCGATGAAAGGGCTGATCTCGACGCTTCCGGCCTTTATCTCGGCAGATGCCGACGATGGCAGGATCGCCGCGGATAACAGCAACGCCAGCGAGATGCTTTTCATAGTTGATATGCTTGGTACGATATTTTTCATTATGCCCTCCTTATTATGGATTAATTGATTCAGCCTACGGTCGGAAGGCGGGAACAGACTATTGGTCTGTACCCGCCTTCTCCCCTTTTAAGGCTGCATAAACAGTTTGCTATGGCGCAGGCACGTTAACCGTGTTGGTGTCCAGGGCAATCGTGCCGGCCAGAATTGCACCTGCCAGGATTCTTCCGTTTATCGTAGCGCCGGTAACACCGGTAACACTTCTGCCCGCAACTATGGTTCCGTAGAAGATGGTGCCGACTCCGATGGTTCCATCGTTGGTGGGAACCCAGAACACATTCTTGGCCTGAGCGCCGTTTGCCAGAGAAACACTGGCGGTGGTGGTGAATGAAGAACCGATCTGGAACACCCAGACAGCATTGGCGTTACCCCCTGCATCCAGCGTAAGCGGGGTTGAGACCAGCATGGTGCTGCCGGATGTGTACGTGCCGGGAGGAATGCCGGTGGGATAGAGCGCCCCCAGGTCCGCGCCGGCAGGGATGGTGATGCCTGGCGGCAACGACTTGGCGAAATTGTAGGCGGTCAGCAGATCGATTCTGGCCTGTGCTGAAAAAGAATCATTGATGTGTATCGAGCCGTTGACCACTCCCGGCGGGAATCCCGTCATTGATGTGCCGGGGTCCAGAGAAACATCACCATTAATGATACTGAAGCCGGTGTTGGTAATCGCCGAGGTGGCCATGATTCCGTAAGTGCCGACGGAACCGAGCGCTACCGCGCCTGGTGCGAGAGCTGTGCCGGTGGTGAAGCTCCATACTTTATTCAATGCCATTGAATTGCCGGCCAGATCCGTTACTCCAGTGGTTACGGTGGCAGTATAGGTGGTGCCGGGAGCAAGGTTGGATGATGGGGTAAAGGTGGCAACCCTGCTTATGGCATTATAAGTAACCAATCCTGTTACGCCTGCCACAGTAAAGCTTCCGGTGCTGATGCTTGACGGTTCCATTGCTTCGCTGAAGGTGGCATTTATAGTGCTGTTCAGCGCCACATTTGTTGCAAGATCCAGCGGATTTACCAGAATCACTGTTGGCCGGATAGTCTCAGGAGCGTCGCCAGTGGTAAAGCTCCATACCTTGTCAACAGTCATTGTATTATCAGCCAGATCCCTGACTCCAAAGCTTCCGCCCTTGATTGTGGCGGTATAGCTGGTATTGAAGTTAAGGTTGTTTAACTGTCTGAGTGTCGCGGTTTTACTACCCACATTATAGGTAATTGCAGAAGGTACGGTAGCGCCGCTTACTGTTTCTTTGAGAACAAAGGATTCCGTGGCGATGGTTAACGGATCCATGTCCTCGCTGAAAATTGCGGTGACAAATTGGTTCACGTTTACGCCGGTGGCAAGATTGAGCGGAATTGTTGAGATTACCGTAGGACTGGTTGTGTCTACGGTTAAAGCAGTTGTAAAGGTAAATACAAAGTTGTTTGCCAGGGTGTTTCCTGCAAGATCTGCAACCCCGGTTGTAATCGTGGCGGTATAGACGGTGTTCGTCGCCAGATTGGTTAATGGGACGAACGTCGCAGTGGCTCCGACAGACGTAACATTACCCGCCACTGGGGTCAGGCCCGGGCCAGTCAGTTTAAAGTTTTCCACGGTAAGGGTCAGCGGGTCTACTACCTCGCTGAATCCCACGGTAATTTTTCTGTTGACCGGTACGGCCACTGCTGTGTTGGTGGGTGACGTGACACTCACCGTGGGTCTCGTGGTGTCTGCGCCGCTGCCTGTTGTAAAACTCCAAACATAGTTGCTTGCCAGCGCATTACCAGCCAGATCCTTTGCGGTGGTGGAAATCACCGCCGTATAGACACTGTTGGCTGCCAGATTGCTTGCAGGGCTAAAGACCGCTGTCTGGCCGATTGCCGAAACTGTTCCTGTTACGGGAGTTGCGCCGGGACCCGTCAACGTAAAGCTTGCCGTGGTAAGAGTTAATGGGTCCATCGACTCACTGAAGGCTACGTTGAGTTTTCTGTTGGTTGCCACGGAGGTGGCGCCATTAATCGGGTCGGTGAAACTTACCGTTGGTCTGATGGTGTCAGGGGCTGCGCTTGTTGTAAAGCTCCAGACAAAGTTGCTTGCCAACGCATTGCCTGCCACATCCTTGGCGCCGGTTGTAATTGTGGCGGTATAGAGGGTGCTGGCTGCAAGGTTGATTGATGGGGTAAAGGTAGCGGTCGTGCCAATATAGGAGACTGTTCCCGGTACCGGAGTCAGGCCGGGTCCCGCCACCGTGAAGGTTGCCGTGGTTATGGTCAACGGGTCCATTGCCTCACTGAAGGCCGCGTTGAGTTTCCTGTTTACGGCAACACCGGTGACGGCATTAAAAGGATCCGTAAAACTTACTACGGGATTGGTGGTGTCTGGGGTTGCCCCTGTTCTAAAGGTGAATACATAGTTGCTTGCCAGTGCATTGCCGGCCAGGTTTTTAGCTCCGGTGGTAATGGTGGCAGTGTAGAGGGTACTGGCAGCCAGGTTGGCGGATGGGGTGAAGGTTGCCGTTGAACCGGCAGAAGTAACCGTCCCTGTTACGGGAGTTGTGCCAGGGCCTGTCAGCAAAAAGCTTGCCGTGGTCAACGTTAACGGGTCCATCGACTCACTGAAGGCTACGCTGATTTTCTGGTTGAAGGCCACAGAGGTGGTGCCGTTGGCGGGTGAGGTGAAGCTGATGGTGGGCCTGCTGACGTCTATGGTTGAGCTTGTTGTGAAACTCCAGACATAGTTGTTTGCAAGTGTCTTGCCGGCCGGGTCTTTGGCGCCGGTGGTAATTGTAGCTGTATAGATGGTATTGGGGGCAAGATTGCTTGTTGGGGTAAATATCGCAGTTACGCCGGAATATGTTACGGTTCCCGCAACAGCGGTAGCCCCCTGTTGCAGGATAAATGTAGAACTATTTATGGTTGACGGATCCATGGTGCCACTGAAGATTGCACTGATCTTGTTGTTGAGCGGCACGCCTGTCGCTGTATGTGCAGGATCGGTGGAACTTACTGCAGGAATGGTTGGCGGCTTATCCCAACGTCCCCCCCCGGCTTCGCCTCCACATCCCGGCAAAATACTTAAAATGCCCATGAGTGAGACAAATAGAAAACAGACTCTCAACAAATCAAACTTTTTCATAGTACCTCCTTTCAAAATTCACTGATTAACTACTCGATATTTATTCCAAACCGTTAGCAGGCAAAGCACTGCATCTTCCTCACATAAATCTGGAGGTTTGTTCTCCTGCACCTCCCTTCGCTGAAATTGGTATGAATCATATATTTTGGCTGTTATGCAGCCTATGAGCAAATAGCTCGCCAATACACTGGTTTTTGAAAATTAATTCATGATAACAGTGGGTTGTACTGATAATAGTCGGTGGTGGCTCTGTTTGCGCGGCCTTTCCGGCCGTGCCATGTTATGGAACCGTTGTATGTTGTGGGCTGTTGTGGGTTGTTGTTGTGGGGTATGTTTGCCGCTTTGGGTGGCTGCGTAAAATGTGTCTGAGCACTATTGACAGGACCATTCAGAAGATGTTATTGCGGGCTGCTCAACATTTCTATGGATATAATCAGGGTCAAGTAACTGGAGCTTGAACTGCAAGACGGAGAGGCATCATGTCAATCACCACCACCAAAAAACTGCCGGATTCCACTGAAGTTAGCCGCGATGCGGAAGCACCGTTGAGCGCAGAAAAACAGACCTCTCCTGCTATTCTGCCAATTTCGGAATCCATACAAAGTCTGGTGCATGAACTTGAGGTTCAACAGGTAGCGATGGGGAAGAAAAATGACGCATTACACCTTATCCATGAAAAACTTGAACAGGTCATTCAGGAGCGAACCAGCCAACTGACTAGCGCCAACCTGAAGCTTACCCATGAAATAGCGGAACACAAAAAGGTCAAAGACTCCCTGTATGCTGCATTTACCGAGATACAGCTCTTGAAGGACCGGCTTGAGGCCGAGAACATCTATCTGCAGGAAGAGGTCGGGCTGAAACACAACTTTGACGAAATCATCGGCCAAAGCCAGGGGCTTGCCCCGGTATTCCAACAGGTGGAGATGGTGGCCATGTTGAATGCCACGGTCTTGCTGCTGGGAGAGACCGGCACCGGCAAGGGGGTGATAGCCAGCGCCATCCACAAAAGCAGCAGCCGCAAGGATCGGCCCATGAT
Source organism: Geobacter sp. UBA6151 (assembly GCA_002423105.1). Classification (GTDB taxonomy): domain Bacteria; phylum Desulfobacterota; class Desulfuromonadia; order Geobacterales; family Pseudopelobacteraceae; genus Trichlorobacter. Next base: position 41,708 of record DIUT01000042.1, on the reverse strand, counting down.
CACCATAGACTGTAGCTCGCTACCGGCCAGCCTGATTGAAAGCGAACTGTTTGGCCGGGAAAAAGGGGCGTTTACCGGCTCCCATGCCCGGCAGATCGGACGCTTTGAACTGGCTGATGGCGGCACCGTTTTTCTTGACGAAATCGGCGAGATGCCCATTGAGCTGCAAAGCAAACTGCTGCGGGTCATTCAGGATGGCGAATTCGAGCGGTTGGGCAGTCCGCGCACCATCAAGATCGATGTGCGGATTATTGCGGCCACCAACCGGAATCTTGAGGAAGAGATCAAGAATGGTACCTTCCGTGAAGATCTGTTCTACCGTCTCAATGTCTTTCCCATAAACATCCTGCCGCTGCGGCAGCGCAAGGAAGATATTCCGCTGCTGGTGAAATTTTTTGTCAGCAAAATGAATAAAAAAATTGGCAAGAAGATCACGACCGTAACCGATGATACGCTGAAGACTCTGCAGCAGTATCACTGGCCCGGTAATATCCGTGAGCTGGAAAGTGTCATTGAGCGGGCGATTATCATCACCAAAGGGTCTGTGTTACAGGTGCTGGACTGCTTTGATACGTTCGCTAAAGCGGTTGAACAGACCGGGAATGATGACGCCCCCGGGAATAATGACCCAGCAACCCCTCTGGCCGAACTGGAGCAAAACCACATCCTGCAAGCGCTGAATAATGCCGCCTGGCGAATTGAGGGTAAAAACGGGGCGGCCCACCTGCTGGGCCTCAATCCCAGCACCCTGCGCGCCCGGATGCGTAAACACGGCATACACCGTCATACCAGGAGCGCAAGACACACAAACCTGAAAACTGTTATTGCAGAGGACGCCTAAATGAAGGCACATTGAAAACAAATTTCCCGGTTATTGTAGGGGCGCATGGCATGCGCCCTTGCTGAAATATTCAACACTCTCGGTATAATTGCAATACCGCTCCCTAAGCCCCGAAGTTGAAAATCCTCGAAAATGTTGCGGTAAATCCGTCTGCCATCTGTCATATTTGGTGGATGCTTCAAATATGACGGGTTTTGTTGCGAAAAGCCGATTTCCCTCGTTGCCATTCCTGTTGTTGTTTTCCATGCAATCAAACCGTTACGTTGCTGGTATACTGTCGCCTCTTTCTGGCATGTTCCTTGATAGATGTAATTAAATGCGTCTTATTGTCCGTGGACGGCACAAAGGAAAACATACATGCCTGAATACCTGTCAAGCCGCGCATGGTACAGCGCTGCACAAAAGGAATCCATGTCATGAGCCCCCGTCTTTTGCTCATTTATCCGGCGACGCACAAACCGGGCTGGGTCAAATATTTCCAGATACCTTCGCTTTCGCTTCAGCAGGTGGCTGCGTTGATCCCACGTCACTGGGAAGTGACCCTGATTGATGAAAGTCAGGAACCTGTTCCATCAGGCAAAGGGTATGATCTTGTGGGCATAACCGCCATGACCCACCAGGCGGTGCGGGCCTATGAAATCGCTGATCAGATGAAGAAAGAGGGGATTCCGGTCGTCATGGGCGGGATGCATCCCACGGTCATGCCCGATGAAGCCCTTGCCCATGCCGATGCCGTGGTGATCGGCGAGGCAGACCAGGTCATGGCCGGGCTTCTGGATGATCTTCTGGCCAACCGGCTACAAAAGGTGTATCGCGCTCCCCTGCCGACGCACGATAGCCTGGATATCCCCTGGTCACGCCGTGAGATACTGGACGGCAAGCGCTACCTCACCACCCAGACACTTCAGGCAAGCCGCGGCTGTCCGTACAACTGCTCATTTTGCACGGTCACCCCCTATTTCGGAAACCGTTTCCGTTACCGCGATCCTGCCGATGTGCTGGCGGAAATCCGCTCCTTTCCACGCAAGCTGGTGATCTTTCTGGATGACAATCTGCTGGGTGATCCGGCCAGGGCAACGCCGATTCTGGAAGGGATGGCGGAGCTGGGAATACGCTGGGGCTCTCAAACAAGTCTGCGCTTTGCCGAAGACCGGGAACTGCTCAAGCTGGTGGCCCGTTCCGGTTGTATCGGTCTTTTTGTCGGAATAGAGTCCATAAGCGGACCGTTTTCATTGCTGGCAAAATCAAAGGGACAGACCCCCCAGGCCGAGCTGATGAAGCGGGTCAGGGATGCCGGCCTCATCCTGGAAACTTCCCTGATTTTCGGTTTTGACGATCACGGCCCGGACATCTTTGAAAAGACCCTGCGTTTTGTTGAGGATTGTTCCATCAGTGTGCCCACCTTCAACCTGCTCACTCCCTATCCCGGAACAGGGCTCTTTCAACAATATGAGCAGGAGGGGCGTCTGTTGCACAAGGATTGGAGCCGTTACAACCACTCAGAAGTGGTCTTCCGACCGAAGTTGATGTCGCCGGAACAGCTCTACCGGGGCTGGGCGGAAGCGCGTAAAACTTCCTATAGCTGGAGTTCTATTTTTTCCCGTATCCGCAAAAATCCGGGACGGCGCTTGACCAACCTGGCTTACAACATCCTGCGCAAGGGACCAAACGACCGCCTGAAGGAGTTTGATGACACCGGCTATACTGATGACGTCACACCGGAATGTCTCAGGGAGCCTGAACATGCATGACAGCACGGCCATAAACCGTCATTTTTACGATGCACTCTGGTCAGGGACCGAGCTTACGCGACCGGATTGTTTCAATACCTGGCCGCTGATTTCCGGGCTGCTGAGGCTTTCTCCGCGACGCCTGGAGTTGGGACCCGGCCTGCGGCCGCGTCTGCCGCTTTTAGGTTCCTATTTCATAGACCTCAGTCCCCCGGTGATCACACAATTGACAGCCCATGGCGCCATCGCAGCAGCGGCTGACTGTGTCGGGCTGCCGTTCAAGGATAATAAATTTGAGCTGGTCTGCGCTTTTGATCTTCTTGAGCATGCCGATGATGACCGGCAGATTTTGGAAGAGGTGAGCCGGGTCCTGAAAGAAGATGGAGTCTTTATATTTTCAGTGCCCCTGCATGCCAGGCTCTGGACAAAATTTGACGACCTCGTGGGCCATGTACGTCGCTACGATCCTGATGATTTAACGGGAATGCTGGCCATGTATGGCCTGGTACTGAAGAAAAGCGCTGTGTACGGTATGCAGCCTTCCAGCCCAAGTCTGGTGAATTTTGGCTTGTGGTGGCTTGAGAATTTCCGGAAAGAAGCGCTCTGGTGCTACAACAGGCTGCTGATGCCCCTTGGCCTGTTTTTTCAAAAAAAACTGGAATTTGTTGACGGGCTGATCAGTGCAGCAGATGCGGATGAGATTGTGTTGGTCTGCCGGAAGCAAACAGGAGTAGCTTGCGCCCCAACAAAATACCCGGTGGCGGATTCTTAAGAAGCTGGTATAGTTATCCCTATGAAAAAACAGATAAAACCGGACATACCAGCCCCATCGGGGTCCCTGAAACACCAGGGATGCGCTCTTTTCCCCATTGTCGGCATCGGCGCTTCTGCGGGTGGTCTTGAGGCGCTGGAGCTTTTTTTGAAGCAGGTGCCGCAACAAAGCGGTATGGCTTTTGTCATCGTCCAGCACCTTGACCCGATCCACAAGGGGATCATGCCGGAACTGCTGCAGCGTGCAACCGGCATGCAAGTTTTTCAGGCCCAGGACCGGATGAAGGTAAAGCCTGACGCCGTCTATGTGATCCCGCCCAACAGAGATATGTCCATACTGCATGGCCTGCTGTATCTGTTTGAAACGGTAACGCCCCGTGGCCTGCGCCTTCCCATCGATTTTTTCTTCCGCTCCCTTGCCGAAGACCGGCAGGAACACAGCATCGGCGTCATCCTTTCCGGCATGGGCTCTGATGGTACCATGGGACTGCGGGCCATCAAGGAGAAAGCTGGACTCTGTCTGGTGCAAACTCCGGCTTCAGCCAGATTTGACAGCATGCCCCGCAGCGCCATTGACGCCGGTCTGGCGGATGTTGTTGCCCCGGCTGACGAGTTGCCGTTGAAGATTGTTGCCTATCTCCGCCATCCCCTGATCAGCACCAAGACGGATTTGCCGCTGAATGAAAAGGACAAGAGCGCCCTGGAAAAGGTGCTGATTCTGTTGCGCGCCAAAACCGGCCACGACTTCTCGCTGTACAAAAAGACCACGGTCTATCGGCGGATAGAACGGCGCATGGGGATTCACCAGATCGACAGGATCGCTTCCTATGTCCGCTATCTGCAGGAAAATTCCCAGGAGCTGGAACTGCTTTTCAAGGAACTGCTCATCGGCGTTACCAGCTTTTTCAGAGACCCGGCAGCATGGGAGCTGCTGCGCAATGAAGCCATTCCGGCGCTTCTGGCCAACCGCAAGCCCGGCGTACAGCTGCGGGCCTGGTCGGCAGGCTGCTCCACCGGTGAGGAAGCCTATTCACTGGCGATTGTGTTCAGGGAGGCCCTGGAGCAGCTCGGTCCCCATGCCGGTTTCACCATGCAGATATTTGCCACCGACCTGGATGAGGACGCCATTGACAAGGCTCGCCAGGGGGTCTATCTGCCCAATATCGAGGCTGATGTTTCTGCTGAACGGCTGAGCCGTTTTTTCACCAAAGAAGATCGCGGCTACCGGGTGAAGAAGGAAATCAGGGAGATGGTGACCTTTGCCACCCAGAACGTGATCATGGACCCGCCCTTTACCAAGCTTGATCTTCTCATCTGCCGCAACCTGCTGATCTATCTGACCCCGGAACTTCAGAAAAAACTGCTGCCGCTCTTTTATTACAGTCTGAACCCCGGCGGTGTCCTGCTGCTGGGAAGCGCCGAGGCGGCCGGCGCCTTTACCGACCTCTTTGAGCCGTTGAACAGCAAATCACGGCTTTTTCAGCGGCGCGAATCGGTCCGTCTTGCCGAACCGGCGCTGTTCCTGGCCTCATTACCCCTGACAGTGCCGGATGTCCAGAAGGAGCTCCAGCAGGTCAAGCCTGTGGCCAATCTCCAGTCCATGGCCGACCAACTGCTCTTGCAGCAATTTTCCCCACCAGCCGTGCTGGTAAACGGTAACGGCGACATCCTGTACATCAGTGGGCGGACCGGGAAGTACCTGGAACCTGCGGCCGGCAAGGCCAACTGGAATATTTACGCCATGGCCCGGGAAGGCTTGCGCTTTGAGTTGGGAAGCGTCTTTCAACAGGTGGTCCGCCAAAAAGGGTCGATCACGGTCAAGGGGCTGAAGCTGGGAGGAGAGGAGGGCGGACAGGCCGTTGACCTCACGGTCCGGGCCATTGAAGAACCTGAAGCGTTGAAAGGGATGGTGATGATCGCCTTTAGCGACGTTGTAGAACCGCTTAAAAAGAAAACAGCGCGCCGTTCAAAAGGGACGGTGGTTGACGGTGACCGGGTTCTGGAACTGGAGAAAGAACTGAAACAGGCCCGTGAACTGCTGCAGGCGACCCGCGAGGAGATGCAGTCTGCCCATGAAGAACTGGTTTCAACCAATGAAGAGTTCCAGTCCACCAACGAGGAGTTGCAATCCACCAATGAGGAGTTGACCACCTCCCGGGAAGAGATGCAGTCCTTAAACGAAGAACTGCAAACGGTGAACGCCGAGCAACAGGCCAAGCTGGAGGAGCTGGCCCGGGTGAACAACGATATGCGCAATCTGCTGAACAGCACGGAAATCGTCACCGTGTTTCTGGATAACAAGCTCCATATACGGCGCTTTACCAGCGGGGCGGACAAGCTGTTCAAACTGCTCCCCGGTGATGTGGGCCGGCCGCTTTCCGACATTGCCAGTGACCTGCTGTACCCGCAGATGACCGACGAGGCGCAGGAGGTGTTGCGCACGCTGGTGTTTTCCGAAAAACAGATCACCACCACCGATGGCCGTTGGTTCTCGGTGCGGATCATGCCCTACCGCACCATGGAGGATGTTATCGGCGGGCTGGTCATCACCTTTACTGACATTACCGGGGCCAAACGCCTGGAAACAGAACTGCGCAACGAGATCGCGCGGCTTAAAAGTCTGCTTGAAGCCGGAGGTAGTCCATGACCGTCAGTAAAGACGTTAAAAAAAACCTTCAGCAAGCCGCTGAACTGCGTCTGCGCGCCAATGACCGGCTTAAAAAACTGGCACCGCAGGATCGGTTGGCCTGGTCGGAAAACGAACGGCACCGCTTTGTCCATGAACTTGAAGTGCACCAGATCGAACTGGAGATTCAGAACGATGAACTGCGCCAGTCCAGGGACGAACTGGAGTTGTCGCGCAATATGTATTCAGAACTCTATGACTTTGCACCGGTGGGGTATTTCACCTTTGATGCTTCCGGACGGATACGGGAGGTCAATATCACCGGTGCTCACCTGCTGGGAGTCGAGAGGCGAATGCTGATCAAGAAGCCTTTCAGCAGTTTTGTTGCCGATGCCGATGGCCGAGAAACTTTTGCCGGGCTTCTTGCACAGACCGTGCAAAACAAGGAGATGCAGCAGGCTGAAATCAGGCTGAAGAAAAACGACGGCACGCTGATACATGGTCTGTTTCAGAGTGTGGGGATAGGAAAAACCGCTGATAATGAGGCGCGTATCCTCTGTTCGATTGTTGATACGACGCTGAGCGTGCGCTTGAAAGAAGAACTGCAAAGTGCCCATGACGGCCTTGAGTTGACGGTGCAGGAGCGGACCAGAGAACTGACCGGCGCCAACCAGAAGCTTAGCCATGAAATAGAGGAACGTAAAAAGGCAAAAGAACATCTTCATGCGGCATTCAGCGAAATACAGGCCCTGAAAGAACGGCTTCAGGCCGAGAACATCTATCTGAAGGAAGAGGCCGAGCTGAAACAACACAACTTCGACGAGATCATCGGTCAAAGCAAGGCGCTCTCCCAGGTCTTCCATCTGGTGGAACAGGTGGCGCGGATGAATGCCACGGTCCTGTTGCTGGGGGAGACCGGCACCGGCAAGGGGGTTATAGCCCGCGCCATCCACAGCAGCAGCAGCCGCAAGGACCGGGCCATGATCACGGTCAACTGCACCTCGCTGCCGGGCAATCTCATTGAAAGCGAACTGTTCGGGCGGGAAAAAGGGGCGTTTACCGGCTCTCATGCCCGGCAGATCGGACGTTTTGAACTGGCTGACGGCGGCACCGTCTTTCTTGACGAAATCGGCGAGATGCCGATTGAGTTGCAAAGCAAACTGCTGCGGGTCATTCAGGATGGCGAATTCGAGCGGCTGGGCAGTCCGCGTACCATCAAGATCGATGTGCGGATTATTGCGGCCAGCAACCGCAATCTGGAGGAAGAGATTCGCAAGGGAACTTTCCGTGAAGATCTGTTCTACCGCCTCAATGTCTTTCCCATAACCATCCCGCCACTGCGGCAACGCAAGGAAGACATTCCGCTGCTGGTAAAGTTTTTTGTGGATAAAATGAACAAAAAAATTGGCAAGAAGATCACCACCGTAACCAGTGACACCCTGCATGCCTTGCAGCAGTATCACTGGCCCGGTAACATCCGGGAGCTGGAAAGTGTCATTGAGCGGGCAGTCATCATCAGTCAGGGTTCTGTGTTACAGGTTCTGGACCGTTTTGATACGTTTAATAAATCCGCTGAACAGACAGTTGACGATGATGTCAGAGCCCTGGCCGAACTGGAGCAGAGCCACATTCTGCAGGTACTCCATAAAACCGCCTGGCGCATTGAGGGAAAAAACGGAGCGGCTAAACTGCTGGGCATCAATCCCAGTACCCTGCGTGCGCGGATGCGTAAACACGGCATACATCGTCATGCCGGTGAAGCGTAGAAACTCTCCCACCTCCCAACAGTGTACGGTTAGGTTCTTTCGTTTGGCTTCCCCTCCCTTGACGGGAGGGGATTGAGGGGAGGGAGAAGCTGCAGCGGAGTAACTTCGTGGTAATTTCCCCCTCCCCCTAACCCCCTCCCACAAGGGGCGGGGGGACTTTTAAGACCAATGCAATAACCCTAACCGGACAACTCTGCCCCCTCTCAATCTCCCCCACCAGGGGAAGAGCTTTTAGTTCCCTCACCCAGCGGGGTAGGGCTAGGGAGGGGGGAAGCTGTAAATCCCGTCCGCCATATATGGTTGTCACGTCAAACATGGTGGCTTTACGCGGCTTTTTTCAGGGTTCCCCGTCAGGCTTCTTTCTCTATTTCAACAAAATCAAGTTGTTGTGCTTTTTTCCCCGCCACCTGTGTTCTGGCGCGTTCGTTGCTTGTATTCAGACTGTTGAAAGCTGTCTGACACATCTGCGCTCATTCCCGGAGGAACCATGAAAGCCTTGATTATCAGTGCGGACAATTTTGAGGATACTGAGTTGCTTGTTCCTTATTACCGGCTGAAGGAAGCAAATATCCCGGTAGCTGTTGCTTCCATCAGTCGTGGGGTCATAAAAGGCAAACACGGTTACGAAGTGGCAGCATACAAGATTCTTGACGAGGTCAACCCTGATGACTATGCCATCCTGATCCTGCCCGGAGGGGAAGCACCGGCTTTGTTGAGAAAAGAGCCGAAGGTGCTGGAAATTTCCCGGAGTTTTTTCAGCCACAACAAGCCGGTTGCCGCCATCTGCCACGGACCGCAGATATTGATCAGCGCCCAGCTCTTAAAGGGACGCCGCGCCACCTGCTACAACCTTGTGGCGGATGAGTTGAAAGAGGCCGGCGCACTGTATGAGGATCAGGAGGTGGTTGTTGATGGGAATCTGATCACCTCGCGGCAACCGGGCGATCTGCCGGCATTCATGCGTGAGGCCATGAAACAGCTCGGGCTGTAGCAGTTTTTTTGGGTGGCTGTACGATCTGTGTAGTGTATGAAACTCTGTCCATCACATATGACGGCAACACCCACAGATGACGGTTTTTTTTTGACGCTTTACCTCCACCCGTTCCACTTCGATTTCATCGTTTCCCTGAAAAAACATCTTCTTACGTTCTGAACTGCCAAAACGTTTCTCTGGCACGTTAGATGCACAATACCCAGGCGACAGAATGCAGGGATATCTGACACTATCCCTCCTTCGTGTGGTTGGCCGACGGCAAACCCGTCGGCCCTTTTTACAGTACAAGGAGATTGAGCATGATGATGAATATTGGCAAGAATGCAATTGCAGCGTTGGTCGTGGGCCTTTTGACAGCCGGAGTATCCGGCTGCAAAAACGAAGGGCCAATGGAACGAACCGGTAAGGAAATAGACAAGGCAGCAGAAAAAACCGGCGAGAAGCTTGAAAAAGCCGGAGATAAAGTTAAAGAGTCGGTAAAATGATAGATTCTGATGACAAAAAACAGACTTTTTTATGATCGTGCCTTGAGAATAAAAAGCGTGCTGGCCCCGCCGCAAGGTGTGGCAGGAGGCGGCATAATCCATTCCCTGTTCGGGAGATTCCAGAAATCAAGGCGTGCACGCTGGGGGATCGGCATAGCAGCCACCCTGATCCTTGTGCTCTTCGGGGTGTCATTCTTACTTGATGAATACCTGCGTAGCAGCATTGAAAAGAAAATTAACCAGGAGCTGAAAGGCTATTCGGTCCGCTTGCCGGGGTTACGTCTCCACCTGATAGGTCTTTCAATGACCCTGAGGGGCTTGACCATCATACAGCAGGCCCATCCTGATCCACCTGTCGTGCATTTCCCGGTGCTCAAAGCCAGCATCCACTGGCGTGAAATCCTGTCCGGGAGGTTGGTGGCCGAATTCATGCTGGACCGGCCAACGGTCAACATTAACTTGCTGCAACTGCGCAGCGAGGTAGCCAGCACGGTTCCGCTCAAACAGCGCGGCTGGCAACAAGCGGTGCAGGCCATCTACCCGCTGAAAATAAACTCGGTACTCATCAAAAACGCTACCGTTACCTATATCGATCAGGATCCGAAAACAGCGCTCGTTCTGAGTAACCTGAATCTACAGGCCACCAATATTCGCAACATCCGCCATCAGGACCAGGTCTATCCCTCTTCGTTTCATCTTGAAACAGCGGTGTTTGATAGCGGACGCGCCGTATTGGACGGCCATGCGAATTTTCTGGCCGAACCGCATCCGGGCATCAAGGGGCAGATCAAGCTGGACAATATTGCGATTGATCACTTCAGATCACACATCTCTAACCCGGCTATCTCACTGAAGGGTGGGCTGCTGCGGGCCTCAGGCGATGCCGAATATGCGCCAAAAGTGAAAGTCGCCCACCTGAAAAATCTGACGATTCAAGGGATGAATCTGGAATACAGCCATTCAAAACGGACCGTAGTTGCAGAAAAGAACACGGTAACACTGGTGAAAAAAACCGCCAGGAAGCTGGGCAACAATCCCGGCATTCTGATACTGGCCGATGAACTGATTCTGAAGGATTGTCTGCTTGGGCTGGTAAACAAGGCGGCGATCAAGCCGTACCGTGTTTTCTTTACCGATACCAACCTCCATCTCAGCAACGTTTCCAACCAGGCAGCCCGGGGACCGGCACAGGCACGATTGCAGGCAAAATTCATGGGAAGCGGTAATACAAAGGCATCAGCCGATTTTAAACCGGAAAAGGGGGGAGCTGCCTTTGATCTCTACCTCAAAATTGAGGAAACCCGTTTGACAACCCTGAATGATCTGCTGCGCACTTACGGAGATTTCGATGTCTCTGCCGGGATATTTTCCGTTGTCACCGAGTTGCATGTCAAAAACAGTACCCTGACCGGCTATATCAAGCCGTTCTTCAAGGGAGTGCAGGTCTATGACAAGGTACAGGACAAGCACGAAGGCACATTCCATAAACTCTACGAGCGGGTGCTTGACGGTGCCGCCCTGCTGCTGGAAAGCAGGCAGCGTCAGGAGGTTGCCACCAAGATACTGATCAGCGGGAGGTTGGACAAACCTGAAACCAGCCGTTGGCAGATTGCAGGAGAGCTGTTAAAGAACGCATTTTTCAAGGCGATGCTGCCAACTTTTGACAGAAACGGTAAGCGGGGCAAAAAGCCATGAATATTGATTGGGAAGCATCTGAATTTCAGGAGCAGTGATATGAAAATAAAGCTCGAAACAGACAATGAACTGGTTACCCTGAAACTGATCGGGAGTCTGGTGGCCAGTACAGCAGAAGAATTAAAGACTCAGATAGCGAGACTGATCGAAAAAAAATACCTGTTTGTGCTGCTGGATATGAAAAAGGTTGATTTTATCGATAGTTTTGGGCTGGGCACCTGTATCGCCATCAAGCGGGATCTGGCGCTAAATGCGGGACTTCTGGCCTGCACCGGCTTGAACGAACAGGTCGGAAAGGTTTTCAGGATGACCCGTGCGGACCAGAAAATAATGGTTTTTGATGACCGTCATGATGCCATTGCTGCCCTGATGGAGCGGATGCAGATGGTACGTTAATCAGTTGTTGATACCGGTAGGGGCGAAGCAGATGAGGGGCTTGTATGAATGACATGAAGGTTGGCGATATTCTCCTGGAGCAGATGCTGGTCACTCCTGAGCAGTTGCATGAAGCTCTGGAACTACAGAAAACCCTTTCACCATCGCCGCTCCTGGGAAAGCTTCTGGTGAAACTGGGCTATCTGAAGGAGTCGGATCTCCAGTTGTTGCTCGACCGGCATGAAAAAAGGCAGCCGTTCACCGAGGTGCTGCTTGCGCTGGGCTGTGTTACCAAAGAGGACCTGGATGTGGCTCTGGAAATGAGCGGCAATGAGTTCCTTCCCCTGGACCAGGTCCTGCTCAATCTGGACTTTGTCACTGAAGAGGCCCTGGCCAAGGCGATTGCAACCTACGTTGATCGGCCGTTTGTACGCCTGAAACAGGCAAAGAGTAATGTCAAAAAGGGGCTGGCCACCAGCATCATATCGTTTTGTACCCCACCACTGATGGTGGTGCCGGTCACTATGGATGGCGTGTCCATAACCATTGCCATGACACATCCGTTGCCCTACAACGAGCTGCGACGGCTTGAGGCCCAGATCAAGCTGAAGGTGATTACGGTTATTGCCATGCGAAGCGAGATAGCCAGGGCACAGAACCTGTTTACGGCTTTTTCGGTCAACGACGAAGTTGAGCAAAGGGGACTGGAACTGCCGCACAGTATGATGGCTCTGATGGCGGAAGAACTGGAAGAGCCTGAGCTTGAACTTGAACTTGATCTCTATAAAGTAACGGAGAAGGACAGTCTGCTGGTGAAAATGGTGAACAAGATCATCTATGACGCATACAAGAACAAGGCTTCCGATATTCACATCGAGCCCTATCCCGGCAAAAGCGATATCGTGGTCAGGATGCGGGTTGATGGCAAATGCTCCGTGTACCAGCAGCTTCCCTGCAAGTATAAATATGCCATACCTTCCCGCATCAAGATCATGGCCGAGCTTGATATTGCGGAGCGGCGCAGACCGCAGGACGACAAAATAGATTTCAAGCGTTTTGGACCGGCAGACGTGGAGCTTCGGGTTGCAACCATGCCCACGGTCGGCCATCTGGAGGATGTGGTAATCAGGCTGTTAAGTGTCGGCGAACCGATGTTGTTCGATAAGCTGGGGCTGACCCGCCGTAATCGTGAAGCGCTTATAGCCGCCATCAGCAAGCCATATGGGTTGATTCTGGTGGTGGGGCCAACCGGTTCCGGCAAGACCACCACGCTTCATTCAGCCATTGCTGTGGCAAACTCGCCGGATATCAAGATCTGGACCGCCGAAGATCCGGTGGAGATCACCCAGACAGGATTGCGTCAGGTTCAGGTCAATGCCAAGATCGGCCTGACGTTTGCCGCAATTTTGCGTTCGTTCCTGCGCCTTGACCCGGATATTGTCATGATCGGTGAGATTCGCGATCTGGAAACCGCCTCCATTGTTATTGAAGCCTCACTAACCGGCCACCTGGTGCTCTCAACAATGCATACCAACTCTGCCCCTGAAACCGTTACGCGGCTTCTGGAAATGGGACTCGATCCCTTCAGTTTTTCAGACTCAATACGCTGTGTTCTGGCGCAACGTCTTGCCACCAGTCTTTGTGAGCACTGCAAGGAGAAGTACCGCCCGGGAGAGTCGGAGCTGGATGAGCTGATTGAAGAGTACGGCACAGAAGCGTTTGCCGCCACCGGAATCAACAGGGAAAAAATTTTTCTGGCAAAGGCGGTGGGGTGTGACCAGTGCCAGGACACCGGTTACCTTGGCCGAATCGGGATTCATGAACTTCTCATTTGCAATGATGCCATGAAGAGCCTGATCCGTAAAAAGTCGGAAATAGATAAGCTCCGCCTACAGGCTGTGGCGGGAGGGATGGTGACCCTGAAGCAGGACGGCATCCTGAAGGTAATATATGGTCTGACGGATATACATGAAATCAGGCGGGTGTGTGTCAGGTGACGTAAACCGGACATTCGGTGCATTGTGGTTTGTGTAACTGAGCGGGGGTGACAACCTTCTTCTCTGATTCATGTTTTACACAGAAAAGTTCTCTGATATATTCATTCTGTAAATTGATGATGTTTCAAGGAGGCTGAAATGCTAAGGACGGTTGAAGCCACGTTAGACCCTGCGAACGGTGTCCACTTCATAGAGCCAATCACAATTGAAAGGCCAGTGAGGGTTCTGGTTACTTTCATGGAAAAAAGCGAAAAGAGGGCAACTGCAGAAGCTTACGCCAGCACATCCCTGGATCTCTGGCTGGACGCTGCCCCGGAATGCAAGCCTGCCCGTTCACCAGAGGAGATGGACAGGTACATCCAAGAACTGCGTACATCGTGGGATGCGTGAAGCAATGATATACTTGGACACCTGCATCGTTATTTACCTTGTTGAACATCATCCTCTCTATTTTCCGAAGCTAAAAACCCTTTTACATGGCACATCCGCTGTTGCTCTCTCGCCACTGGTGGAGATGGAGGCCCTGATCCACCCGCTACGCAACAGGGACAGCGCTCTTGAACATGCATATCAGTCTTTTTTCCATTGCTGCACAATTCTGGAAATGCCGAACGAAGTATACCTCAAGGCGGCAAGGCTGCGGGCTGAATGTGGCTTGAAAACACCAGATGCACTTCACTTAGCAACTGCAGACTGGCACGGATGTTCAGCCTTGTGGACAAACGACGAGCGTTTTGCTGCTGTCAAACCTTCCATCACCAGAAACGTTCTTGCTGATGCATAGCACATTATCTGGCAGTCTGTTTTACAGATGTACACCAACTCGTTAACCTTTACCCATCATATCTGATAGCTATGCCAAACTTGGCAGATTCTGCTCCGTGCATTCTTACCACTTTTTCACTCCGCTTGCTGTTTTATCCAACACTTCCAGGCTATTACACATCAAAGGTCAAATCCTTGTCTCTGGCGCGTTTCGTGCGAAGTAACGTGTCCCACCCTGACCGGTGGAACATGAGTCCGGCTGCGCTTTGTCAGCCAATTAACCGAAGTACAAGGAGAAGAGCGATGAAAAAGATTACACTGCTGTTGATTGCGATGCTGACCACCATGCTGTCTGTTTCAGTCGTGTTTGCTGCGGGGAAAACCTTGAAAGCCGACCTTTCCGGTAATGACGAGGTTCCAAGCGTGAGAACGAAAGCCAAGGGGGAGGCCAAGTTTACCTTGAGCGATGACGGCAAGAAATTGAGTTACACGCTGGTTCTGAGGGATATTGAGAACCCGACCGCCGCACACATCCATCTTGGCGAATCCGGAAAAAACGGAGCACCTGTGGCGACTCTATTCAGTGGTCCGAAAAAAGAAGGCAAATTCCGGGGAAACATTGCGCAGGCAAGCCTTACGGATAAAGACCTGACCGGTGAATACAAGGGCAAATCAATTGGCGCTCTGGTGGAGCTTATCAAGTCGGGCAAGGCCTATGTCAATGTCCATACTGATGCCTACCCTGACGGCGAGATTCGCGGTCAAATCAAGTAAAGAAACACGAAATATTTTAATCGTAGGGGCGAAGCAAGTTTCATCTGCTTCGCCCGCTTTTGTCTGCGTGGCAATGGGCGAAGCAGGTGAAGCGCTTGCTTCGCCCCTACATGAACATCGTTTTCCGTCATATCCGGCGGCAATGTCAAACATGACGGATTCCGCCTGCTGCGTTTCGTCATCCCCTGTCTACATCTTCTGTTTTATTTCCCATAATCAGCTGCTTGCAGCATCCGCAGCCATTGTTCTTCTCTGGCATGTTTGTTGCCATTTGTGTGCAGGCAGGAGTTCTTCCCGTCAAAACCTGTACATAAAGGATAGCACGTGGGTATCGGCATACTGGTTGGATATTTTGCAAAACAGGATGAAGCCCGTAAGGCTTTCCAAAAGCTTGCACAGGAGGGCTTCAGTCAAACTGCGCTGATCTCTGTAGATGTTGACGGAGTTGTTCAGGTCAGCGATCCATTCCTCTGGCGCAGTCTCGTCAAAATCTCCTTGATTACCGCGCTGTCCGCACTGTTTGGCCTGCTGGCAACACTGTATCTGGAATGGCCGGATCTGCTTGCCCGTTGGAACATTTCCGCCCCCTACGCTTTGATTTCGGCCGGCGCAACAATCGGCTTCCTGGCTGCTCTGCCGTTACTGTGGCGCTCCAGGTACGCCATTCCGTCAGAGGTGCTGCGTAACCATGCCCGTTGGCTGGTATCCGGAGAAACAGTCCTGATTATCCGGGCAACGGTTGCGTCATTACAGCGTCCCGTGGCCCTGTTGCGGGAAAGCGGTGATATTCCGCCGGTACTGTTTATCATGCATCCCAAGCGCGAGCGGCGGGCAGGGACCCGAACTCCTCAGGTCAAACTGTCTCTGGCACAACTCATTGAACATGCCCGGCGTCATGCCGGTGAACAGCAGATGGAGCCGGAGTTGCCCCATACGCTTGAACTGCTCAAACGGGTCAAACAGTCCCGCAGATGGATTCGCCGGATTTGCGAGGAGTTGACAGCGGCAAGTCGCCTGGAACAGCAGGCAACACCGATTGCAGACTGGATACTTGATAATGAGTACATCATGGAAGGGAGCGTACGGGATGTGCTGCTGAACCTTCCCAAGGAGTATTATCAGCAACTGCCCACGCTGGCCTCTGAACCATACCGCGGGTTGCCCTGTATCTACGGACTTGCCAAAAACCTGGTGCTGCATACGGAACTGCGTCTGGATCAGGAGAATATCCCGGCCTTTATCGATGCCTGCCAGTCAGTGCGCACGCTGAAGACCGGCGAGTTGTGGGCGATTCCCCAGATGCTGCGCATCGCACTGGTGGAAAGCATCCAGAATCTGGCCGTGACTGCTCTGACAAATCTGCGCGAACGCCAGCTGGCCGATTTCTGGGCAAACCGTCTGATTGCCGCCAATCGTCGCGATTCCAAACAACTCTTCGCTATCATGACGGAGCTTGCCGCCACGGAGCCGTCTCCCAGTCATTATTTCGGTGCGCAACTGGTCGGCCTGCTCTATGACGAGGCTGCGGTGTTGGCGCCGGTTAAAAACTGGCTGGAACGTACGCTCGCTATCACCTTGCATGATCTCATCCTGCGTGAACAGAACCGCCAGACATCTGAGCAGATATCCTGCGGCAACGCCTTTACCAGTTTGCGTCATCTGGCCCATCTTGATTGGAACAAACTGTTTGAGAAACTGAGCCGGGTGGAGCAGATACTGCGTTGTGACCCGTCCGGGGTGTATCCCTGCATGGATTTCGCGACCCGTGACCGCTGCCGTCAGGTGATTGAGGAACTGGCCCGTGCCGGTGAGCAGGCCGAGGAACAGGTCGCGGAGTACGCCATAAAGCTGGCACTGGAAGCCGGGTATGATGCAGCAGGCGACATGCGGCAAAAGTACGTCGGCTACTGGTTGACCGGTGAAGGGCGAGCCATGCTGGCCCGGCTGCTGAACTGTCGTGAAACCCTGTATTACCGTGCCCTGGAATGGATATACGGCCACCATACAGCGGTCTACTTTGGCGCTGTTGGGGGGGGCAGTGCCTTGTTGCTTGCGGCACTCACGGCGCTTGCAGCGGAGCTGTCAGTCGGCCTGACCGGGCAGATCGGACTTTTTCTGCTGCTGCTGATTCCGGTCAGCCAGTTGGCCATTGAGACGGTTAATTACCTGATCCTGCGCCTGTTGCCGCCACGAACCCTGCCCAAGATGAATTTTGAGGAGACCGGGATTCCCGACGCCTTCCGCACCCTGGTGGTGGTGCCGATGATGCTGATGAACGAGGAGACGGTCCGTGACGAGGTGGAAAAGCTGGAAATCCGCTACCTGGCCAACAGGGAAAAAAATCTGTTTTTCAGTCTGTTCTCCGACTACAGCGATGCAGCTACCATCAGCAGCGAAGATGACAGCCTGCTTTTGCGCACGGCGCAGGAATGCATGGAATCCCTTGACCAGCGCTACGGGGGAGGGCGTTTTTTTCTGTTCCATCGGGAGCGCAGATGGTGCAAATCCGAACGGAAATTCATCGGCTGGGAACGTAAGCGGGGCAAGCTTGAGGAGTTGAACCTCCTCATTGACGGTACACGGCCGGAGAGCGCGGAACAACTGGTCTACGTGGGTGATCCGCAGCAGTTGGCGGAGGTGCGCTTTATCATCACGCTGGACAGTGATACCCGGTTGCCCCACGCAACGGCGCGCAGGATGGTTGAGACTCTGGCGCACCCGCTCAATCAGCCCCGTTTTGCTGTAGATGGCACCATCATGCCCGGTTCCTGCACCATCATCCAGCCGCGGGTAAGTCCTACCCTGCCCAGTGCCAGCGCCTCCCTCTTCAGTCGGCTCTTTTGTGACGCAGTGGGTATAGACCCTTACACCAAAGCGGTTTCAGATCTGTATCAGGATCTCAGTGGTGAAGGGTCGTACCATGGCAAGGGGATTTATGATGTCCGTGCCTTCAGTCGTATTCTGTCAGGCCGATTCCCCGATGACCGGATTTTAAGCCATGATCTGATTGAAGGAATCCATGTCCGGGTTGGGCTGGCCAGTGATATTGAACTCTACGATGATTTTCCCCAAGGCTACCAGAGTTACTGTAACCGGAACCATCGCTGGATTCGCGGAGACTGGCAGATTGCGGACTGGCTGCTTTCAAAGGTTCCGAATGCCGTTGGCGATTATGGGAAAAATCCGCTTTCACTGTTCAGCCGCTGGAAGATACTTGATAATCTGCGCCGCAGCCTGCTGCCGGCCGCCAACGTGGGGCTGCTGGGTGTTTCATGGCTCATTTCCCCTGAAACCGGCGCTATCGCTACGCTGCTGACCGGCATGCAACTGTTCTTCTCACCCCTGACACAGCTGTTTACCCTGCTTACCACGCTTAAAGGTTTTCGGCAGTTCTCCCTGTCCAGGTTTCTGCACGATCTGCTGCGGTCGGCTGTTGAGGCTGTGTTGTTACCCCACCAGGCGGCCCTGAACCTGGATGCCATTGCCAGGGTCTGCTACCGCCGTCTGATTTCCGGCCGCAATCTACTGGAATGGACACCCCAGTCAACCCCTTGGATCGCCTCCCGCAGACAGTTACTCTTTGTTGTACGTATGGCCCTGTGCAGCCTCTTCAGCGCTGTAGCGGGGGTGGCAATCTGGCGCGTCATGCCGGACAGTTTGCCGCAGGCCGTTCCCTGGCTGGCTTTGTGGTTTTCTTCTCCGTTGCTGGGCTGGCTTTTGAACCTGCGGCCCGTCCAACAGCAGCAAGGCGTGCTCTCCACAGGCGACCATCATTTCCTGCGGCAGGTAGCCCGGCGGACCTGGCGCTATTTCTCACGATTTATCAACGCTAATACCTCCTGGCTGCCCCCGGACAACTATCAGGTTGCCCACCAGAACAATCTGGCCATGCGCACCAGCCCCACCAATATCGGCCTCTGGATGACCAGCGCCTTAGGGGGCTATGATTGCGGCTACCTGACCATCAACCAGCTGGTGGAAAAACTGACCAATACCATGACCAGCATTGACCGACTGGAGCGCCATGAGGGACATCTGCTGAACTGGTACGACATCGGGACGCTGACCCCTCTGGAGCCCCGCTACGTTTCCACGGTGGACAGCGGTAATCTGCTGGCTGCCTTGTGGACCGTGCAGCAGGGAATAGATGAACTGCTGCACGCGCCAATCATCGATAGCAAGGTCTTTGCCGGATTTCATGATACCGGTCTGATTCTGAAACAGGTTGCCGGAACTGAACGCCGTGCCGGTTTTGACCTCCATATCCTTGATGAATTGCTGGACGACTGGGAAGCGCCGCTTACCCGCATAATTGACCAGCTGCGCCTTTTGCGCAGAACCAGGGCAATGCTGAGAACCCCGCTTGTCCCTGCCGGAGCGGATTCATGGGCAGGGGAGATGGAGGAACAGGCAGAGGCCTGGATAAGCACGGCAGATCGCTATCTGTCCTGGATCGAGATTCTTGGCGAAAAATCGGCGGTGGAGCTTGTTACGTTGGGAGATACGGTCATCTCCTGCATCCGCCGGGATCTGGACAGGCCGCCATCACTGTCTGATCTGGCA
This sequence comes from Geobacter sp. UBA6151, assembly GCA_002423105.1. Classification (GTDB taxonomy): domain Bacteria; phylum Desulfobacterota; class Desulfuromonadia; order Geobacterales; family Pseudopelobacteraceae; genus Trichlorobacter. The sequence goes on along the minus strand of DIUT01000042.1, from coordinate 22,326 downwards.
GATGGCCGCATCGGCTCCATACATATGCTTCAATCAATCCGGGCAATCTCTCCCCAGTTTGATACTGCCCTGTATTGCTGGCTTGACCGGGTTCTGGAGGCATTTGCCGTTGCACAGGCGCAGGCCGCGGAGACCTTGGAGATGGTCAAGCGTCTGGCCGTAGCGCTAAGTCAACTGTCAGACGGCATGAATATGGGTTTTCTCTATGATCCCCGGTTGAAGCTGTTCACCATCGGCTATAACGTCTCCATGAGCCGTCCGGATGTTTCCTGTTATGATCTTTTGGCCAGCGAGGCGCGTCTGGGCAGTTTTGTGGCCATTGCCCGGGGTGATGTGCCGATGGAGCACTGGTTCTCCCTGGGGCGTCCCTACGGCGCCATAGTAAATCAACGGGTGCTGCTCAGTTGGACCGGCACCATGTTCGAATATCTGATGCCGGTCCTGTTCCAGCATTCCTACGCCAACTCGCTGCTGAACAAGGCAGCAAGGGAAGCGGTGACGGTCCAGATGGACTACGGTAAAAAACATGGCGTGCCCTGGGGGGTTTCCGAGTCTGCCTTTGCCGATCTGGACCTGAACCGGACCTATCAGTACAAGGCCTTTGGTGTGTCGGCGCTTGGACTGAAACGAGGTCTGGAAGAACAGCTGGTGATCGCCCCCTATGCCACACTGCTGGCCCTGAACGTGGCACCGCAAGCAACCGTACAGAACCTGAAAAAGCTGGCAGAACTGGGGCTTTTGGCTGATTACGGCTTTTTTGAGGCCATGGATTTCAGTCGGCAGTCGAAGCGGTCTGCCGGAGGCCAAGCCTTGCAGCGTGGCGTGATTGTCGAGGCCTACATGGCCCATCACCAGGGGATGGCCTTTATGGCGTTGACCAACCAGCTCCATGGTAATCCGTTTCCCCGCCGTTTTCATGCTGATCCACGGGTTCGCGCTTTTGAAACCCTGCTTCAGGAACGTATCCCCACCTTGCCGCCGTTGCATCTGATCTCAACCCGGCAGAGTCAGCCGACAATGCAGGTCAGGGACCTGATCACCCCGGTGGGTAACCGGTTCAACACGCCCCATACTGCCACTCCCCGAACGCTCCTGCTCAGCAATGGTAGTTATGGATTGATGGTCACCAACAGCGGTGGTGGCTATAGCCAATGGAAGGGGCAGGAACTTACCCGCTGGCGTTCGGATCAAACCTGTGATGTCTTTGGCAGTTTCTGCTACATCCATGAGGCTGAAAAAAGTCGTCTCTGGTCCACCACCTGGCAACCGACCGGCGGTACGATTAAGGAATATGCCGCAGATTTTATGCTCGACCGGGCGGTGTTTGGCCGTACTGATCACGGCATCCATCTGGAAACCGAGATTATCGTCTCACCGGAAGACGATCTGGAACTGCGCAGGGTCACCCTGATCAACCGTTCTTCCCGTACCCGCTCTTTCAGTCTGACCAGTTATGTTGAACTCTCCATGGCCCCCCACAATGCGGACCGCCAGCACCCGGCCTTTAACAAGCTGTTTATCCAGACCGAAGCGCTGCCGGAGCAGCAAACGCTGCTTGCCCACCGACGTCCCAGAAGTGAGAGCGAAGTTCCGCTGTATGTTGCCCATTGCATGACCGTTTATCACCCCAAAGCTGATACCGTTCAGAACCCCTCTGAACAAAACTTTATGTATGAAACCGACCGTAAACGCTTTATTGGCCGCGGACGAACCCTTGCCAATCCCATGGGAGCCACCCAGGAGCCGGGTAACAGCCAGGGCTTTGTTCTTGATCCGATTTTCAGCCTGCGGCGGACGATCACCCTGAAACCGGGCCAGCTCACCCAGGTTTCGCTGCTTTTGGCTGCCGGGACAACCAGGGAACAGGTGTTGCTGTTGATGGAGAAGTACGCTGACCCGCACGTCACCGGGCGGGCCATGGATTTTGCCTGGGGCGCAGCCCAGCAACAGTTGCAGATGCTGCATATCCGTCCGGATGAAGCCCGCCGTTTCCAGCAACTGGCAAGTCATCTGCTGTTCCCCAATCAATTCCTGCGTACACCGGCCAAGCGCCTGGAAGACAATCGCAAAGGCCAGGCCGGATTATGGCCCTATGCCATTTCCGGAGACTGTCCGCTGATTTTGATCACCATCGGCGAAACCCGGGATGCCGGTTTGGTCCGCCAGATGCTCCAGGCGCACACCTATTGGCAGATGCACGGCCTGTCTGTGGATATTATGATTCTGAACGAAGAGGCAGGCAGTTATGAACGGCCTTTGAAAGAGCGGCTTGAACAGATGGTCCGTGGTCATATTCTCTTTGGGGCAACAGACCGGCCGGGCCGGATCTATCTGAAGAGCGCCGCGCAAATTCCGGAAGAAGACCTGAAGTTGCTAAAAGCAGCGGCCAGTGTCGTGCTGGTGGCGGCGCGGGGCACACTGGCACAACAGCTGGGCGCTGCTGTGGATGCTGCGGAAGCGCCGGAAGCAGTGGAAGCGGTTGTGCGGAAACGGGTCCAGCCTGAGAGATCGGAACCGCTGCCCTTCATGGAGCTGCACTACTTCAACAGTATCGGCGGTTTTACCCAGGATGGCCGTGAATACGCAATCTATCTGGGACCGGGTGTCAATACCCCGGCGCCCTGGGTAAATGTCATTGCCAATCCCGCCTTCGGTACCATGGTCAGCGAAACCGGCTCCGGCTTCACCTGGTACGGCAACAGCCAGCGTAACCGCCTGACCGGCTGGTCCAACGATCCGGTGCTGGATCAGAGTTCGGAAGCACTGTACCTGCGTGATGAGGAGAACGGCGTCTACTGGTCGCCCACCGCCGGACCGGTGCGTGACAATGAGGCATACAGAGCGCGGCACGGAGCCGGTTATACGGTCTTTGAACATAACAGTAACGGCATCGGACAGGAGCTGACCGTCTTTGTGCCGATGGATGAAAAGGGGGGGGCGCCGGTCAAGCTGCAACGGCTGCGTATCACCAATGCTTCATCGGCATGGCGCAGGCTCTCTCTCACCTGGTATCTGGAGCTGACCCTGGGCGAGAACCGTGAAACTTCCCAGATGCACGTCATGACCACCTGGGACGACGAAGCGCAGACCCTGTTTGCACAGAACCGCTACCACCCGGAGTACGGAGAGCGGGTGACCTTCATGGCTGTTACGCCCCCGGCCGACTCCTACGGCGGAGACCGCAGCGCCTTCATCGGCCGTAACCGCTCACTGGCCGGCCCGGCGGCCATGGAACTGGTCCGGCTGTCGCAACGGACCGGGGCCGGGCTGGACCCGTGCGGTGCGCTCAGGGTTGCCATTGAGCTGTCTCCGGGCGGGCAACGGGACCTTATCTGCATTCTGGGGCAGGCCGGCTCAGTTGAGGAGGCGCGAAGGCTGTCCCTTGAGTATCAGCAGGAACAGGCTTTTGAGCAGGCCTTTGACCGGACCGGGGGCTGGTGGGACGATCTGCTGGGCACGGTTGAAGTCACAACCCCCGAAGCGGCCGCTGATCTTCTGATCAACCGCTGGTTGCAATATCAGTCCTTAAGTTGCCGTATCTGGGGGCGCAGCGCCCTTTACCAGTCAGGCGGCGCCTTCGGTTTTCGCGATCAGTTGCAGGATGTCATGGCCTTCCTCTACGCCAGGCCGGAACTGGCGCGGGAACAGCTGTTGCTGGCTGCCGGCCGTCAGTTCAGGGAAGGGGATGTCCAGCATTGGTGGCATCCGCCAACCGGCGCCGGAATTCGTTCCCGCATCTCCGATGACCTGCTCTGGCTCCCCTACGTGACGGCCCGCTATGTACGCGCAACCGGTGATCTGGATATCCTGAACACAGAGATCCCGTTCCTCAATGCTCCGCTTTTGGCAGATGACCAGCATGAGCTGTTCTTCATGCCGGAGGTGGCCGGTGAACAGGCCACGCTCTTTGAACATTGCCGACGTGCGGTCAGCCATGGTCTGACCATCGGGCCAAGCGGACTGCCCCTGATCGGCACCGGAGACTGGAACGACGGCATGAATCTGGTGGGTGCGGAGGGGAAGGGGGAGAGTGTCTGGCTGGGCTGGTTCCTGTGCGATCTGTTGCAGGGTATGGCTGAACTTTGTGATCTGCAGCAGCAGCCTGAGTTGGGCCAAAGCTACCGGGACGACCGATCTGCCCTGATCCGGCGCATCGAGCGGACCGCCTGGGACGGGGCCTGGTATCTGCGCGGCAGGTTTGACGATGGTACGGCGCTGGGTTCTGCGGCCAATGCCGAGGCGCGGATTGATTCCTTGCCCCAGTCCTGGGCCTGGCTGTCCGGCGCTGCCGACCCGCTGCGTGGGGAGCAGGCTCTTGAATCGGCCTGGCAGCATCTGGTCAAACAGGATGAACAGCTTGTGCTGCTCTTTGAACCGCCCTTTGAGAATTCCAAGCCTTCACCGGGCTACATCAAGGGCTATCCGCCGGGAGTACGGGAGAACGGCGGCCAGTACACCCACGCCGCCCTCTGGATGGCCATGGCCCTGGCCCGTAAAGGGGATGGGGAGCGGGCGGTGCAGTTGTTGCGGATGCTGAATCCGATTGAGCACACCCGCGATGCGGAGGCGGTCTGGCGTTACGGTATTGAACCGTACGTGGTGGCAGCAGATGTCTACCGTCTGCCGGGCCGGATCGGGCAGGGGGGCTGGTCCTGGTATACCGGTTCGGCGGCCTGGATGTACCGGGCCTGGGTTGAAGAGGTGCTGGGCTTACAGGTGCAGGATGGGACCATGGTGATCAATCCGGTTATCCCGGCCGGTTGGCCGGGCTTCAGCCTGAAATACCGGCATGGTGAAGCGCTCTACGACATCCGGGTGGAGAATCCCGGCAGCGTTGAACGCGGCGTCATTCGGGTGGAGATGGACGGTCAACGACTGCAAGATGGCCTGATTTTGCTGGATCGCGGTCAGGCACGGCATGAGGTAGTGGTGATGATGGGGTAGAACAATGAAAGCCGGCAGACACGTACTTCAGGTGTTTCTTTTATTCACCATCCTGATCAATGGCAATGGTTGTGCAGCCTTGCCAAACGTCTCTGAAGTCATTGAAGAGGCACCGCTGTCACACGCACCCCGCCGGATCAGTTCGTCCAAAGGCCTGTTGTCTCCCGCCATGAGCAAAGCCATCATGAACAGGCTGAAGCGTGCAGGCCGCCCCACAGACATTCTGGAGCGTCATGCCGTGGTCATGGAGTCGGTTACTGAAGCCCCGCTGACCAACGGCAACAAAGTCACGTTGCTTGCCGACGGCACGGCTACCTATGCCGCCATGTTCAAAGCTATCCGGCGTGCCAAAGACCATATCAATATTGAAAGCTACATCATTGAAGATGATGACACAGGCCGTGCCTTTGCCGATCTGTTGCTGCACAAACAGGCGCAAGGGGTGCAGGTACACCTTGTCTACGACAGTCTGGGCAGCATAAAGACGCCGGAGTCATTTTTTCAGCGTCTGCGGGATGGCGGCGTAGGGGTTGTTGCTTTCAATCCGCTCAATCCCACGTCTGACCGGGATGAATGGGGACTGACACACCGGGATCATCGGAAAATTCTGATTGTTGACGGCATGCTTGCCATTGTCGGGGGGATCAACATCAGCAAGGTCTATTCCAGTAATCCGTTCAAGCGCAAGCACAATGAAACAACCCCCATTCACTGGCGAGATACCGATATCCAGATTGAAGGCCCGGCAGTGGCTGAATTACAGAAGCTCTTTCGTGCAACCTGGCAGGCGCAAAAGGGACCGAAGCTTTCGGACAGTAATTTTTTTCCTGCCGTGCAGGAACGGGGAAAGGCCCTGGTGCGCGTGGTCGGCAGCTCGCCGGGAGAGAGCAACAGGCTGCCCTTTATCATGTATGTGTCGGCCCTCTCCTTTGCCGAGTATTCGATCCATATGACACATTCCTATTTCATCCCTGACGGGCAGATCATCGAAGCCCTGAGCGATGCCGCGCAGCGCGGCGTCGATGTAAAGCTTATTCTGCCCGGTGTCAGTGATTCGCAATTGGCGTTACATGCCCAGCGGCATTATTACGCCGGACTCCTGAAGTCAGGAGTGAAAATATATGAACACGGCAGTTCGTTGTTGCATGCGAAAACGGCCGTTATTGACAAGGTCTGGTCAACTGTTGGTTCAACCAACATGGATTTTTTAAGCCTGTTGCACAACGACGAGGTGAACGCAGTGATCCTGAATCGTGACTTTGCCGCTGCAATGGAGAAGATGTTTGTCAGTGACCTTGCCGGATCCCGTCAGATTCATTGGGATGACTGGAAAGAGCGGCCCTGGTTGCCCAGGGTCAGGGAGTGGTTTGTGAATCTGTTCATGCAGTGGTTGTAGCTATTCGTAACTCCACCTGTCCTCCCCTTAACTAAGGGGAGGAACACTACGATGTAACAGAGAACAGACCAGCACCTGTGTCTGATTCGTTCCCCCTCGTAAGAGAAGAGGGGGACAGGGGGAGTTATGATTAGCATTACTGAAGTATGAAGGGGAACCGTATGAAGCCGATCCAATCTTCTGTTTCCGCCGTACCAAACAAAGCGCCAACCGGAATCACCGGTTTCGATGAAATTACCGGCGGTGGTTTGCCACACGGTCGCACGACCCTGCTGATGGGGGGGGCAGGTTCCGGCAAGACCGTATTTTCGCTGCAATTTCTGGTGCACGGCGCACAGGATTGCAAGGAGCCGGGTGTCTTTGTTGCCTTTGAAGAGACGTCGAAGCGGATTATGGCCAATGCCGAAAGTTTTGGATGGAAGCTGCCGGAACTGCAACGGAAAAAACTCTATTTTCTGGATGCCCAGCCGCTGCCTGACCTGATTCAGTCCGGTGATTTTGATCTGGGCGGGATGCTGGCGGCACTGGAGAGCCGGATCAAGGAGATGGGAGCGCGGCGCATCGTGTTCGATGCTCTGGATATCGTATTGGCACTGCTGACTGACCCGGCGAAGAAGCGGCGGGAAGTCTACCGCTTGCATGCCTGGTTACTGGACCACGAGTTGACCGGTATCATAACGGCCAAGGCCGGTGGAGATGAGACGATTTCCGTTATCCAGCAGACCTTTGGTTGCATGCAGTTCATGGTGGACTGCGCAGTCATCCTGAGCCACAGCGTGGCGCTGGGCGTGTCCCATCGCAACCTGCGGGTTCAGAAGTATCGCGGCTCCAGCTTTGACGAGAATGAAGCGCCGTTTCTGATCGGTGCCAAAGGGTTTGAGGTGGCCGATGTACGCACACCGGGCCGCCTTAATGCCCAAATGAGCAACGAGCGTGTTTCCAGCGGTGTGGAGCGTCTTGATACCATGCTGGGCGGCGGCTACTACCGAGGCGCCAGTGTGTTGATCACCGGTTACTCAGGCACGGCCAAAACGACCTTGAGCGCCGCCTTTGCTGAAGCAGCCTGCCGACGTGGTGAGCGCACGTTGTTCGTCAGTTTTGATTCGGATTGTAGCGAGGTGGTCCGCAACCTGGCCTCGGTGGGAATCAGACTGGATCACTATCTGAAAAACGGCTGTCTGCGCATGATCTCGGCCCGCTCCATAGCCGGTAGCGCAGAGACCTATCTGGTGCGGGTCAAGGCCTTTGCCAGGGAGCATGAAGCCCGGTGTCTGGTGATCGATCCGGTGTCAACCTGGTACAAATCCGGTAATGATCTGACGGCGCAAAGTGTGGCCGACCGTCTTATCGACTGGGCGAAGGGGGACGGGATTACCCTGGTCTGCACCAGCCTGCTGGACGAGATGTCAAACCGCGCGCAAAGCGGTTCATCACTACAGATATCGTCGCTTGCAGATACCTGGATACATCTCAGCTATCTGGTGCAGGCCGGAGAGCGCAACCGGGGTCTGTCCATTGTCAAGTCTCGCGGGACAGCCCATTCCAACCAGGTGCGCGAATTGATCCTGAGTGACAGCGGTGTGACCCTGGCTGACACGTACACCGCCGGGGGCGAAGTGTTGATGGGTACGTTGCGTTGGGAAAAGGAACGTGCCGAGCGTGTCGCAGCCGAGGCTGCCGAGGCCGAAGCGAAGCTGAAACGGGTCACGCTTGATGCTGAAGAGGCTGAACTGGAAGTGCGTTTGAAGTCGTTGAAAACGTTACTGGCTGCAAAACAGCTCGAGAAAGAGTTGCTGGTCCGCTCCACCCGGAACCATGAGGGGGAGCGGTCGCGGGGACGGACCCAGATTAATGAGTTGCGCGGGGCTGATGCGGCAATTGCGGGTGAGAAAGAGGGCCGGCCATGAGTCGCCGGGTCATATATAAATTCCGGCTGTATGTCGCAGGCGATGCGCTGAACTCCGCGCAGGCCCTTGCCAATCTTGGCCTGCTGTGCCGTGAATACCTGCCTGATCGTCATGAGATAGAAGTCATTGATGTGTTTAAAGAACCGAAACGCGCACTGGCAGATGCCATCTTCATGACACCGGCACTGGTCAAGCTTGTACCATCCCCGGTTCGCATAATCGTCGGCACGCTGAGTCAGACACAGCCGCTCTTGCAGGCTTTGGGGCTGGCCGCCCCCAGTTCATGAAGCCGCGCAAATTTCCGGATAGTGCCGAGGCGCGTGAAGAAATTTCTGCGTTAATCGAGATGCTGCACAGCACCGAACAACGGCTGGAAGAGTTGACTGCCGGCGAGGTGGATACGGTGGCGGACCGCACTGGCCGGACGGTCCTGTTGCGGCGTGCCCAGGAGCATTTACGTTACAGCGAGGCAGCCAAGCAGGAAGCCATTCTCAACGCGCTGCCCGCGAGTATAGCCCTGCTGGACGCCCCGGGACGGATCATCTCGGTGAACGAGTCCTGGCGTCGATTTGCCGATGCGAATCTGCTGCAAAGTCCTCTGTATGGTGTTGGACTCAATTACCTGGATATGTGCGACCGTGCATCGGGAGATGATGCGCCTGAAGCCGGACAGGCTGCTGCCGGCATCCGTTCCGTGCTGGCCGGCGAAAACATACAGTTTTCCCTGGAGTATTCCTGCCATTCGCCAGGGGAACAGCGCTGGTTCCTGATGACCGTGACCCCACTGGCTGCTAATCATCCAAATGGCGCCGTTGTTATGCACGTTAACATCACCGAGCGTAAGGAAACGGAAAACAGGATCGCTTACTTAAACCGTGTCTATGTCATGTTGAGCAGTGTCAACACGCTGATTGTGCATGCTCATGACCGTGACGGGCTGTTCAGGGAAGTGTGCCGGATTGCGGTGGAAGCCGGCGGCTTCCGCATGTCCTTGATCGCCATTGTGGATCGGAGCACGGCCAAGATAGTCCCGGTGGCCTCGGCGGGCAAGGATGAAAAACTAATGACCGCCATAAAGGACGTGCTGTCCTCGAGTGAGAGGGCGTCTACGACTCTACTTGCACGGGCAATCAGGGATAAGCAGGTTGTTGTGTCCAATGATTCTAAAAACGACCCCAGAGTTTTGTTTGTCAAGGAGTACGGCGAATCCGGAGTCCGCTCCATGGCAATTTTCCCGCTGACCGTTGCGGAGCAGGCGATAGGGGCATTTGCACTGTATGCCGGCGAGATAGATTTTTTCCATGAAGAGGAGATGAAGCTCTTAACGGAACTGACCGGCGACATCTCCTTTGCGCTGGATCACATCAGCAAGCAGGAGCGGCTCAACTACCTGGCCTACTACGATGATCTGACCGGACTCGCCAATCGCACCCTGTTTCTTGACCGGATGACGCAGTACATGCGCAGCGCTGACAGTAACGGGCACAAGCTTGCCCTGTTTCTGATCGATCTGGAACGATTCAGGAACATCAACGACAGTCTTGGCCAGCCGGCTGGTGATGACCTGCTGCGGCAGGTGGCGGAGTGGCTGAAGAGTGCTGTGGGCGACGCCGGCCTGCTGGCGCATCTGGATGCGGACCATTTTGCCGTGGTGCTTCCGGAAATACGTCAGGAAGGAAACGTGGCGCGGCTTCTTGAAAAAAAGATGCAGGCTTTCCAGGTGCATCCTTTTCACCTGCATGGCTCTGTATTACGGATTTCCTTCAAGGCCGGGGTGGCAATCTATCCGGACGACGGCGCCGATGCCGATACCCTTTTCAAAAAGGCTGAGGCTGCGCTTAAAACGGCAAAGGAGCGGGGCAGCCACTACCTGTTTTACACGCAGAAAATGACAGAAGCCCTGGCGGGCAAGCTTACCCTGGAGAACCAGTTGCACCAGGCGCTTGACGGGCAGGAGTTCGTGCTCCATTACCAGCCCAAGGTAAATCTGGCCGGCGGTAACGTGACCAGTGCTGAAGCGCTGATCCGCTGGAACGATCCGCGCAGCGGACTGGTGCATCCGGGCCGGTTTATCCCGGTATTGGAAGAAACCGGATTGATCCATGAAGTCGGGCGCTGGGCACTGCACAAAGCCATTGAAGACTATCTGCGCTGGCGTGCTGCGGGGCTGGTTGCGGTACGCATCGCGGTCAATGTGTCGCCGTTGCAACTGCGCCACCCTGATTTTATTGCGGAAATCAAGCGGGCAATCAGCATTGACGAGCATGCGGCATCCGGCCTGGAACTGGAAATTACCGAAAGTCTGATCATGGAGGATGTCAAGTATAGCATTGCCAGCCTGCAGGTGATCCGTGACATGGGCATACGTATTGCCATTGATGATTTCGGCACCGGCTTTTCTTCGCTCAGTTATCTGGCAAAGTTGCCGGTGGACACACTGAAGATCGATCGCTCGTTCATAATCGACATGACTACCGGGCCGGAAGGATTGGCGCTGGTTTCAACCATCATCAATCTGGCGCATTCTCTGAAGCTGAAAGTGGTGGCGGAGGGGGTTGAAACCGAGGAACAGTGGCGTTTGCTGCGGCTTTTGAACTGTGACGAAATACAGGGGTTCCTGTTCAGCAAACCGCTGCCGGTCGAACTGTTTGAGTCAAGCCTGCTTCGTCTGCCTGCTGTCTTGTGAAGCCGGTGTATACCCCTGGATACAGACCATTGTTGTTTCTGCTCATCATCGCGGTTGTGATGCAGTGCTCTGTTGGTGCGGCATCTGCTGAAAAACCGGGGCATAGCGAAGAACTGCTGCAGAAGACCTATCAAAAGAACAGGGGCAGACTGGAATCAAGCAGCTTCGGCCTGCCGCTGTTTCTGGAGTCTGTCGAGCAGGATGACGCCGTACATGTGGATGTGTACGGACTGTTCCATTACCCGTTCAGCAGTGTGGTCAATGCACTGACCGTACCGGCGCACTGGTGCGATATCGTCGCTCTCCATCCCAATATCAAAGCCTGCACCTACCGGGAACTGGCGGATAGCCGGCGGCTGACCTTGTATGTAGGCCGAAAGGAATTCCAAACCCCCGAAGATACGCGCCAAATACGATACCGCTACCGGAATGTCGATCAGAAGCCGGGATATCTGGATATTATGCTTTCTGCAGGAGAAGGCCCTTTCGGCACAAGGGACCACAAGATGCGGTTTGAGGCCTTGGCCATCGGGGAGGGTACGACCTTTGTCCATGTCAGCTATACCTACATCGACAGTGTTGCGCTTCGTCTTGCATCCAAGCTCTATTTTGCAACACTGGGGCGCCGTAAAGCGGGCTTTACGGTGACCGGGACGGACGGTAGCGGTAATCCGGTCTATATCGGCGGACCGCGCGGCTCCATTGAGCGCAACGCGGTACGCTACTATTTTGCAATCCAGTCCTTCATGCATACGTCGCATCATCCTGAACAAACCCGTTTCAACGTCAGTATCAATGAGTGGTACGACCTTACGGCCCGCTACAAAAAACAGCTCTTTGATCTGGAGAAAAAGGACTATCTCAGGTCCAAGACGAAAGAGCATAAAAACCAACTGCTGCTTCAGCAACAGATTGAGACGGCACATAACTAGTCACATATAACAGATACGTCAAAATTGACGGCCGGCTCCGCTCATACCCCCGCCATTCATTGAGTTTATTAGAAAAATTTCGCCGTACAATCAGCTTGTTACAATCTCTTGGGCCGGTATCCCGCTCTGGTACGCTTGTTGATAGGTGTATGCCATGGTCGAGCATTCTAACTACGACACAGGAGGCACCATGAAGAACGAAAACACACGTAGAGCATGCCTGCAGGTTGGGCTGTTGGGCATCATTGCCTTCTCGGCCGGTGGATGCACGACACCGTCCTCCAAACCGATTACCGGTGAAGCCGAATTCAAGCAGCACTGCATCGCCTGCCATGCAAACGGCGGCAACAGCATCAATCCGGCAAAGACACTTTTAAAAGCGGATCGTGAAAAGAACGGCATGCATACTTCCAAAGACCTCATAGGAGTGATGAGAAAACCTGGTCCGGGAATGACCGCATTCGATGAGAAAACCTTATCGGAACAGGATGCTGAAAAGATAGCCGATTACATACTCAACACCTACAAGTAACCAGGTTGAGGGGATGTACATGAACAGACAGCCTTTGTTGATTATCATGGTGACAGCGGCGTTGCTGGTTGCCGGCATAAGCTCTGCTGAGGCACGGTACCGCCATGGCGGCATCTGGATCGGTGGTCCGGTCTTTGGGGTGCCCTATCCATCTCCGTACCCGTATCGCTACCCCTATCCGGATTACTATTATCACGTACCACCACCGATCATCATTGAAAAGCAGCCGGAAACCTACATTCAGAAAGCGCCTTCCGAGCCACCGGAACAGGGCTATTGGTACTATTGCCCTTCCCCGCAAGGGTACTATCCGGCAATAAAGGAATGTCCAAGCGGCTGGATGAAGGTTGTGCCGACAGAACCTGACGATATACGGGACCAGCCGCAACAACCGGTCTTACCGTCTGAGAAATAGGAGTTTCCCATGAAACGAGGCCTACTCATAATCGCTTTCATCTATGCCGCTACCATGACCGGCTGTGCAACCATACCGTCCGGCCCCGGCGTGCAGGTATATCCGGGTTCCGACAAGCCGTTTGATGAGTTCCAGGTTGATGACGCTGCCTGCCGGGCATGGGCCGGCCGTGGTATAGGGCTGACGCCGGATGAAATACGTAGTCAGTCAACGGTCTCAGGGGCGGCAATCGGAACTATTCTTGGGGCTGGTTTTGGGGCCTTGATCGGTTCGGTATCAGGAAACGTGGGCGCCGGTGCGGCAATCGGCGCAGGAAGCGGTTTGCTGATCGGTTCGGCAGCAGGCGCTGATAGCGGGCGGGTGTATGGCTATGAGGCACAACGTAGATATGACTCCTATTACCTGCAATGTATGTATGCGAAGGGTAATCAGGTGCCCGGCGTTGTGGCCCCGCGTCAACCGCAGCGTTACAACAGGTATGCTCCGCCACCGGATGCGCGGCCTGCGCCGCCCGGAGCGCCGCCGCCCATACGATGAATGTCCCAGAACGGCAAAGGTGTTCGCCGGAATAATCAAGAGAGGAGAACAATCATGACCTACACGGCAAAAGACTATGCAAAGCTTGTCGGTATGGAAGACTTCAGCGAGGCACTGATCAGAAACCACATCACGCTCTACCAGGGCTATGTGACCAATACCAACAAGGTCCTGGCTACCCTGGAGCAGATGCTGAAAGAGGATAAAACGGCAACACCGGAGTTTGCAGAATTGAAGCGACGCCTGGGCTGGGAATTCAACGGTATGCGGCTCCACGAATGCTATTTTAATGTACTGGGCGGCGAGGGGATTGTGGAGAGCGGCAGCCGTCTTGCACGTAAGAAAATTGAGGATTTTGGCAGTATTGAAACATGGCTGAAGGATTTCAAGTCTGTCGGCGCCATGCGCGGGATCGGCTGGGCGGTTCTGTACCAGGACAATGTAAATGGCAAGCTCTTTAACTGCTGGATCAATGAACATGATGCGGGACATCCGGCCGGTTGTATGCCGATATTGGTTATGGATGTCTTTGAGCATGCATTCATGCTGGATTACGGCCTGAAGCGGGCTGATTACATTGAGGCGTTTTTCAAAAATGTTGACTGGAGAGCAGTCGAAGCCCGGCTTAAATGAAGTAAGCAGTTCAGGCACAAGCTTGAAATTTACCGTAAAAGGAGGTGCAGGAAATGAAAAATCTTGCAGCGGTTGTTGGTCTGGTCATTGTCAGTATCGTACTTACGATGCAGGTGTGGGGAGAGGAAAAAACCGTCAAAGCCCTGATCGATAGTGACGGCGTACAGCGGGTGGAACTTGTGGGGGGAAGCTACTTCTTCAAGCCGGAACGGATCATCGTCAAGGTACAGGTGCCGGTGGAACTGAAATTCAGAAAGGAATCGGGGATGGTTCCTCACAATATCGTGATGGAGGCGCCTGAAGCCGGGATCGCCTTTGATCTGCCCCTTGCATCCGATCCTAAAATAGTCGCGTTTACTCCCACCAAACCAGGCGTATATCCGTTCTACTGTAGCAAGAAGTTGCTGTTTTTCGAAAGCCACCGGGAAAAGGGCATGAAAGGGATGCTTGAGGTGGTGGAATAGGCAGAGATGGTGTTATCGGCATGCAGTGTTATTTTGCGGGAGAGGAGTCAGGCTGATGATAGTTCCGGCAATATTTTCAGATGCTTCACGCCGCTTTGTCAACTCCGAGGAGCTTGATGAGTTAGTGCAGAAAAAGGTTGTCGTTGCCTTTCGACGTTCTAATGGATGGGTAACGGTTGGGTATGATGAAATGCGCGGCGATCCGGAAAGCAGGAGGGAATCAAGTTGGAAGGACCGGAAATCATTATCAAAACAGGGATATTTAGATCGTTTTTTTAGTGTGGTTTTTAAGGGTTTTCCATGAACATTGAGCATGGCGGTGCACAGAATTTTCCTGTTGTTTGCGTGGGCGGTTCGGCCGGCGGCCTTGATGCCTATACCCGCTTGCTCCAGCATCTGCCGGCCGATATGGGGGTTGCGATTGTCATTGTAAACCATCTGAGGACCGTCACAACCCTCCTCCACGAAATTCTCCCGCGTTTCACACAGATGCCGGTGGAACTGATCACCGAAAGATTGGATATCCAGCCTGACCATGTGTTCATCATTCCGGAACAGCGTGATCTGCATGTTCTTGATGGAGAGTTCCGCCTGAAGCCGATTTCAAAACCGAGGGGGTGGCCTGATGTCATCACGGTTTTTCTGCGTTCTCTGGTGCAGAACTGGAACGGCAAGCTTATTGCCGTCATTGTCTCCGGCTATGATGGTGATGGAGCAGCAGCGCTGTGTGACATACAGGAGGTTGGAGGCATCACCATTGCCCAGATGCCTGATACCGCCGGACAGCCGGATATGCCGGAGAGTGCAATAGCAAGCGGGTGTATAGATTTTGTTCTGGCGCCTGAAGAGATTGCCGGGAAAATTCTGGAAATTGCTCAGGCGCAGTGATGTTAATATAGCGAATAACAATATCTGATTTCCTTGTCTGGAGGCAACCGATGAGCATGCTGTTTTCACCCTTTACGCTGCAATCCGTTACGTTTCGCAACCGGATTTTCCTTTCCCCCATGTGCCAGTATTCCAGCCCCGACGGTCTGCCCAATGACTGGCATCTTGTCCATCTCGGCAGCCGTGCCGTGGGGGGCGCGGGACTGGTCATGGTTGAGGCAACTGCGGTAAGCCCCGAGGGACGCATCAGCCCCGGCGACACCGGTATCTGGAGCGATGCCCACGCCGAGGCCTTTCGACCGATTACCCGCTTCATACAGGATCAGGGTGCTGTGGCGGGAATCCAGCTTGCCCACGCCGGTCGCAAGGGGTCATGTTCATTGCCATGGCTTGGCGGCGAGCCGCTGGGAGCCGAGTCCTGCGGCTGGCAACCCCTTGCGCCAAGTGCCCTGCCGTTTGATGTGGGACATCCCGTTCCCTCTGCCATTACCCAGGACGAGATGGATGAGATAGAAGCCGGTTTCCGCGCCGCCGCACGCCGGGCGTGGGTCGCCGGTTTTGAGATGGTTGAACTGCACATGGCCCACGGCTACCTGCTCCATGAGTTCCTTTCTCCGTTGGTTAACCAGCGAACTGATGAGTATGGCGGCAGTCTGGAAAACCGGCTTCGTTTCCCCTTGCGGGTGGCGTGGGCGGTGCGGGATGAGTGGCCTGCGGAGCTGCCGCTGTTTGTCAGGATTTCGGCTACGGATTGGGTTGATGGCGGCTGGGATATTGAGCAGTCCTTGATCCTGTCCAGGCATCTGAAGGAGATCGGTGTGGATCTGATCGACTGTTCTTCAGGGTTTGCTGTGCCGGATGAGCCGGTTCCCTTTGCCCCTGGTTTCCAGGTCCCCTTTGCTGCCAGGATCCGGGCCGAGACCGGCATTGCCACCGGAGCAGTCGGCGTGATTACTGAACCAAACCAGGCTGAGCAGATAGTGGCCACCAATCAGGCTGACGCCGTATTGCTGGGGCGGGAAATGCTGCGTGACCCCTACTGGCCGCTCCATGCTGCAAAGGCGCTGAATGTTGACGTACCCTGGCCAAACCAGTATTTGCGGGCAGCATAATTGTAGACGCGATGCGCGCCCGGCCCAATCCGGGCGCGGCAAACAGTGCCCCGGCAGCAGGTATTGCCATGTTTCACTGCCGGACTCCGGTTGTTTGCCACGACGCCGTCTGCACTATATGAAAGCCCTGTCATGTATGACGGATTTCTTGAACGCGCGTTCCTTCATTCTATCCCCCTCTCTTGCAGCTTTCTGTAGTCTAATCAATGTGTTGAGCTCGATCTAGCTGAGAACTGTTTCTGGCACGTTCATTGCCATGGTTTTTTGCAGGATCCTGGTCATGAAATGTACTCATGAAATAACCAGTGTTGATGTCAGCAAACGGAGAGTTATTTCTCCGAATTCCAAGCAGGAGGACAAACGCATGAAAAACATGGTTGTGGCACTGATTGCAGCAATGACGTTGAGCGCAGTACCGGTGTTGGCCGAGCATCCCGAGATGAAGATGCAACATGAAGGAGTCCGGCAGTGTGCTTTACAGGCAGAGTCGATTCAGGAGAAGATTAAACGGCTGGAAACTGAAGTTGCAAAAGGTACTGCAAAGTACAGTAAGGAAGATCTTGCAAATCTCCGCAGAAAACTGAAGGAAGCCAATGATCTCCTGGATCAACTGAACAAAAACTGATCTGTTCATCTGAGGCGGACTCAAGGGTCCGCCTCAACGTCACACATTGTACGCAAGCGTATCTGTCACATATGGCAGCCATGCTACATATGACGAACCATCATGGAGCAGTTGCTGTTCCCCGACCCCGATACTTAATAATTTTCACATTAAAATCGTGTATTTGTGCTATTTGCGTGTGCCGCTCTTGTCTGGCGCGCTTGTTGCTCCTGCAGTTCACGAGAACATTCTGCTCTATGAAAGGAGATGTGCCATGCTCGGAACTGTTTTGATTGTCATTTTGGTTTTAATGCTGCTGGGGGCACTGCCCACCTGGCCTCACAGCAAGCAGTGGGGGTACTATCCCAGTGGCGGACTTGGTTTGATCCTGTTGATTTTGCTGATTCTGGTGTTATCTGGACGTCTTTGAAGCTCAGGGTGCAGTAACAACAATGGTCTGCTTTGCAGGCCATTGTTGTATGCTGATCCCCGTCAATGCCACCATATATGACGATTTAGACAATGCAGACAGATTCAATCGTTGGTTTCCAGTAATTTTCCCGCCTGAAATACCTCGCAAAACATACCATTTGCAGTCTTCTGTGTCTGTCACAAGTAAATCAAGAACCCTTGGCATGCTTCATGAAATGATCTCTTTCTACAGAGTAATCAATATGAATCAAAGGGGAGGATACTATGAAAAGCAGTACGAAAGACCAGGCAAAAGGTGCATTTCACCAGGTAAAAGGGGGCGTAAAGGAGGCCGCAGGCAAACTTGTCAACAACCCGGAGTTGGAAGCTGAAGGGACCAGAGAAAAGGTTGCCGGAAAAATCCAGCAGAAAGTCGGTCAGGCGAAGAAAGTTGTCGGGAAGTAGCAACTATTAAAGGGAATGTACATGAAAACAATATGTTCACTGTTTATCTAACAAAAGGAGAAATGAAAATGAGCTATGCAAAGAATGTACTACGGTTGGCTGCTGGTGTGTTCACGGTGGGTATGATGTTTGGCTGTGCAGGCCTGGAGTACAACGTCAAGCAGGACCGCTACTTCCATAAGGAACTGGTGGAGGCAGATCTGGCAGTAGATGCGGCCCGCAAGGCTGGCAAAGACCGGCAATGCCCTGTGGAGTTCCGGGCTGCCGAAGATCTGAAGAATAAGGCCTATTCCGTCTATGCAGCCTGCCATACCCAGGAAGGTATTGATCTTGCACGGCAAGCGACAGCGAAGGCAAATGCCCTTTGTCCGCCAGCTCCCGTGGCAGCGCCAGTTTATGTTGAGCCGGTAATTATTGTTGTGGCTGAACCACAGGCTGAAGAAAAAGTAGCGGCTGTTGCATCAGAAAAAATGGCGGAGAAGGTGGTGGTTCTGGCCCTGGAGGATGTTCATTTTGATTTTGACAAGTCAGAGCTGAAGCCGGAAACCCGCACAATTCTGAAAAGGAATATCCAGCTCCTGAAAGAGAACCCCAAAGCAAAGATTCGCATTGCAGGATACACCTCTGCTTCCGGCACCGTGGATTATAATCAGAAATTAAGCGAACGAAGAGCAACTGCTGTCAAGGAATACCTGGTAAGTGAAGGTGTCATTGTTTCCGGACGGCTTGCCACCATTGGTTATGGCGAAACACAACCGGCATCATATGAAGCAATACCTAAAGAAATTTACTCACCGGCAGCAAAGTCAAATATGCGAGTTCTTTTTGAAATAATTTTGGAATAGGAGCTGGAGGCAAGGGGGTTGGCAATTGTGATTTGCCCCCCTTTGTATTGAGCGCACAAACAACAACTATAAAGGAGAAACATCATGAAAACATTTCAAAATATAATGAAATTGATGGCTTGCTTGGTGTTGGTGCTGTCTCTCGGATGTGCATCTACCCGTACACAAGCAGGAACTGGTGAGTATGTCGATGACACCGTCATTACCACAAAGGTTAAGTCAGCTATCTTCTCAGACCCTGATTTGAAAGTGCTGCAGATAAATGTTGAGACGTTCAAGGGAGTGGTTCAACTGAGTGGTTTTGTTAATTCAGCAGATAGCGTCAAAAAGGCGCGGGAAGTTGCCAAAAGCGTTAAAGGCGTTGTGTCGGTGCAAACCAACCTGATTGTAAAATAGATCACACAACCTTTCATACAAAGGAGACAAAACATGAATCGCATTCTGTATCGAGTCGTTTTACCGGCAACATTCGTTGTCATGATGGTGACATTTTTTTCAACAGTCATTTTCATTAATCCAAGCCCTTCGTTTGCGGCTTCCGAGACAAAAAAGGCGCCCGAGGCAACAAGAACCACTGCGGCTGAGTATGCCGAGGCTCAGATAAAACAGTTGCAAGCCTCTCTGAAAATCACCAAGGCTCAGGAATCATCATGGAATGACCTGACAGCGCTTATGCGTGAAAACGCCAAGGATGTTGACGCCCTGAGAAAAGAACGGGTTGCAACCCGTGGAACCCTGAATGCTGTTGAGCGGATGAAATTCCATAGTGAGATGAGCGAGTCCCGGTTGAATCAACTGAAGAAGTTCATCCCGGTTTTTGAGACCTTCTATAACAGTTTGTCAGATGCACAGAAGAAGAGCACTGACGAGATTTTCTCGACCGGTAAATACAGGAAAACCAAAAGAAAATGACCGGTAGCCCGATGTCAGTTCATGTAGATTGACGCCAATGGGGCGATTATAAGTGATCCAGGCAGGGAGCGACGTTATGAAAACAGTATCGACGTGGAATTTCAGGTTTTTAGGAGGCACCATTATTATGGGAGCCTTGTTGTCCGCACTGATCGTCAGTGTGGATGTGGCTCCGGCCATCGCCAGAGACAACGATAACCGTCATGACAGGGGCCGTTACGAGCACAATAAACGTGGTTATGAACGTGACCACTATGACCGCCGTGGCAGGCGGGTCTACCGTCCTTATGGCTATCGGGAGCGGGTGTATCGTCCGCCACCGGTGCTGTATGCGCCTGCGCCGCCGCCACCGCCGCCCGGTATCGGGTTGTTTTTCCCACCGCTGTTCTTCAATTTTAATTGAACTGCTCAGGATGGGGCCAATGACTTTGTAGAGACGCAGGATTGTACGTCTCTACAAAGTCATGAGTGGCTTGGAACATCGTGGCATTACCCTTTCAAGCGCTCGTACGTTTCCTCAAACTGGGCAGATTTTTCTCTGAAAGCACGCAAAACAGTAGGATCAAAGTGTCCAGGAATGGTCCTGCCATCTCCCTCGGTGATTATTCCATACGTCGTAGCATGATCAAAAGCCGCTTTGTAAGGGCGAGGGCTCCTGAGGGCATCGTACACATCTGCAATGGCGGTAACTCTCCCCTCAACAGGTATCTGTTCGCCCGCAAGACCGTAGGGATAACCGCTGCCATCCCATTTTTCATGGTGGGTAAGCGCAATACTGCGCCCGATGGTAAGTTTCTCGTTATTGCCGATAATCATAGTGCCGGCAAAGGTATGTTCCTTCATTCTTGCAAACTCATCATCGGTCAACGGCCCTGTTTTTTTGAATATGTCCGGATGGGTATGAATTTTTCCCACATCATGCAGTATGGACTGGACACGTACTGCCTGAACCAGCTTGTCATCAAGTCCAATCTGCTCCGCAATCAGGCCAGAGAATTCGCCGACTCTGAGAATATGATTGCCGGTATCTTCGTCATTGGACTCTGCCGCCCTGGCCAGCGCATAGATAGTATAGTTGAGCGCTTCCTGGGTAGCTTCTATCTGCACCGCCAGTCGCGCCTCAACCCGCTCCCGTTCTTCAATGTCCATGCGCAGTTCAGTGGTGCGTAGTAATACCGTCTGCTCAAGCTGTTCATTCTGGTGTCGCAACTGTGCTTCTGCCCTGGCCAGCCTGATGTGGGTGCTGACTCTGGCCTGTACTTCATCAAGCTGAAACGGTTTGGTGATGTAATCCACCGCTCCGGCACGAAAACCATGCACCTTGTCTTCAGGATTGTTCATGCCGCTTAAAAAGATAACTGGTGTCTCTTTCAGTCCAGGTTTTTGCTTGATTTTTTCACAGAGTTGAAACCCGCTCATTTCCGGCATGTTGATATCCATCAGTATAATGTCAGGCTGATTCCGTTCAACTGCTTCCAAAGCTGCTGTAGCAGTGCTGAAGGAAAAGACATCATTGCCGCTGTACAGTAACATGTATCTCAACAGCTCAAGGATTTGCGGTTGATCGTCAACAACGACAACCCGTGGTTTCCTTGATTCTTCAACATGTTCCAGCGATAAACACATAGTGCGCCTCAGTAAGCAACGTTCGAGATGTAGATGATAGCCGCCAAACCTTTCTGTAATCGGGTAAGTGGCTTTTTTCTTTTGTAAGGTGTTTTTCTGCTGCACCTGGCGGTTTTCAACTTGATATCACGCGTTTCATCTCCGTTATCAGTTGGCTTGCCTTGAATGGTTTCGACACATAGCCGTCAAACCCTTCCCGTAATAAAACATCCTTCTCCCCGCGCAGCGCATAGGCAGTCAGGGCAATTACCGGCTGGTGGCGGTCTGTTCCCAGCTCCTTTTCGCGGATTGCCCGAAGGGCATCAATGCCATTCATTACCGGCATCTGGATATCCATCAGCACAAGATCAAACATGCCGTTTTTCAGCGCGGTAAGCGCAATTACTCCATTCTCTGCCAACGTAACCTTGTGACTCAGTTTGTCGAGCAGTTTAACCCCGTATTCGATATTTGCCGGTTTGTCTTCGACAAACAATATCCGCAACGGTGCTTCATCCCACGTAACTATCGTTTCTTCATGGATGTCGTCCTCCGCTCTATCTAATTGAGCAACGTAGAAGGGAAGTATCACCGTAAAACAACTGCCGATGCCGTGCGTGCTTTCAACGTCAATGCTCCCACCCATGAGTTCCGCCAAGCTGCGGCAGATGCTCAGACCAAGGCCGGTGCCACCGAACCTGCGGGTGGTAGAGTCTTCAGCCTGACCAAACGGTTTGAAGATCAAGTCAAGGACATCGCCGGAAATGCCGATGCCGGTGTCGCGAATCGCAATCTCCACGACAACCGAGCCAGTATCGCATTGTTCAAGGAGACTCGCCGAGATGGAGATACTCCCCTCTGCCGTGAACTTTACGGCATTCCCCAGCAGGTTCATGAGTATCTGTTTGACCCTGAACTGATCCCCCAACAGGATATGCGGGATCTCCATAGCCACATCCACGCCCAGAGAAGGCTCTTCGTCATTTCAAGTGGGTTGATGGCATTTCCTGCTGAAGCTGAGCTTCCCTGCTATCAGGT
>DIUT01000003.1 GCA_002423105.1 Geobacter sp. UBA6151 | reverse complement strand
CTATGCGGTTTTCAAAGACCAAAACGTTGAAGCGAACTGACTGTTTACCAAAATTTGTTTTTTATGTCAATTCTTTTTTTCTGCGCCGACTCAAACCAGAAGTTTTCGTCAGCAAGGACGGACTGTATACCCCACCCTTGCTTCGGGTGTCAATAATTATTTTTAAAATATTTCAAAAAAATGACCGGCACCCAGTTTATGGATTTTCATCAGGTTCGTGGAGCCACGAGCCTCCACCTGGGTACCCATGATAATAACGACAATATCCCCCTTACGCAGCCCGGACGCCAACAGCGCCTGCTCCGCAACCGCAATCTGCTGCTCCATGCTCTTCAATGTCTGAATGGATCGCGTTCTTACCCCCCAGTATAAGGCAAGTTTACGCTGAATCTGCTGCGACGATGTAAAGGCAACTATCGGGATTGGCGGCCGAAATCTCGAAATCAGAGCTGCCGTACTACCCGATTGGGTAAATACCGCAATCGCTTTTGCCTTAAGACTGGTGGCCGCCCGGCAGGCTGCTTCACCAACGGCTTGGGCAATGCTGGGCGTAGCTGACATGGCTGCATCTGACTTGCTGCCAAATCCAGCTGTTTCAACGTCTCGCGCAATATGAACCATGGTTTCAACAGCCTCAACCGGGTATTTCCCCGCAGCTGTTTCTCCTGAAAGCATAACCGCATCAGTACCATCTATGATTGCGTTGGCCACATCTGATGTTTCTGCGCGCGTCGGACGCGGATTAAAAATCATCGACTCAAGCATCTGCGTAGCGGTAATAACCGGCTTGCCTGCCTCATTGCAAGCCTTGATGATCTTCTTCTGAATAAGCGGCACTTTTTCTGCATTCATTTCAACACCAAGATCTCCCCGTGCCACCATTACAGCATCAGTTGCTTTGAGAATTTTTTTGAAATTGCGTAGCGCTTCCGGCTTCTCGATTTTGGCGACCACCGGGATATCCTTGCCAGCAGCATAGATGATCCGCTTTATTTGCTCCACGTCTTCGTGGGTTCGTACAAAGGACAGCGCAATATAATCGACATCCGCCCCAATACAGAAATCGAGATCCGCCAGATCCTTCTCCGTCAAGGATGGCGCCGACACCCGCACACCGGGGAGGTTGATGCCCTTGTTGTTCTTCAGAAGTCCACCATTCACCACCAAGCAACGAACCCGTTCCCCTTCCACAGACAAAACTTTTAGCTCCAGGAGTCCGTCATCCAGCAGAATTTGCGCCCCCGGCCCCACATCTCTGGGCAGTTCGGTGTAAATAGTGGGAATGATGCCATCCTTACCCTCTACGTTATCAGTGGTTATGACAACTTCCTTGCCTTTTTCAAGCAACATGCCGTCACCAGCCATTTTCCCGGTCCTGATTTTGGGACCCTGCAAATCTGCCAGAATACCGACCTGCTTGCCCAGTTTGACTGATATTTTACGGATAGCTTCAATCAGGCACGCCTTATCCTCTTGGGTTCCATGGGAAAAATTAAGGCGAAACAGATCAACACCGGCCTGAGCAAGACGCTCCAGCATCTCCGGAGAACTGCTGACCGGGCCCAAGGTGGCGACAATTTTTGTCTTTCTTTTTTCACGATGCATCAGACAACTCCTTTACGAACGGCATTCAAGGTCCCGCCCGCCAACAGTTCCTGCCGTTGCCGTTCGGAAACCTCCAACAGCATTGCCACCGGAACACTATTCAGCAACACCGGAACTTCAACCACCCCTTCACGGACATAACGCTGAATATCGGGAATACTGATCCGGTCCCCCTGCTTTATCCGCTCATAATCTTCAGGGTTCCTAAATGTCAGTGGCACAATGCCGAAGTTCACCAGATTCGCCTTGTGAATGCGCGCAAAGCTCTTTGCCAGCTTTGCGCGAATCCCCAGATAGCGGGGCGCAAGGGCCGCATGTTCACGGGAAGAACCCTGGCCGTAATTCTCTCCGGCTACAATTATGCCGTTGCCCGCTGCCTGGGCACGCTCGGGAAACGACGCATCCAGTTGCTCAAACACGAAACGGCTGATGGCCGGAATGTTACTGCGTAGAGGAAGAACCTTATTTCCGGCCGGCATGATATGGTCAGTGGTGATGTTATCCCCCACCTTCAGTACCACTGTTGCTTCCAACTGTTCCGGCAACTCCTCAAACTCCGGGAACGGCACAATGTTGGGGCCGGTCAACACCTCAATCCGTGCAGCTTCGTCAGGAGGCAACGGGTAGATGATGCTCGAATCATCCACAAGATAATGCTCCGGGTTGGCAACAGCGGGCCATGCCATTATTTTCCCCATGTCGCGCGGATCGGTTATCACCCCGTTCAACCCGGATGCCGCCGCGGTTTCCGGTGAACAGAGATAGACTTTATCACCCTTGGTGCCGCTCCGACCGGGGAAGTTGCGGGGAAACGTCCGTAACGAAACCTGATCCGTACCCGGGGCTTGTCCCATGCCGATGCAGCCCAGACAACCGGACTGGTGGATGTTGACCCCGGCCATCAGCAACATCAGCACCCCGCCCTGTTGCGCCACATTTTCTAACACCTGGCGGCTGCCCGGATTGGCATGGAAGGAAACTCCCGGCGCAATCCTGCGTCCTTCAAGCATCCGGCAAACCGTCATCAGGTCGCGAAATGATGAGTTAACCGAACTGCCCACAATCACCTGATCCACCTTCGTGCCCGCCACTTCACGGACCGGCGTCACATTGTCCGGTGACGAGGGACAGGCGATCAACGGCTCCAGCGTACAGAGATCGATCTCATCATGTTCATCATAAGCTGCCCCGTCGTCGGCGGCCATGGGTATCCAGACGTCACCTCTGCCCTGCGCCACCAGAAACTCCCTGGTCCGTTCATCGGAACAAAAGAGGGATGACGTGGCCCCCAGTTCAGCCCCCATATTGCCGATGGTGGCCCGGTCCGTTGCCGACAGGGTAGCCACGCCAGGGCCATAGTACTCAATTACCTTGCCCACACCCCCCTTGACACTGTGGCGGCGCAGCATCTCCAGCACCACATCCTTGCCGGATACCCAGGCTGACAACTGCCCGAGCAGCTTGACGCCAAACACTTTGGGACAGGGCAGACTGAAAGGATGACCAGCCATGGCCAGGGCCACGTCAAGCCCGCCAGCGCCGATGGCCAGCATGGAAAGGCCGGCTGCCGTCGGTGTGTGGGAATCGGCACCCAGCAAGGTCAGCCCCGGCTTGCCAAAGCGTTCCAGGTGGACCTGATGAGAAATACCGTTGCCCGGTTTGGAGAGGTGCACCCCGAACCGCTGGGCTGCACTGGTCAGAAAGGCATGATCATCGGCGTTCTTGAAATCGGTTTGCAAGAGGTTATGATCGATATACTGAGCTGCCAGATCCGCCTTGACGCGCGGCAGGCCCATGGCAATAAATTCCAGCATGGCCATGGTGCCGGTGGCATCCTGCAGCAACGTATGATCAATCCGGATCGATATTTCCCTGCCGGGAACCAGTTCCCCTTCAACCAGATGCGCTTCCAGAATTTTAGTGGTCAGGTTCTTAGCCATGGATCGCCTCCTTGTGCACGTCCAGCGCCGCCTCCTTCATCACTTCCGAGAGAGTCGGATGGGCGTGGATCATCATCCCCAGATCGCGGGCCGTACCCATAAAGCCCATGGCGGTCACCGCTTCGGCAATCATGTCCGAAGCCCGGGGACCGATAATATGTACCCCCAGAATCCGATCCGTCTCGGCATGTGCCAGCACCTTGACAAACCCTTCCGTCTCATCCATGGCCCGTGCGCGGCCATTTCCCAGAAAACTGAACTTACCCGCCTTGTAGGGAATATCATCTTGTTTCAGCTGCTCTTCAGTCTTGCCCACCGAGGCCCCTTCCGGCCAGGTATAGACCACACCGGGAATATATTCGTATTCCACCGCACTTTTCTGCCCCGTCATCCGCTCCACGCAGACTACACCTTCCTCGGACGCCTTGTGGGCCAGCATCGGTCCGGGAATCAGATCGCCAATGGCGTAGATGCCGACAATCGACGTCTGATAGTCGGCATTCACAGCGATTCTGCCGTTGTCCAGCAACGTACCGCCCAATGCTTCAAAACCAAGGCCGCTCAGCAATGGGCGTCTACCAATGGCCACCAGCAGCCGGTCACAATCCAGTTCGCCACTATCGTCACCGGCAGCAAACTGCACCAACCCTTTACTGCCCAGCTTGCGCAGACCGCTGACCCGCACTCCCAGCTTAAATTCTATCCCCTGTTTTTTCAGCGCCCGCTGCAACGTGTCGGCAGCCTGACGATCCATATTCGGCAGCAGATTCGGCAGCATCTCCAGCACAGTCACCCGC
The DNA here is from genome assembly GCA_002423105.1 of Geobacter sp. UBA6151. GTDB lineage: Bacteria > Desulfobacterota > Desulfuromonadia > Geobacterales > Pseudopelobacteraceae > Trichlorobacter. Next base: position 52,344 of record DIUT01000003.1, on the reverse strand, counting down.
GCTCCCAGACGCCGCCAGACTGACCCCAGCTCAAGCCCGATATAGCCGCCTCCGGCTACCACCAGATGCTCAGGTACCCGTTCAAAGCCCAAGGCGTCTTGAGCGCTCACCACCAATGCGCCGTCAAAGGGAATGGCAGGCAGCGGCACCGGCTCACTGCCGGTGGCAAGCAACACCTTCGATGCCATCAATGTCTGCGGCGCTTCAAGCGGCTGCTGATCACCATTGGCAAAATTCAGGTGGTAGGCCCGCTGCACCTCCACCTGCTGCAATCCGTCAGCACCTGGCCCTTTCAGTCTGGCCGCTCCACTCACCAGCGTAATGTTGTTCTTCTTGAAAAGGTAGCCCACGCCATCAGTCAGCTTTTTCACCACATCGTCCTTGCGCGCCAGCATGGCGGACAAATTAAGACGCGGTGGCTCAATATCGATGCCATGCGCGGCAAATTTATCCCGCGCCAGGGCAAAATGCTCACTGGAATCGAGAAGCGCCTTGCTGGGAATACAGCCTTCGTTGAGGCAGACACCGCCCAATGTCGCCCGTTTTTCCACCACCGCCACCTTCATCCCCAGCTGGCTGGCCCGAATAGCCGCCACATAACCGCCGGGACCGGCACCGATCACAATCAGATCAAACTGTTCTGACATCTGGCAACCTCCCTGTTCACTGCACTCCGTCCAGCCACGTCTGGTCTTCAATCCGTTCCTTTACCAGTTTGAGGAACCCCACCGCCTCCCGGCCATCGATAATACGATGGTCATAGGACAAGGCCAGATACATTACCGGCCGGATGGCAACCTGGCCATCCCGCGCCACTGGCCGGTCAACAATGGCATGCATACCCAGTACGCCGCTCTGGGGCGGATTGATGATCGGCGTGGAAAGCATGGAACCATAGGTGCCGCCATTGGTGATGGTGAAGGTCCCCCCTTCCAGATCGGCAATGGCCAGCCGGTTGGTCTTGATTTTTTCAACAAATCCGGCAATGGCGGCATCAATCTCCCGCAACGCCAAACCTCCCGCATCCTTCAACACCGGCACCACCAGCCCTTTTTCGCCGGAAACGGCAATCCCCAGATTGCAAAACTGATGGTAGACAATATAATCACCATCAATCCGGGCATTCACCGCCGGATAGGCGGCAAGCGCCTCCACCGCGGCCCGCACAAAAAATGGCAGAAGACCGACCGCCCTGCCTTCCCGCTTGTAACGGGCACGCAACGCCTGCAAGGATGCCAGGTCAACCTCATTGAAGGTGGTCAGCATGGCGGTTTGCTGACGGGCCTGCAGCAAACGCTCGGCAATACGCTTGCGCAACGGGGACATCCGCACCCGCTCCTCGCCCATAGAAGGCTGTGGATCCGGTCGCCTATCTTCGTTGGCTTCGCTGGTGGTCCCGTGATAATCCGGCGGCTCCTCCGACTTCACCACCGGTATCTGCCCTCCGCTCAGATCCTCACGCAAAATCCGCCCACCAGGGCCGCTGCCCGTTACTTGAACAGCCTCCAACCCTTTTTCCCGCAACACATGCCGCACTGATGGCGACGTAGGGGGATCAGATGTTTTCTGCATCGTAGCCGCCGTACCGGCAGCCATCGTCTGGCCAGCTGCTGTTTCAGCAGTTCCCGGTTCCAACAAGCCGATCACCGTCCCGACCTTGATCGTGGTTCCTGCCGGAACCGACACAGTCAGTCGCCCATCAGCCTCAGCAAAGATATCCATGGTGATCTTGTCTGTCTCGATCTCGCACAACGGATCATCCCGCCTGACCACCGCACCGGACTCCTTGTGCCATCTGGCCAGAAGCGCCTCCACCACTGATTCGCCAACAGCCGGAATTTTGATTTCCATACCTGCTCCTACCTGAATCTGGTCAGCACAGGCAAGCTGTGCCCATATACGGCATGCATTCCGCGTTATTTTCCCTTTTCGTTCATCAACCACCCGTACCAGGCTTCCAGCCCCAGGCCGGTGCTTGCCGAAACCTCAAGAATCTCCAGATCGTGGCCGACCCGCGCCGCATACTCCTTGCAGCGGGCAACATCAAAGCTTACATACGGCAACAGGTCCACCTTGTTCAGCAACATCAGGCCGGAGTTATGGAACATCTGAGGGTATTTCAGAGGTTTATCCTCACCCTCGGTCACCGACAACACCACCACCTTATGGGCCTCGCCCAGGTCAAAGGCAGCCGGACAGACCAGGTTACCCACGTTTTCAATGAAGAGAATGTCCAGATTATCCAGGTCAAATGATTCAGTGGCGTGCATCACCATATGGGCATCCAGATGGCATCCGGCCCCGGTGTTTATCTGTTTCACCGGCACACCGGTTGCGGCAATCCGCCGGGCATCGTTATCCGTCTGCTGATCCCCTTCAATCACCGCACACCTCCAGCGACCTGAAAGATCACGCAGGGTCTGCTCCAGCAGCGTCGTCTTACCGGAACCGGGAGATGACACCAGATTCAGCACAAGAATGCCCTTTTCCCGGAACAGCGCCCGGTTAAAAGCAGCCAGCCGGTTGTTTTTAGCCAGGACATCCTCTTCAATGGAGATTGTTTTTGTGCGCCGAGGATCATTGTGCAGATGGTCGTGACCATGCGTGTCCCCATGAAGATGCTCATGATGGTGATGCTGGCCGCCATGATCATGGCTGTGTTCGTGGGGGTGGGAATGGGTGTGGGTCAGATCGCCGTGCTGATGCTCGTGTTCATGACGATGTTCATGTTCGTGATGTTGGGGACCGCAGCCGCAGGTGGTGCACATAACGTGTAAGACTCCTTTCACAACCATCCGCAAGGAATGGCGCTGATTGCCGTATACCTGAAATGTACACGAAATTTATCCACTGTCCATTGAGAAATCCCGCTTGCGCACAACCTGTTTTTTCAGACAAACTCCACAAAGACCTGGTTGGACAGCAGCATCCCCTTACGGGTAAGCGCCATACGCTCCAGCCCACAGTCCAGCAAACCGGCTTTTTGAAGTTTCAGCACCTGATCCCGGCGAACAATTTCCAGCCGCTCGCCAAACTGCTGCTCAAAGCGGTCAAAACAGACCCCCTCTGACAGCCGCAGCCCCAGAAAGATTGCCTCGGCGCAGGCGTCCTCCCGTGTAAGCCGGGTTATATCCTGCACGGAACGCTGTCCGCCACGGATCGATGCAGCCCAGGCTTCATACCGGTCAGGATTGCAAAAACGCACACCCCATCCGTCACGAAGAAAACTGTGGGCCGAGGGCCCCATTCCCAGATAGCCGTCCCGCCGCCAGTAGCCGCAGTTATGTCCGGACCGTTTGCCCGGTCTGGCGTAATTGGCCAGTTCATAATGCTCAAAACCTGCCGTAGATAGAGCGGTATCGGCAAGCTCCAGCATTGTGGCGGTGCAATCATCGTCAGGCAGACCGAGAGTTCCAACAGGATAGCGATGACTGAATGGTGTGGCATCTTCAATGGTGAGGTTGTAGATGGAGAGATGGTCCGGTTCCAGCCCCACCGCTATGCAGAGCTGCTGCCGCCAGTCCGCCAGGCTTTGTCCAGGCAGGCCGCAGATCAGGTCCAGCCCGATACTACCGAAGCCGACTGCTCTGGCTATGACAACAGCATCCCGCGCTTGTTGTGCAGAATGCACACGGCCCAGCAGCGCAAGCATGTCGTCTGAAAACGACTGCACCCCCAGGGAGATGCGGTTGACGCCTGCTTGGTGAAAACCAGCCAGGGTAGCCCTCGAAACCGTACCGGGGTTGGCTTCAAGAGTAATTTCGATTGCCGGATCGTGCCCCCACAACTGGCAGCTACGGGTAATCAGACGCTCAACCTGCTCCGGCGTTAGCAGTGACGGCGTGCCGCCTCCAAGGTAGAGCGACAACAAAGGCACCTCTGCCCGAAATTGTCCGGCGGCAAGCTCCATTTCCTGCAGCAACAGCTCTGTCGTATCAGCCAGATCTTGCGCAGCGCCCTGTCGGGAGGTAAAGGCACAATAGCCACATTTGGCGACACACCAGGGAATATGCAGATACAGGCGGGAAAACATCAGCGCGAGCAAGGAGCCGGTTGCATCACCGGACAACCGGTGATAGTATCGGCCCACGTAAACAACCATCTGAATTCAAAGGAGAGCATTCCCATGAAGCACGTCCTGTCACTATCGGTCCTTGGGCTTGCGGTGCTGCTGGCAAGTGCGGCATTTGCAGAGAGCGCCGGTGAAAAAGTATTTAACCAGAAGTGCGCAATGTGCCACAAGGTAAAGGGTAAGGGGGGTGCCATCGGGCCTGACCTGAGTAAAATCAGCGGCAAGATGGCTGAGCCCCAGTTGCGTGAGAAGCTGATCAATCCCAAGAAGAGCAATGCCAACTCCACCATGCCTGCCTTTGCAACGCTTCCCAAGAACGACATGAGCGCGCTGCTGACGTATATGAAAGGCCTCAAATAACCTTTGGCACCTACCCCGCAACCACAAAAGGCTCGTCACTCCGACGGGCCTTTTGTGCATTCAGGCTATGGGCCAGCCTTGTTCAAAGCCGGGCGGGTAAAAATTCTCTCTGGTGCGATTGTAATAACCGAACTGCAACCGTGGAAATTCTTTTTTCAGGCGTTGCAGCAGATTGTAGATACCGATGCCTTTGCCTTTCACCGCCATTGCCTGGTTATAGTAGTGCGGATCAATGGAGAGATTACGCATCTGTATCAGGTCCACACCGGTTTTCGCCACAAAATCCAGCAGGGTTTCCACCTCCTCCGGAGCATCGCTGACACCGGGCGAGATCAGATAATTGATCATGGTGAAACGTCCGGCTTTCTTGGCAATGCCCAGTGACCTGGTCACATCGGCAAAGCTGTAACCTTTGGGACGGTAGTAAGCGTTGTAGCGTTCTTCAAGCACCGAATTCAGCGAGAAACGGAACGAATCCATGCCGACGTCGCACAGCTCCTGTACACGCTCCGGCAGGGAACCGTTGGAGTTGAAGTTGACCGTGCCGCGGGATGTGGCGGCCTTCAGCCGACGTACCGCCTCGGCAACGGTGGGAGCCTGCAGGATCGGGTCCCCTTCGCAGCCCTGTCCAAAGGAGACGATCGGCTCCGGTGCCTGTTCCAGATGGGGCAACGCCACTTCAACGATCTCTTCCGGCGTGGGTACGAAACTGATCCGGTCATGATTGGCGGGACAGCATTCCGAAGGTTGCAGACTGATGCAGCCAAGACAGGCGGAATTGCAGACCGGTGACGTTGGCAGCGGAGCTTCCCAACGGCGATAGAACAGATTCTTTGCAGCAAAGCAATGATAATCTATGGCGCAACGGGACAACTGCTCCAGCAGACGGTTATCCGGTATCTCCCGCAGGCGCTGCCGCACCAGGGGCTCCAACGTACGGTCGTCATAGTTGACCGGATTCCAGTTCTGATTATCATCCACCTGCGTTGCCGCAACCACGAAACAGTCCCGCTGCTCGTCCCAGCCAACCGCAGTGTATGACCAGAGCGGCAGGTGCACCTGTTTTTGCCCGTAATCGCAGGCCGGAAGCAGGGTACGGGCATAACCGGGAGCCATGAAGGCGGAAACCGCTTGCACCGCACCACGGACTCCGGGAGCTTTTTCCACGGTAATGAAGCGTCCCGTGCGACTGTCCCAGGCAACGGGCGGCGTATCCGGAATGGTGAAAAGACGGCTTCCCTCAGGCAGGGGAATCAGCTCGATCCCGTCCGGCAGGACCGCCTGCGGTCCGTTCATGGCAGCCATGGTCAGCGCCGGATGGTCATAAATCCGCCCCTGACTGTCCGCATACACCAAACGGGGAAGGGAACGCGCCTGAGCGGTAACCCGCCGGTTACTCATCGTGCTATACCTGCAGTAGGACCGCTACCGATACTGAACAGCCCCGCAAGATTGAAGTTGATCGTCCAGGACCGGTCGTTGGGCCGCTCGCGCCAGGTTGCAAAAATACCCCAGCATTGGTGGCGGTATTCAACCGTGGCGAAGTGCTCCAGAAAGTCTTGCTTGTCAAAGGAATAACGACTGCTATAGCTTAAGTACGCCGGTTTGAGCAGGGCCAGCGCAAAGCGGCCTTCCAGATATTCGACCTGCTGGCTGGTCATCCGGTAGCTGGCTCCCAGACTGTTTCCTCTGCCATCAAGGATATCGCCACCAAGTGCGGTTGAGGAGAACCTGCGCTGGTAGGGGTTGTACCCGGCATCAAGCAACAGCCTGAAACCGGGATGCAGCCAGGTTTCACTTTCAATGACCGTAGTGGACCACGGCTTGCCCGTGTCGGTATCCGACAGCAAGGTGGAGCGCTCACCACTCAGACTGTACCCCTGGCTCAGGCGGATCGTCTGCAGATGCCGGTAGGCATCCGGCCCTTTTTGTCCTTCGACACGCTGCACTTTGCCGCCCAGGTGACTGGCAAGGGAAAATTGCAGCAGATTCAGATGGGGAGACCGGTCACTTTGATCATACTGAGGATATGCGGTCTGATCCTTGTTCATGGAGTAGCTGTAGCTGACAGCAGGGACCAATTCATGCCGCACACGGCTCATGCCCGGGAACGGCCCGTCATAAATGCGACCCAACGAGCTGTTCAGTTCCGCCCCGAATTCAGGAATGCCAACCACAGATTTCTCGTTGATACCAGCAGCAGCCTCGGTCGTATTGTAGGCACGAATCTGTGCACCGCCATAGGCCGATGCATTAAATCGTCCGCCAAACAGACTGTGACTGGTGGAGAGGCGCGGAGTCAGAGCTGTACGCTGTCCCTGCATCCCTTTTTCACGGTAGTAATTGGTAAGCAGCAGATCCATGTCAAACCAGAGGGAAGGGATGAACGGCACTGCCTGACGAACACCGTGCAGAAACAGTTCCGGGGCACGCTGCAAGGTACTGGTATTGCTTCCGGTATAAAAATCCTGGGTATAGATGGCCTGTGCTCCGGTCATCCAGGTATCCCAGTGTTTGGTCAGCACCACCCGTGAGTCATAGTACTGGCGGTTATATTCGCCACTTTTGTCGCCATAGTCCTGCAAAAAGGTGCGGTCACTGGTAAAATTGACGCTGGTTATCAGGGAAAGGTCGTCAGGCAACTGCTCCTTGTGAAACTGGAGCAGTTGCCCACGCGCCTTTTTCTCATTGTTGTCATGGATGATGTAGCCACCCAGAGACCCCTCGCTGGTACGTGAGCGAAGATAGCGATAGTCGGCTCCCAGGCCGACACCACGTTTTGTCTGAATATCCAGATTGAAGGTGGCTTCCTGCGAGGGAGAAATTGCCCAGTATACTGGCAATTCCAGAAATTCGCCCCGCTTTGAAGATCTGCCGAAACGGGGGAAGAGCAGGCCGGACTGGCGTTCACGCTTTACCGGCAAAATAATGTAGGGGAAATAAAAAACCGGCACATCCTTGACGTAGAAAATGACATGGGAGCCGGTGGCATACTCCTCCACAGTGACATCCATCTCACTGGCCCCGAACTTCCAGCTGGGAACTTCAGCATCACAGGTGGTCAGATTACCACTGTTCAAGGCGTACTGATCATCACCCGTCCGGGCAATCTGCCTGCCATCGATACGGAAATTACCCTGCGTCATGAAGATACGGCCATTTTCCATTTCGGCCCGCCCGGTCTCAGTGTCCAGTACCAGGAAGTCGCCGCGCATGCTGTCGCCAGACTTGACCATCACCACATTGCCCTGGGCGGTCATCATTTTACTGGTCCGGTTATAGGTGGCCTGGTCAGAGGTCAGCAGCATATCCTGCCAGGTTATCTGCACCGCACCTGTGGCAGTGATCAGGTCAGAGGCCTCCTGATGGGTCATCCGGTCCGCCCGGATTACCATACCGGGCGCGCCTGGCTGCTCTGCGGCACACAGCATTGACGGCACAAACAGCAGCACCATGACCAAACAGGCAAACATCCTCACCATCAAATTGCCTCTCCCCTTGTCCGCTGGTTTTTTCATCGCCAGCCAAAACATTGTCGTTACCCGCGCACCGCTTCACTCATCTGTCCGGCAAGGGCAGCTTTGACCTCTCCCACGGTAAACAGAGATCCGGCAACCACCAGCAGGTCTCCCGGGTCTGCCTCTGCACGGGCGGCTGCCAATCCTTCGGCAACAGACCCCTGCGCGGTGGCGGCGCCACCCAGTTTTCTGCATTCCAAGGCCAGCAACTGCGCGGGCATGGCCCGTTCCTGGCCCGGAGCAACCGTATGGATCCGTTCAGCCAACGGCACCAGTGGCGAAATGATGCCATCCAGATCCTTATCCTCCATCATCCCCAGAAGCAGGATCAGCCTGCGCCGGTCATACATGCACAGCGCATCGGCCAGAGCCAGGGCCCCGGCTGGGTTATGGGCTCCATCAAGAAGCAACCGGACATCGTTTTCCAGGGGAATCAACTCCATCCGTCCCGGCCAACTGGCAGCGGCAATTCCGGCCCGGATCCGCTCCGTTTCCAGACGCAGACGAGTTTTTTCAGACAACCGCCGTGCCGCCGCAATGGCAAGAGCGGCATTCTCAGCCTGATAGCGGCCCGGTATGCCCGGAGTCAGGCCGGACAGCCGGAAATCGCCGTCAATGTAGCACAACGTGCCATCCGGCTCCCAAACAGCCTGAAAATCCTCACCCGCACAGAGCAGTGTCTGTGCGCCATCCCAGCAGTGAGCAGCAATGGCGGCATGGGCAGCCTGACTCTGGCTGGCGGAGATAACCATGGTGCCGGGCTCGGCAATGGCCACCTTTTCTGCGGCGATATCTGCCAGCGTTGTTCCCAGCCACTGGCAGTGATCCAGGGAAACCGGCGTAATCAAGGTGCAACAAGCTCGCACCGCTGCGGTGGCATCAGCGCGGCCACCCATACCAGCCTCAAGGATGGCGATCCTGACACCGCTATCGGCAAAGTGGCAGCAGGCCAACGCGGTGGTCAATTCGAAAAAGGTGTCTTCAGGATCTGCCAGGGTTAGCACCCGGTCAATCTGCTGTTCCAGAATATCCGGAGCGATCTGGATACCGTTCACCTGAAATCTCTCGCAATAGTCAATCAGATGGGGAGAGGTGAACAAGCCGGTACTGCATCCGGCAGCAGTCAGTATGGCGGAAAGAAATGATGCGGTTGAACCCTTGCCATTGGTGCCGACAACATGTATTGAGGAAAATGCGCGCTCCGGATGTCCCAAGCGGGCCAGAAGCCCGCTGATCCGCTCTGTTCCCGGCTTCATGGCAAAACGACGGCGACCGAATATCCTTGCCAGCCGATCCGAAACCGACACAGCTTAGCGCTTGGTCAGCATGGCCAGAACGCTTCCCACGGTGGCACGCATCTCGGTGCGGGGCACAATCATATCAACCATGCCATGGTCCAGCAGATATTCGGAACGCTGGAACCCTTCCGGCAGTTTCTGGCGGATGGTCTGCTCGATCACCCGGGGACCGGCAAAGCCGATCAACGCTTTCGGCTCGGCAATATTCAGGTCCCCCAGCATGGCAAAGCTGGCCGTAACACCACCGGTGGTGGGATCGGTCAGAATGGAAAGAAAGGGAATACCGGCGGCTTTCAGCTTTGCCAGGGCAGCCGAAGTTTTCGCCATCTGCATGAGCGACAGGATCGACTCCTGCATACGGGCACCGCCGGATGCCGAAATAACGATGACCGGCTGTTTTTTCTCCAGCCCACGCTCGATGGAACGGGTGATCTTCTCGCCCACCACGCTGCCCATGCTGCCGCCCATGAAGGAAAAGTCGAACATGGCAACCTGCACGGCAATGGCTTCAATGGCTCCCTCGACACAGATCACCGCATCCCGCGACCCGCCCTTGGCCAGGGTGGCGTCAATCCGCTCCTGGTAGCCCTTGGTGTCCTTGAATTCAAGGAAATCCACAGAGGTCATGGCGGCATCGTACTCCTGCCATGTGCCGTCATCCAACAGCGCCTGGAGGCGCTTACGGGGGGCAATCCGGTAGTGGTGGCCACACTTGGGGCAAACCTGCAGGTTTTCCTCGATTTCTTTGGAAAGCAGGGATTCACTACATGACGGACATTTGGTCCAGAGCCCTTCCGGCACCTTGACATTATGGGTGCTGCTCTTTTCAATTCCTGTTTTTTCGCGTTTAAACCAGCTCATGTCCGTATCCTCTGTGAAGGTTAGATTCCTTGTTTGAGACTGCTGACCAGATCCGTAACCGCATCCTGAAGCTGCTTGCCCTGATACTGCTCGAACAGCTTGACTATGGCGCTGCCCACCACCACACCATCGGCATCCGCAGCAACCTGGGCTGCCTGCTCCGGGGTTGCTATGCCAAAACCGGCCATGACCGGCAGTCTGACCGCGCTGCGTACCGCTGCCAGTTCCTGTGACAGGCTTGTTGAGACACTCTGCCGGGCTCCGGTAACACCGGTCACGGTGACATAATACAGAAAACCGCTGCCGTTGCGGTTCACCCGGGCAATCCTGTCCGCGCCGGAGGTGGGGGTCAGCAGAAAGATCATATCCAGCCCGGCCTTGCGCACAGCAGGCAACAGTTCGTCAGCCTCTTCCGGCGGCAGATCCACCAGCAGCAATCCGTCAACGCCCGCTGTTGCAGCATCTGCCGCAAACCGCTCCCAGCCGTAGGCATACACCGGATTGCTGTAGCCCATCAGGACAATCGGCACCGACACTGTGGAACGTACGGACTGCACCATGGCCAGGACGCCGGCAAGGTTGGCGCCTGAGGCAAGAGCGCGCTCCGAGGCACGCTGGATGGTGGGACCGTCAGCCATGGGATCGGAAAAGGGGACGCCCAGTTCGATAACATCTGCCCCGGCCTTTTCCAGCAACGGCAACAGGTTTGCCGTGGTTGCCAGATCCGGATCACCGGCAGTAATAAAGGTTACCAAGGCTTTCCGGCCACTTTTTTGCAGCTTTCTCAACTGTCCGGCAATACGCTTCTTCATACCTTGAACCCAAACATTTCTTTTTCAAGCTGGTCAATCTGCCGTGCCAGGGAAGCAACGGCGCCGTTCACGACCCGCGCCGCCTGAAATGTCGCATTGGAGGCAATCCGGATATTTTCGATCATCTGCTCAGCGGCCTGACCTTGCACCGCCTGATCCGAAGAGGCCTCCCTGATCCGTTCGATCATGGTGGTAACATCCTCGGTGGCTTTGGCGATCAGGACGCTGGTCCGGCTTTGTTCTCTGGTGGAGCTGCGCACCTGGCTGGTCATTTCACGCATCCGCTCCACCGCCGACGTGATCATGTCACTGCCGCGGCCATGCTCTCTGGCGGAAAGGGCGATCTGCTCCACCATCTCTTCCACTTGCTCCATGGCCACCCGGATATTCTGGCTGCCCTTGGCCTGTTCAACCGTGGCCCGGGCAATGGCGCTGATCTGAAGCCCTGCCTGCTGCACCCCCGCAACAATTTTTTCAAGGGCCTCGCCAGAACGCTCCGAAAGCTCCTCACCAGCGGAAATCGCCAGCTCGGCTTGATTTATCGCCGCAACCGCCCGACCGGTTTCTTCCTGGACACCGTTGATCACCGAAGAAATTTCGCGGGTCGATGACGAGGTCCGCTCTGCAAGTTCCTTGATTTCGTCGGCAACAACCGCAAAACCTTTACCCTGTTCTCCCGCCTGCGCGGCAATGATGGCGGCATTCAGGGCCAGCAGATTGGTCTGCTCAGCCACTTCATCGATCACCGACAGAATCGCCCCGATGTCATGCACCCGGAGGGAGAGATGCTCAACCACTTCGGCCGTAATACGGGAGGCCTTGCGGATCTCCTGCATCCCGGCAATGGTTTCCTGCACAGAGGTCAAACCATTGGCGGCGTCCGAACGGACAGTTTCCGATATGACCGCGGTATCCATGGCACTTTTTTCAACCTGGCGAATCGAAGCGTCCATCTGCGCCACCGACGATGCAGTGGTGCTGGATGCCTCCAGAAGATTGGTAATATTCGTGCCAATACCTTTAATGGAAGCAGCCATCTGGATAACCGATGAACTGACCTCATCCACAGAGGTGCCGAGCGTATCGGTATTGATGGCCACCTCTTCAATACTGGCGGCCATTTCCAGAATCGAGGACGACGTCTCACCGGCAGAGGCCGCCAGTTGGTCAACACCTTGGGAAATTCTGACAACGGAGTTATTGATCAGTTCAGCGGTGCGAGACGTCTCGTTAACCGCCTCTTCCTGGAGCCCTGTTGCATTTATCACCTGTCCCGCGGCCCGCTCAATATTGCGGTCAATGGCATGCAGTTCGTCGGTTGTGTCGTTTACGTGACTGACGATTCTCTGGAGGTTTTCAGCCAGAGTATTCATGGTGGACGCCAACGCGCCAATTTCCCCGCCACAACTGACAGAGAGACGGTCTTTCAAGGAGCCGCCCGCCAACTGCCCGGCAAACGTGACGCAGCTTTGAAGCGGCGTAACAATTGATCTGGCGGTATATAGTGCAAGGATAATATTCAGGACAACGAGGAATACAACAATGGAAAATGTCAGAACCATTCTGCTTCTGATGACCCCGGTGAACGGCACTTCGCTCAATACAAAGGCGCCCAGCAAAACCACAAGCAGGATGGAAACAACAGAGGACAGCGACAGAAGAAGTATTCTGGTGCGCAGTGTCATGCCGGAGCCGATTGCTCCGGAGCTGTTCTGCTCCACAATAAGGTTCTCCTTTCCGAAAAGGTGGGCACGGAAAAATACGGGCAACTATAGCAGAGCGCCTTGTAACAGGGCAAGTGAAAAGGGGGGATTTCAGGAGTACGCGGTTAGTGGCCAGGGCAGTGTAAACGCCCCTTTAACCTGCTGAAAAACTGACAACTGAACAGAGCGCCAGTCAAAGCAATTGATCCTGTAAAAAGCAGTTCACCACAGAGGACGCAGAGGTTCACTGAGTAAAAACAGCAGATAACAAATTAACCCCTCAAGCCAAAGAGGTTAAAGTACTTTGTGTTTTTTCCTCTGTTTTACTCTGCATAATCTGCAGTAAAAGCCGTTTTTAGGTTGATTCACCTGATAATTACGGCAGGGGTATTCATAGCCACCGCTCCGGATGCGGCAAGCTCCGCCAGAAGCCCCTTGCGGATCCGCTTCAATTTACGCAGATAAGCCTCAGCCTGAGGCCCTTTTCCACAATAGTACTTCTTGGCAAGGTCCATTTTGCCGTCTGCCATTTCCAGCTTACTGAGCAACGCCCGGACAGCCGCCTCGGCACATTTTTCATCGTCCCGCATTTCTTCTGGTGTATAGCCATGAATGCGAGCTTGCCGGGGCATCAACTGCCATACACCAATAGCCCCCATTGAAGAGGTGGCACCGGAAGAAAGAGCATGTCCGCCGGTTTCGGCAAGGGCAATTTCGGCCATATCCAGCGGAGTAAAGGGCGTGCCGAGGGTCTTGATATAACAGAGGGCAGCCAGATTACGCGCACGTTCCGGAGTCGTCTTTTTGGCAAAGGCTGCTTCGATTACCGGCACCTGACGCTTGCGCTCTTCAAGGGAAATCCCCTTCTCCATAACAGAACGAATCTCCTGATCCAGAGAGGTCTCATGCGGCGCTTCCTGCACTGCGGGCTCAACAGCCGAATACCACGATCTGCCGTTACTGCAGGCAACAAAAAATACCGGCAGAGACACGAGAAGAACAACTGCAATCAGGTGGTGGGTACTGATGGTAATAATTGATTTTGACATAGGAATAAGTTTGGAGGACTGGGCAGGTGCGCCGGAAACACCTTGGACCAGATAGGATGACAAACTGCTTGATGAATATCCGGCGGATCTCCTTTACGTTGGTTAAGTACCGGCGTGTTTCTTTGGCCGGGGTAGCGAAACGACAAAAGTCCCACGGTTATATCCAGGGACTTTGGCTGAACCTTGAGGTCAAATTGTGTGGTACAACTACCAGAAACAGATAAGCACGTCAAGCAAAAACAAAAAAAATACAACAATATCAAACTATTAAGATCACACCAAGTCCTTCAGAGTGATCTCTGACAGGCTCCTGCGCACTTCCTGCTGTATCCGCAACCAGACCGGATGCACCTTGCAGATACCATCCCTGGAGCACTGGCCGGGACCTACGACACAGCGGTTGGTGGTTATGGGACCTTCAACCGCCTCCACCACCTCCAGCAACGTTATCTTATCCGGTGTGCTGGCCAACACGAACCCACCGCCGGTCCCGCGATAGGAGCGAACAATGCCGGTCTTGCTGAACTGTTGAAATATCTTTGCCAGGAATGTTTGCGGCACATCCACTGCTGCCGCAATGTCGGACAAGAGCGAAATCTTGTCCGGCGGCTGGGCTGCCAGATACACAATGCCACGAATCGCATAATCACCCTTGCGGGTCAACTCCATCATCAGTGGGCTCCTAAGAGACAGGGGTGGTCCTGTATAGCGAGAGAGACAGGGAGTGTCAAGCCCTTGCTAAACAGCTAACCACATTTATACTTGGTACACAGCTACTTCCCCGCAATTTTGCGGAGAAATTGATTATCCCTTGGAATAAAGCACCGCCACGATACGGGCCTTGCCACCCCCCACCGACACAAGACCGTGGGGCTGACTCGAGTCATAATAGGCGCTGTCCCCGGCCTTCAGCAGATAGACATCGTTTCCGTAGTGAAAATTGATTGATCCATCCAGCACATACAGAAACTCCTCCTCTCCATCGTGCCGAAAAAACAGCTTGTCATCCCATTCTGTGTTTTCAACCTCCACCAGAAACGGCTCCATATTCTTGTGACGCATGCCATTGGCCAGGGAGTGGTAGGTATAGGGCCGGACTGCGGCGTTCACTGCCTGCCGCTGTAAATCGGGGCGCAGTTCGTCTCCCCTGGTAACCACAAGTTTCTGGCGGTTGGTTTCATCTTCAAAGAAAAAATGGATATCCACCTTCAGACCACGGGCTATTTTGAGCAACGTTGCCAGTGGCGGCACCACCTGTTCGTTTTCGATCTGTGACAGCAGCGGCTTGGAAAGCCCGGTCAGGTCCGACACCTCCTGTAATGTCAGACGCCGTTGCTGACGCTGTCCGCGAATCTTCTCGCCAATACGGAACTCCTTGATCTGGGCCTTGATATCAGTCACAACGGAATCCTCCCGAAACGTTGGTCGTGCACTGTCCGTCTGTTGACAGCCAGACAATTATGCTTATATTTATGCTTGCACCCTACTACATCCAACACAAATAAAACATCGTTACTTATAAACCTTTTGGAAAGGTTGTCAATATGCTGCAAACAATCACGCACTCCTGGAAACTACTTGCATGCAGTCTGCTGGCGCTCTCCCTGGCCGCCTGCTCATCCCCCAAGGACGAACCGGTCCTTTTCACCTCCAAGCGTCCGTCTGCCGAAGCAGAACCGCCGGTCAAGGAGGTCCCCGCCGACATTCTCGCAGCCCAGCGCGCCTTCAGCGCCGTAGCCAAGCAGGTCATGCCGGTGGTGGTCAACATCTCCACCATCAGCCGTAAAAAAATGGTGCGCCCCTCCTACGATCTGCCCCCCTTCTTCGAAGAATTTTTCGGCGGACCGCAGACCCGGCAGGACAGAAGCCTGGGCTCCGGCTTCATCATCAGCAGGGACGGCTATATCGTTACGAACGACCATGTGGTGCGCGACGCGGAAAGTATCCGGGTAAAACTGTCCAACGACAAGGTATACGACGCCCGGATCGTCGGAGGCGATCCCAAGACCGACATCGCCGTGATCAAGATCGATGCCGTTGACCTGCCCACCGCAGTACTGGCCGATTCCGACCGCCTGGAAGTGGGACAGTGGGCCATTGCCATCGGCAACCCCTTTGGTCTGGAACGCTCCATGACCGTGGGCATTATTTCCGCCACCGGCCGTTCCAACGTGGGCATAGAAAGCATCGAGAACTTCATCCAGACCGATGCCTCCATCAACCCCGGCAACTCTGGCGGACCGTTGTTGAATATCCACGGCGAGGTGGTCGGTATCAACACCGCCATCGTGGCTGCCGGCCAGGGGATCGGCTTTGCCATCCCCACCAACATGGCAACCCCGATTGTCGCCCAACTGGTTGAAAAGGGAAGCGTTACCCGTGCCTGGCTGGGAATCAGCATTGCGCCGGTCAGTGAAGAAATGGCCAGGGAACGGAAACTGCCTGCAACAAACGGCGTGCTCGTGGTGGAGACCGTTCCCGGCGCACCGGCGGAACGGGGCGGCATCAGGCCCGGCGATATTATCCTCAACCTGGCAGGGACAGCCGTAAAACACCCCTCCCACTTGCAGCATCTGGTCGCCGCTGCAAAGATCGGAGCCCCGCTCAAAGTACTGGTGGCGCGTGACGGGCGGCAACTTGAACTGAACGTGCTGCCCGGCAATGCCGATGCCGCCGGGCCCGCTTCCCGCAGAGACGTGCCAGGCAGGCGATAAGGGACCAGACAGATAACCATCCTGCTGTTTACTTTGCCACTTTTGTGGGCTAAGCTTAGCAGCGTATCAAACAAGCCGTGAAGGAGACGTCATGAACATCATCACCAACAGGGACCAGGCGGCACGGCTGGCACGGGCAATTCTCTCCGATGTGGCGATCTACAATCAGCAGAAGGTCGAAAGCGGCATAAAAGACGACAATATTTTCGATCTGCTCGCCGAAGAAATCGAAGAAGGCCGCCAGCATTTCCTCGCACGGGTTGCCCCTGAACTGGAACCGGAGCGGATGTTTGAACTGACCCTGGTGGACATCCTGATCAAGCGCGCAGGCAAGATAGAATCATCCATTTGGTAAGTATCAGCAATGGCTGAAACACAACAGAAATGCGTGTCCACCGGACACGCATTTCTGTTTTTGAGGAGTACTGCGATGGAAGAGATACAGGTTCCACCAGAAGCGGCGGGACAGCGATTGGACGCCTTTCTGGCAACAATCCTGACCGACATGAGCCGATCAGCGCTGCAACGGCTGGTGGAGGAGGAGCAGATACAGGTGGACGGCAAGGTGCCCCGCGCCTCCATGAAGCTCAAGGGCAACGAGTCAATCCAGGTGACCATCCCGCCCCCGGTGGCCGCAACACCGCAACCGGAGGATATTCCCCTGACCGTGGTTTATGAGGACAAAGATCTGATCGTGATTGACAAAGCGGCAGGCATGACCGTCCACCCGGGGGCCGGGGCAGGCTCCGGAACCCTGGTCAACGCCCTGCTGGCCCACTGCATCGACCTTTCCGGCATCGGCGGCGAAATTCGACCCGGCATTGTGCACCGTCTGGACAAAGGAACCTCCGGCCTGCTGGTGGCGGCCAAGAACGATGCCGCCCACCGCGGGTTGGCGCACCAGTTTGCCGCCCACAGCATCAAGCGTCTGTACTGGGCGCTGATTTACGGTTCGCCCGCAGAAGATACCGGCAAAATCAGCGGCATCATCGGTCGCCACCCCACCGAACGGCTACGTTTGTCCGGCAAAGCACGGCACGGCAAGCAGGCGGTCACCAACTGGCGGGTGCTGGAGCGCTTCGGCCCGGCAAGCCTGGTACAACTGCGCCTGGAAACCGGCCGCACCCATCAGATCCGGGTCCACCTGACTGAAGCGAACATGCCCCTGCTGGGTGACCCGCTCTATCCCGACGGCGGCCGCTTCAACAACCTGAAAGACACCCGCCTGAAAGGGATGATCGGCAAACTGGAACGGCAGGCTCTGCATGCGCGGGTGCTGGGTTTCATCCATCCGCAGAGCGGACAGTATCTTGAATTTTCCAGCGAACCCCCGGAGGATTTCAGGGGGTTGCTGGACTATCTGCGAGGAACTGTGGGTGGTCTGTGAGGAGTTTCACAACGGGACGTTTGTAAAGCAGTTTTTTTGCAACAGCGTCCCGCATGCCGGTCTCCGGGAACGTTCCGGGAGACCAGCATGATTCTCAGATCCGCCTACTTCACCTGATACCAGAACTTGGCCTGGCGCACCTTGCCGTTCGAAAGCTTGAATTTGCTCATCACTCCGTAACGCCCTTTTTTGGGCATCTCGAAATCAGCGCCAAAATGTCCCTGCATGGCCGTCATGTTTTTAGTCTGCTCCGACTTGTCCGGGGCTAAAACCTTTATCGCCACCTCACCTTCGGTCAGCGGCTTGCCGCTTTTGACATCGGTAAACTCCACCGAGATATGATGGGTTTCCTTCATCCCTTTGGGCAATTCCATCTTCATGGTCTTCAGATGTTCCTTCATGCTCATGACATTGAAGGTAGCCTTGACCCCGTCAAGCACCTCTTCATGAGCGGCAGCACTGTGACCGCCTCCATGGCCACCATGTTCAGAGGCGGCAAAGGCTGCCGGTACGGAAAGGGCCATAAGTGCTGCACATGCGATAATCAGTTTTTTCATTTCAATTCTCCTTTTGTGGTGTGGTTGTCCAATCGGCTTCGCCTTTTTCGTCAGACCGGTGCACCCGCAACCGGTCCCGCGGAGGCGTAGCAGCGCTACGCCGCACAATTTTGCTTGCAAAATTGGACCGCGTATGCGCCCCGAAGGGGGCGGCCGCAGGCCGAGTCACAAGAGGACCGGTGAGGACGGTGCCGGGATGGCGGAAAGGGCGGAGCCGTCAATGCTTCATCCCGCTGTATTTCAACGTTCCCTTATTCAACTCCCTCTTCTTCATCATCACAAAGATCACCGGTGTCATAATCAGCACATGCACCGCCGAGGACAACAGACCGCCAATCATCGGCGCGGCAATCGGCTTCATCACATCAGCGCCGGTGCCGGTTGACCACATGATCGGGATCAGGCCGATCAACGAGGCGGCAACAGTCATCAGCTTGGGCCGCAGCCTGAGCACAGCCCCTTCAAAGGTGGCGTCGTAGATATCCTGCTCCGTGCAGGGGCCATCCTTCAACTTTTTGTCCAAGGCCTCGTGCAGATAAATCACCATCACCACCCCGGTTTCCACCGCAATACCGTAGAGAGCGATGAAACCGACCCAGACCGCCACCGACAGGTTATAGCCCAGCAGCGCAGTCAGATAGACGCCACCCACCAGGGCAAAGGGAACCGAAAGCATCACCATGCTGGCTTCCAGGGCCGAATGGAAGGTGAAGTACAACAACACAAAGATGATCACCATCCCCAACGGCACCAGTATCTGCAGCCGCGCCTTGGCCCGCACCTGGTTTTCCCACTGGCCGGACCAGGCCACGTAGTACCCGGCGGGCAGTTTCAACTGCTGCTCCAGGGTCTCTTTGGCCTGATTCACAAAGCCACCCATGTCCCGGCCCCGCACGTTCAGGAAGACGATGGAGCGCAACAGGCCCCCTTCGCTGTTGATCTCCGGCGCACCGGTGGACACCTTGAGTTTGGTCACCAGCGACAGCGGCACCTGAGCGCCGTTCATGCCACTGACCAGGATGCGCTGGATGGCCGGGATGTTATCGCGGTAATCGCGCAGATAGCGGACACGTATCGGAAAGCGGTTTCTGCCCTCAACTGTTGTGGAAAGGGTCTCACCCCCGAGGGCCGTGCTGATCACATCCTGAATATCGCCGACACCAACCCCGTAGCGGGCTGCCGCCTCGCGATCGATCTCGATATCCAGGTAGTTGCCGCCGGTGACCCGCTCCGCCACCACATCGGCAGCGCCCGGCACGGTCTTCAGAATACCTTCCGCCTGCACTGCCAGATCCTTCAGCACGTTCAGGTCACTCCCGAAGATCTTCACCCCCAGGTCGGTGCGCACCCCGGTGGAAAGCATGTTGATGCGGTTGATGATCGGCTGGGTCCAGCCGTTACGCACCCCGATCTGCTGTAGCTTCGCATCCAGCTCGGCAACGATGTCGGCCTTCTTGACTCCTGCTCGCCACTGTTCCTTGGGTTTGAGGATGATGATGCTCTCAAACATGGAGACCGGCGCTGGATCGGTGGAGGTCTCGGCCCGGCCCACCTTGCCCAGTACGTGCTCCACCTCCGGCACGCTCTTGATGATGGTGTCCTGTACCTGGATGATCCGCTTGGCCTCGGTGATGGAGACATTGGGCAGGGTCACCGGCATATATAACAGCGAACCCTCATCCAATGGCGGCATGAACTCGCTGCCAAGCTTCATGAACAGCGGCACCGCTATGAGCAGGGCAACAATATTGAGGGCAATGGTGGTCTTCTTCCAGACCAGCACCCAGCGGATAACCGGCGAGTACAACCGGACCAGGAAACTGGAGACCGGGTTGGCCTCCTCCTTCGGCATCTTGCCGCGCATGAAGAAGTACATCAGCACCGGCACCAGGGTAATGGCGATCACTGCCGAAGCGATCATGGAGAAGGTTTTGGTAAAGGCCAGGGGATGGAACAGCTTGCCCTCCTGCCCTTCCAGCATAAAGACCGGCACAAAGGAGAGCACGATAATGGCCAGGGAAAAGAAGATGGCCCGACCCACCTGTTTCGAGGAGGAGATGATCACCTCCAGCCGTTTTTCCTTGCGCTCCTCATCACTCAGTTCGGAAAGCTTGCGATAGCAGTTCTCCACCATGATGATGCCGGCATCCACCAGCACGCCGATGGCAATGGCAATACCGCCCAGGGACATGATATTGGAGGTCACCCCCATCAGCTTCATGGTGATAAAGGAGATCAGAACCGCAATCGGCAGGGTGATTACCACCACCAGCGCGCTCTGGAAATGCAGCAGGAAGACGAGGATGATCAAGGAAACGATGATCGCTTCTTCAAGCAGCGACGTCTTGAGCGTGGAGACGGCCCGCTTGATCAGATCGGAACGGTCGTAAGCCACCTTGATCTTCACACCCGGCGGTAATCCTTTTTCCAGGGCCGTGATTTTTTCCTTCACCCGGCTGATCACATCGCTGGCGTTCTCGCCGTAACGCATCACCACGATGCCGCCCACCACCTCGCCTTCTCCGTTCAGGTCCAGCAGTCCGCGGCGGATGGCGCCCCCCAGTTGAACCGTACCCAGGTTTTTGACGTAGACCGGCGTGCCGCGCATGTCGGCCCCAACCACAATATTCTCCAGATCGGCCAGTGATTTGACGTACCCCTGGCCCCGGATCAGGTATTCAGCATCGGCCTGTTCAATCAGCCGTCCCCCCACATCCTTGTTGGAGCCTTTCACCGCCTCCATAACTTTGGCTGTGCTGATGTTGTAGGCCTGCAACTTCACCGGGTCCAGGTCGATCTGGTACTCCCGCACCAAACCACCGATGGAGGCCACCTCGGCCACCCCCTGCACGGTATTGAGCTGGTAACGCACAAACCAGTCTTGCAGCGTGCGCAACTGCTCAAGATCATAGCCCTTGCCTTCCAGGGTATACCAGAAGACATGGCCCACACCGGTGCCGTCCGGTCCCAGGGTGGGGGTGACGCCGGGGGGCAGCAGCGAGGCGGCGTAATTGAGCCGTTCCAGCACCCGTGTCCGGGCCCAGTAGATGTCGGCCTTGTCCTCGAAGATCACATAGATCATGGAGAAACCGAAGGCGGATGAGGCCCGCACCGCCCGCACCTGGGGCAGCCCCTGCAGGTTGGTGGCCAGTGGGTAGGTAACCTGGTCCTCCACCACCTGGGGCGAACGCCCGGCATATTCGGTGAAGACGATCACCTGGTTGTCCGACAGATCGGGGATGGCGTCCACCGGCGTCTTGTACACCGACCAGACACCCCAGGCGGTGATCAATCCGAACAGCACCAGCACGATCATGCGGTTTTTTGCGGAATATTCGATGATTTTTTCGATCATGGGTTGGTTCCGTAGGGGCACCCTCATGTGGGTGCCCGCCTTTCTGGGGCGGTTCCGTAGGGGCACCCCCATGTGGGTGCCCGCCTTTTGTGGGCGGCCACATGGGGCCGCCCCTACAGTCACATTTTCATGTCATCCATATTCAGCGGCTTTTTGGCCGGTGCCGGTTGTTGCGGGGCTGTCGGGGTCTTGCTCTCAGGTTTTGCACCGCCGGTATGCTGACTGTGATCGTCACCAGCACCGCCCCGCAGTTTTGATTCGGAATCAATCAGGTAGGCCCCGGACACCGCCACCTTTTCACCGGCTTTGACACCTGAGAGTATTTGTACCATGTCATCAGTCCTCTGCCCCACCTGCACCATGCGCGGTTCAAAGACGCCGGGCTGCGCCTCCACCCAGACCGTCTGCTGCTTGCCCGAATCCATCACCGCAGTTATCGGCACCACCACTGTTGATCCCATGCCCACCTTGATTACGGCATTGACGAACATATCCGGCTTCAACTGCATGCCGGGGTTGGGCAGCTCCACCCGCGCCTTGACGGTACGGGTTTTGGGATCGAGGAAGGGGTAGATGAAAGCTACCCGGCCACTGAACGCGCGCCCCGGAAAAGATTGGGAACGGATCTCAACGGTCTGGCCCAAACGGATATTCTGGAACTCACTTTCATAGACTTCGATCTCCACCCATACGCGGGAAAGGTCGGCAATATTGAACAGTACATCCCCCACATTCACATACTGTCCCTGCTGAACCAGCTTTTCGATCACCACACCGGATTGTGGAGTGTATATCGGCAGCTTGATGGTCGGTTTCCCCGCTTTTTCCAGCTCGGCAATCTGGTACTCCTTGACGCCGTACAGCATCAGACGCTGCTTTGCTGAGGCCACCAGCCCTTCACCATTCTGAGCAATGGAGGGGATCGGTGAACTTTTCAACTGGTCACGGCTTCTCACTGCCAGAAGATATTCCTGCTGAGTGGCCAGCAGATCCGGGGAATACAGCTCTGCCACCGGCTTGTCCTTGCTGACCAGTGCGCCCACCGTGGTGACATTCAGCTTGTCGATCCGTCCGGCGATCCAGGCGGTTACCTTGGCCTGACGGGACTGATCATACTGCACCAGCCCCACGGCCTGAATTTCCTTGGAAAGGGGCTGAACCTTCGCCTCCTGCACCGCCACGTTGGCCATCACCCGCTGGGTGGTTGAAAGGGCGATCCGTCCCAGCCGGGCCATCTCCTGCTGTTGTTCCGGGGTCAGGGTCGCATTGTCCGCCGCCCCGGCCACCTTCTTCACCAGTTCCATGGCGCAGATCGGGCAGGTGCCAGGTCGGTCCTTGATGATGAAGGGATGCATCGGGCAGGTATAGAGCGGCGGCGATGTCTGCTCTTGATGGCTCTGGCCGTCAGCCTTGTGCAGGCTGGTCTCCTTGGAAAACTTGCCGGACTTGTAGAACCAGCTTGCAGCCACCACGGTCAGGGCCAGGATGGAAAGGGGGATAGCGATCTTTTTGTTCAGGTTCATGGGATACCTCTATTTTTTCGTCTCTTGCGGAACAGAAAGCGTCAAATCCGTCCCTACCGTCGCTTCAAGCCGCGCCAGGGCCATCATGTACTCGGCTTGTGACTCGTACAACTCCCGTTCGTAATTGAACAGACTCACCCGGCCGTCCAGCAGGGTCAGAAAATCCACCTTGTTCACCCGGTAGCCGATCAGGGCCGATTCCAGGGACTGTTCAGCCTGGGGGATGATTCCCCCTCTGTACAGCTCCACAAGCCGCTTGCGCCGTTCCAGTTGGGCAAGGCTGTCGTTGATGACATAGCTGATGCTGTTTTTCAGGCTGTTCAGTTCATCCGTGGCCATGGTGGTTTCCGATGACGACTCGGCCAGCATCGCCTGCCGCCTGCCCCACTGCACCGGCAGGTTGAAGGTCAGACCCAGGGTAAACATGTTGTAACCGGGATCATTGGCCATACCGTTTTGCACAGTTTCGCGGAACATATACTCAAAGGAGACGTTCACGTCAGGCCAGAACTCCTTGTGGGCCAGACGACGGGCAGCATTGCCTTTGCCAGCTTGCGCCACAAGACTCTTGACCTGGGGACGGTTCTCCTGGGCAAGGGCGTTCAGCTTATCAACAGTTTGAGTGAGCTCAGGCAGGGGAAAATCGGGAATGGGGGGAACCTGCGTGCTGCCTGGCCGGTACAACAGGTAATTGAGGTTTGCTGCCAGACTTGCCCGTTTCTGTTTAAGGGATATCTGCATATCCAGCATCTTTGATTTTTCCAGCCCGGCCTTGTAGATATCGGCCTGCGCCCCCTGCCCCACCGCATACTTGGACTCAGCGATGGTCAGGAAATCATCCATGATCTTCAGGTTCTTCTCGATAATCGCCAGGGACTTGTCCGTGGCATAGAGCTGGTACCAGGTTTCCTTGACCATCCGGGCCAGCTCCAGCTTGCGCTCTTCGATGCTGTGGCGGTAACTCTCCGCCTCAAGGGTGGCGATCTCTTCCCGCAAGGCCCGCTTGCCCCAGAACGGCAACTGCTGGGAGATGCCGATCACCTTGGCGGTGGTGGCATCGCGATTGAAGGTGAACGGATCGCGGGCCAGCAGATTCTGAGCCTTCAGCATCAGCATCGGATCCTCCAGGCTGCCCGCCTGTTTCGCCCGACTGGCAAACATCTTCCAGCGGGCATCCGACGCCTTCAGCTCCGGGTTGTCGGCCAGGGCCGTGGCCACCAGCCGGGCAAGGCCATTGTCCTGCACTGCCATTTCAGCAGCCTGTATTGCTACAACCTGCACCAGCAGCGCTATCGCCAGACTACTCATCAAAAACAGATATCTCATGGTAACTCCTGCTCTCCACCCAGACCGGAGGGCGTCTGCTCCGGCAACCGGTTAATGCTGCGCAACACCGACTGAAAAGCCGCTTCCAGTTTCTGCTCATGGGCCATCCGTGCATCATTGACGGCATTCGTCACCGGTTCTTCCGCCGCCGTGACAGCCCTGGCGGCAACCGCAGCAAAGCGGTCGCCGGTCAGTTCTTCAAAGTGCAGATGTGGGCCGGTTGACCTGCCGCTGTTGCCGGAAAGGGCGATGATTGTCCCGGCCTCCACCGCTTCACCCGGTTGTACCCGTGCCAGGGAGTTGTGACCATAGAGGGTGCGGCTGCCATCGTCATGCTCCAGAATCACGGCAATGCCATATCCGCCGTGATTCCCGGCCACCGCCACCCTGCCCGGCCGCACGGCCCGCACCGGCGTACCCACCGGCACCGCGATGTCGATGCCGCGGTGATACACCAGCCTGCCGCTGCCAAAGGGATCAAGCCGCAGGCCAACCTTTGAGGTGACCACGCCCCCCTCCACCGGCAAGAACAACTCTGTCGCCGCAAGCGACGGAACTGTCGTCAGCAGCGCTATCATTGCCGCTGTAATCACTCTATGTATCCACGATATCAGCATAATTAATTCTTATTAATCAATTTTTGCACAAATTCAATTGAATACGGCATGACAAGAGAGACATTTCTGCTCAACCTGTTTGAACATCATGGCTGACTTCTCAATATTGCCCTGTGTAATGAACGCAACAAGACCTGCCGTATCCCTTTCAAATTCTTGCGAATGTTTTTTGAACACCTTGGCCTGCTTACCCTGTTTGTAAGGATTAGCGTTGTTGAGCTCCCGTGAAGCTGCCAGAAGCCTCTCCCCCTCCCGAAGCAACTGATCCTTGCTTTCGGTTTTCAGAGCATCCGATATACGATTAAAACAATCCTCGTATACGGACATCAGGTTATGAACATGCTTCAGACCGGCATCCGGCCTGTGCTTGCTTTCGTGTTTTTCCGTGCCGTGGGCATACGCCTTCTGAATCAGTACTCCGGCAAAAGACATGGTAACAACCACCCATGCCGCCACCAGCATACCCGGCCACCCTGTAGAAAACATCCTGACCTGTATAATCCGATTCATTTCAACCAGCCTTCTCCCCGTGGTCACGAGTTCCCCCTAGCTACAAATTGAGCCAGGGCAGGCCATGAAAACCTGCCCTGGAACGCCACAACACTACGGACCGGTGGTCAATGCATCAAGCAGCTTGTTGGCCTCTTTCAACTTCTGTTCAAGCTTCTTCAGCTGGGCAGCACTATACTTTTTCTCTCCCTTGGCGACCTCTGCCTTCAGCCGCGCAATTTTTTCCTGAATTGACTCAGCCTGCACTGCACACTGCTGCACTCCTTCGCCGTGATCCATCTTCATTTTGCCGTGCTCGGCCGCCATAACCGGCATAGCCCCGAACAGTCCAACCGCCATCGCAACCAATAACATTCTTTTCATACCAACACCTCCTGGTTAGATTCGGAGATTCACTCTCCGTCAAGCAGTCTGTAACATGTATTTTTTTTTTGCAATTCCAGTCAGTTAATTGCATACCAGAATTTGCTGCTACGAATCTTGCCATCCTTCAAGACAAACTTGCACATCACGCCGTACTTACCCTTCTTCGCCAACTCGAAATCTGCACCGAAATGACCCTGCATTCCCATCAACTCCTTGACCTGCTCGACCTTGTCCGGGCCAATCACCTTGATTGTGGCCTCACCCTCAGTTATTGCTTTCCCGCTTTTCATGTCCTTGAACTCGACAGCAATATGGTGAGTTTCCTTTATCCCTTTCGGCAGATCCATATTCATGGCTTTCATATGCTCTTTCATGCTCATGATTCTGAAGGTGGCTTTCACACCGTCCACAACTTCCTCATGGGCAACAGCACCCTGATGGCCTCCATGCCCCTTATCGTGAGCGCCTCCGCCATGACCAGCATGTTCGGCTGCAAATGCAACAGGGACAGCAAATGCCAACAGCGCCGCAAACATCAGTACTATCTTTTTCATACAATCAGCTCCTTTTTTGTAGCCTACTTTTACAGATGGCACCAATACTTGCACCAGTCGTGCCAAAATACAACACATTGATATTACTTAACTAAAAATTCAGGCGACAGCAATCTTGCAGCATATCTCACAGCCTGTGTGGATTATTCCACAACCACAAAGCCAAAAGCAACAAAGCCCAACAGGACATTTTCCACGCCCCTTCAAGCAATTGTGTCAACAATTATTACCACCTATTTTTACGTTGAATATGCCACAATAACTACACCTAGTTGCAGCATATTCACTAACTAAAAACTTTATACAAAAGAATAGCAAAATATTAATTCAATCAATTACAGCATGTTATGTAATCAACTGCTATTTGGCACACAATTTGAAAGACCATTTCTATCACTGGTACTCACCAGAAATTTTTATCAAAGGAGAATCAATCATGAAAAAGAACATTATCGTCGGAATTGCAATGGCGGCGGGAGTGCTCACCATGAGTGCAATGTCGGCATCTGCAGCAGGATCGTGCAACGGAACATGTGCTGATCAGCAGTCTATCCAGCAGTTCAAACAGGAGACATCGGTATTGTCAGGCAATGTGGAGTCAATAGAAGCACAAATACGTGAGCAATATTCAAACGACAGCATTGACATCCGAAAAATTGATGAGCTTGAAGCCCAGCTAAAGACACTAAAGGATAGAATTGAAGTATTTGCATTGAAATATAATATTCCAAAGTGCAGCCAAGGCTAAACGTCAAGAGGCTTTCACGAAAGCCTGCAAGAAATAAAAAAGAAAGCGTCCGGCTGTGAAGCCGGGCGCTTTCTTTTTTTGGGGGGCAACGAGGTGTTTTAATCAACTATTCCGCCGCAAGCAGCAGAGAATATGATCCACAGAGATTCAAGACAGATAAAGGCTGGACGACAGTTTTTCCAGGTTTATCACTACGGCGGGGTTATAGCGTACTTCTCCATCCGGTAGATCAAGGTATGACGGGGGATGCGCAAAAAACGGGCCGCAGCGGTCTGGTTCCAGTTGTTGCGCTCCAACGCCTGCATCACCACTTCCCGCTCCAGTTGCTCCAGGGAATAGCCCTCCGGCGGCAGATTGACCACCGTATCAGCCGACACCGGCCGGTCGTTGTGCAGCACCTTTTCCGGCAGCTCTTCCGCAGTGATGGTGTCGCCATTGCGCATGATCAGCAGCCGCTCCACCAGGTTTTCCAGTTCACGCACATTGCCCGGCCAGGGATAGGAGACCAGCGCAGCGAGGGCAGCCTTGTCAAGCTGCACCGTTTCAGCGCCGTGCCTGCCGCAGAAATGGCGCAGCAGCAGCGGGATATCGTCCCTCCGCTGGCGTAACGGCGGCAGGTGCAGCGGAATCACAGCCAGCCGGTAGTAGAGGTCTTCACGGAAGGTGCCGTCGGCAATGGCCTTTTCCATATCCAGGTTGGTGGCAGCAACCACCCGCACATCCAGCTTCTGCTCCTTTGTCCCCCCCACCGGTTCGATCACCCGTTCCTGCAAGGCTCGCAACAGCTTGGGTTGCAGCGACGGCGGCAGTTCCCCCACCTCATCCAGAAAAAGGGTGCCGCCGTCGGCCAGGGCAAATTTGCCGGTCTTGTCCCGCACCGCGCCGGTAAAGGCCCCTTTCACATGGCCGAACAGCTCGCTTTCCAGCAGATCATGGGGGATGGCGGCGCAGTTGATGGCCACAAAGGGACCGTTTTTGCGGCTGCTGCGGCTGTGGATGGAGCGGGCCACCAGTTCCTTGCCGGTGCCGGACTCGCCGGTGATCAGCACCGAGGCCTCAGTATCGGCCACCTTGGCCACCACCTGGAACACCTTTTCCATAGCGGAGGAGCCACCGATAATGGCCCCGAAATCAGCCCGATCAGCCAGTTGCGACTTAAGCTGCCGGTTCTCTTGGGAAAGACTGCTGAACTGCAGCGCCTTGGCCACGGTCAGGCGCAGTTCATCACGGTTGAACGGCTTGGTGATGTAGTCATAGGCCCCGGCCTTCATCGCCTCCACCGCCATATCCACCGAGCCGAAGGCGGTAATCATGATCACCGGCGTCTCAGGGGAACGCTCCTTGATGCTTTTCAATACCTGCATGCCATCCATGCCCGGCATCTTCATGTCGCTGATCACCAGGGACGGCTCCGCCTCGGTAAAAAGACGCAAGCCTTCCTCACCACTGGCAGCAGCTGCCACACCGTAGCCCGCTTCGCGCAGGTTGTACTCCAGCACCCGCCGCAGCGAGGTGTCGTCATCGATAATCAGGATGGTTGGTTTCATGGGAGTCCTGTACTACATCATGGCTAACAGATCAGTGCTAGCGTTAGTTGGCAGCCATGTTATTTTCTACCGTCAGATTATCTCTGATTCAACTGAAATTGTTCGTGTTCTGCACGGGCAGATGAATGTTGAAAATCATTTGTCCGGAGTGCAGAGTTAGCCATCTTCTCACGCGAATCAGCCCCCCGGCAGCTTCACCACCACCGTCGTTCCGTTGCCTAGCTCACTCTCCACCGTCAGCATGCCACCATGGGCCTCCACGATCTTACGGGTCACCGCCAGCCCCAGGCCGGTACCGTCCGGCTTGGTGGTGAAGAACGGTTCGAAGATCCGCTCCAGGGCATCCGCTGCAATGCCAGGGCCGGTATCGCTGAAACGGACTTCGTAACAATCTCCCCCCCACCCTGACCCTCCCCCACCAGGGGGGAGGGAACTGTTTGGGGAGCTGATAGTTATGGTGACGCTACCTCCAGCCGGTGTGGCTTGCAGGGCATTGATGACGATATTCAGGAAAGCCTGGCGCAGCTTGTCGCTATCAGCCATGACCGTGCTGTCAGCAGCATCAGGAATCAGCGTCAGGGTGATCTGGTGTTTGCGTGCCTCACCGGCAGTGAGGGTGATAATCGTCTCCAGCTCTTCCCGCAGGCTACACGGCTTCAGCTCCGTCGGCCTTGAACGGGCCATGCGCAGGAACTCTTCCACCACCCGGTTCAACCGCTCTGTTTCACGAATCTGCATCTCAAGGAATTCGTACTTGGCATCACCGGGACGGTAGTCGTCCCGCAGGATTTCGGCGCTGCCTCGCAGGGAGGCCAGAGGATTGCGCACCTCATGGGCCAGCACCGCCGCCATCTCTCCCAGGGTGGAAAGCCGCTCGGCCCGGCGCAACTGCTCTTCAATGGCGATGATCCGTTCTGACTGTTCTTCCAGCTTTTTACAGGACTGTTCCAGCCCCTCGGCGGTTTTTTGCAGTTCCAGACTGCGCTCCTGCTCCCGCTGGGCCAACAGGCCGGTGACCGCCCCCACCACGTTGTAGAGCAGGATTTCCAGATATTTTTCCATCTCCACGGTCAGCGTGCCGCCCCACTGAAAAAGGATATGAGGCGCATAGACAATGCTGACGACGAGGGAGCAGGCTAAGCCCCCCCGCAGCCCGAACCAGAGGGCGGCAAGGATAATCGGCAGATAGTAGAGACGCTGGAAAACGTCGTGCAGGTAATGGAGATGCAAAGGCGTGATATAGTGCACAAGGCTGATGCCGGTGATGGCCAGCCCAAGCAGCAGGATGCGGAGAGATGATCGTTTCATGAACTTACTTTATAGCTTAGATTTCACCATGATTCCAATTTCAAATAACCATGCCGTCCTTCAGGTGAATCGTGCGATCAGCATACTTGCCGTTGTCCGGGTTGTGGGTCACCATGACGATGGTCTGACCACCGTCGTTCAATTCCCGAAACAGAGCCATCACACTGTCACTGGTGGCGGAATCAAGGTTGCCGGTGGGCTCGTCCGCCAGCAGAATGTGCGGGTTATTAACAATGGCACGGGCAATGGCCACCCGTTCCTGCTCACCGCCGGACAACTGATTGGGCAACCGGTCCAGCTTATTACCCAGCCCGACCCGTTCAAGGGCTGAACGAGCCGCCGCCTTTTTGTCAGCCGTGCTCATGGCAACAATGGCCAGGGGCAGCATGACATTTTCAGCAGCAGTCAGATAGGGGATCAGATGAAATGACTGGAAAACGAAGCCCAGATGCTGCGCCCGGAAATCAGCCAGTTTCTCGCCCGGCAGCTCGTACAGCCGCACACCGGCCATCTCCACCTCACCGGAGGTGGGATGGTTCATCCCCCCCAGCACTGACAACAGCGTACTCTTGCCGGACCCTGACTGGCCCATGATGGTGATGAATTCACCATCTTCAATGGATATATCCACACCGCGCAACGCCTCAACCACATCATCACCGCTGGTGTACTGTTTTTTCAGACCTGTTATGTTTATGAGTGACATAATTTCCCTTTTTGTAGGGGCGGCCCCATGTGGCCGCCCAGTATGGCCGCCCAGCGTGGCCGCCCATAAATGCTGCCCTGTCAGTAATCGGGCAACCACATGGGGTTGCCCCTACAGTGCCCTTAATGCCTCGGTCGGGTCCATTCTTGACGCATGCAACGCGGGATAGAGGCTGGCCAGCAGCCCTAACAACAGGGCCAGAGAGACGGATCCCACACCAACCCGCCAGTCCCAGACCAGCAGCGCCTTGGCGTTTTCCGCCATGTACGGCAGGGCCAACCCGGCGCTACCCATGCCGGCAGCGAAACCCAAAAGCCCGGCCAGCAGACTGACCAGAGCCGCTTCAAGCAGAATGATCCGCATAATGTGGGCTTTCCTGAAGCCGATGGCCCGGAATACACCGATCTCCACCGTCCGTTCGTTGACGCTGCCCATCATGGTGACAAAAACGATCAGCGAACCGATGAACAGCACCACGGCGGACATGGCATAGGAAAAGCGCTTGAATTGATCCAGGGCTTTGAGCCGACTCGCCACCACCTGTTGAATGGCGGTCACTTTGGCATCGGGCAGTTTCTCGGCAATCTGGGTCACCATATCGGCAATGGGGCAGCCGGAGCAGAGCGCCGCCACCTCAACCAGAGTAATTTTACCTTCCTTACCCAGCAGCTTCTGCGCCTTGCGCAACGATGCAAAGACCAGGGAATCGTCCTGGGAACCGGTCTGATCCAACACGCCGCTGACCGTAAAGGTCTCGCCTTTAATGGTCAGTGTCTCGCCTGGATGTACCTGTAGAATCTTTGAAACCTCGCTACCGACAAGCAGTTCGTTGACGTTCTTCGGCTCTGCACCGAATATCTGCCACCACTGTTTCATCTTCAGCTCATTTTCAAAATCAACCCCCACCAGCAACACATCATGGTTGTTGATGCTGACTCCACCCAATACTTTAGGAGCAACTGACGACAGGTTTTCCTTGTTTTTTATGGTTCTTATGGCCGCCAGTTGCTCCTCATGAATCTCTGACTGGTCAAAGGTAACCCCGCCCAGACTGATGCCGCCGTAATTCATGGCCAGCCCGTTGCTGCGCGGGGTGATCAGGATATTGGCGCCGAACTCATCCATCTTACGCTCAATATCGCCGGACATGGAGCGGGTCAGGGTGATCAGGGTCACGATGGTGGCAATCCCCACCATCAGACCGATGGTCAGAAAGGCCATCTTGGCCTTGCGCCGTTTCAGGTTGTTTATGGAGATATTGTGCAGCTTCATCAGAAGTACCGTGCCCCCTGCTTCAGATCATCAGCCTTGATAACAATGCTGTTGCCGCTGGTGGTGCTGGGCAGGTGGGACGGATTGCAACCGCCCACGGCGTGGGGACCGATCCGGTTGGTGGCAAAACGCATGTTGCAGTTCTTGCACACCATCTTGTCTCCCTGCTGCTCGTAGCCCTTCTTTTCGCGGTAACAGGCGTCACAAGCGTCAAAAGCGGTACGGAATGTGCCATCCGGCGCTTTTACGATAAAGAAGCTGATCTCCTTGCCGCCATCCGTGAACTTGAAATAGCGGGCCTTGCCGTCGGAAACTTTGGACACCGCTATGGAAACCGTTCCATTTTCCACTTTCACCTTCTCAAACTTGCCAAAGGAAAAAGCCGAAGCGACGGCAACCGTGACCGCAACCATTATGAATGTTGCAACTGCTGCTCTTACTGATCTGCTCATGGTGTTTACTCCTGTCTTTTATTGAGGCTTTGTCGGTCCACCATTGGCGCAACAGCCGCATCCGCCGCCGACCTGGGCCAGACGCCCCAGGTCTCTGCCGGTGATCTCCTTGAACTGTGCCGGGGTCAGCACCTTTTGCACCGTGCTGCCGTAGCCGCTTTTGCTTACCTGGGCCGCCAGGCTTTCCGGCGTGGTGGCAGCAGCGTCAAAGCCGACAATCACGTAGCCGCCGCCCAGGTCAACTTCGGTGTGGGTGACCCCTTTGACCGTCTTCAATGCTCCGGTGATCTTTTCCGAGCAACTGCCGCAGGTCATGCCGCTGGTTTTCAGCACGGCAACCGCGGTTGCGGCAGTGGCGCTCTTGACATGGAAGGACATGTAGACCAAAAGCACAACCACGGTACAGGCTATCATTCCGGTAATCATCTTGTTTCTGTTCATAATCGCCTTCCTCTACTTCTTAAATGGTACGCCGCAGCGACGACGCGCAGGACCGGCTTACAAGAGCTGTGCCAAATAGCCTGTGGCATTACCAAGCCCAGCAATGGCGCGAATTCTGCTGAACCGTCCCAAAGCTGTTTCGGGCACACCTGAAGAATATTCCACATGATAGCGGCATATTCCACAGATCTCTTGACGGAAGCACCCATCAAAACGATCTGAAAACCGGGTGTTCTCCCTTTCAATAGCGAGCAATAAGAAATAGCTTGTGATAGTGGCCCGTCAGTGATTTCAAGGATGGCTTTGGAATGTGGTGGTACATTTTAAGGAAGGAACATCCTCAGGAGGCTCAGTCAAAGAGAATGCCTGAGAGGTATTCGCCGTAATAGGCGCGGTTTTGGGCCTCGTACTGCTTGGCCAGCAGCCTGAACCGGGCGATGGGTATATCAAGCAGGCGATACGGAAAGATCGCCGTCAGAATGTTTTGGTAAAGTGTCATGAAACGGACTCGCTAACGGACTTCCTGCGCCAGCATAAAGATACCGCTCATCTTGAATAGCATGGAATTTATCTGACTTAATCCCCGCACCTGCACGACACACTTCCGTTCGCTGCTCAGGCGCTTGAAACAACGCAGGATCAGAGCGATCCCCATTGAGTTGATCCGGCTGACGTTGCTGAAATCAAACACGACAGTGGAACCTGAGACACGGTTCATGACCGCTTCAAAACTTGACTCGGCCTGTATATCAATTATCCCGGAGAGTAGAGCGGCCTCGTGCTGCGCCTCTCTGACAAACGTTACCGTACATTCTGCAGCCATGGAATTTACCTCGTTGCTTGAGTTTATGCTTCTTGTTACCTGTCCGACGTTAGGAGCAGACTGCCTCCCACCACTGTTTCACGGCCGGGATAGATCCTGACGTAAAACTGATCGAACAGCCGCCACATGAAAAACAGACCGCGGCCGGCCCGTTCGGGGTCCGGCTCTTCTTCACTGGTATTGACAGCCAGATAGGAGAAAACCCGGCTCTGGGTCAGGGTACCCCAAGAATCCCGTACTTCAAGAACAAGCTGCGTACCGTCAAAGCGGTAACGCAGCAAAATTGATTCGCCCTCCTGAAGGATACGCGGCTTGCGTTCGGGAAACAACGGGCTGCCGTCGCCTGAGCGCGGTGCGGCATAGAGAGCGTTTTCCAGCATCTCGTCCAGCATAAGTGCTGCCTTCTGACCAAGCAGCGCGTGTGCTTCATCGTGCATGCCGATCTGTACCGTCAGTTCTTCGATCAGCGCCGATTTATCGGCCGAGCAGGTTACCAGACGCTCCACTGTGTCCAAACTATCAGGAAAAAGGCCGTCCAGCCCGGGTGAGGCATTGTCGCTTGTGCCTGCAAACACCATAGTGGCAGGACCATGTTTTTCATGAGTCAACATGTTGACGCTCCTTCGCGTTCTGCAATCAAAAGCGTGACATCGTCGTTGAAAAGTGGTTGTCCGCAGAATTCCTGCGCTGCGGCAAACAACTTGCTCTTGAGCGCATCTGGTTCCAGACTGCGCGCTTCGTGCAAGACCTCTTGAAAACGCCGGGTGCCGAATGCCTCGGCCATACCGTTTTCCGCCTCAATGATGCCGTCACTGAACAAAAGCAGCCGGTCGCCAGGCAGAAACGACAGAGTGTATTCTGCATAGGTAGCCTCGTCATCGAACCCCAGGGGAAAACCGGGATCAAGCGGTAGTTCGTGCCATCGGCCGGTTGCCGCCTCATACCGCCAAGGGTAGGGATGCCCGGCGGATGCCAGAGTCAGACAGTCGGCATCGCTTTCGATCAGACCGATCAAGGCGGTCATCATCAACTGCTGGCGGGCGGTGGCCAGAATGGCACGGTTCATACCGTGCAACAGTTCTGCCGGTCTTTTGGCGCCGCTGTCTAGTAACGTCTGCAAGCCTGCCTTGGCTGCCGTGGTTACCAGACCGGCCTGGACGCCATGACCGGTGACATCGGCCACCAGCAGCCCGAGCTGCATGTCTCCCGGCAGAAACAGATCGTAGAAATCACCGCTGATCTCCGTGGAGTTGATCAGCCCGGCGGATACGGCAACACCGGCATGCTGCAGCGGAGTGGTCGGCAACAGGTCGGCCTGGATCCTTCGCGCCATCTCAACCTCGTTGCGAATCCGACTGCTCAGATTTTCCAGGGTCTCCAGCAGACCGGCCTGGATGCGTGAGATGGTCACCATCAGGTCGGCGACGGTGACAACGCCGGTGCAACGGCCATCCTCCATGATGCCGAAGCAGTCGTTTTGAAGGGAGTGATCGCGGCGCAACAGTTCTTCCAGCCCTTTATGCACATCCCAGTCAGCAGGCATGACCAACGGATCGTTATCCAGCAGCATTCTGATCGGTTTACGGTTGTAAAGGTCCCGGGCAAACGGTTTGGCCAGATGCTGAAAGAACAAGTTCCTGCGGCTGGTCAGGCCGACAAAACGGCCGTCGCTTTCCACGGGCAATGCCAATAATGAGGACTCCCGCTGGAAGCGCTCAATGACGTGACTGACGGTCAAACTGCCGGGGATTGCGTCCAAGGCATAGGCAATAGTCTTCAATCGAGGAATTTCCTGATAGCTCATAATCTCTCTGTTCCTTGGCATACCGCAGCAGGAACGGGATGGTGCGGCTGTCTGGTCGTCAGATATTCAGCAGAAGAAAAACTGTACGCACCAAACATGTCAGATTGGTGTCCGGCGGGACTCAGTTGTGAAAAACTTGACGCGGGACCCGCATTGACGCACACTGCCCGACCATGCGCCACTATCTGACCGCACTCCAGTTTCTGACCATCCTGCCGGTACGGACGAATACCTGTTTTGAGAAGGATGATCTAGGCCGCTCCACCGCCTGGTTTCCGCTGGCGGGGCTGACCCTCGGCGGCTTGCTGCTGCTGGTGGATTACGGACTATCGTCCCTTTTTCCCCGCCATTTGACCGATACCCTGCTGATCGCCCTGCTGGCCCTGCTTACCGGAGCACTGCATCTGGATGGCCTGGCCGATGTCTGCGACGGTATTGCGGCGAGGGGTGGCAAGGAGCGTTTTCTGGCGGTGATGAAGGATTCGCGGGTTGGCGCCGTGGGAGTGGTGGGACTGGTGGCCGACATGGGACTCAAATACGCCGCACTGCTGGCAGTTCCCGCAACCGTCAAGTGGCAGGCGCTGTTGCTGTTTCCGGCCCTGGCCCGTTTCGCCATGGTACAGGTCATGGCGGGAGCACGCAGCGCCCGCAACGACGGACTGGGAGCTGCGTTCCTGTCCGGCATCGGCCGCAACCAACTGTTGCTGGCGGGCCTGACCGTACTGCCGCTCTGCTGGCTGACGGTTGGCATCCGGGGAATAGCTGCCCTGCTGCTGGTTGGCTTGTGGGCCATGGCCGTACGCTTCTACTTTACCCGGCGACTGGGCGGCATCACCGGCGACATCGTTGGCTTCAGCGGTGAAACCGCCGAAATAATCTGCTTGCTGTGTCTCGCACAACACACTTTTTGACCTGGGTCATGGCGCACCCCGCAGTTACCGTGCACGATCTGCCGGGCGGAATTATTTACAATAAAAACCAAAGGAGTAACAATCATGGGACAGTGTGGATGCGGCGGCCATGCCGCCGGAGCAGGACCATTTGCAGAAGGCAGAGAACTGGTTGAATTTGTCAGTCAGGCACACGGCGGCAGCCTGAGAACACGTGAACTGCCCGGTGACGGTCTTGCAACCAACTGTCAGGGATGCGGCGTCGCCTTTACCCTGAGCACCTTTGTGGCCAGCTGTCCTGCCTGCGGCGGCGTCCATGCCATTTCGCCCCCCCGCTGCGAAGATCCGGCCAATATCCAGTTTGCCGGAGCAGATTTCCGGCTGTCCTGATACGGAGGTTTGAGGATGACCCTGCTGTATGCCCTTGATCTGCTCGGTACTGCGGCGTTCGCTGCTTCGGGAGCCCTGGCGGGGATTCGCCGCGGCATGGATATTTTCGGCGTCGTGTTGCTGGGACTTGTCACCGCCACCGGCGGTGGCACCCTGCGCGACCTTTTCCTGGGAGACGTCCCACCATTCATCTTCAAGGATGAAACCTACCTCTACCTCTCCATTGCCGTCTCGTTACTGGTCTTTATCTTTCATCAGCGCCTGGATACGCTGCTCCACCCGCTACCCTATTTAGACGCCGTGGGATTGGGCACCTTCGTGGTGATCGGCACCGGCAAGGCCATTGAATTCAAGCTCGGTTTTTTTGGTGCCGTGATGATGGGCGTAATGACCGCCACCGCAGGCGGCATGGTACGCGACCTGCTTTCCGCCCGGGTGCCGATGGTGCTGCAGAAGGAGGTCTACGCCTCGGCCTGCCTTTTCGGCGGGGCGTTGATGTACCTGCTGCACCGCAACACCACCCTCCCCCACACCTGGACCCTTTTGCTGTCGGCCAGCGCCGTCATTGTGCTGCGCCTGTTGGCGATCCGGTATAACTGGTCGTTGCCACGGGCCGCTGACACAGAGATCTCTGCCTGAAGGAGCAGGTTTAATGGCCAGATGCTCAAACTGCAAAGCCCCTCTCTCCCCTGCTTCGCTGATCTGCGGCTATTGCGGCAACCGCAATGACATCGACCTGCGCGGCATCCATTACTACACCACCCACGAAAGCGACACACCGCGCACCTGCCCCCGCTGCAACATCCGCCTGAAGAGCCTGGATTTGAAACTGCACAACCGTTTTCTGATCGAGCGTTGCAAGCAGTGCATGGGACTGTTTTTCGATCCGGGAGAGCTGGAGGCACTGCTTGAAGCCACTGTCAGCAACGTTTCCGGCATCGACCCGGTCGGCCTGAAAGCGATCAACGAAAAACGGCCACTGAACCAGTACCCGATCAGCTACATCAAGTGTCCGGTCTGCCAGCAACTGATGCATCGGGTCAACTTTGGCGCAAAAAGTGGTGTCGTTGTTGATCGCTGCAAAAACCACGGCGTGTGGCTGGACGGTGGAGAACTGCGGCACCTGTTTGAATGGATGAAACTGGGGGGCAAGCTGCTGGAGCAGGAACGGCAGGAGCAACGGCGTAAGGAACGCGAACAATTGGAAAAAGAACAGCGCCGGAAGTTAAAGGGATACGATGACGAATCCTCCGCCTTTGGCAGTTTCAGTGAGCCGCTGCGTCAGTCAGATCCGGACCTGTTCAGCATCATCCTCAAGGCATTCCGCCTGTTTCTCTAAAATAACCTCTACATGCTTACGTTGCACGCTACAGTGAACCTGAAATGCGGTTGCAGCTGCTGACAGCGCCGTGGTATAAAAATGCACTTTTTACAGAAAGGCCTGCCATGCTTGCCCTTGACGACATTATTCGTAATGCGCTCCATGAAGATATCCATACCGGCGACCTGACCACCCAGGCGATGCTCAGTGGGCCGCGCCCCACCTCAGCGCGCCTGCTGGCCAAGGAGGAGATGACGGTTGCCGGACTTGCCGCCGCTGCACGGGTCTTTACCCTGCAGGACTCGACCGTCAGCTTTGACCCGTTCTGTTGTGACGGCGAGCGGATTGCCGCCGGAAAAGAACTTGCCCGCATTTCAGGCGATGCCTCGGTGCTCTTGCAGGGGGAGCGGGTGGCCCTGAACCTGCTGCAACGGATGTCCGGCATCGCCACCCTGACGGCGCGTTACGTCCAGGCAGTGCAAGGCACTGCCGCCCGTATCGTGGACACCCGCAAGACCACTCCGGGCTTGCGGATACTGGAAAAATACGCCGTCCGCGTCGGCGGAGGGGTCAACCACCGCACCGGCCTCTACGACGGCATCCTGATCAAGGAAAACCACATCGCCGCTGCCGGAGGCATCACCGAGGCCATACGCCGCGCCCGCGCCTACATCCCCCATACCCTCAAGATTGAAATTGAAACCGAAACCGTTGCCCAGGTTGAAGAAGCGCTGGCAGCCGGGGCCGACATCATCATGCTGGACAACATGGATTGCGCAACCATGCGCCGCTGTGTCGGCCTGATCGCCGGGCAGGCGCTGGTGGAGGCGTCCGGCGGCGTTAACCTGGAGACAGTCCGCGCCATTGCCGAAACCGGGGTGGATATCATCTCTGTCGGCGCACTGACCCATTCCCCGCGGGCCATGGACATCTCGATGCTGCTGGACGGGGCATGAACAGCGATATCGCTGCTATCCTCCGGCTGCTGCGTGAAACCGGCGAATATCTGTCCGGCGGCCGTTTAAGCCGGGAGCTGGGAGTGACCCGCAGCGCAATCTGGAAAAAGATCGCAACGCTTCGCCAGCATGGCTACCGCATTGACGCAACCCCCTCAAAAGGCTACCGCCTCCTTTCCAGCCCGGACCTGCTGGACGAAACCGCACTGCGCGCCCAACTGCCCGGCAGTTGCCTGATAGGCCAGCGGCTGGTCTGTTCCGCCACAACGGTTTCAACCAACAGTGATGCGTTTCGCCTGGCCGAAAACGGCGCCGAGGAAGGAACGGTGGTGTTGTCCGACTGCCAGAGCGGGGGCAAAGGGCGCCTGGGCCGCCGTTGGGAATCCCCTGCCGGAGTCAATCTCTACTGTTCCATCATACTACGTCCCGACCTGCTACCCTATGAAGCGTCCCAGCTGACCTTTCTCTCTGCTGTAGCAGTTGCCGACGCCATTGAAGGGATCACCGGCCTTGCGCCAACAATAAAGTGGCCCAACGACCTGCTGTTGGAAGGACGGAAAGTGGCGGGACTGCTGAATGAAATGAGCGCCGAAACTGACCGGGTGGGGTTTGTGATCCTTGGTATCGGCGTTAATGTCAACATGACGGAAGACCGGTTCCCGTCAGACCTGCGCAGCCCGGCCACATCACTGCGGATAGCATCCGGGGCGCCGGTGGACCGGACCGCCTTTGCCGTCCGGCTTTTCACGGAACTGGCTGCAGCCTATGAACGGTTTCAGCTTGAGGGGTTTGATCCGGTGCGGGAAGCATGGTCCCGCCGCTGCAACGCCTTTGGGCGGAATGTTTCGGTTGACCTGGGCAACAACACCCTGCACGGCCCCTTTGCCGGAATTGACCGGGACGGAGCATTGCTGCTGCAACGGCCGGACGGTAGTACGGAGCGAATTGTCAGCGGCGACGTCACCATCTGCTGACAAGCTGACTGCGTACCATCCTCTCGTTTTTTGGGGAGTCTTAATGAACGATCAGCTTTTGGTCACCCAGGCTCTGAACAACATCAACTTTGCCAGCCGATACCGCGGCAGATTATTAAAGCCACTACTGTTCAATGCGTTACTGGAGATGGCGGTCAATGTCAGCTCAATAGATGCCACACCCGAACAATCGCTCTTAACCGAACTGGGCGGACAACTCGCCACATTGCTGGATCAGCATTTTTTACTTACCGCACTGGCCCGCCATTTTGACAAACAGCAGAAACCGGCACAACCTTACAACCAACTCATGCAAGGGCTGTTCAAAAGCACCCGTACCGACCAGGAGGCTTTAGAGCATCTGCTTGGCGGCAATCGTTCACTACAACAGGCTATTGACAAGGAGATCCGCTGTTTTACAGCTACTGTCAAGCTGACAACACAACGTATTGCCAACGATCTGTCATCCATATCCACAGATTTTATACCTGTCTGGCCTGCTGAAACAGCACCCCCCAAAGGCGTTGTGCATTTACAGATGGCCGGACAGTTTCCGTTTAACGGCGGGCAGCGCATTGCCATTATTACCCTGGATAATCAACAGAAAATAGTTTACAAACCGCGCGATATTCGCATCGAAGCACGTCTGGTCGGCCACCTGGCAAGTAACCAGCCCAGTCTTATTGAATTACTGAACAACTTTCTACGTAAAACATCAGGCAGGGATTTTGTGCCGCTGCCGACCTATCAGTTCCTTCCCTGTCGGGATGCGCAAGGTAGCTATGGCTATGTCGATTATTTACGCTGTGGCACCGAAGCAGATGTTTGTTTAACTCATGACGAGGCAAAAATCCTGCACCGGCAGTTAGGGCATTTGACCGCTGTCAGTTTAATGGTGGGTTTATATGACCTGATCCCGAGCAACATAAGAATCAGCAACAAAAAACCGTATTTAGCAGATGTGGATGTCGCTCTTGACCCTGGCGTATTAAATACCTTTCTGAAAGAGCTTGACGATCATGATTCGCTGATACTTCCACCGCTCTCTTTAAAAAGAACATTGCTGAATTATTTTTGGCTGCATGGCTTGCATAATCTCAAGCCGACCAGCTTATACATGGTTAAAAAAGGCCAGTTAATCCGAAACCCTCGTATTAAATCGCCCAAAAACAAGCTGTTTGAAGTTGCAGTAGAAAATATGCTGATTGTTAAAGAAAAAGGCAGTAATCGCAACCTGGATAAAGACAGTGCTCCACAAAATGTACATACCTTGTACGCTGATGATCTGAAACAAGGCTTTGAAGAGGTTTTCAGCGCATTGCGTACAGAACCGGAAGCGAACCGTCAACTCAACGCATTTTTCGATACTTTAACAGGGTTACCGGTACGTTACGGAACGTATTTTGTTTTATCGCCAATTTTACAGAACATATATTTAGAATATCTGCATGATTATCCTGATCCCGAGCAGTTAAGTGCCAAAATCAGGCAGGAAATAACGTTATCCCTGCAAAACAAAGAGAAGTTCATCAGGAAGGCTGATCTGAAGCAGGAACATATTCAACTCTTGCAACAACCTGTTTTTGATAGTCTGGTGAATGGTGATTATTTTTATATCACCAAAAATCTGGGCGAAGCCAATATCTATCATCAGGGTAAAGTTATTATGACTGATGTGCATACCACCGAAGCAAGCCGTGAGATGTTTATGCGCCCCTGCTCCTTGCAAGTTGCCAAAAAGATAGCCAGCAAACTGTGCGACCCGTCCAGTGAACCGGCTATTCGGCGTTACGCTGAACTGTACGCACAATTCATTCAATCCCTGATGATGCCGACAGTACCACCTCGTTATGCAGCAGTGAAATTTGCCGAAGAAATCGGCGAGTCATTGGCTTCTCAATTGGGTTACACACCATAAGGTTCAATACTATGTACAAACGACTGGCCATCAAACTATTGCCATTATGTTTCCTGGCAACCACCGTGCATGCCAAATCTGAGAGTGATAGCTTGGATAAGGTTTACCAGCTTCATCCGTTCCGCATTTTTTATACCCTGAACGGCAAACATGCACTGCCTGTTGAACATCAGAAAGACCATAACAATAATGCTATCCCTGATTATGTTGAACATCTTGGCCTTAAATTATCAGCAGCCGATATTTTATATACCGACGTCTTTGGACTGACCAATCCCTTAAACAGCATGCGTTACCAGGGCAAAGCCAAGTATATTGATATACATCTGTTAAGCATTGAAGGGAAAGGGAGTGGCGGCGATGAAGTAGTTAAATATAAGTATCGAATGTTTAAGGATAAGTCCGACAGAGCGCTCGTGATAAAATTGTCAAATAATCTGCGGGCCCAGACTATGACGCCACCCCATGAATTATTTCATCTCTTTCAGAATGGCTACACCATGTTTAAAAATCGCTGGTATACCGAAGGCACCGCACGTTGGTCGGAATATGCTTTTAAAAAAGGGGTCGGCAAGGGCCAGGCTTTGCCGACCAGTGCAGAGGCATTATCAGCACTGGTCAAGCAAGATTATGGAGCGTCGGTATTCTGGAACCGTTTGGCTTATCTGTGCGACCGGAATGCCGGTCAATTCACGCTGCCCAAACTCCCGCACCAGCAGATTACTTCATATCCACCTGTGTTTGAGGATACTACGGTGCATGGCTATGGCTTTATAAAAAACCTGTTGGAAAATTTACAGTCTCAAAGTGACAAAGTGACCAGGGAACGTGGTTATACCGCTTACGCCTGGGATGAAAATGATCAAAAGTTTAATACCGATAACCATGTACCTATCTTTTGTGCGGTTAAACAGGCAATTAACACAACATGTACGGCACAACAACTTAAAACGCCTGAACTTGTTGGTTTTTTAAGCGCTTTGGAAGCATATACCCAAAAACGATGCGATTAATCGCCGGGTATCACCATTTTTACTCACAAATGAGGCGATGATGACGGACACCGTAATTTTATCCGCACAGGATTTGGCCGAG
This sequence comes from Geobacter sp. UBA6151, assembly GCA_002423105.1. Taxonomy (GTDB): domain Bacteria; phylum Desulfobacterota; class Desulfuromonadia; order Geobacterales; family Pseudopelobacteraceae; genus Trichlorobacter. Next base: position 9,117 of record DIUT01000003.1, on the reverse strand, counting down.
ATAACAGGCGGAACATGGTCTGTAACATCGAATATTCCAGAGTTTTTGCGGATTAGTGTGAATGCCAAAGAGATACAGCCAGGCGACCTGCTGATTACCACCAACCTGGAGCAGTGGCCTGCGTCGCGTACGAGCAGTGAGACTCAGCGGGTACTGGATAAGGTTGCGACAATGGGGGCCGCCGCTCTGATTCGTAAAGAATCGACGCTTGGAGGGGCTAACGTATTACGGGTAGAAAACACCTATGGAGCATTGCAAGCCATTGCAAACGCAGTGCGAGACAAATCAACCGCACAACGTATTCTGGTTACCGGCACTGAAGGGAAAACCGGTTTTAAAGTACTGTTTGCTCATTTGACTTCTGAACAGGTGTCGCTTAACACCAAACTCGACAGCAAAAACATGGATATAGGCATCCATCTTACACTTGCTAACACCAAACAACGACACCAGATTTCGCTTATCGAAGTTGCCGTGCCGCATCTGAAATACGGCAAACGACGCTCGCACATAGTTAAGCCCAATCTATGCGTGATTACCGAAATCGGGTATGAGCATCTGGCGAAGCACGGTAGTGTCGAAAACCTGATTGCCGCCAAGGCCTCGGTGGTTGCAGGGTTGCAAGCCAATGGATGCTGTCTTGTAAAATCAGACCCACGCTATTATCAAAAATTGCGTGGTCACATCCTTGCTTACGGTGATATTCCAATCGTTACCTTTGGTCATAATGCCGATGATTATGCACAACTGCTCAATGCGGATTTTGATAGTGAGCTTTTGGGTTGGGAAGTAAAAGTGCGTATCGAGACAGAACAGTACCATTACTTTTTACCGGCACTAGAAGAACATGCGCCCCTCAGCAGTGTTGGAGTGCTGGCCGCAATCAGCCTCATGGGGCTGGATCTGTCTGAGGCAGTCCAGCGCTTCACCAGTTATCAACCATTTCAGACTTCGGGCAGATTTTACGAACTAGCCGTACACGCTGGAAGTTATTCAATTTATGATCAGAGTTTTCGTAGTTCGGTGCTGGGGATAATTGATTTTTTCAAGGTGGCTGCGCGCTTGAAGCCACGCAGTGGCGGGCAAAAAATTCTGGTGTTGGGACCGGTTTATGATGAGCAGGAATATGGTTCTATTATTTGGGAGCTTCTTCCTCCGTCGTATTTAGGCGATCTTATCCAACAGGCACAGTTTGATAAGATTTACACCATCGGCAACCCTGATGATTTTCAAGAATGCCTGCAGGGCGTAACCGCGCCCCGCAGACATTTCTTACATCCCAAAGAAGCAGTACACCCCTTAACTGAGTATTTACGCGCCAATGACTTGTTAATGATTAAAGGTGATAAGCTGGACGAAATGATACTTATCTCAACCATGCTGCGTGAACAGGCGTAATCAACGCAGCTTTGCTCGATAGAGTCTATTTTTTACCACCGGCCGGAAGGCGTTTTTTACGTAGCTAAGTCCCTCTCGTCCGGCATCTGATGAGTCATTGAAAAAGGGAAGATGATTGGCTTTTATAAATTCCCTGCGTTGTAGATAACCCAAGCCTTCAACAGCATGGTCAGAAATAGAGATAAAAATACTGCCATGAGTAGATGTTATTTTTCCTCCAAAGGTAAAGGCTCGAATATGACCATCAATAACAACAACCTGACTTTTTAATACCACTCCATCAAAGTCCCCTGCATATTTAAGAATATTTCTGGCATAGCGATAACCGCCTATTTTGATCCCCTTTTCATTTTCCAAGGTATTACGCCAGCTCTCAAGTAAATTGAGGCATTTTTCTTTATCTTCCGGTTGATAGTTACGAATTTCAATATTTGGCAGCCTGCTGATACGATTAGATTTTTTTCGCAGTCGATCGAATTGTTTTCCAGCAGACGCTACCACCAATTGGGTAGCGTAAATATATTCATCCTCCACAAACCTGATGCGATAATCCAATTTTTCAAAATCACTGCGTTGTGCTTCTTCCAGCCATAATAAGTTACAACTATTATCACTATTAAACTGTTGCAACCGATCTTCAGCACGCTTAAGTGCGGTTAAACTGAATGGAAACGGCGGTAAATAGAGCCATAACTTCATACCACCTTCGATTTGACGCAATAAATACAAGCAGATTGAATTATCGATTTGTTCCCATAACAAAGTTTGGGTGCGTCCTTTGGAAAAACAGTATAAAAATGGAAAAAAATACAACCATGACGTTTGCTTACCCGCTTCTGCTGCTTCCAGAAAACGAGATTGATCTGCAAGTCTGACTAAATTCAGATCCTGAAGTTTATTGGGAATCTTTATTCCGGGTGCTGTTTCACTAATGGTTGGTTTTGGGTTGGTAACAGAATGTTGGATAGCCACTTGGCTTACCCTTAAATCAGTATCGTTTTTTACGCCATACAGATAACGAAGAAAACTATCTTCTGAATCAGTAATTTCCACAGCTTCATTAAACGCATTACTGACTACATTACTAAAATCATGTTTTTTCAACAGATCGATCAATTCATCTTGCTTAAAACGCCATAAACTGTTTTTTCTACGCATATTTTCATAATCATAATTAAGTGTATCTATCCAGATTTGCCCACCTGGTTTTACCAGTGACGCTAATATTGTAAAAACGTCGTCAATTTTGTCAAAATCCAGCAGTTGTAAAATCCCTGACAAGCTTACCAGATCATATAATTCAGCAGACTTATAGGTCATAATGTTATCAACGACATAATCAACTTTGTAATCTTTGTTTTTTTCTTTGGAAATGCTGACAAATTGATCTGTGGCATCAAGCCCAATGACTCTTGCCACCGGATGTTTGCTCAAAATATACTGAAAAAAATCACCCGTGCCGCAACCTAAGTCAATCCAGCTATTCACTTTAGAAAAATCAATCACTCTTTCAGCCATGACAAAACGGCATAACATTTGTTGTTCGCTAACCCAATCCAGCTTTTTAAAATCGTCTCTGTTATTGGATAATTTAGTTTTATATAAATCTAAATAGCGATCATTATTTATCTTCACCATTACTGTTGTTCCTCGGCTTCATCCCAATAGGGGAGCAGTTTTGCATAAAACGAGGCAACATGCTGAATGGTATCGATACGAAACCATTGCCGCGTCTGCTTGAAGCGAATACCCCCCAGTGCAACGGCGGGTTTTTTTGCAAAGTAGATGGAATCCTCGGTGTTGACCAGATGCATTACCGACCATCCTGCAAGTCGCAATGCCTGCCAGATTTCACGCCTCTTTTCTTTATCATCCATTTTTACGGCAAGTTCGTAAGCTCCGAGCAATCCTTCGCAGCGCGCACCATCCGAATATGGATAGTCCCCATATCGGTAGTAAAAACCTCCAGCGTAATCGGGATATGGCGCATCCGTTACCTTGTACATCTGATTGATCATTTTCTCTGCATCTGAGAAAACAAAATCAGAATACCCAGGATCGCGCATCTCCTCAAAATCCCACAATTCCATGATTCCCATCATCAGCCAGCCATCTGAAGGTAACACGCTGTAATAATCTGCGCGGGTTAAGGGACGAACCACAAGCAGAAACTCTAAAGCTTTACGTAGTTTATCCACAAAAATCCCACGGCTTTCAGCATCAACCAGATGCAGGTATTTTGCCAACCCGCAAACCGCCTCACCTGGATAATAGAATGAGAAGTAGTTCTGATTTTCAGCCTCCGACACCGGTTTGTCGAGATAGATGTTGTAGTAAATAAACTCGCCGTTGTCAGTGATCTGGTTGAACAGATGCCAGGCAAAACGGTCAGTCCATAGCTGATAACGATCATCACCGGTCATTATCTGGTATTCCGCCAGCAGATAAAGCGCCAGTCCGGTCCCCCCCAGTTTTGATTTCTTTTCACTGTAGATGTAAGCACCTTCTCGCTCGCCATAGTGCTGCACTCTGGCTTGAGCGATGAGGTAATCAATGGCGCGACACACAGTGCCCAGCGACTTCCCGGTGCAAAACTGTTTTTCATAGTGAATACAGGTGAGTGCGCCTCCGCAATGGCGCAGAATATTGTAATAAGGATTTTGGGCGGGATCCCTTTTGGGATGTTCGTGATCCCGGCGTGTGTCCAGGGCGGCATCGTAGTAGTAAAGAAACTTGCCGTTTTCTTCCTGGGTGCGCTGGATATGGCCGATAGCCAGCTCGACGGCATGCTCGATCTTCTGCTTCGTCAAGGCCCCCACAACCGGATGCCCCCGATACAGACGCAGCCAGGACTCCTGGCCGGAAATAAAGCTGTCCGAATGGAAACGATTGAACTCGGCATTCCGCAAATAATCCTCACCATGGACTCTGTTAAGATAGTCGCGCAACTGTCCCATTGTCATGATGGAACGGACATAACCATCGCCGGGTGGAAAAATGTGCTGTTTGCCATCCAGACCTTTAAACATCAAACCGTCCACACCAATCTCAAAATGCAGATCGCCGGTACGCTCCGTTCCCACCGCGTAATAGTCCATGGGCAACGGTGGTTCCAACACAAAATCCATTTGCAGGCGAAAAGGCTGCAATGCCAATTCCCCACAACGGGGATGGGCAAGTAGTTTCTTTAAAACCGCAGAAAACTTTATCTGCCCTGTTGTTTTAGAACTGCTGACCAGAATGCGTTTATGAGCAGGCGCATACAGCACTAAGATAAGACGCTGAAAACGTTGCGGGAAGTTAGCCTCCGCAAAACAGAGGTCTATTTCAGCAGCGTCACAAGCCAACTCCCGCATCGACTTGTTCAATAGGCGCAGAAAGGTAATATCAGCAGGACCAGACGTAAAATCAGGCAGGGATTTCTCAGGGGAACTATATGTTAGTTCATCTTCGTTCATAATCAACCGAATTGGCATATTAAAAAGCAGGAGGCTGTTTCTTGTGGGAGGCAAAATAGTGTGCATTCTCATTCAGGGCACGCGCCGCATCACCGATAGCCGGGTCGCCGCACATTTTGTTTTTTCCGCAACGATCATCACGAATTTTCGGGTTGGAAAAGATGGGAAGGTTACCTTTGCTGTTTCCGATGACATCACGCATATATCCACCAACCATTATGTCGCCGAATTCCCCTGGCTGGGGTTTCCCGTCGCAATTCCCTTCGGCATAGCCGTTGGCGTAGGGGGCGATGGCCGAGGTATGTCCCTTTCCGGGATAACAGGAACTCACCAGTGTACCGTGGTTAAGCCCCATCAGATGTCCCAGCTCATGGGCTATGGTATGTGCGCCGCAGACAAAGTTTACGACTGCAAAGGCTCTGCGCGGATCAGATATCTCCTCCACCGTCTGGTTCACCGCGAATGCGCGTCCGCAGCCGGGTTTTCCACGCATCATAAGTTTGTTGGTAATGGCAATGGTATAATCGGCTCCAGAGTCATAGGCTTTCTTAAGCATCAGTTCAAAGCCATTACGTTCGTGTCTCATGTCTTCAATGATCCTGATGTCATCCACCGCCTCAATCTTGGCAAATTCTATCTGAACAATTTCGGCTTTTAAGGTTACTTCGCTGTTGCGATAGTAGCCATTGAGTTCATCCACATAAGCCGACAATTGGTTCCGGGTATTTATTCGCTGTGCCTCGGTAATGCCAAGATCATGGTTCACAACAAAACGAATGCCGATAGTTTCTGCGAATGACCATGAGGCTCCGCAGAATACCAACGACAAAACAAGAGCAATGGTTCTCCAGTTCATTTCAACTTGTTTGTACGGGAAAGAACAAAACCTGCTATGGCGAGAGCCCGCTTTTTACGTAACTCCTCAGTCGGGCGTTCTAACAGCACTCGAACTTCCTTGATAAACTTGATTACCCCGATTAATTCAATCCACTTGGGCAGGTCTTTACGTTCTTTGGCGGAAAGGGGATAGCTCTCTGTATAGTGAGCAATAAAGGCGTCAAACCGGCTAAAGTCAGCCAGGTGGATATATTTTTCTGCAAGAGAGAATTCGAAAGCTCCATCAATCATATCGGCCATGCGCGGGCCCCAAAACGCATTATTGAAATCGAAGAAATAACTTTCCCCCTGTTCATCAACAATCACGTTTTTGGGGGTGACATCGCCATGGTTGTGAACTGAATGGCTGCGAGCATACATAGCCGCTCTGTATTCGCCCGGACTGAAGCGATCGGCTATTGGGGATATTCCGGCAAACGCCGCGGCAATTTCTTGAGGAAGTCTTGAGTCTTTAAGATAGGTTTGAAATAAAGGCAGCCAGATTAAACAGATATCGTCGAAGGTAAAAGCTTCCGATAGTTCCAGTGGACGTTCCATCTGCACACGATGAATCTTTGCCAGCGCAGTGCAGATGCTCGTCAGAGAGTACTCCGGGCGCTGTTGTACCGTCCCTGGAATTCTCTCAAACAATAGCGCTGGAAATTTTTCGATGGTGGAGTCCACAACTTGCTGTGCAGAGATGACGCCGGCAGTCTGGATAGTACGCTCTTTGAGCTGGTTAATCAGACATTCTTCGTAAGCAACATGCTCGGCAATACGGGAACTATTGTAGTTGCCGGAAACCTTGAACAGCTTCAGAATATAGTCCCGCTCACCCGTAAACACCTTATAAATGGCATTTTCTGTGGAGACCTTCATTTTTTCCACCATAACATGGGGAAACAAATGAAGCTCGGTCAGACGCGCTACAATCCTTGCTTCTTCGCCGCCACGACTGACAATGCCATCACGGGTGCGATCATAGAAAAGCTTGGCCCCAAATTTTTTCAGGAAATCATCCTTTTCCTGATGATACCCGCGGGAAGGGAGATAAACGTAGGCGTCAATAATATGGTGGCTAAATTCCATGTTCGGATATTGTTTTGTCCATTCAGCCCCGCCACCAGAAAGGGGTATCTGAGCGACATGATACACAGCGCAATGATTGGACGATTCCGGGTTGATCAAATGCCAGTGGGCGGGAATATCACCCTCTCTTGCCGGATTGATCTCGACCAGAATGTCCACATCCGAGCCGAGCTTGGCAAGCTTGCCATGCACAAACGGTGCACGATACCACCCCATATCGCCACGCACTGCCGAACCCATTATGTAAATCTTGTCCACAGCAGCAAAAGCAGCAACATCTCTGTTCAGGAATGCCGGTACTTTGAGTTGTAAAGCAGCCTGTTCATCAGCCGGGAATACTTCTTTGTCCGGCTTGACAAAACCCAGTTGAAGGCGAGCCAGCAATCCGCTCCAGGCCTTGTACAGCGCCTCTGCTTCAATCTTGCCGCCCCGCACGGTTTGGCTATAGGGAAAAATGACCTGTTTGTTGGTCGGTGAATAAAGCCACAACTGTTGGTCTGTCTCGACATTCATTTTTTTTGCAGATTTGATCGCAGAGTAGAGATCGATAACCTGGCATTTAATGAGATTCAATTCGTTGGGATCAATAGTGGCGCCGTTCCGCGACAAAAAATCAACCAGTCTTCCGGTATGGCTTAAACCCCGAAAACGCTTGTAATCAAGAGCGGTGCGTGATGTGTCCACTCTGGCCACAACAGTAAGCCGTGTACCGGTGTAGCGGCGTTCCTCGCCTGCTATTTCTTGAGCAAAGCCAATATAATTAAAAATGTCCCTTATTTTAGGGATGTGATGCTGAGCCACGGCAATTGCCAGCAGTTCTCCGGGCACATTGCCCGCATCCAGCGAAAAGTCGACATCATTATCCTCCAGCAATTCAAGGACTTCGTCGTAGGTGGATGCATACGCGCTATCCACATCCAGGCTCTTGAACAGGTGTGCAATCTGCTTGAACTCGTCGGGGTCGATCAGGAGTTTATAGTTGCGATAGTGGAAGTGATAGCCGTCGCCACATTCCTCCAGGGAGAAACGCTGCGGGTGATATTTGACCTCATGTTTGAGGCGCGACTCGGTCCACACCCGCACATCATCCTGATTGGCATTCGGCAACGTGCCATCCTGGTATTTTTTTTCATGGATGATGGTTTGCAGCTCTTTAGACTGCTTTAGAAATATGGCAGCGAAATCTTCAAACTCACCTCGACTCATTTCAATTCGAAGGTCGCGATAATGAATATGGATGTTTTCCTCCATATCGAGGAATAAGTTACGATGGCGCGGTTTGCCCAGAATACTCCCACGATATAGAGTTCTTTTGATGACTCCCATAGTGCTCCCTTTTTTCCGGTAGTGCATTCCCTGACTTGCAACCCCAATAATTGCTTTATAGCGGCAGCAATCAGTCCATCACGTGGCTTTAATAAAAAGACGGCATCCATCTGAAATGGAATGCCGTCTTTTTATTGAAAAAACTTACAGATTACCAGCCAATTTTGTCATCAACATCAACAGGCATTTGAGCGACATCCCATCCACCGCCGTCTGAACCCTCCCCTGAATTGGTAGAATCACTATCAAGAGTATTGTTATCATTATTACCATCAATTTCGGTTGTCCAACTGCCGCTTTGCGTGGCTGAACCGTCGTTCAAATCAACCTCAATCATATCAGTCCAACTACCACCACCATCAGCAGAAGCATCTGGCAAGGCATCACCGAAGTTAAAGAAATCGTTTCCGGCATCAGCGTGGAAATTACCACTGTTTCCTTCTCCGGAGTTTTCACTGTTCTCGGCATTGTTGTGATCACCGGAATTGCCAGGGGCATTCTGGTCGCCGTTGCCATGACCGTTATTGCCACCATTTCCTGAATTACCATGACCGCTACCTTGGTCTTGATTACCGTTGCCGCTGTTACCTTGTCCTGAGTTCTCGCTGTTCTCGGCATTATTGTGATCGCCGGAATTGCCAGGGGCATCCTGGTCGCCGTTGCCGTGACCGTTGTTGCCATTGGAATCGTTGTCGGAGTCTGAATCACTGTCGGAATCTGAATCACTGTCGCAGTCCGAGTCACTATCGGAGTCCGAGTCGGAGTCACTGTCCGAGTCAGAGTCGCTGTCGGAGTCAGAGTCGCTGTCGGAGTCTGAATCACTATCGGAGTCTGAATCACTATCGGAGTCTGAATCACTATCCGAGTCTGAGTCGCTATCCGAGTCAGAGTCGCTGTCGGAGTCGGAATCACTGTCGGAGTCAGAGTCACTATCCGAGTCAGAGTCACTATCCGAGTCGGAATCACTGTC
>DIUT01000063.1:121723-121913 GCA_002423105.1 Geobacter sp. UBA6151 | reverse complement strand
CATTTTGCAGGTCAATCTTGCCTGCTTCAATCTTGGAGTAATCCAGGACATCGTTAATAACCTGCAACAGTATTCTGGAGGCAGCCATACTATCGTTTAGGTACTCCTGCTGCTGTGACCCAAGCGGGGTTCCGGCAAGCAGCTTGATGTTCCCCATCAGCGCGCTGAGCGGCGTGCGGATTTCATGGCT
>DIUT01000063.1:121497-121697 GCA_002423105.1 Geobacter sp. UBA6151 | reverse complement strand
ATCCATACAGAACAGTTCCGGCTCACGGCCGGGGGGACAGAGCAGGGCATGGCCGGAAAAAACCGGCACCAGTGAACCGTCCTTCCGCATCAGCTGCAACTCGCCGGGAGGAATCGGCTGTCCGCTTTCAGCCATCCAGGTCATGGCGTTGCGCACATCCTGGCGCATTGCAGGAGGTATGATCAACTCAAGCAGACTTT
>DIUT01000063.1:121312-121468 GCA_002423105.1 Geobacter sp. UBA6151 | reverse complement strand
CCGTTCAGATTATATCCCTGAACAGCGATGGCCGGCGTCAGGTCCATGATGGAACGGAAACGACTTTCGCTTTCCTTGAGCGCTCTGGTTGTGCGGCTGGAGCGTATGATAAAGCTGATCCGGTGGGGCAGAATAAGCCACTGGACCGGTTTGAGG
>DIUT01000063.1:120876-121268 GCA_002423105.1 Geobacter sp. UBA6151 | reverse complement strand
CATCCATAACCGGCATCATCACGTCAAGCAGGATAAGGTCAGGAGTATAGCTTGCAAGCTGCGCCAGGGCTTCTTCGCCACTGGCAGCCTCCGTCACTTCAAAACCTGCCGCTTCCAGTGCGGCCCGGGCAATCACGCGGGTCCTGAAATCATCGTCTACAATCAGAACTTTGTCGGCAGTTGGAGAGATCAGAGTGCTCATGGGGCAGTGTCTCCTGTTGCAAGCTCAAGCAAGGCTTGCCGTATTTCCAGGAATTGGGATTCTATCTGTGAAAGCAGGTGGCTCAACTCTTCGGTCGTACTGCTGTCGGCAGTGGCTTCCATAACTTTGAAAAGCTCAGTCAGCTTGACGGCGCCAAGCTCGGCGCTGCCTGACTTAAGGCGATGGGCTA
>DIUT01000063.1:0-120717 GCA_002423105.1 Geobacter sp. UBA6151 | reverse complement strand
AATCATCCATACCGGCGGCCAGACATTTTTCCCGGTCCCCTGCCAGAGCATTGGCGGTCACAGCGATAATCCTGGTACGGGCAGCCATGGTTTCCGGCTTCTCCGCTGCCCCCTGTTGTTCAAGCGTGCGGATGATCCGGGTCACTGCATAGCCATCTATTCCCGGTATCAGGCAGTCCATCAGAACAAGGTCAAACGGCTCATGCTCAAAGGCCTCAAGGGCCTTGGTGCCGGTATCCACCATTACCACAGAGCCGCCTGCTTTCTCCAGCATGGTGACTCCCAGCAACTNNTGGTGGGGTTGTCTTCAACCAGCAGGATACGGATTCCTTGGAGCAGCACCGGAGAAAACCCACCGCTAAACCTGTTTTCCGGAGTATCCGAAAACGTAGCCAGATGCAGGCCGAAGCGGACGGTAAACCAGAAACTGGAACCTTTGCCGGGGCTGCTTGTGACACCGATATCCCCGCCCATCAGTTCGCAAAGCTGCCTGGATATGGCAAGACCGAGACCACTGCCGCCACGTATCCGGGTTGTAGATTTGTCAGCCTGGGTAAATCGATCNNCACCACACACAAAAGCAGCAAAGAATCCGCCTGATGGGTTTGTACCGTCACCGACAGGTTGATGCTTCCGTGATCGGTAAATTTCACCGCATTGAGCAGCAGGTTGTTCAACACCTGGCTGAAGCGGGTAGGATCACCGTACACAGTTTCAGGCAGATCCTCTGCCACGTGGCAGTCCATTGACACCTGTTTCAGCCTGGCCTTTTCCGTGTACAGATGACATGAAGCTGCAATCAGTTCCCGGACGTTGACCGGGACATGTTCCAGCTCTATCCCACCGCTCTCAATCTTGGAAAGATCCAGCACATCGTCAATGATCGCCAGCAGCATCTCGGCAGAACTGTGCAACAGCTTGGCGTAATGCTTTTGTTTTTCGGGAGAATCAGCTTCAAGCAACAGTTCGGACATCCCGATTATGCCGTTCATGGGGGTGCGGATTTNNTTTCATGGCTCATGTTTGCCAGAAACCTTGATTTGGCCTGGTTTGCGCTTTCAGCAGCTTCAAGGCTGGTTTTGAGCAGCAGGTTTCTGGTGGCCACGGCAAACATGGTCAGAATGCCGCCCATAACAAACAGAAACATAAGACCGAGGGCGGTCGGCATCCCCCAGTTTGAGACATCCAATATGATCACCATGGCAAAGCAACCCACGAAAATCATGGCGGCAAACAGAGCCATGATGACCCAGCCCCGGTAATGTGCGAATAATGCTACTGTTGTGTGTGCTTTGCCGTTACGCACGCAATGGCCTTTTATGGTTATTTATTGGTAAGTACCTTCAGTAGTGCGGGTTAGGTTATTGCTGTGGCCTTAAAAGTCCCCCCGCCCCTTGCGGGAGGGGGTTAGGGGGAGGGGGAAATTGCCACGAAGTGACTCCATTGCAGCTTCACCCTCCCCTCAATCCCCTCCCGTCAAGGGAGGGGAGGCTAAAATGCAAATACCGAACCGGACACACTGGAGTCCCTTACAACTCTATTCTGAATTCAGCCCCGCTTTCAGCATTGCTGGCTGTCAGGCGTCCCTGCATGTTCTTTTCAATGATCACCTTGGACATGAACAGGCCGATACCGGTGCCGATACCATTTCCCTTGGTGGTAAAATACGGATCAAATATCTTGGGCAGCACCGTTTCCGGTATGCCGCCGCCATTGTCCGTAATGGTCACCACCGAACGACCGTTTTCACTAAAAATGCGGATATCGATGCAGGGCATCGCTATTTCCCGTTCCAGCAGCACGTCCTTGGCATTGGTAAAAATATTGAGCATGGCCTGGGTGTACTCACCGGGATACCCTTCCGCCTGAACATCAGGCTGCTCATCGCAACGCACAACAATATTACTGTTTTTAAGGGATGGCAGCATGAAGTTGAGGGAACGTTTGATGGCCTTATTGACGGTAAAGGTCTGGAGCACCTTGTCCTGACTGAAAAAATTACGAAAATCATCTATGGTGGCGGACATTTGCTGCAGAAGCTGCATGGTGTTGGCAATATCCTTGTGCATGATCTCGGTGGTGAGTGTGCCTGCCTTGAAGGTAAGCTGCAAACTCTGCACGATCAGCCCGATATTGTTCAACGGTTGCCGCCATTGGTGGGCAATGTTGTTGATCATCTCTCCCATGGCGGCCATACGTCCCTGCTGGATCAGCAGTTCGTCCTTCTGGCGCAGGTCGTTCACCGTTTCAGCAATACGTTTTTCCAGCAATTGATTTAACTCTTCCAGTTGCTGGGCCTTGACCATCAGCGATTCTTCCGCCAGCTTGCGGTCAGTAATGTCTATGGTAAAACCGGCCAGAAGGGTCTGATCTCCTGAAACAATCGGGAATTTGACGCTGGAGTAGTAACGGCCCTGGAACTCTTCATGGTTGAGCAGTACTTCACCATCTGAAACAACCTTGATATCGTCGGCAGTGATTTTGGCGGCCAGCTCGGGCGGAAACAGCTCCGCCATGGTTTTACCGAGCACCGGCACATCTTTTATACCGGCCATCTGTTGCAAATTATCACTGGCCTGCAGTATGCGGCTTTCAGTGGCAGTCACTTCCTTGATGTACGCGTAAATCGGCGAATGTTTCATAAACTGGGCAAACATTTCCTGGCTTTTACTCAGCTCTTCTTCTGCCCTTTTGCGTTTCACGATATCCCAGGCCAGACTGGCCAAGTGTTGGGCGGTTGTCATGTCATGGGCAGTGTAATCGCTTTGCTTATTACCAAGCCCCATCACGGCAACAATCAGCTTGTTCCGGAAAATCGGCACCACAAGCTCTCTCTGCACCGGAATATGTCCGTCAGGCAGTCCCTTGCGGTTCGGCAGCGCGTGATAGTCGTTGTGGATCAATGCTTGTCTTTCGCGGATGCAGTCAGCCCATACACCGGCGCTGTCCAGCGGGTAGTGCCGGTCTTTACCTTCAGCGGTGCAGATACCGGTCAAGGTATTGCTTGACCATGTTTGCAACGTCAGATTCACCTGATCAGCATCCACAAAATGAAAGAATCCGGCCCGGCTGCCGGTCAGGGCCTCGGCTTCATCCAGAACTATTGTCAAAAGTTCATCAAGCGAATGCGTATAGGCATAGTCGCTTATTCTCAGACGGGCCTGCAGAATGCTCTCCGCCTGCTTCCGCTCGGTGATGTCGGCAAAGGTGATGACCACGGCGTAGGGGGTTGACTGGCCGCTTCTGAACAGTGGGCCGGTATTGATGTTGATCCAGGAAAAATCTCCGCTGCCGCGCAGTACTTTCATAACAACGTTGACACATGGTTTGCCCGTGGCAAAGGTCTGCATGGAAGGATGCTCAGCACCCGGAAACAGCGTCCCGTCCTCCCGGTAGGTCTGCCACTCGTACTGTGTGGCATCCAGGCCAATCGCCTGGCCGGCGCTGAGACCAAACACCTGCTCTGCCGTTTCATTCCAGGCAATGATCTTACCGCTGCGTTCCTGCAGAATAACGCCGCTTGCTGCAGCCATGACCAGGCTTCTGAAACGCTCCTCACTCTCCAGCAACTTCATCTCATCAATTTTACGCTGGTTTATGTCAATCAGGGTGACCCGGTATTCTCCCTCTTCCGACATGCTTGCCTGCAGATGCATCCAGACGGGCGCTGCATGTCCGCAGCAAACCAAACGGAGCTCACAACTCTTGGGGGCCATGCAGCCATTGAACTGTTTGCGGTGCAAAACATAGAGTTCCAGGTCTTCAGGATAGATAAAGCGTTGAAACTCCTTGTTGAGCAGTTCTTTTTTTTCCACGCCCAGCATGGAGGCCGCCGCATGATTGGTTTCCAGTATCAGCCCCTGGGGGCTGATGGTCAGATAACCGACCGGCGCCAGATCGTAAAGGTCAAAGTAGCGTTCACGGGAAAGTTCCAATTCATGGCGGGTGTTGTGCAACTCATCATTCTGCATCTGCAACTCAACCTGATACACACGCAGTTCATGCAGCAGTTTTGCATCGTCAGGCGACAAAGGTTCGTGCGGCATATCCCGAACCACTTTTTCCGCCTGTTTGCGCAATGTCAGATCAGCGTCAACCTGCTTCGTTGTCTTCGTAGCTGTGGGGCCTGGTTCTTTCATAGGTTTGCACTCCACTGGGCGCTCGTCGGCTCTTTTGAATGGTTTGCACTGTTTTCGCACGCATTCGATAATAGTACCATCGGTTAGAAATATATCAATTGAGCAGTTCCTGACGAATAACTTCAAGATAGGCTCTGCCAAACTTGAGATCAGGCTCGAGATGATTTCCTTCGGCCCACTCGTTCCAGGATTTGACAAAGATGATGGCATGATCCTCCGCTACATTCCGGAGATTTTTCAGCGATTTTTTCAGTTGGTGTCTGAATAGTTCGGGAGTTGAGTCCTGTAATACCAAGCCATTGCTGTTACTGCGGGGGGTATTGTCCCAGTTGGGAACCAGACAGGGGTACACGGCGGCGGAACCGGCGTCCGGCAGCATCTCCAGCATGACATCCTCATACCTGTGAATGGTTGGTTTGCCGGTTTTTTCCTGATAAAGCCGGAACATTTTTTTGAACGGTTGCCGCCATGAAACGTAAGTATTACGCCGCAAAGGTGGAAGGTACTGCATCACAGCAGCATCAAAGCCGTACTGCCGGAAGTCCCAGGGCTGTTTGCCATGGATGGTTGCCACCATGTGCAGACCCGCCAGACCTGCCTGCACAGCCATCTGCTTCCAGAGTTGAATGAACCCGGCCAGGTCCGGGATATCGTTGGGACGATAGATGACAATGAGCGGCTTATCATCGACCCTCAGATAGCGTTTATCCGATAAAAGCGGCAACAGTTCATGAAAGTGGGTCCGGTGATCCGCTTCTCCCGGATAGGTCTGTTCAATCAGAATTCTGTCCGGGCTGCCATGCCAGATTCCTGACCAGGTCTGATTGGCCCAGCAGATACAAAAGGGAAAATCCGGCTGTCCGGATTGCAGCACTTCATGCAACGGCCGCTCAAGGATTTGCTTGCCGGCAAACCAGTAATGATAGTAGCAGAAGGCCTCGATACCGTACTCCTGTGCCATCTCTGCCTGGGCGCTGCGTGTCTCCGGCACGCGCAGGTCGTAGTAGCCAAGATCAGCCGGCACATGGGGCTGATAATGGCCGGGAAAGAGCGGTTTTGCCTTGCCGGTATTGGTCCATTCGGTAAATCCCTTACCCCACCACTGATCATTTTCCGGAATCGGATGATACTGAGGCAGATAAAACGCGATAATGCGAGCCATACGCCCTCCTGCTTACCTCTGGTATAAAGAACAGCGCTTTTGCCTTACGGAGCAGCAACCGCCCTGCAAGCTCCAAAACTTCAATCCCGTAGAGCGGATTGACCAGCAAGCGTGCAAGAACAAGGGCTTTGTCCTTCAGGCTGAAACAGCCGTCAAAATACAGCAGGCTGCCGTAAACATCCTGAAGACAACCGGCATCGGCAATTTCCGCACTTTCAGTATCACATCTGAATTGAGCATCAGGAATCATGGCAGGCGCATGTTCCAGCCGTTCTGCAGCGTCAAACATCCTGGCAAGATTCTGCGCAACCTGCTCCCGTGAATAGAGCGTGACATAGTCGTGCCTGATTTCTGCGGCAATCTGCTGCCTGATTTCAGGATGCTCAATCAGAAAACCAAGTTTTTCCAGATACTCTTCCTCATTTTGCACTGAACCGACATGCTGGTCATATAGTTTGGTATCTGAAAAGTTTCTGCTGTTAAAGACCAGGCCGGAGCCGTATTTATACATCGGGCAGGCCATGCCGATCAGGGTTGCATAGAGGGTTGCCCCCAGTGATGGCTGCGGCAGAGCATCCAGACAAATGTCAGCGGCCCGGTAATAGTCGTCAGGATCGGCCAGGTATCCCAGAAAGTGGATTTTATCCCGGTTGACCGGATACCGGTCATCATAGGCACTTCCAATAACGTAGAGCTGCACCCTATCAAAGCGCTCCACGATCTTATGAGCCGTTGCATAAAAGTTGTAGTCGGCATTGGGTATGAATTTCTCTGCGGTGCCCAGTGTTATCAGACAGATGCAATCAGCAGGGATGCCGAGGCGTTCTCTGGCCTGCAACTTGTCTGCCGGGGTGGTGATCGCCTGTAGATCGTCAAGCTGGGTGAAGGGCAGATACCAGGAATTTTTGACGGGACGCATGATCTGCGTGAACAGGGTATGGAAACTGGTGTGGGCAATAACCATGTCGGCAATAGAGGCGCCCAGCCAGAACCAGGAATGGGCATGATTCTCCAGCAACACCGGCGGAGCGTCTTTGCAGGACAAGGCAATAACCGGCACCGCATCCCAGGGATGCTGGTAGAGCATGATTTTTTGGGAGAGGTCGGCAATCTGCCTGAGTACGGCAGCCCGCTCAAAAACTGAGTCCAATTCATCAAGGATGATGACCGGTATCTCACCGATTCCATCGACAAACCACTGCGGCAGCTTCTTTTTACATTGGCTGGTGAGCACAATAACCTGGTTTTCAACAGCATGACGCTTGATGAACTGGTACAGTATCCGCGTATGCCCGCCAACCTGATACAATTCTGTGGCCAGATGCAGGATTGAAATGCTTTTCAGGTCAGGCAGCAAACTTTTTCTCTTCTTTTCTGCCGTGGCAGCATCGGCATACTCATCCAGTTTCAAGCCGAAATTAAAAAGCAGGTTCTCGATGCGCCCGTCTGCGTAATAGCCGGGGTGATTACGCCAGGCAAACCTGGCCAGAAACATGATTCTTTCAACCAGCTCTTCTGCCGGCAAGCCACCGGATTGCTTCAGAATTTTATTTTCAAGAAAGTAGTTGTAGAAAAAATTGTTCCGGTCCAGATTCATGAACGCCGCTTTCATGGCACACCCCCCACCACGACATTGTCCATCCCCATGACATAGGTATTTGTGTAGGTCCAGAGTTCTCCGCTGATACCGCCGGTTGCAAAGGCA
Organism: Geobacter sp. UBA6151; assembly: GCA_002423105.1. Taxonomy (GTDB): domain Bacteria; phylum Desulfobacterota; class Desulfuromonadia; order Geobacterales; family Pseudopelobacteraceae; genus Trichlorobacter. Next base: position 113,711 of record DIUT01000063.1, on the reverse strand, counting down.
GCACGGGAATCAAAGTTATTGTCCGTCACATCTATCTTCAGCGCGCCATCGTAATAGACCTGAATCCTGTTGCCGGTAAAAACCATTTTCAGGGTGTGCCAACCGGTTCCGACGCTGGGAACATTCACCTGCTGCATGGGAGTGCCGCTCCAGCTGGTCCAGGTGCGGAATTTCACCAGTTTCAGCGTGTTTGAACCACCGATGGAGCCATCAGGATAGATCCAGGCGCCATAATGTTCACCGTTGCCCGGATTCAGACGTCCCCCAATACCTCCGCCGAAGGCTCCGGCCGGAAACTGGAGTTGAGCTTCCACGCTGTAATCACGCCACTCGGGGTTGGGTACCGCATAGATATAACTGTAATTCTGGGCTGTTGCGGAACCTTGCAGCACACCATTACTGACGGACCAGGTTCCGGATTTGACAGTCCACGGCGCCAGCGGGTCCGGCAGGCCGGGGGCGCGGGTGAAATCATCGGTGAAAAGGTTGCTGCCTGCCGCATTGATGGTAAGCGCGACCGTTGCCGCCCCGGAGGTGAGCGAACCATCGCCGGCCCGGTAGCTGAAACTGTCGCTGCCGCTATAGCCGGTGGTTGGCGTATAGGTGAAGGAACCGTTGTTGTTCAGGGTAAGGGCTCCGTGGGAGGGGCCACTGACCAGTTGTGCCGTCAGAGTCGCCCCTTCCGGATCAGTGTCGTTGGCCAGCACACCAGGAGCAGCGATGCTCAGGGTCGTATTCTGATTGGTGCTGTAGCTGTCGTTGCCGGCCACCGGGGCCTGGTTCACCGGAATAACCGTGAACGACACCGTTGCCGTGTTGGAAGTGAGCGAGCCGTCACTTGCCCGGTAGGTGAAACTGTCGCCACCGCTATAGCCGGTGGTCGGCGTGTAGGTAAAGGAACCGTTGCTGTTCAGGGTCACCGTGCCGTGCAAGGGGTTGCTCACCTTCTGGGCTGTCAGTGTTCCACCTTCGGGATCAGTGTCGTTTGCCAGCACACCGGGAGCAACGACGGTCAAAGGCGTATTCTGATTGGTGCTGTAGCTGTCATTGACTGCTACCGGCGCTTGGTTTGCAACAACCGTGATGGTTACAGTCACCGGATTTGAGGTGGTCAGGCCGTCACTGGCCCGGTAGGTGAAACTGTCACTGCCGCTATAGCCGGTGCTCGGGATGTAGGTAAACGAACCGTTGCTACCCAGGGTCACCGTGCCGTGCGCTGGATTGCTTACCTTCTGGGCGGTCAACGGCAATCCTTCAGGGTCCGTGTCATTGGCCAGCACCCCGGGGGCAGCCACGGTCAATGTTTTGTTCTGGTTCGTACTGTAGCTGTCATTGACCCCTGTGGGAGCCATGTTCACGGCATTCTGCACCCGTACCGTACTTACCGTGGTGCCGACCCGTATTTTCAGGCCGTTGGCCATGGTTCTGTACTCTGAGGATGCGGCAGGCTGGCCGTTCAGATAGACCACCGGACTGCCGGTATAACTTTGGGGAATCACCAGTTCAATGGCGGTATCCGGGTCAGCCGCTCCGGAAACCGTTGCCGTGGCAACGTAGGAATCAGCAGTTGTGGTGACCGTGGGGGTTACAACAACACTTGAGCGCACGCGCCACCAGTCGCTTACCTCCACGGCATTGGTTGACCATAACCGGGGTTTGGTCATGCTGTAGGTAATGTATTCCTGCTGTGCCCCCCCATTATTTGAAGGTTGATGACTGTAGAAGTTAAGCAACGCGCCAAGGTTGTGATAGAAATCCACCGCAGCGCGTATGGAACTGGTGGTATGGCCTTCCGTACTCTCCGCCACCAGTACGCCGGTAAACCAATCACTGACCGGCAATGAAATGGTTGAAAAGCGTTTACCGGCTGTTTTGTAGGAGATGGTCCTGGTGGGAAACGGGCTGATTTTCTGCTCCCCCATCACCACGGAGACCAGTTGATCCAGAACATCCCGTGAATCTTCACGGGTTGAGTTAAAAAACGGTGAGACCCAACTGCGGGGGCAGTTCTTCAGCGCTCCGCAACCGGTCCGGCCATTGTCAACCCCATCCAGCCAGCCTTCTATATCGCTAAAAGATTTCTGGACAGAGGCTGAAGCATAGGCCTTGCCGCTTGCATATCCGGGCGGGGCCGTATCCAGCGCCTCATCCGGCCCCCAATGCCAGTAGTCATAATCCGCTGGAACCAAAGCGCTGTTCACCGGGTTCTTGAGTCCGCCATTGTGCGAACCGATGGTTGCGCCATATTGTGAAACCGCATTTTTCAGCCCGGTAACAACTGCTGCATCTCCGCCCATCTCTTCGCGCAGGGTACCCGTGCAAAAGTAATAATCCCCCTTGACCCCCAGAGATTTTTCAAACTGTGCAGACGATTCTATGGTGCGGATACTGTCCGTATTGTTTTCAAAATCATGGCGCGCCACAAACGCCGCATCATGGGCATAACGCCAGGGGCTGAGCTTGACAACCGGCAACCTGAACGACTCAAAGGCCCATTCAATGGCCCTGCGGAAAAAGAGGTAGGGGTACATGGACGGATCAGTGGCCCCATGACCGATCAGCGGCTGAAACTGCCCGTTGAAAATTATCTGCCCCGCTCCATACTGATTGACCGTCAGTAGCGGCCCGACAATGCCGTTGGCAAGCACCGTTGCGCCACCGGCAGTCGCCCTGAAGGCCAGATGCATCTGATGGATCTTGTGCGACGGCGAGACACCCCAGGGGATCTCTTCGTCATGGAACGGCGCACTCCAGACCAGGATGCCGCTTGGAATATGACTGGTCAGACGATGCTCGGTCACCTTGGTAAGCCGGGAGTTGCCATACCAGTTCCAGTCGTTGGAATTACCCGGGCTGGAATAGGTCATGCGCACCCCCATCTCCGTTGCCAGGGCAAAATTCCCCCGGTGCGTGCCGTCCGGCCTGCGGGTAAAGGACGAAGAACCAACCAGCAGGAAGCCTCCCGCATTAACATACTCACGCAGGGGGGAAACCTGGTTGTCGGCGATCGCTTCCGCCGCCAGGCTGATCAGGATTGGGTAGCGCGGCGTCCCGTCGGCGTTGCGCAGTTTTCCGGCTGCAATGTCACTGTCACTGATCACCTGATAGGGGGTTCCGTCGGATTTCAGCGCTTCTTTCAAGGACTCATAAGCAACAAAATAGCGCCAGGTGGTGTACCACCACTGGTAGCCGGTGGTGCCGGGTCCGGTGGGAGTGGGCGTAACCGCAGGCATGGTTTCCAGAGCCTGGGTAAGTTCGGAAACATGGATGGCAACAAGCGGCTCAGGGGTAGTTGCCATGGCAGAAGGCGTTGAGAAGCATACCCCTGAAATAAACATCAAGTGCAGCGCGAGAAAAACACGCAAAACGGAATAACAAATACCGGGTAGCTTCTTCATACCGAACCTCCAAAAAACGGGTCCCTTACATGTCGTACTCAAGGGAATGTTTCTCTCGTCTCTCAACCCCGAAGTAATCCTTTTTTTCTGAACCGCGTACTGCGTAGGAACTGCTTGTCACCCAGCCGTCCCGCCGCTGAAATTCCGCAACCGAGCCCAACTCAAGAAGATGGTCCAGCAATTCCGGGCAGACCATATCGTAACTGTTGTCAGTGTATTTGACCCTTATCATCATCTGAGTTTTCCTTTCCTGTCTTAGCAGGTTGTTCAACAACCTGTTAGTGCCGGCTTTTCTGGTTATGCCCTCATAAGCGCCGGCAGCGGTTCATACTGAATATTCTCTTGAGGCTCCATCACAAAACGGCTTGTCAGACGCTCCTCTTTTTCAGCGCTGTATGAGACTGCCAACTTGATTATCTGACAGATTTTCCTGATCTCTTCCCGACCGACGGCCGTCCCGGTGGGCAGTGACAGTACACGTTGCACGAGCCGCTCCGTTTCCGGCAGTACCAGTCCGGCGTTCGGAAAGTAAGAACGGTAGGGCTCCATACGGTGACACCCCGGATAAAAATAGCGCCGGGCCAGGACATTTTCAGCGCGAAGAATCTCCACAAGCCGATCTCTGCCGACGCCGGTGACACGTTCATCAATCTCAAGCACCACATACTGGTAATTGCACTTGTCCTGCTGGTTGTAGCTGATGAGCGCAACCCCCGGCAGACCACACAGCTCTTCCCGGTACACCTCGTAATTTTCATAATTTATGGCGACAAACGTATCGATGCTTTCAAGGTTGGTTAACCCGGTCAGCGCCGAAAACTCACTCATCTTGCCATTGGTGCCGACATAGATAACGTCGTCATGTTTTCCGGAAAACCCGAAATTCTTCATCAAACGGATTCTTTGGGCCAGGGCATCATCGTCAGTAACGATTGCCCCCCCCTCGCAGGTGTTGAAAAACTTTGTGGGATGAAAGCTGAAAACCTCGGCATTACCGAAGCTGCCAAGCATACGGCCATTGTAGGAACAGCCGAAACCATGCGCCGTATCAAAGAGCAGCTTTAAATTGTGTTCCACGGCAATCTTTTCCAGGGCCTCGATGTTACAGGGTCGGCCCCAGACATGCACGCCGATGATGCCGGTGGTCCGCGGGGTGATCATTTTTTCGATGCAGGCCGGATCAATGGTGTGGGTCACCGGATCAATATCGCAAAAAACCGGGGTAATCTCCTGCCATTGCAGCGCATGGGCAGTGGCCACAAAGGTAAAGGAAGGAAGGATGACTTCGCCTTTCAACCCAAGAGCGCGAATGGCAATTTCCAGGGCAATCGTGCCGTTGCACATGGCTATGCAGTGTTTGACGCCGATCATGTCGGCCACCCGCTGTTCAAACTCCTGCACATATGGCCCATTATTGCTCAGCCACTTTCTGTCCAGCATGCTGTCAATCCGCTCATAAAACCGTTTGCGGTCTCCCATATTGGGACGCCCCACATGCAGGGTTTCCCGGAAAGCAGGGACTGCACCGTAAACAGCCAGATCTTCAATAGTCTTTTTCATAGCATCTCTCCCCAGCAGCAGCTGTTTCAGGCGGATGACTCCAGCCGGTGCAGATACTCACCGGCACTGATAGCCATAATATGTACATCTTTCCGGCACCCCTGCTTCATGATATGTCCCCGCAGCGTACCTTCCAGGCTGAAGCCGTTTTTTTCATAGGAATGTGCGGCAGTAGCATTTTCAGTCAGGACGTACAGATATATTCGGTTCAGTCCAAGGTCGTTGAAGGCATAGGACAAAATCTGCCTGAGGGCAGAGGAGCCATAACCCTTTGATCGCTCGCTACTGTCACCAATCAATATCTGCATCTCGGCATGACTGGTTATCCAGTTGATATGACGAAGATAAATATTTCCAATATGCTTGCCTGAAGCTGCCACGCAGATGGCAAGACTGACTTCGTCGGAAGAGGCGGCATAGGATGTCTTGCGATCCAGCCAGGCTTCCACTGCATGGCGGCTTACAAAATGAAAGGGGCCTCCCAGCAGTTCATACAGATTTCTGTCGTTATGCCATGTATGCACCAGGGCAGCATCAGACAGCTCCAGTGCCCGTAAGTAGACAGGCTCAATCATAACTTCCTCCTTGCAAACATGCTTGGGTCGTTTTGCGGTACGCCGGAAAGTAACCGGACAGATCATCTGGATCGGCATCTACACTTTGACAAAGCTGCCGGTAACGCTGCGGATCGTAGACCTGCTTGCTGCAACAGAGCGGCAGTTCCTTGCCACCGAAATAGCGTTTGAACTCTCCTACCCCGCCCTGTCCGCCCCCCAGGTTCAAAAGTGGAATACCCAACTCCTTCAGGTGATTAACACCGTACCAGATCAGGAACGAGCTGTGCTCTTTGCCGCTTGGCAGTGATATATTAAACAGATATTCCCCGACATCATCGGTGTAGGCAAAGACCGAAACCGCTTCAACCCCCCCTGGACCACCCGCTCCCACCATCAGCACATTGTCTAGGTTAAACAGGAACGAGAGGGTATCATCAGAAAAAGAATAGAATCTTTCAGCGCCCTTACTGCTAAAGAACTTCTGGTGTTGCGCATGGAAAAAATCGATGAGCGCAAGCTTATCAAATATGAAATCAGCACTGATCCTGGACCAATCTTTCAGTTGGCGCTTTCTGTTGGTGGAAAGGTTTGCCCAGAGCTCTTCCTGGTCAAGGGTCAGATCCAGCAGATGTATTGCATCATAATGGAAGACATCTTCCTGTCCGGAGTAACTGCTGCAATGAAAAAGCGGGTTAATTCCCAGATAGCCGCAGACATAGCCGCGTTGTTTTGCAAACTCCTTCCAGTGATCGTGAAAGCCGGGGAAACTGCCGGTACCGGTAAAACCTGAAAAACCGAAGGGCTTAACAATATCAACCGCTCCGCCATGCTCCCGTTCCGCCACCGGGCAGACAATCCGGACCCCCTCCGCCTCAAAGCAGTAGAGATAGGTCTGCATGCCCGTGGTTAGATACATGGCGTAACAGTTTTCCCAGGTATGGCCAAAGGAGTGTCTGATACCGGTCAGAGCCTGTTTCCATTCTGATGGACAATCAAGTGATATGAACTGTTGTTGTATGGTCACGGTAACTCCCTTTATCCAAACTCACCCATCCTGTAGGCAGGGAAATAGCCGGTTTCAGTGATGCCCTTCTGCCTGACGATTTCCGCATACTGTTCCTGATTGAATATTTTCCCGCAGAACCAGCTCATCCTGGTTCCCGTTGACCAGCCACTCTTGAATTGCGTCAACCCGTTATTCTCATTGGACACGCCCGCCCCGGCTCCCCAGTCAAACCAGCGCGCCTTGTCGGAAAAATATTCAATCTCAGTCCAATAGAGCGCGTAAGAGGCCAGCAGTTTCTGTCCTATTTCGCTGCACCCCACCAGATGGCCATAGCAGACATCATCGTGGGCATATACCAGGTGGGCTGCCACCGTTTCCCCCTGGTGCTGTGCCCGAAACAGAACCGCACCGGGAATGCCCAGCTGTTTCTCGAATGAACGGCTTGAAAACGCCCGGATACCCTTGATATTGAACTTTTGGGTCAAGTTGCCGTACAGCTCTGTCCACTCCTCAACAAACCGGCTTGGCTCTTCACTGATGACAACCGTGATATTTTTGAGCGCCTTACGGACGTAATAGCGATGGTGGGATGAAACGATGCTGTTGACCGGCTGCGAAAGGTCGGCGACAAAATGTTCCTTAAAGGGGGCGGCACTATCAAAACAGTGTCGTAACAATGCCTCATCATATTGACCGAACGGATCGGTAACCAACCCCAGACTGACCAGACCGTGCCGGAGCGTATGCAGGTCAGCGGCAAGCTGTGACCAGTCACGGCAGACAAACAGGGGGTAGCAGCCCATTGCATCACGATACGGTGTGTCGGCAATCGGACGTTCCAGTATCCAGCCGCCGCAGTTCGGCAGTTCTTTCGGCATGCCGAACTCAGCCAGTGAGCCTGCATATTCAGGGTGAGCAAAACCTTTCATGGAAACATCCCCCGCACATTCACAACCGTTTGCTTTCGATGATTGCCCAGTTGGTTTTTCTGCCGCTGTAAATCCGGGTTGCCGCAAACGGTATAAGCGACGTAACCTGCAACCCTGCCAGTGACAGAATCTCCCCGTACTCGGCCTCAGTTCTCTCCCGGCCACGCAAAAGCAGCATCATGCTTACATCGCTGGCAACCGTTACCGGCGCATCCAGAACCTGCTCCGGCATAAGCTGCTCAATCACCAAAAGCCTGCTGTCAGGCGGCATCACCCCGGAGCAGTTGTTCAGAATCAGCTGGACACGGGCATCTTCCCAGTCATGCAGGATGTTTGAGAGAATGTAGATATCCGCACCCGCTGGGACCGTATCCTGAAAGAAATCACCGGCAACGGTCCGGCAGCGGTCTGCCACACCGTTATCGGCCAGATAGTTTTCTGCTTCGGCAAGGACCGTTGGAGCATCAAACAGAATGCCGGTGGCCTGCGGGTTGGCTTTCAGGATGGCGGTGATCAGCGTGCCTTTTCCGCCGCCGACGTCCACAATGGTGCGCGCCTTTGAGAAATCATAGGCAGCCACGATGCCCGCCACCCGGTCTTCAACCCCCTGGCTCATCAGTTCGTTGAACAGTGCTCCGGTGTGAGGGTTGCGGGAAAAATACTCAAAGAACGGCATGCCGAAGATATGGTCAAACCCCGGTTCCCCGGTCTGCACCGCATGGGACATACCCTGCGCCGCAGGATAGTTGACCTCTCCGATATAGAGAATGCGGTTACGGAGGGAGTCCGGATGGTCGGTACGCAACAGCTCACCCAGTGCTGAAAGGATAAATCCGCCGTCTTCCTTTTGGAGCAGCAGGTTGACCACAACCATCATCCGGAGGAATCGATGCAGGGACTGGGGGTTTGCATCAACTGCGTGAGCAAGCTCATGACTTGCCATGGAGCCGTTTTTCAGATGATCCGCAATACCCAGCTTCACAGCCGTGTAGACCACCTGGGTCAGCGTAAAGCCACCTGCCATTTCCCGTACAATTTCAGCTGGTGTTTTTTGAGGTGTCTGCATGAGGGCTCTTTTCTGTTTTCGTAGTTTTCTGCTCTGGATAGTGTTCAGAAGCAGGCCTTGTTCCGTTTGATGATGTTTGCTATCCGTTCCATATCTGCCGGGCCATAGCGTTGGTCACAGGGCAGGGTCATAATCGTGGCAGACAGGCGATGGCTGTCTGCGAATACGTCCGGAACAACGCCCTGAAGCGGCCAATGAACCGGCGGATAAATGTTGTGACTGAACAGCGCCTCCCGCAGTTGATCCCGCTGCCTGACCCTGATTGGAAAACCGAGCGGGACAACCCCTTCGGGCAGCGTTGGAAACATGGCAATCGTTCCCAGCTCAGAAACAAGCTGCCGGTAATTTACAACCCGTTTTTCCGCAATCTCTGCATAATCAAAACCGTGCAGCAGCAGCAAGCGGGACAACTCACTCATGGCAAAGCGGCCAACGGGTCCCTCAAGCTCGGATTCCCTGAACAACTCAAACCAGCGCCGGTCACCGCCATACCGGTCAAACTCCCTGCGCAGCACGGCCGCCTCAAACGCCTTCAACCACCAGGCTGCCGGAGGCGGTTCCAACACTGGCTCGGTGCAGAGTTTTTCCCTCAGCACCAGAATGCCGCCATCAGGAACCCCCAGAAATTTTCGCGGGCTGTAAAGAACAAAATCTGCGCACCGCCCCACCCCACGGGTCAACAACGCTTGCGAGGCATCTTCCAGAACCAGCCCACCCCGCTCCTGTATCTGTTGTATGCATGCCGGATCGCAGGGAAACCCGAAATAGTCCGCCAGAACTACCAGATCACCGGGACAGACAGCGTTGATCCACTCCCTTGACGGCAATGCCAGATCGTAGTTAACCCCGTAAAACCTGACCGTTACCCCGCTTGCGCCCACCGTTTGCAACACATGGTTGCAGAAGTATGAGGGCATCCAGACCCTGCCCGGCGACAGAAGTTCAATCAGAACCGCAATGCCTGAGCGGGCATTTGCCAGCAAAAGCGACTTGTCCATGCTGAATGGGGGAGCTGAATGCCGTGGATTCAATGGCTCCGCCAGACCAAACATGCCGCCGGTAATATACGGCCGGTCCGTTTCTCCCATGGTCACGCCGCCTGCATTGACAGGTACGGGCTGTACTCTGACTGACAGGAGCTGTCAGGACTGAAATCAAGGAGTTCGGTAGTCCAGACAAGCCTGGGCTGCACAACTCCCGGTTCTTTGCCGTAGCTGCCTTCCCGCTGACGAACATCAAGTATGTTGATGGGTACCTGGCTTTCATGGGTGAAGAGAACAGAGCTTGAGTCCTTGACGACCAGCACGACAAACCGGTGAATACCGCTGTTGAGAAGGTCACCCGGAATGTAGCCGGTGCTGCGCAACAATCCTGCCGGTAATGGCTGGCTGTTCTGGCAGCCGGTGGTAAAGGCAACAATCCCCTCAGGGGTGTAGAGGTGTATGGTGATGTGTAGCCGGGCATCGGCCACCAGATTCCAATATTCAATCTCTATCTTGAACGGTGTCTCCATGGTCAACGGCTCGGACTGATCGCCATCCAGACGTTGCACCCGCACACGCTTGAGCCGCACCGTATCGGTACCTGGCCCTTCATCTGCACGGTCCCATGTCTCTTCAGACAGTTCTCCGTCATCTGTCGCCTTTGCCAGATAGCGGCTCACCACCTGTGTTGCCGGTCCATCATCGATAATCTGGCCGTTATCCACCCAGAGCACACGGTTACAGAGGCTGTTGATGGCGGTCATGTTATGACTGATAAAGATGACGGTTCGCCCTCCATCGGCAACAGAGCCGATCTTGCCCAGACATTTTTTCTGAAAAGCGATGTCACCTACTGCCAGCACTTCATCCACCAGCAGGATCTCAGGCTCAAGATGTGCTGCCACCGCAAAGGCCAGCCGCACATACATGCCGCTTGAGTAGCGCTTGACCGGCATATCCAGAAATCTGCCCACCTCCGAAAAATCAACAATTGCGTCAAACTGACGGCGGATCTCCTCTTTTTTCATGCCGATGACCGCGCCGTTTAAATAAATATTTTCCCTGCCGGACAGCTCCGGGTGAAAACCGGTGCCCACTTCCAGCAGCGACCCGACCCGCCCGTAAATCTGTGCCCTGCCTGAGCTGGGCTGGGTAATCCGGGAAAGCACCTTTAACAGCGTACTTTTGCCAGCTCCGTTATGGCCGATAATCCCCACAAGCTCACCTTCCCTGACTTCAAAGGAAACATCCTTCAGCGCCCAGAAGGTCCTGTTTTCAGTTGCGTTGGGCCTGAGCCGCCTAAAAACCGATTTCACGCTGTCGGCAAGCTGATCGGCAAGTGTATCGTGACGATATTTTGCGGTGGCCACGGTGTACCGTTTGGATAGCTGGTCTGCATGTATGGCAATATTACTCACGGGCGGGTCCCCTTTTTGTTGTGCGTTACTGCCGCATGATCAGATGACATCGGCAAAGGATTGCTCCATCGCCTTGAAATACACCGTTCCGGCCAGACAGAAGAACAGGAGGGCCAGGGCACTGACCGCCATCAGGGCCGGATCAGGAGGCGTTGTGCCGAGCAGGGCCCAGCGGAACCCTTCAATCACCCCCACCATGGGGTTCAGGCTGTAGATCATCCGCCACTGCTCCGGCACCATGCTGACCGGATAGGCCACTGGTGAAACATACATCCAGACCTGGGCAATAAAAGGCATGATGCTGCCCACATCCCGATAACGCACGTTCAGCGCCGATGTGAAGAGTCCGACAGACAGCGCCGTGAGCACCGCAAGCAGGATGAAAAACGGCAGAGTAATCAGACCCCACGACGGAACAACGTTAAACCAGAGCATCAGCAGCAGCAGCACCAGAAAGGAGAAGAACATATCCACAATCGGCGCCAGAGTTGCGGCAAGCGGGATCAGCAAACGCGGAAAGTAGATTTTTGTTACCAGATTGGCGCTGGTGACAACACTGCCCGATGCCTTTGACAGGGCCTGAGAAAAATAGGACCAGGGCAACAAGGCAGCAAAGGCGAAGACCGGATAGGGCACCCCGTCGGAGGGCACTTTTGCCAACCGGCTGAAGACAAAGGTAAAAATAAGCATGTTGATCAACGGCTGCACAACAACCCAGGCTGCCCCGATGGCGGTCTGTTTGTAGCGGGTCATCACATCCCGCCAGATCAGGAAATACAGCAGTTCCCGGTACTGCCAGACACTGAGCAGATCCAACTGAAACAGCCCGGTCTGCGGTTGAATGACCACCGACGGTTTTTGTGCTGTCATACCTGCTGTACACTCCATACGCTGACTCCGTTTCAGATCAGATCAACCAGCCGGTGATCAGATCATGCTGCTGAACCGTTCAGAACCTGCTGAACCGTTGAAAATCTGACATTATGCAGAAGATGACGTATCTTCAGCTCCATCCGCTCCAGGTTGAGGTAGTGCCTGAAGCGGGACTTGAAGCCCGCCTGAACGCGGGGTTGATCGGGGTCCAGCTCCCAGGGATGGAAATAGACAATGACCGGCTGTTTCTCTGTGGTGTTGATTGACTGGATGGCCCATTTCACCAGCGCAGCCGGAAAGAGCCGCAAATAGCCGCCACCGGCAATGGGCAGCCGGTAATTCAAACCACCAAAGTTGATAGGGAATGTGGAAAGGGGAAACTCCTGAATTTTGCCAACATGGGTCGATATCTGGTGCGGAAAACGCTTGCCGCCGGGAATGCCGTAGATATCGTGCGTGATTGGAAAGATGCTGGAATCATAGCTGAAACCTTCCTCCAAAAGCGTATCAAGCGCCCAGAGTGACTTGGCGGTAATCGAATAGCTTGGCGCGCGATAGCCACAGACCCTCACTCCGCAGATACCTTCAAGAATGTTCTTGGCACGGGACACATCAGCCCGGAATTCCCCGGGGGTCATCCGGTACACCAGTTGGTGTCCATAGCCGTGGCAGGCTATTTCATGGCCGCGCCGCTGAATTTCCTGCACCAGTGCAGGCAGCCGCTCGGCAACCCATCCCAGCACGAAAAACGTGGCTTTCAGGGCAAACTCGTCCAGCATGTCAAGGATACGCAGGGTGTTGTCCTCAACCCGCAAAGGATGGCGGTCCCAGGTATCAGGCCTGATCTGCTGCTCGAATGCCGTCACATGGAAATAGTCTTCCACATCTATGGTCAGGGCGTTGATCATGACCGGCACCTCAAAATACCTTCTTGATCTCGATCATTCCGCGATTGACATGGCGGTTGTCCGCTGCAATGCCGGGAGAGTAGTAATCCACGTAATTATAATAGAGCGAAACGGTCAATTGCCGGGCAATCAGGTAGCTCAGGCCCGAGGTCACCAGGAAACGCCGTGTATAGCTGCCAAGCTGCGGCTGTTCGTACTTTTCCGCACTAAAGGAAACGGTACCGCTCAGATCATCGGTAAATGAATACCGTCCCTGTGCCGTAGCGCCATACTTCCGCGTGTAGAGAGCGTCTGACTGGGCCAGGACATATTCCGAGTAGATGGGAGAGATGCTTACCGCCCCGCGCTCGAAACGTTTTTCAAGCACGCCGCTGACGAACGTCTCCTGGATGATGCTACGCAGCGGATCCTCAACATAATGTTTACCGGTGGTAACCGAGGCGGTCACACTGTCCACGGTATGGCTGATCCCGGCATTCCAGAACACACTGTTCAAGCGTTGCCCGTCTTTATACTTGGTCCAGACATTCCCCCCCTGCCCGAAAACAAAGGATTTATCGGCATATTCATAACGAAATCCCCCGTAAGCCAGATGCTGGTTGAAATCATTTGTTTTTGCCAACTCCCTGGTGAAGATATAGCCGGTGCTGATACTGAATCGTTCAGAAAGCGCATGGGTCATATCCGCAAAGCCGATATGATCCATTTTATTGATGGCCGGAGAATCGAAGTAGCGGGTATCAACAAACCGGTACCCGGTTTTGAGCAGGGTTCTGTCAGTGGGATGCAACGTGATATAGGGCGAGGCGTTTACGATATTGCGATCGGACTGGTTCAAAAAAAGACTTTCCTGGCTGACATCCCGGGCCACATCCAGTGACACGCGCTGGTAGTTATCGGTGACATCAAGAAAAGCAAAGTTCTGTATGGCAATCAGATAGCCCTTTGCGCCAAGCGTATGGGTGATTTCATCCTTACGGCTTTTCTTGGCATAGTGCCGGTAGTCAAACAGGTAATCCAGATCGCCGGTAAACGCCGGGGACTTGTAGGTCATGGCAATACCGGGAAGCGCGCGGGTTATGTAATCGGAAACCCGGTTTGCGCTGGTCTCGAACACATTGTCGGTGTACTCCTGGTTGACAGCCAGTGACGGATGCACCTCAAATTCAGCTCCCTGTGCAATGGTTGCAACTGCGACGATACTGAGCAACATGGACAGTCTGAATATCTTCAGCATGAAGCGCCCCCTTGAAAGAAATCTAGAATTTAAACATCCGCCCGAAAAAATTGCCCATTCCCGAGTTGCAGCTTTCAGCTACCGGGAATCCACTGAGTTGATTGCTTACCGTTACATTGTTGTCGCGATAAATCTTACGGATAAGTTCGCCCGTTTTTTCCTGATGCGTCTTGATAGTGGTTTCCAGTTCCGAGATCTTTCCCGTCACTTCACGAAATACCTTCTGGCTGGACAGCTCGGTTTCTTTGCCCAACAGATCCAGACGGCTGTTAATTTCGCTAATCATTGCGGAAAAGGTCTGCTCCTGGCGCTGCGGCACGGATAACTGTTCAGGATCGTTCTTCTGCGCAACACGCCCGTCATATGATTCGCTTCCCCAGAAATGATATTCAAAATCCAGGTCGCCGATAATGTCCTGTACCAACGGGGCATCAATGGTGGTTGTCTCTTCAGCAAAAGCAGCCAGCAGGATGAAGTCGCAGATGATATTGATCAGACGCGGAATCCCCCGGCTGTAGGTATAGATGATGTTCATGGTTTTCTGGGTAAAGCAGACCGCGTTTCGGTCACCGGCGGTTTCAAGACGATGCAGGATGTACTGCTCCGTCTCCTCGGGACCTAAGGGCTGGATGTGGCAGTTAATGCTGATCCTCTGACGCAGTTGCACCAGGCTTGCGGATGCCAGGGTTTTACGCAGCTCCGGCTGCCCGACAAGGATAATCTGCAACAGTTTTGCGTTGTCCGTTTCCAGATTGGAAAGCATCCTGATCTCTTCCAGCAAGGCATGATCAAGATTCTGCGCTTCATCTATGATCAGCACAGCCTGATTGCCCTTCACAAATTGCTCGATCAGGAAGGTATTCAACTCCCGCAACATGGTGATCTTGTCTTTATTCTGGACCGGCAGCCCGAAATCATCATTGATCATTGCCAGAAGCTGATCGGAATCGACCTTTGTATTGAAAACCTTGGAAAGAATGACGTTATCCAGGTTCTTCTTGATCAGGTTCCTGATGATGGTCGTCTTGCCGGAGCCGACTTCACCGGTCAGCAGGATGAACCCCACACGCTCCCTGATGCCATAATCCAGGTAGGAGAGCGCCCGTTTGTGTGAGCTGCTCATATACAGAAAATCAGGATTTGGCAGCAGATCAAACGGTTTCTGCTGCAGGTTGAAAAATGCTTCATACATGGAATATCTCCTTGAACAGCATCGGGAACGTGCTGATGTCACACCAGCCTGACCCCGGCTGGATCAGGCGCTTGCTTCACGGCAGTACTGGTATCGATCCGGATGAAACTCCGGCGCCGCTTCGTTGTAGACAATACCCAGCATGGCGGTTCCCTTGAGGCATTCCATAGCCTCCTCGATATTGTGCAGGGTCACCAGCCCTTCCTTTGCAACCAGGACGATGCCGTCAACGATGGCGCTTAATGAGCGGGTTTCGGCAAACGGCAGCACCGGCGGGGTATCGATGATGATGTAGCGATCGTGGTAACGGTTTTTCATTTCAAGGAAAAAATCCTTGATCCGTTGCGAGGTGAACAGCTCCACCGGATTGGAGACACTCCGGCCGGCTGAAAGAAAAGAAAGCTTGCCTGCGCCGGTACGGATCAGCGCGTCCTTTACATCGACCCCATCCAGCAGACAATCACTCAACCCCACCTTGTTCTCGATACCCAGATAGGTATGCAGCGTCGGTTTTCTGATATCCGCATCAACCAGCAGCACGGTATGATCGAACTCCTGGGCCAGGCTCAAGGCAAGATTGGCTGCCGTAACGCTTTTGCCTTCACTGCCGATGGAACTGGTCACCATCAACATATTCAGGAATGATGCGGACTTGGTCAGCTTCACCACCACCGATTTCAGCTTGCGGTACTCTTCCGCGGCCTGAGTATGGGGATCGATGGCCGTCACCAGCAACTGGTTCTTCAGTTCCAATCTCTCACCGTTTACCGGCGGAGGCACATGACGCTTGGGAAAGTTGTGTGACGTCTGGCTTACCGAAGTTGTGTCAACACGCAGTTTTGCCGCCTTTTCAAGTGCTTCTTCGATTCTGCTCATGGGACGATCCTTTCAAGGGTGCCGGGTCTGATAGAGGCATCCTTTATTTATGTGTCGCGTCGGTAAGGTTGACGATACGTTGCTTGATACCGGCCGGGCTTAAAATGTCTATGGAGAGATACCTGACCAGTTCAATGGGAACTGTTGCCACGATCACCAGAAAACAGGCTCCGGCAGCGGCGTAGAACCACTTGTCCCGCTTATGAACGGCTGCAAGTTCAACCGGATCCGGAATGGTCGGCACCACAGCCAGAATCTGGACCCCCAGAGACTTCAATGCCTGGATATTGCGGACCGACTTGTCATGATGATCAAGCAGCACCAGCGTGCCAAAGCTGACCAGCAGACCGCCTATGATGCCGAACAGGATGATCTTCACCCGCTGCGGGGCAATCGGCTTGGTTGGCAGTATGGCCGGGTCCACGACCCGGAAGGTGGTTGACTTGTCCTGCACCTCCATCTGCTTGGAAACCTCGGATTGCCCGTATCTGGCAGACAGTTGCTCATACAGGTACCTTTGACTGTTGCGTTCCCGCTCCAGCTCATCCAGACCGGCCCTGGCAGACGGAATGCTTTTCAACAGGTATTGACGTGAGGCGATGAAACGCCGCTGACTGTTTTCCGCGTCACGCAGACTGTTTAATTCCATGGCTATCTTTTCAACTTCCGGCAAGTTGGATGCTGTCATGGCAACCTGTGCCGAGCCGGATTGCTGCTGTTCCCTGATGGCGGCGATCTCGTTCTGCACCTCCAGAATTTCCGGATGCTTTTCCGTATAGATCAGACTCAACTCCTGCTGCTTTTTCTGCAGCATTGCCAACCGCCCTTTCAACGGATCATGTTTCATGGCTTGCCCCTGCATCTGTTCAAGCTGGCGGCGCTTGACGGACAGGGCTTCAAGCTTTTGCTGCGCATTGCTGATTTCAGCCAACGCCATTCCCTCACTCTGACCAAACAGCCCGTTGTTGGCCCGTTTGAAGGCGTTTACCTTCTCTTCAGCCTCGTCAAGTTTTGCCTTGATACCGGCTATCTGTTCGCCCAGGAACTTGGTTGCTCCGTACGATTCTTCACGCTTGGAGGTAATATTTTCTTCTATGTAGCGGCGAACCAGGGTATTGACGAAATCACGGGCGACACGGGGGTCCTTGTCACTGTAGGAGATGATGAACAGCCCCTCCCGGTCTTTCAGCTTGATGTCGGTGCGCATCTGTACATCACGGACCAGTTTCTCCAGTTGCGCCGTGCTCTGTTTGTTGACGTTCATATCCAGATCGTCAAAAACCTTGAGCAGCAACGCACGGCTGCGAATGGCATAGGCCAGCACCTTGACCTTGTCTTCAAATGAAGGAGTAATTGCTATGCCCTTGACCAGTTCGCTGATAACGCTCTTCTCGATAAACACCGTGCTCCTTGCCTCAAAACGTTCAGGCAACAGATAACTGGTAATGGTTACGGCGATCATGATTGCAAGCGCCAGGCTCACAAACAGATAGCGTTTATTGACGATCAGCTGCAGATACTTTTTGTAGTCAAAATCTGATGAGTGATTCATGGGGCACCCCTCGACAAACTGTCTGTTATTTTGTAAAGCACGGATTGGTAGCGGATAAGGCTCGCCACGATTGGGCGACCACATGGGGTCGCCCCTACAATCAGAACATACCTTCCTTGACGATGACGTAATCATTGGGTTGCAGCCGCAGGTTCTGGCTTAAGTCTCCATCATTCACCAGATTCTTTGCCTTGACCGCCAGCGTCACTTCCTTGCCGTTTTCCCTGCGCAGCACGGTGGTTTCATTCTGCTTGGCAAACTTGCTGAATCCGCCGGCCTCAAGCACCGCTTCCATGACCGTCATGCCATCACGGTATTCAATGTATTTGGGGTTGTTGACGGCTCCCAGAACGTAAATGCTCTTTTCGGAAAGCAGCGGAATATAGATCGCGTCATTTGACTGCATCGCCATATCCTGGCTGGTATCGCCGCCGATGAAGAGCCGGTGGAAATCAGACCTGATCTTTTTGCCGTTACGCAGCACATACGCTTTCTTCAGGTCAGCGGTCTTGACATCGCCGATATTGCAGAGCAGTTGCAACAGTGTCGTACTGCGATTTAGATCGTAGGCCGCTGACTTGACGCCGCCGCCAAAGATATAGACCTTGCTGTTGGTAATTTCCCGGACCGTCACCGTGACATTGGGGTTCTTCACCAGCTGTTTCAGGCTTTCTCCAACCGCCTTCTGCAGGCCCGGCGGTGTATAACCGCTCGCCTTGACGTCACCAAGACCGGGAATGGTGATTTTGCCGTCGGGCCGAACCTTGACCGTTACGTTCAGTTCCTTGACTCCCCAGACAAAGACATCCAGGACATCTCCCTCGCCAATGACATAATCAGCGGCATTGGAAGTGACGGGAAGTGCCAGACACCCGAGAAGAACCAGCATCAGCCATTGTTTCATCGTATTCTCCTTTGCTGTGTAATCTGCGGCTCGTACAACACGTCTTGAAAAGTTCCCTCCCCCCTTGTGGGGGAGAATTAGGGTGGGGGGGATTATCCATGAAATTGCCACCCCCTCCCCCCAACCCCCTCCCATCAAGGGAGGGGGAGTTATATTCTGCTCTACCGCGAGCCTTTTCTGAAAAGCACCACACGGATGGTTTCAAGAATGATCATGAAATCAAGACCCAACGTGAGATTCTTTATGTAATAGAGATCGTAGCGAAGCTTCTCCACGGCATCCTCAACCGATGCTCCGTAGGGATAACGGACCTGTGCCCAGCCGGTGACACCCGGCTTTACAAAGTGCCGCTCAGAGTAATAGGGAATGACTTGCTTCAGTTTACCGACAAATTCCGGCCGTTCGGGGCGGGGACCCACCATGCTCATATCCCCCAGCAGAATATTGAAAAACTGGGGCAGTTCGTCGATACGGGTCTTGCGGAAAAATGCTCCGACTCTTGTCACACGCGCGTCATTCTGCTGAGCCCAGACCGCGCCGGTTCCCTGTTCGGCATTGGCGCACATGGTTCTGAACTTGTACAGGTTGAACGGTTTCTCCTTTTCTCCGACCCGTTCCTGCCGGTAAAAGACCGGCCCGGCTGAATCCAGTTTTATGGCCAGCGCGATCAGTGGGAAAAAGGGAGCAACCAGCAGTATGCCGGTGACCGCACAGAAGATGTCCACACTCCGCTTCAGAAATTTCCGGACCGAACCGACCTTGAACCCCTCGGAGAAGATTATCCAGCTGGGGTTCATCCCTTCCAGGAAGAGCTTCCCGGTTACTTGCTCGTAGAAGGTGTGAGCATCAATCACTTCGATACCATCCAGTTTGCAGGCCATGACTTCCTGTATGGGAAAAACCCCGCGGCGCTCGGAAAGTGAAACGACAATCTTGTCGGCATGCTCACGCTTGGCTGTTTCGTACAGCCCCCCCGCGTTCCCGACAATGACTGATGGCGGCACCTGGGATGGCTCGTTGGCGCACTGCACATAGCCGGACAGAATATAGTTCTCGTCGGAAACGGGAATTATCGCCCCCATCTGACCGGCAAGCGGACCAACACCCAGGATCAGCACCCGGCGGGCAAATCCCTTGAACTTCACATAGAGACGGTAGGTGACGTGGCAGAGGAACTGAAGAAGGCCAAAGGCGATGATTGCCGACACCAGCAGACTGTTGCCATAGGGATCATCGGGATGCGCATAGGAGAGAACAGCAAAGACAAGGCAGGCCACGCCAAGGGAAAAAATAATTTTGTAGGCGATATCACTGGTCACCAGTTCATGGTGGTTTTTGTATATTTCGGCCAGAAACGACAGGAACACCAGAACCAGCACAAACAGGGCAATTCTGGAGGCCCCGAGACTCACTACATCCGAAAATGCAGGCAGCATATTCTGCTGGATGGCGATAGCGGTCAGAATAGCCAGCACGGCTGCCAGGGTATCGCCGGTGATAAGCAGAAAAATTCTCTTGTGCAGTTCCATGGAATACTCCTTGCTCCTGATCCGGTTATTCAAAGCATCAGTTGAGCTCTGCAAGCAGGCTTTTTGCCAGTTCGGCTTCCCTGAAATCCTTTGAACGCAGTGCTGTGTGCAGACGTTCAACAGCCTGTTTCTGCTCACCAAGTGCTTTATGGGCAAGTGCAAGATGGTAATTTACCGTCGGATTTCCGGAAAGCTGGGTTTCTGCCTTCTGCAGATGCAGCAATGCTTCCTGAAAGCGCCCGTTCTTCAACAGCGCATAGCCCAGGGTATCCAGAACTTCAGGCTTGTCCCTGGCAATTGCATGGGCGGTTTCAGCAAGCTGGAGCGCCTCTTCCCTGCTGCAGAAGCCTTCTGCACAGAGAAGCGCCAGATTATTGAGGGCGGGCAGATACGAACTGGAGAGCGCCAGTGCCGCACGATACTTTTTGACCGCCTCTTTCCTCTCCCCCTTTGCATCCAGAACAGTTGCCTGGGTAAAATAGGCAGGAGCATAACCGGGGTGTCTGCGCACCACTTCAGTACTGGTTATCAGCGCCTGTTCATGCTTTCCGGCCTTACCGTACAGCCCGGCCAGGGCCAACGCCGGCTGCGGATTGTTACGATCTTTGTCCACAGCCTTTTTCAGTTCTGCAATCGCAGCTTCCAAATTGTTTTGTCCGCTGTACAGCGAGGCAAGCAACAGGTAGCCGAATGCATCGCCTGGCTTGATGGCTATGGCTCGTTTGGCTGCTTTTGTTGCTTCAGGCAGGTTTTTCATCGAGGCATGAGTTGCGACCAGAAGCGTGATACCGGACTCGGGCGAGATCGCTTCAATGTCGCTAAAAACTTTGAGGGCTTCTGCAATTTTTTTGGTTTTGAGATAGAAACGGCCCTGCTGTTCAAGAAGCACGGGCGAGCGGGGATAACGGCCTACTGCCTCTGCATAGATAGCCTGGGCTTCTTTCAGCTTGCCATGCAGTTCGTGATAGCGCGCCAGTGCCAAATATGCCGCCGGATCACCGGTTTCCTTTGCCTTGAGATAGAGAGCCAGCGCTTCACTGTGCCGGTTTTCAGATTCCAGAAGCGCTGCCGCACGCAACAACGCTTTTATATTGGTCGGTTCTTTTCCCAGCACTGCCGAATATTCATTGAGCGCTTTTGGAACGTCCTTGTTTGCTGCGTAGTGGTCTGCAAGGACAAAATAGGGATCAAGGGTTGCAGGATCATGTTCTTTTGCTTTTTGCAAGTAGCCGATCGCCTCTGTTGGCTTGTTCCCGGAGAACATGATGCGGGCCATGCCGGCATAGAGCGCTGCATCGCCCTTTTGACCGCTTAACCCTTCGCTGAGTGTGGCCAGTGCCTTGGTGCGATTATTCCGGTACAGATGGAATGCCGAGAGAATGATGCGGGTATTGTTGGCTTCAGGCGCAATACGCACTGCTGCTGCAAGATCCGCTTCAACATCCTTCATGTTGCCCTGACTTAAGTGAATCATCCCCTTCTTCAGGTAGGTATCAATCAGCTTTGGATTGAGTTTGATCGAGATATCAAAGGCCTTGATCCCCTCTTCAAACATCCCTTTTGCCATGTAGGCGCTCCCCAGCAGGTTGTGGGCCAGGGCGTTCCTGCCGTCAGCCTCAATCAACCTTGTCACTTCGGAAATCGCATCATCAAGACGCTTCTGTTGCAGAAGAATGGCCGCTGTCATCAGGCGCGCCTGTTGAAAATCCGGTGCCCGGTCAAGAATCAGCCTGAATTGGCTTAATGCGCTTTCCAGATCGCCGGTGCCGAAAAAGCTCAGCCCCAGGAAGTAATAGCCTGCCAAACTCGCCTGTAGTTTATTGGCCGTTTGAAAAGCGGCTATGGCGGATGGAAAATCCTTCCGTCCAAAGAGAACGAAACCTTTCAGACGGTATCCTTCGGAATGTTTGGAGAACCTTTTGATCAATTCCCCGGCAATTGTTTCCGCTTTGACGGCATCGCCCAACTCCAGGTCCAACAGCCCGGCTTTATAGAGAGCCAGGTATTCACCGGTATGGCTTTTGATCAACTTTTGATAGATAGCGCGCGCTTCCGTCTTTTTGCCCAGAGCAATCTCAGCATCGGCAAAAAGATAGTTACCCCGTATATGGACCGGATTCTTCCGGAGCACCTGTTCCAGCACTGCTTGTGCCTGTTCCGGATTACCCTGTTTCACGTAAAGCGTCGCAAGTTCAAGCCGCGTGCTCTGCTTTTCCGGATCTTTATGCAGGACCCGCAGAAAGTACATTTCAGCATCCAGCGGCATCTCTTTCAGCGCGTAGGCGCTGCCAATCGCCTCAAGGGCATCAGTTGAATCCCCATGGGTTGCCAGGTATTCTTCGGCAGAACTGATCGCCAGATCCGGTTTTTTCAGGAGGTTGTACAAGCGCGCCAGATCCATTTGCAGTTCCGGGTGCACCGGATTCAGGCGCTTAACTTTTTGATACTCCTTCTCTGCCAACTCATATTTACCTTCTGCGACATAGGCACGCGCCAACTGATAGCGGGCTTCACTACTGTTTTGTTCTTTATCCAAGGCACTTCGTAACAGAACAATGGCGCTGCCGGACTTGCCTTCCTGCAGTGCCTTGACGCCTTCGGCATATAATTCTTCGCTGGTTTTTCCGCTGCACCCGCAATTGAACGTGCAGAGCGCCAGGAGCAGTAGTAGTTTTTTATACACAGAGGACCCCTCCGGAGTGATTTTATCAAACGCTGTCAGGAACGGAATCAGATGCTCCCGGCAATCGTACTATCCACAGAGCGTGCCATATCCGCAGCCACAAATATCTTACGTAAAATCATGCGGTTAGTCATTTAAAGAAGAATGGATGGCGTGTTAATCTCTGGTACTCTGAAAGGCGGGGCAGTGCCGGGAAGCAGGTAAGACCGTTGGTATGGGTTCATGTAGAAAATGTGACCGATGTTAATTGTGTTGCGTGATCTGAAAAATCTGCCCCGACAGTAAGAATACCGTCTGTTTTTGTCGGATGCCTTTACGCTTTCCCGGCCACCCAAGGGACCAATCCAATAAACATTGTAAATATCAACCAGTTAATGCTTGGCATAGCTATTGCTGTAAAGGCGATATGACTATCCCTCTGTCCCTTTTCAAAAACCCGCCGGCATAGCTGCACATACGACCACAACCTATTGGCAATGCATCTCAAGAGCATGAAAACGGAGGTGAGGAATGACAACACATTCAAGAATACTCATAGCTGAAGACGAAACCATTTCAGCTACCTACCTGATACAGTCATTGGTGCGCATGGGATACGAAGTAACCAGCGTGGTGCAAACCGGTGAGGAAGTGATTGAAAAGGCATATGAAGACAAACCCGATCTGATCCTGATGGATATTACCCTGGGAGGAAAAATTGATGGAATCTCTGCAGCAACAACCGTACGCAGTCATACTGATATTCCAATCATCTACCTGACGGCAAATACCAATGAAGAAGTTTTCGAATTGGCAAAGCTTACTGATCCGTATGCCTATCTCGTCAAGCCCTATGAACTGTATCAGCTGAAAATTGCTATTGAGATAGCATTATTCAAGCACCTGTTTGAAAGACGTCTCAAAGAGAGTGAAAACAGATATCGCACAATTTTTGAAGCAAGCGACAATGCCATGATGGTTGTTGACATGAATGGCGGTATAGCCATGGTCAATGAAGAGTTTGAACATATGAGCGGCTGTTCAAAGGAGTCGGTAGAGCGCAATAAATCCTGGACTGAGTTCTTTGATGCTGACGAATGCCGTAAAGTTGAGGAGCACTTACGCCAGGCTTCCAGTGATTCAGGAAATATCCGCACGCATTTTGAAGCGGAGTTTACTGATACTGAAGGAAACAGGAAAATTGTTTATGTAAATATCAAGCGCTTTCCCGGTTCAACTACCCATATTATTTCCATGAGTGACATTTCGGAATTCAAGAATGCCGAACATAAAATCCGGCTCCTGAACACCGAACTGAATGAGACAAACAAAGAGTTGAAGCACGAAATTGTTCTCAGAGAGCGGGTTGAGAAGCAGTTACGGCATAAGGCAACCCATGACAGCCTGACCGGCCTGCCCAATCGCGTACTGCTCTTTGATCGCTTGAAGCAGGCGCTCGCCTTTGAAGCCCGGCACAACACGTTACTGGCCGTCATGATTGTCGATCTGGACAACTTCAAAACCATCAACGACACCATGGGACACCTGTCCGGCGATGTGCTTCTCAAGAACGTGGCTCAGGAACTGCAAAAATGCATGCGGCAGTACGACACGGTGGGCAGACTTGGCGGTGACGAATTCGTCATCATTGTCAATGATGTGAGTTCAATCCAGGACATCATCACCTTTGCAGAAAAGGTCAAAGGTGTGTTCCAGAAACCATTCGATATTGTGGGCCAGCAAACCTACGTTAGCAGCAGTATAGGCGTGGCCGTCTATCCGCTGCATGGTTCAGACATCAATACACTGTTGAAAAAAGCGGATATGGCGATGTATGCCGCCAAAAGAGACGGAAGAAACACCTTCCGCTTCTTCTATGATGCGCTTGACGCCAAGGGGAGCGATCAATCCGTTACGCAAAGCAGCCGACCTTCCACGGAAGGCATTGATCTCCTTTTCCGCAGTTTTATATCGGAGGACGAAGCGAAGCAAAAAGAGCATTGACCGGCAATCAATGGCAATGCCCGCCACACAGCTGCTATAACCCGCGGAATTATGGGGTCTGTCATGCAAGAAACCTTGAGCCACAGGAAGACTCTTGAACATATACCGATCTTTTCCTGTTTGCTTGCCAGCGAACAGAACAGGCTGTATCAGATTATCCAGGAGAAAAAATATAAGAAAGGATCTGTCATACTGGTGGAAGATGATTCAAAAAATTATATGTATGTGATTTTTTCAGGAAAAATCAAGGTCGTGCGTACAAACCCGGATGGCAAGGAACAGATTCTTGTCATCCGCAAAAAAGGAGAGTTTTTTGGTGAAATGACCCTGCTTGACGGAAAGAGTCAACCGGCAACAATCATTGCCATGGAAGACGCCACGGTCGGCCTGATCTCCAAGACTGATTTTGAGGCGTATTTCATGAATAACGAGAATGTGCTGAAGGAGATCATTTCCATGCTGTGTGAGCGGTTGCGGGAATCCTGGATGATGCTGCGCGTATTGAGCTTAAACGATGCCGAAACCCGACTGAGAGCCGTGCTGGCATATGTCAGTTCCATTTACGGCATAAAAGACCAGCGGGGCCTGATTATTCCTTTTAAAATGACCCACAAGGATATTGCGGATTATGCCGCACTTACCAGAGAAACCGTATCCAGACTCTTGTCCCGCTTGTGCCGGGCCGGTGAAATTGAAATACTCGACAACAAGAATCTGCTTATCAAACCATCATTTGAACGGCCGGTGTTAAGCTCCTAGAAAATCCCTTTTGCTTTCATCTCAACCACCTGTTGCCGTACAATCGGCAACTCCATTTCCAGTGAATCAACAAGCTGCCGTACATTTGCGTAATGGTTTCGTGTGGCATTTTTCTGGATACCGGCACATATCCTGGTAATTTTCTTCAATCCAATGTTCCTGCTTCCTCCCTGAAGAAAATGTACCGTCTCCGCTATCCTGGAATAGTTCCTGCCTTCAACGTCCACGTACAGGTTCGGCAAGTGTTCCTCGACATTCTTCAAAAACGGTTCAACAACCGTTTGAAGCAGTTCCTTATTGGTCTTGCGAAACATGGTAATAAGCTTATTCAGTCGTACAATGTCAAAGACATCTTCATCATTCCACTCAGTGGCAGCGTCTGCCTGGAGAGATATTCCCTGCATACCGGTTGAAAACACCCAGCGCTCCAGCATCTGCTCCAACTCATCCGACCGGATCGGCTTGCTCAGATAATCATCCATTCCGGCCATGAGACATTTTTCCCGGTAACCTTTAATTGCATTTGCGGTAAGAGCAATGATTATGGTGTGTTTCCTGTCTCCCTCACGCTTGCGTATTTCAGCTGTCGCCTCAAAGCCGTTCAAATCAGGCAGATTGCAATCCATAAGCACCAGATCGTAGTTGTTTTGACACACCATCGTTACCGCATCTCTTCCGTTTGAAGCAACATGAGACTGACAACCGATAAACTCAAGCATGGTGGATGCCACCACCTGACTGCCCGGATTATCTTCTGCCACAAGAACCAGTATTTCTTTGAATTTATCGGATTCATGTTCGGGTTTTGAACATGCTGTTGCCTCAATTCTCGACTTGTTGCTACTGAGCGGGCTTTGGCCTGAATTGACCATAACGATGGAAATTGCTTCCATAAGTCGCTGCATCCGTACCGGTTTGGCCAAAAAAGCAGAAAATACCATTTGCGGAAAACTGGACTGCTGTTCCACAAAGGGTATGCTCTGGGAAAGAAGAATCAGACGGGCTGCGCACAATGAAGCTTCTTTCTTGATGGCCTTGCCCAGTTCAATGCCGCCCACTCCCTGCATGTTCTGATCGATCAGCACAATACTGAACGGATCATTATCGAAGAGCGCATACTGCATCATATATAGCCCTTCCTCGGCAGAGGGGGCCTCACTGCAACGCAATCCCCAGAAGGCAAGGTAATTATGCAGAACCTGACGATTCTCCTTGAGATCGTCCACAATCAGCACACGAACTCCCGCTAACTCCGGCGATAATAATGCCCCAGGGCGCTCCTGCCTGACCCGGGGCAACTCCAGGGTAAACCAGAAGGTTGAACCGCTGCCTGGCGTGCTCTCTACTCCTATGGCGCCTCCCATGATTTCAATCAGGTTTCTGCTGATGGCAAGACCAAGCCCGGTACCACTGTGTTTGCGGCTACCGGCGGAATCAATCTGGTAAAACCGCTGAAAGAGCTGCCCCTTACTCTCTTCAGGGATGCCAATTCCGGTATCTTTGACATTGATTCTCAGATATACATCCTGCTCCGTGACGCCAATACGCTCAACCTCAATGACCACATACCCGTGATCTGTGAACTTGACAGCATTGCCGACCAGGTTCACCAGAACCTGCCTGATCCGCCCGGCATCACCCACCAGATGGGTCGGAATATCCATAGGACAGTCAACCATGATCTCAATCTGCTTGTCGGCAGCTTTGGGAGCCAGCAACTCTCCCACATCATCACATACAGTACGCAGATCAAAGGGAGCCGGCTTTATTTCAATGCTTCCCGACTCTATTTTTGAAAAATCAAGAATATCATCAATAATTTCCAGCAGATTAGCAGCAGAATCAAGAATATTGTTGGCAAAGAACTGTTGTTGTTCTGACAGACCCGTTTTGCTCAGCAGATCTGCCATACCGATGACGCTGTTCATTGGTGTGCGAATCTCGTGACTCATGGTGGCCAGAAAATCACTTTTTGCCTGGTTGGCAGCTTCAGCCAGTGTGTGAGCAGCAATCAGGTCACGTGACTGTTGCACGATCTGTTCACGGGACTTTTCCAGTTCATGCACATAGCGCTTGATTTTCTCTTCCGCTTGGACCCGTTCGGTGATATCCCGCGCAATGGCGATAACTTCATCAGGTCCACTGCCCACGGAACGGACTTCAAGATGTTTTGGAATACCGTTTACCGACAGTTTGACACAGACATACTGCAGGTCGTCCGACTGGAGCCACTGCATGATCTCGTCATTGTCTTTGTCGGATGCAGCTGAGCAAAGCAGGTTGGTAATATTTTTTCCGGCAATGCTGGCAGGCAGGAAACTGAATTCTCTGGTTTGGGGAACAGTGCTATCAAGGATCGTGCCGTCACGTCGGCAACGCAGGATAAGATCAGGAATCGCCTTTAGCAGCGCACGGTTTTTCTGCTCACTCATGCGCACGGAATTTTCCATCTGTTTCAGCGCACGCTCATAGGCATGCTTGCGCAGCGTCAGTTCAAGGCAGTGATTCAGATCATTGACATCGATCGGTTTTGACAAATAGGCGAAGACATTGGTGTTTTTTGCGCGATTAAAGGTGGCGTCGTCAATGCAGGCGGTGAGAAAGATGATTGGAACATCCTGATAGGTATTAATCTGTTCCGCTGCCGCAATACCATCCATCTCACCGCTCAGCTTGATATCCATCAGGATCAGTTCCGGCCGGGCTTCAAGCACATCGTTGATTGCTTCCTGAGCACTGCCAAAGACCGCCACGACATCATACCCGAGGGAGGAAAGCGATTTTGCAAGAAACTCAGCTGCAACAGCATCATCCTCAAAAACCACGATTCTTGAACCATCACTCACGCTTCTGTTCCTCCCTCGTTATTTATCGGGTCTCATTCAACCGTGACACTCTTTGCCAGGTTTCTGGGTTGATCAACATCCTTACCTTTTAGAATAGCAAAATTGTACGCCAGCAACTGCAGCGCCACGTTAAACAAAACAGGGGACAGGATTTCTCCCGCCCAGGGAATTTCAAGGGTAAACTCGGCTTTTTTACCGGTTTCGTGATCTCCTTCGGTACAAAGTACTATAACCCGACCGCCACGGGCGACAACTTCCTCCATGTTCGCCCTGACCTTGGCCAGATGACGGTCATTGGGCGCCAGCACAAATACCAGCATATCCCGGTCAATCAGGGCAATCGGGCCATGCTTCATCTCACCGGCAGGATACCCGTCAGCATGGATATACGATATTTCCTTGAGCTTGAGCGCTCCTTCAAGAGCAATGGGGTGACACAGACCACGCCCCAGATAGATGGCATCCCACAGGGTCAGATACTCACAGGCGATCTCTTCCGTGCTGAAATCCAGCCGCAAGGTTTTCTCCATCAAAGACGGGAGTTCTGCAAGGTCGGCAATCATCTGCAGACTCTTTCTCCGGTCAATAACACCCCGTGCAGAGCCAAGCCGGATAGTCAGCAGGTACAGGGCAATAGCCTGATTGGTAAAAGCCTTTGTTGAAGCAACGCCAATTTCAAGACCGGCGTGAGTATAGATAACCCCATCCGACTCCCGGGCAATGGATGAATCAACCACATTGCAGATCGACACAACATGACTGTTTTTTCTTTTTGCTTCCCGTAACGCTGCCAGCGTATCTGCCGTCTCTCCTGACTGGGATATGGGAATCACCAGCGTTTTTTCAGATATGATAGGGTCGCGATACCTGAACTCGGATGCAATCTCCACATCAACCGGCACCCGGCAATGCTCTTCAATCATGTACTTCCCCAGCAGCGCCGCGTGCCAGGAGCTTCCACAGGCGATCAGGCACAGCCGTTCAAATGATCCCAATGCAGCATCATCAAGCCCAAGCCCCTCAAGAACGACCTCTCCCTTGTCTTTCAACAGGCAACCGGCAATCAGATGTTTGATGGCCTGTGGCTGTTCATGGATCTCTTTCAACATGTAATTGGGAAAACCATGTTTGTCGGCTTCGAGCAGCGACCAATCGACATGGTGTGATTTTTTGGTAAGTTCCTGGCCCCAAATAGTTGAAAAGCGCACCTGACCATTACGAATAACCGCCATTTCTCCATCTTCCATAATTACCATGTCACGGGTATTGGAAATAATGGCAGGCATATCCGAGGCAACAAAGTACTCATTGCCTTTGATACCGACGATCATCGGTGAGCCTGATTTGGCGACTATCATTGTTTTCTCATCTGTTTCACTGAGCACACACAGCGCATAGGCTCCTTCAAGCTCCATCAGCATCTTTTGCACCGCCTGCTCAAAGGAAAGGCCGCTCGAGAGGTTCTCGTCAATAAGGTGCGAGATAACCTCGGAATCGGTTTCACTCTCAAATTGGTGTCCCTTGCGCAGCAACTCCTTCTTCAGCATCTGATAGTTTTCAATAATACCGTTATGCACCACCACCACTGAGCCTGCCCGGTGGGGATGGGCATTGCTTACCGTCGGTTTGCCGTGGGTGGCCCAGCGGGTATGCCCGATGCCCATTGTGCCGTACAACGGTTGGCTCTGAAGCAGGCGTTCAAGGTTTACAAGCTTGCCTGAACTACGCCGTATCTCAACAGCGCCGTAATCCATCGTACAGATTCCGGCAGAATCATAACCGCGGTATTGCAACATCTTCAGGCCATTCATGATAACCGGCATGGCGTCCCGCTCTCCCATGTATCCCACTATTCCGCACATGATACGTTTCCTCCATAGATCAAGTTGGCATATGTTTGTATATGCTGGTTGCAGCAGAAATGCCCCTGCTGTTTTGTAGCCTATACATCACGATATGTGCCAAGCTTAAGAGAGGAAATTACAACAACGATATCAGTAGGTTATAATTACATTGGCAGATTCGCCATGAAGCGTTTTACCTGCAGGATCGCGGAAAAACAGAACACAAACAGCCTAACATGCTGATTTTGCGAATATTTTACATGATGTTACTTTTTTCAGAGGTGTTACTTTTTCTACGATTCAACATCCGCTGCTGTATTGTTCAGGCGTTTGCTTAGTGTCTGCCGGGCGATGCCTAACAGAACAGCGGCAGAGCGCTGGTTGCCGTTCGTCAGCCCCATGGCCGTAGAAATCAGATAGTCTTCCACTTCCTTAATGGTGGGGAACCGTCCGAAATGGGCATACAATGCTTCATCCAGGTCCTTTTTGGGCAAGAACTGCGCAATGTCAGGGGCAGGCAGATCAGCCTTCGTCAGCCCGGTAAAGTAGTCCAATGTCAACAAGCCGCTTGAGTATCTGGC
Organism: Geobacter sp. UBA6151; assembly: GCA_002423105.1. Classification (GTDB taxonomy): domain Bacteria; phylum Desulfobacterota; class Desulfuromonadia; order Geobacterales; family Pseudopelobacteraceae; genus Trichlorobacter. The sequence continues at coordinate 83,027 of DIUT01000063.1, read as the reverse complement.
CACTGCATCAAAAACCATGGCGTTCAGCTCACGAATGTTTCCATCAAAGTTATAGGTTGAAAGCAGCGCCACCACCTCCCGGGAAGGCGTCGGTTTTGGTTTTTTCAGCGATTTTGAAGCCTTTTCCAGAAAGTGATCCAGCAAAAACGCAATATCCTCTCTCCGCTCACTGAGCGGAGGGATATGGATGCGGTGTGAGCAGAGCCGGTAGTAGAGGTCTTTTCTAAACTTACCGGCAGTAATCAACTTGGCAAGATCATGGTTGGTGGCGACAATGATCCGCGCATCGGTTTTTCTCAGCACGTCTGAACCGGTGGGATAGAACTCCTGTTCCTGTATCAGGCGTAGCAGTTTGATCTGCGAGGTTTCATTCAGATCGCCGATTTCGTCCAGAAAAAGCGTACCGCCGGCAGCAGCACAGACCAGCCCCTCCCGATTCTGGTCCGCGCCGGTAAAGGCGCCTTTCTTGTGGCCGAACAGCGTGTCCGAAAACATATTGTCGTCAAGCCCTGCGGCATTGACCGTTACAAACGCCCCTTTTTTGGCGCTGAGACGGGCAATGGAACGGGCAATCAGTTCCTTGCCGACACCGGTTTCTCCCGTAATCAGCACCGGCTGGTCGGATTTTGCAACAACCTCGATATACTGAAAAATGGCCCGCATCTTTTTGCTTGAAGTAATGATCTCCTCAAACGCCTCCGGATGTTCAAGGCAATCATTGAGCAGATATTCCCGCAGGCTGATGTTTTCCCGGCTCAACTCATTAACCAGCAACGCCTTCTGGACACTGGACAGCAGCCGCTCAATCTCCATCGGCTTGGTAAGGTAGTCGGCAGCCCCGGTCTTGATGCAGTACACAGCCGTTTCAATGTCATCCGAAGAGGTCATGACAATGACGGGGATGTGGGGATATTCACGTATCAGGGGGGGAAGCAGATCAATACCGGTTACATGGGGCATCATCAGATCGAGGATAATCAGGGAAACCGGGTTGGTTTCCAGAAACTGCATGATTTTTCTGCTGTCGTTCAGCACTGCAATGTTCGTGATCCCCTCACCTTCGAGGGCGGAGATACTGATTTCAAGAATCACCGGATCATCATCTACCAGCAGAATCGGGGGAAGCGAGTTGATAATGGTATGCATGCCATTCCTCCTTGATTCATTTAATTATCCACCCGATTTCACCACTGTCAAGCGGCTAAAAACCATAGGGCACCCGGCGCGTTCCCTTGACGTCAGGAACGGCGACCGGCTGACGTCCGGCGTTTCAGACACATAAGTAACACCGCGTACTTTCTTAACATGTGGTATATTTCCGCATGAATAGTGCCCTTTCCGGCATTCGCCAGCTTCCGCCGGAAGATGATCCTAACATCCATCCCCTGCATACTTTACATAAATCACAAATCATTCAGCATAGTTACAACATGGCATGCTATATGCTTTGCCAGATGATAGTGCCTTGAGCAACACCATACCACCAGTAAGGAGAACGGTTATGAAAAGAACCATGCTTGCCGGACTGTCGCTGAGCCTGATCCTTTCCGGCTGTGCCACCGAAGAATACGTCCTGCAAAAGACAAACGCGTTATCGGACAGACTGGGCATGCTGGAGACAAGGGTTCTCACGCTTGACGGCAAGGTGAACCAGCTTGCCGGCAGACAGAATCTGTCGCTGGATGAGCGAAAGGCGCTCGAAGATGCGCGCAACATGTCACAAAAAGCGCTCGATGAGATTAAGGGCCTGACAGCCGACATGAAGAAAATGGGGGCCGATGTTTCACGGGCTGAAGCAGCCGCAAAACGCGCGGAAGCCGCTGCTGAAAAAGCGGGGCAGGCCGAGAAAAGGGCAAAAAAGGCATTTGAACTGGAACAGCAGAAATAGCCATGCGCGCCGTGGCAGCGCCGCTGGCGACCGTGATCATGGCGGCACTGCTGCTGTGCGCCTTTGCAAAGTCACAACCGGCTCTCGCCGGGGTGTATGCACGCCCTGGCGACAGCTTCGGCCAAACCCATTATTATGTCATTCGGAACGATGAATCCCTCATAGAGATTGCCCGCACATTCAATGTTGGCTACAACGAGATTGTAGCCGCCAACCCGGGCATTGACCCCTTTACCCCCCCGCCCGACACCGCGGTCATCATCCCTTCAACCTGGATTCTTCCGGACATGGCAGAAAAGCCCGGCATTGTCATCAATATTCCGGAAATGCGCCTGTATGTTTTTCAGGAGCACGGCACGTCGGGCGTGCTGTCCTTTCCCGTCGGCATCGGCGGCGCCGGCAGGGCGACCCCCTTGGGACGTTTTACAATCATCGACAAAATTGTTCATCCATCCTGGTACGTGCCGCGTTCCATCAGACGTGCCAGGCCGAAACTTCCCGCGATCGTGCCTCCCGGCCGCGACAACCCGATGGGGAGCCATGCGCTTCGCCTTTCCAAAAGAACAATCCTGATTCACGGCACAAACCGCCCCTTCTCCATCGGCAGGCAGGCCACCCACGGCTGTATCCGCCTCTATCCGGAAGATATTGCCCGTCTGTTCCAGCTGGTGCAGACCGGAACACCGGTTACCATCATTGACCAACCGGTAAAAATAACGGAATGGAACGGACAGGTGTATGTGGAGACACATGGTTCCCATTCGGCCAATCTCCTGGAACCGGCCAGGAAATTACTGCGCGGCAAAGGCCTGTATGAAAAGACTGACGAGACATTGTTGAAGAGAGCCCTTCATGAACGGCGAGGCATTCCCGTCAATATCTCACCACGAAGAAAACAGCATGGCTCTGCCAGTAATTAGGGAGACATTACGCCCATGCCTGCCACAACACGAAGAATAGAGAAAAAGGGACAACGCGCGCCGAGAAGTGTGGACAACTACCGGATGAAAGGCGGCATCAGCGGTGCCGCATATTGCGGCTGCGACGCTGTGTACCAGAACAAACGCTGGAGCCGTTTGCAACAGGTGGAACCATCATCGCGGGAACAGGTACGTCTGTCCGGCCTGCCGCCAGCTGGCCCGGAAGATCGGCAGAGAACTGTTCAAGTCGTTCAGCGGTGATCTGCAATATAACTGGAGTACTGGCGAAGACCTTGTGAGGGTACGCTGGTCACGGCATCCGGCATGAAGTGACCCGCTGCACAACAACCAACCAATGGAGGAGCGACACATGTCAAACGAAAACAAAGAACTTACCGCAAAGCAGTCAACGTCCGGAAACAAGCAGGAACTCCAGCGCGATACCTCTCCCTTCGATGAGATGGAACGCATGTTTGACGATCTGGTTCAGCGGCGCCTGTTTGCGCCCTCCTGGTTTCCCCGCCTCAAACTCCCTGAATTTGGCGATGTCTCCGCAACAGTGGATATGTTTGAGGAAGGAAACGATCTGGTAATCAAGGCGGAAATTCCCGGCATGAAGAAAGAGGACATCAGCATCGATTTCAGCGGCGATCTGCTCACAATTGCCGGGGAGAAAAAATCTGAAGAACGGACCGAACGCAAAGATTTCTACCGGCTGGAGCGTTCCTTTGGATCGTTCAGCAGAAAACTGCGTCTGCCGGTTGAAATCCAGGCTGACAAGACCCATGCGTCATTCAAGGACGGCGTGCTTGAAATCAGAATGCCAAAGAGTGAGAAAGCACGGCATGAAACACATAAAATACAAATAACGTAGTTCCTCATCCGGAATACCCTGATCAAACCACAGGTATTGCGTGCGCAATACTCCGGAAAGCCCGGTGTGTTGCGCACGGCAACAGACCATGCAGCGCTAATATTTTACAATTGATTAGACGAACCAGATACAGAGCAGAGCATGGGAAAAATACATTCAATGCTGCTTGCGGGCATTCTGATACTCCAGACTTTGGTGACAACAAACGGCACGGCAGCGGAGCACGGCTGGCAAGAGGCTGGCCTGCACATGGGGATTCAGGCAGGGCCGAAACGCGAGTTCTTCCACCAGTATGAAGCCTTTGCGGTGTATGGACTGCCCTGGGACTGGCGAATGGCTTCCGGCTGGGGGCTGGCCCCCCGGCTCAGCGTATCCGCCGGGACTCTGCTTGGCGGCAATGAAATCGGCTTCATCGGCGCAGCGGGTGCGGGACTCGTCTTCAACAGGCCGGAAAACGGCATTGCCCTGGAACTAGGCGTTAATCTCAACCTTCTGGACAAGCGCCAATTCGGCCGGCAGGATTTTGGAAGCATTCTCCTGTGGGGCACCTATCTGGGCATTTCCTACCGCTTTGCCAACGGATCCGGCATCGGATATCGCATACAGCATTTGTCAAACAACCGCATCCTGTATACCGGCAACATCCCCAACCCCGGAGTGGACATGCATATGCTCGAAGCAAGCTGGTCCTTCAAATAGAATAGTATGTTCTCTGCTGCTACCTGCCGAGGTTGAAGAATGAAAACGGATTTCCTCTATTTTTTCCAACCAGACATCCGTTGCCGGCGACTCCGGCACTCTGCAGCATATTACGTAAAATACATCATCATCTTGTGTATGGTTCAGATAACAGCAACATCCGCCAGTGCCGACGAACTGTTTGCTCTGGGAGGAGTGGTACGGGACTGGAATGCTGATCTGAACGGCTCTTCGTACTCCTGGCAATTGGAGTTCCGGAAGAAGCTCGGCAACCATGTTCTTGCAAGTTTCACCTATCTGAACGAGGGGCACCTGCCCGCGCACCACCGTGACGGCAATGCCCTGCAACTCTGGGCAACACATGACATACTCGATCGTCATCTTTCGCTGGCCGCCGGTATCGGCCCCTACTACTACTATGACACAACAACGGACGCAACCGGCGGCACACACCGGAATGCCCACGGTTTCGGAGCCGTTGCCAGTCTTGCCACGGTTCTGCACACCCCCCCCCTGGCTGTTTCAGGTGCGCGCCAACTGGGTAACCACCTTTGAAGCGCTCAACACCGTATCGGTGCTTGCAGGAATCGGCTACAGGCTAGACACGCCCGGAGCAGTTGAAGCGCTGCAAGCCCGGAAAAAAAAGACAACCGCCAATGAAGTCACGTTGTATGCCGGACGGGCGCTTACCAACAGCCATGCCTCAGACCATTCACCGTCTGGCGCTATAGAATACCGCAGAAGACTTTTGCAGAACCTGGACTGGAGCATGGCCTGGCTTTATGAAGGAAATAACCGCCTGATAAGCCGGCACGGCCTGGTCAGTCAATTGTGGGCAGTAGAGGATTTTCTGGATAATCGCATAACCGTCAGTATTGGCGCAGGCGCATATTTTGCCCTGGACCGGATGGCTGGACGCTATCAGAACGGCGATCACGTTATCTCCGCCATCAGCACCCTGACGGCTGGTTACCGGTTTAATCCACACTGGTCTTTACGGATTTCATGGAATCGTGTTGTAACCAATTACGACAGGGATACTGATGTTATCCTGGGGGGAATCGGTTATAGATTTTAGGCGGCCCAAAAAAGCCGATTGTGCATTCAAGGCTGTTCAATCCGCTGCCAAATAGGTTACTTTCTAAACCACACTGTTGCAGAACACCCGGCACACGCTCGCCTTTAACCGGACACTGCTGCCTTCTGAAGGAACCATGGAATGTCCGATGCTGCATAACCTGTGTAATGATTATTGTGTCAGACCAAGCCATAAGACAAGCTCTGTTGCCCTGGTATGCCTGCTCTGCTGGTTTTTCTTTGTTGTACCGCTGCATGCTGCAGAACCGCTCACTGTCGTTGTTTCCGGCATTGAGGGAGATGCACTTAAAAACGTTCAGGGTGCGCTTGTTCTGCCGGTTGGACTGGTACGGGAAGGAACCGTTGACCAGCTCTGGCTGGCCCGTTTTATAAAGCAGGCAGATGACAAAATCAGGACTGCCCTGGAGCCATTTGGCTATTATAACGCACTGGTTACGCTGAACAAGGCGTTGGATGGGGCACAGACTCGCCTGTTGGCGACGATAGTTCCGGGAGAGCCGGTACGGGTACATGACGTAAGTGTGTCTGTGGTCGGGCCTGGACGAGAAGAAGAACAGATACGGGATTTGATTGCGGCATTTCCTCTGAAAACAGGAAGTGTACTGTTGCATCAGAGCTACGAACAGGCCAAGGCAGCGCTCCAGTCACAGGCACAGGCACTTGGTTATCTGGATGCGGAATTTATGCTGCACGAAATCCGTGTGGCGCCCTCTGCCACAACCGCCACTATCAAACTGGTCCTCGATACCGGTGAGCGGTTTTACTTTGGCGCCACCAGTATCCATGGGGCGCCTGACTATCCTGACCGTTTCCTCCGCCGCCATCTGACCTATAAACCGGGTGAGGTTTTTTCTTATTCCGGCCTCGGCGAGACGCAACGCAATTTTGCCAATTCCGAACGTTTCAAAGAGATTCTTGTCATGCCTGAAAAAGAGCAGGCTGAAGGATTCAAGGTCCCGGTAACCGTCCAGCTGAAAGCCGGACCGCGTATCAGTCTGCGTCCGGGCATAGGCTACGGTACGGACACCGGTGCACGTTTCACCACCCGTTACCGTGATCTGAACATGTTCCACCTGGGGCATGAATTGTATTCCCACCTGTATCTGGCCGAACGCCTTCAGGGGCTCATAACCGGTTATATTATCCCCAGCCCGCAGGATGTCAGAAGCTCCACCTCGCTACAGCTGAATTTGCAGCAGGAGCAGACCACAAACTACAATAGCCGGATATTGGCACTGGAGCTTGATCGCAGCCGGAGCTTCGGTACTGGCAAGCTGGGCTCCGCCTATATCAGGACGCAGTATGAAGACTATTCTGTGGGAACAGAAAACTCTTCCGCCCGGCTTGTGCTGCCCGGTCTGCGTTTTTCCGATGACCGCTACGACAATCTGATCCGTCCACACCAGGGTTTCCGCTACGCCGTCGAACTGCGTGGCACGCACCAGCTGCTTGGGTCTGATACAGCCCTTGTCCAGGTTCTGGCTGAAGCAAGTCATCTCCTGCCGCTGCCCTGGCGTTTTTCTCTGCATACGCGAGCGCAGGGAGGGGCAACCCTGCTGAACGACCCGATCAGAGACATCCCCCCCTCGTTGCGTTTTTTTACCGGCGGTGACCAGAGTGTGCGCGGTTATTCTTACAAATCTCTTGGACCCCGCGATGCATCCGGCAAGGTTGTGGGTGGCACACAACTTTTCACCTCCAGCGTTGCACTGCAGCGGGCATTCTTCAGCGATTGGGCTGTTTCCCTTTTTTACGATGTTGGCAACAGCTTCAATTCCTACTCCAACGTCAGACTGTTCCAGGGCGCCGGGATCGGTCTGCACTACTATTCTGCGATAGGAGCCCTGAATCTTTCCCTGGCCCGGCCATTAGGTGTGGACAACCCATCCATCCATGTTCACTTTACCGTGGGGTTTGAGCTTTGAAGATACTAAGCAAGCGAATTCTCGCTATAGTTCTGGCTAGTACCTTGGCAGGAATGACGGGTGCGTTTCTTTTCTGGATAGTCGCTACAACGCAGGGAACCCGCTGGTTATTGACCTCGGCTTCACCACTGGCCAGTATCAGCTTCTCTGCACAAACCATTGAAGGAACGCTTGGTAACCACCTGCTGCTGACGCAGGTACGGCTAGGGCTGGCACAACAAAATCTGGAACTTGACCGATTGGAGCTGCGCTGGAAACCACTGCTTTTGCTGACAGGTACTGTTGCTGTCAAAGAACTGAACGTCAACGGAGTTCGAATTCAGGATAACGCTCCTCCTGACACGACCCCACCGAAGTTGATCTGGCCTAAAACATCACTGACAGCTCGCCGCTTTGATGCCACCATTGCGCAGTTGAGGGTGACAGATATCAGCTATCGCCGCCTGCAGGAGCCTGCTCTGCTGGTGAAATCAATCACCGGCTCAGTTGCCTGGCAGGATGGCCGACTGTCCATAAAAGAGGGTAAGGTGGTTTCGCCTGGCGGTGAACTGGTTGGTGGTCTTTCGGCAGATTTCGCTAAACCGTCCATCACGGCAGACTTAGGGATCGTCCCGTCGCAGCCTGTGGGCGACATGGACCGGTTTTCGGTGCTGGTCAAGCCAGGTCACGCCAAGAGCCCGGAAACAGTTGTGGGATCAGTCACATTGGGCGGGATTGCAGGTAAACAAAAGCTCCTGGAGCTGAGCGGCGATATCGGCATGACGAGGGATGTCTTCAATCTGCAGCGCTTGCGCCTGATCAGGCCAGGACAAAAAGGTCTGGTAACTGCCGATGGAACGCTTGCATTTACAAAAGAGGGATCAGTTCTGAAATTGCAGATGAAAGTGGTTGGCCTTGACTTGAGCCCAGATCTGAATCTGCCCACAGACCTTTCCGGCACTCTTGCGTTTACCGGAACAGTGGACAGCTATTACGGCAATTTTACTTTTTCTAACCAAGCGAAAGGATGGCAGGCAGCCACTGTTTCATCTGTCTACCGCGGCACCGGTGAAGGGTTGCAACTGGCACCTTTAACCGGCTCGATGCTTGACGGCTCTCTCAGTGGACGCATTGACCTGGACTGGCGCAAAGGTTTTGCCCTGCTGGCTGAGGTCAACGGACGGAATCTCAATCCTGCCAGAATTGCCCCTGACTGGAAAGGTGTGGCCAATTTTAATGCAAGCGGCAAGCTGGCCTGGTCCGGGAACACGCCCTTTACCGGAAGCATCAACGCTACTCTTCTGGAAAGCAGCTTGCATGGCCAGGCGCTTACCGGCGAGCTGCGGGCCGACGTAAATGACAACAGTATCTTTTTTTCCAGGCTGGCCCTGCAGGGTAAGGGGTTTGATCTGCATGCCTCAGGAGCGCTGAACAAGCGCCTGACCCTTACCGCGCAGATCAGCGACTTTTCCCGCCTGGTTCCGGGATCGACCGGGGCGCTTCAGGCGGCAGGCTGGCTACGCTGGCGTGACGGTCAGCTTGGCGGTAGTTGTGCCGGTACGGCCAGCAGGCTGGCCTATAACGGGGTACAGATAGCATCCGCCAGGCTGTCAGCCCAGGCAGAGCGAGGCACTGGTAACACAATGCAGGTTGCCGCTTCTTTGCGGGCTCTCACCTTCAACAACTATACGTTTAGTACCGTTACTGTTGCAGCAGATGGAACAGTGCCGCGTCACACCCTGAACGCAACACTGCGATCTTCGCAAGGCGAGGCACAACTGAATCTGGCGGCAGGGTACAGCAATGGCGTCTGGAAAGGAAAGCTGGCCCGCCTCACCGGTCGGGACAGCAACGGTCCCTGGAACCTGAAGTCGCCGACCGGCTTTAGCGTCAGCTCCAGGCAGATCACCCTGGAGCCCCTGATACTTGTTGCTGCTGCCGGGGAGCGGATCGAAGCCTCCGCTGATCTTGTTTTGCATCCATTGAGCGGTCAGGTAAAAACGCAATGGAGTGGCCTCAACCTCTCCAGAGCCAATCCCTGGCTGAAAGATATAAAACTTGCGGGAAGCAGCCAGGGTCTGGTCAACGCCGTCTTTCGTGCCGGAAACCACGTTGCCTTGAAAGGAAGCGTATCAGGCAGTGGAGCCTTGACCAGTCAGGGGCAACGCGTACGTATCCAGCGGAGCCTGTTCAGCTTTGATGGTAACGAACAGGGGTTGCAGGTTGCACTGGAACTTGGCATGGCAGATGGCGGTAAATTGAAAGGGAGTTTTTTGTCAGCTGCTCCGTTCCGGCCGGTTGTGCCTGAACAAGGTGATCTGACCGCCGAGGCAAGCGGGATTGATCTGGCATTGTTCAAACCCTGGCTTCCTCCTGATACGCTGATTGCGGGACGCATCAGTGGCCGGGCACAAGGAAGCATGTTTCCAGGCCAACGTTTTCAACTTGACGGGAATGCCCTTCTGAGCGGTGGAACTTTGCAGCAACAAAGTACTGAAGGAGAGTTGAAGCTCTCCTTTACATCGGCAAAAGGGGTCTGGAGTTGGCGCGGAGACACGCTGGACGGCTCCATTGCTCTGACCATGGCCGAACATGGACAGGCCCGGGCAACCTTCACGTTGCCGCTTGCGGCCCGGCTGCCCGTTGCTATCAATCCAAAGGGGGCGCTGCGGGCATCCCTTAAAGGTCAACTCCAGGAAAAAGGGCTGCTTACCGCCCTGTTCCCCGGTTTGATTCAGGAAAGCTACGGCACGCTTGACGTTGATCTGAAGACCGGCGGCACCTGGGAAATGCCACAGAGCGAAGGGACACTGCGGGTCTCCAGAACCGGGGCCTATCTGCCCACCGCAGGCATTCAGCTGAAAGATGTTCAGCTTACGGCACACCTGACAAAAGATACGATAAAAATTGATGCATTCCGTGCAACCTCCGGTCCCGGTCATATTGAGGGGACAGCGCTGCTTACCCTGGACGGCTGGCAGATAACAAAATATCAGGGCACCATCACCGGCGCCAATTTTCAAACCATACATTTTCCCGAACTCCGCATGCTGAGCAGTCCCCGGCTCAACTTTGAGGGAACTCCACAGAAGCTTACCCTGCGAGGCGAATTGAGATTACCTGAACTGAACATCCTCGGGGGGCAGTCACCTGCCGTTATTGCGCCAAGCAGCGATGTCATCAGAGAAGGAAGGAGCCTGCCGGTTGCGAAAAGCTCTGCACGTGCTTTGGACGTCCAACTGCGGGTGCTGCTGGGCGAGAAGGTCTTTGTCAAGATTTCCGGAATCGATGCCAGATTGGGAGGGGCCATAGACCTGTCATTCAGCAGTCTCGACAGAATTGCCAGCAAAGGCGAAATCACGGTGGTGAAGGGACGGTACCAGACCTACGGAGTGAATCTTGACATTGTCCGTGGACGTCTGTTTTTTGCAGGTGGTCCGGTGAACAGTCCCAGCCTGGATTTTCTTGCTCTCCGCACTATTGGCGACGTCAGGGCTGGCGTGACGGTTGCCGGAAATCTCCAAAAGCCGGTTACAAAACTCTATTCCGAACCATCCATGCCGGATGTCGATATCCTGGCCTATATTGTCCTTGGCCATCCGCTCGGTAGTAGCGGCGAACAGGCAAATCTTGTTGCCCAGGCAGCCGGAGCGCTGCTCACCTCCGGCCAGGCGGCAGTGTTGCAGGAACAGTTAAAAAACAAACTTGGCTTGAGCACCCTTGAGATTCAGCGTGGTGTCGGCAAAACCGCCGGCGCCATGGGCTACAAGCCGCTTCAGGTGACCCCGCCCGGAGCCATACCGGCAGCGCAGCAGTCAGGTATTACCGAGACCGTACTCACCGCAGGCAAGTATTTGACTCCGCAACTCTATCTCAGCTACGGCAAGTCACTGTTTACCGGAAGCAACATATTCCGGTTGCGCTATGACATTTCTAAACACTGGCAGATCGAAACCCAGACCGGCAGCGATGCCAGCGGCGCTGATCTCTACTATAAGCTGGAGTTCAGGTAGCTGAAGCACAAACTCAGGACTCACAGGGTCAGCCTGATCGGACATTCAAGTATCTGCCTCAGCTCTTTCAGAAATTCAGCCACATACGCTCCATCCAGAACACGATGGTCGGCTGACAGGGTTACTTTCATGACCCGTTCAACGGTCGGCCGGCCTTTTTTCATGGCCACGGCATCTTTTACCGCCCCCACGGCAAGGATGGCAACCTGTGGGGGCAGGATGAGCGCTGAAAAATGCGTGACACCGTACATGCCAAGGTTGGAGATGGAGAAAGTGGCTTCACGCATCTCCTGCTCAGGTAACCGGCCATCCCGTGCCCTGTCGATCAGACGACGGCTAGACTGGGCGATCCCGGTCAGTGAAAGCGCCTGACATCCCCTGATGACCGGCGTCAGCAAACCGCCGGGCACCGCCACCATCAGTCCGATGTTGATCTCGCGATGCAGTACCACCGCTTCCGCCATCAGCGACGAGTTGAGCAGCGGATGGTTCCATAACGCCAGTGCTACCGCTTTGATGACCACGTCATTCAGAGAGACCCGGATGCCGCTGGACTTCAGTTGGCGCAGCATCTCTTCAGCCTTGTCCATCCTGATATCCACCAGCACGGAAAAATGGGGAATCGTCTGCCGGGATTCGCTGACGGTCCTGATAATGCTCTTGCGCATCTGAGTCAACGGCTGTAGCTCGTCCATCTGCTCCGGCTCCCCGGGACCGGAACGAGTCTGCTCATCATTGTCAGCCGCTACTGATGCCGGCGCTGTTGCCGGTATAGTCTCAGATGGTGCCGACTTAGTGCGGGCAAACCTCTCAAGATCATCCAGCAGCACCCTGCCGCCAGGGCCGCTTCCCGTAACAACGGAAAGCTCAACCCCCAGTTCCCGGGCGCGCCGCCGTACCACCGGTGAACTTTTATCGTCATTGGCCTGTACGTCAGCTCTGCTCAAGGGTGGCTGCTGGTGCAGCGCTGCTTCGACAGGCGTTGCGGTTGCTGTTTCCAACTGATCGCTGCTGCCAACAGAATGTACCGCCGCTTCGCTGACACCAGCCACCACCTCACCAGCTTCGCCGATAAGCCCTATGACCGTGCCGACGGCAATGGTTTGTCCGGCCATAACCTTCTGCTCAAGCAGCACTCCTGATACAAAGGCCTCAAGATCCATGGTGGCCTTGTCGGTTTCCACTTCAGCCAGAATGTCGCCTTTGCTGATGCTGTCGCCAACCGATTTTTTCCAGGTGCCCAGCACCCCTTCGGTCATGGTATCCGACAATTTGGGCATGGTGATTTCAGTCATGGGAATCCTCAGGTCCTGCCGTTCACAACATCCCGTACAGCCATGATGATGGTATCGGCCTGCGGGATACAGAGTTTTTCCAGTGCGCTGGAATAAGGCATGGGCAGATCAAGGCCGGACACCCGTTTGACCGGAGCCAGCAACGACTCGAAACAGGCGGCATGAATGCGCCAGGCGATATCACCGCCCAGTCCGGCGGCTCCGCAACATTCCTCCACCACCACCGCCCTGCCGGTTTTCAGCGACGATGCAACAATGGTGGCAACATCAAGCGGCGCAAGGGTCCGCAGGTCGATCACCTCGCAGGATACCCCTTCCTGTTCCAGCGCATGCGCCGCTTCCAGCGCCAGAACCGCCATGCGCGAATAGGCGACGATGGTGACATCGCTCCCTTCGCGCATAACGCGGGCTTTGCCAAACGGCACCAGAAACTCCGGATCGTCCGGCACGCTTCCAGTGCTGTTGTAAAGCAGCTCGTGTTCGAGAAACATCACCGGATTTTTGCTGCGAATTGCGGTCTTCAGAAGTCCTTTTGCATCGGCTGGTGTGGCGGGCATGGCCAGGTGGATGCCGGGACAATGCATGAAATAGCTTTCAAGGCTCTGGGAGTGCTGGGCAGCCAGCTGACTTCCACCGCCGCCGGGGGCGCGCACCACCATCGGCAGCATGGTCTGGCCGCCAAACATGTACCGGATCTTGGCCATGTGGTTGATGAGCTGATCCATGGCCAGCAGGGCGAAGTTGACGGTCATCAGTTCGGCCACCGGACGCAGCCCGCCCATGGCCGCGCCGATTGCCACACCAATGATGGTGTTCTCGGAAATAGGGGTATCCCGGACCCGTTCGGCGCCGAATTCCGCAAGAAGCCCCCTGGTCACCTTGAAGGAGCCTTCATAGAGCGCCACATCCTCGCCCAGTATGAAGACGGTGGGGTCACGGCGCAGCTCCTCGCGGAGGGCCAGATTGATGGCATCGCGGTAGGTCATGTCAGACATGGTCACTCTCCCCGACCGCATCGTCCGGTACGTACACCCCGTCCCACAGCTCACTGCTCTCCGGCCAGGGAGAGGTTTCGGCAAACTGTACCGCTTCCTTGACCAGTTCCGTGCACTCCCGGCGGATACCCTCCAGTTCTGTCTCCGTGGCAACGGATTCCTCAAGCAGACGCTTGGCAAAGGCCGGGATCGGGTCCCGCGACTTCCAGATACTCTGCTCGGCAGCGCTGCGATATTTGGCGGGGTCCGCCATTGAATGTCCGCGAAAACGGTAGGTGACCGCTTCGATAAAGTAGGGACGCCGTTGTTCACGCACCAGTTCGGCAGCATGCCTGACGGCCCGGTAGACAGCGATCACGTCCATACCGTCCACCTTTTCCGAAGGGATGTCATACCCGCACGTACGCTTATGGATACTGGCCAGCGCCGACGAACGGTGTACTTCGGTACCGATGCCGTAGAAGTTGTTCTCACAAATGAAGAGTACCGGCAATTCCCACAGCCGCGCCCAGTTGAGCGATTCGTGGAAGGTACCCTGGTTGACGGCGCCATCGCCGAAGAAGCAGGCCGTGATCCGGTCCTCCCCCCGATAGACCGAAGAAAAGGCCAGTCCCACGGCAATGGGCAGCTGTCCGCCCACAATGGCATAGCCGCCCATGAAATTATGTTCGGGGTCAAAAAGGTGCATGGAGCCACCCTTGCCTTTACACAACCCGGTGGACTTGCCGAAAAGCTCTGCCATGACCCGGCGGGGATCGGAACCGCGTACAATGGCCTGGGCATGCTCACGGTAGGCCGAGAGAATGTAATCCTCATGGTGCAGACCGGCAGTGGCACCCACCGCCACCGCTTCCTGACCGCTGTACAGATGCAGAAAACCGGTGATCCGGCCTTTGGTGTACTGCTCGGCACATCCCTCTTCAAACTCGCGGGACAGCACCATTTGACGATACAGATGCATCAGTTTCTGCCCCGGCAAAATCGCCTGCAGCTTGATTTCCATCTGCCCCCCCTCCCACTGCTATCAGAACATCCGACTGTACGCGTTTCTGCTATTTCCAGTGGATACAGGAGACCGGGCAGGCATCAATTGCATCGGCCTGGATTTCTTCTTCCGGTGCTCCGTCCGGATCGTAACATTCTGCTTTACCGCTGGCGGCAAAGCGGAACACCATTGGCAGATTATTGATGCAAAGCTCGCAACTGATACATTCATCCTCGTCAACCCAAATCCCTCTGGCCATGGTCATTCTCCCTGTTCGTTATTAGGAACTCGGAACTTGCCAATATACCGTTTTACATCTCATCTTCAGGCCATCTTTGCCACCCCTTCAATCACAAAATCCTCTGCGTAGCTCTAGCTACGCCTGCGGTTTTGCTCAATCAGGGATGACAAATCCGACCTAAATCTGAGCGTAAAACTGGTACATCGGCAAATTCCAACTCCCTTAACTGCGGATATCCGAACTCCCGTCCTTTATGGCATTTTTGCTGGCCTCGATTGCAGCCAACAAAATCGCCTTGTTCTCCGCAAGCAGCTCCTTACTTTCCGCAACAGCGCTTTTGACCTGTTCCTGCGCCTCTTTGCCGTATTCCTTGACTTTATCAAGCACGTCCGTTGACAGATCAACGATGTCATCGCGGGTTTTACGTCCGGATTGGGGCGCATAGAGCAGCACCAGTCCGGCGCCGAGCATGGCTCCCGTCAAAAATGAGATCGTGATGCTGCATGTGGGATTCGAACATTTTTCGGTCATGATTCATACCCTCCATTCATGTCGGTTGTTCAGGCCATAGCCTGAGAATTCATTGTATTTTGGCTGCAAGCGACAAGACCGAAGATGCGTAGGCCTTTGCCTTTAGCCCCGTACCATTATATCTTTCCAGGGCAGCGGCCAAATCGCCGTTTGACGCATCAAGCAGTTCTTGCAGTATTTTGTCAGCCTTTTCTGTCTGGGAGCTGAAGTTGTTGCCCGGATCTCCCCAGTATTTCGGCAGCACCTGATAGGCACCCACCTCTCCTACCCGTCCCAGCGCCCGCACGTCAAACCCGCTCTCCTTTGCCGCAATGGCAGCCAGCACTTTTCCGTTTTCAAGCGCACAGAGCAATTCAGCCATCTCCGCCGCCAGCATCTCATCGGCGCCATACTTGACCGCAAACGACTCTATTCTTTTGGACAGTTTGGAGCGCTGTTTTACCCAGTGCTGCCCTCCCCTGTTTTCCACAATGGCATCCGGCGTAATTTTTCTGGAGTATTCTCCTGATCCGCAGATGGACGGCAGTGCACAAACCGCCAATGCCATGACACATATTTTCACAGCCACCTCCTTTCCACGCCTTGCATATCAGGCATGCAATTCAATAAACTCCAGCCCTATTTCAGCAGAGCTACTACGCGTAATCCTGCCGGTGTATTTGCAAAAACAGACTTCCGGATCAGCACATAATATCAAGCTACAGGTATCTCCAGCTTGCAGCGCACCGATCTGCAGGCCATAGAGCCTGACCGCAGCACCTGATAGGGAAATATTTGAAATAACTCCGCAATATTTTGTTTGCTCGTAGTACAAAAGACATTTTGAATCACACCTTACTCTTTGATGCTGCCGTTTCTCTGCCATGTTTCCTCCGGCTAAAAGAGTAGTTGGTTTCCACCGGCAAACCTTCATCGTGCTCTGCATTGAAAGTCAGGGGGCATGGGAAGCTAGCAATTATCAAACCAAAATCAAAACAGGCTGAAATTCAGGTAGGTTCTATACACGGCAGCTTTGAGTACACAGAGAATATGTAAAATATTTCGTCATATATGACGCTAATTCCGACGGTCCTGCCGCTTCCCACACTATGGACTCATAATCATATTAGCTGGTTAGCATGGCTTACTACTCCGGCACGAAATATGGAAGTCATCTGTCGAATATGGAAGCCGTCTGTTTTTGGTTTTTTGTGTTCTTTTGTGCTTTTTTTTCAGGATAAAAAGTAACAACGTTAACTTTCTTAACATTCCGCCAACTACCCGTCACCACTGGTTTCCCACCATCAGGCCCGCCCTGCTTGCAGGTTGCATAACATCAACAATCAACGCCAAAAACAATTAACATGTTGTAATAACTATGCTTTTAAATATGGCACACTCTGTGATTAAGAGAAATCTGCGGCCTGCGATGCGCCTGCATTTTTTCTTCTAGTCATGGAAGGCCAATAAACTATGGAAGCAACCGTTCAGCTTTACAACGAAGACAGCATTGCCTGGGATGCCTTTGTGGAGTCCCATGAACAGAGCACGAATTATCACCAGTACAACTGGCGGAAAGTGATTGAAAAGAGCTTCGGTCACCGGACCATGTATCTGGCGGCAAAAAATGCGCACAACGAAATCAGCGGCATTCTGCCCTGTGTACAGATGAAAAGCAGGTTGTTCGGTAATTTTCTGGTCTCCCTGCCTTTCTTTAATTACGGCGGGCTTCTCTGTTCCGGGGAGGCCGTTGCCCGTCAGCTGTTGAGTACATCCGGCAGAATGCTGGAAGGAACCGGTTCCACCCATGTCGAACTCCGCCATCTGTCCAGATGCGATGATCTTTCCGCCACCAAACAGCACAAGGTAACCATGATCCTTGACCTGCACAATACCGAGCAGGAACAGTGGAACAGCCTGGACACCAAGGTGCGCAACCAGGTGCGCAAAGCCGAAAAAAGCGGTTTACGGACGGTTTCCGGCCAACTGGAACTTCTGGATGGTTTCTATGAAGTCTTTTCCAGAAACATGCGCGATCTGGGCACCCCCGTCTATGGCCGGAACTTCTTTCAGAACGTGCTGGAAGAGTTTCCCAACAGCACCCGGATCATCTCGGTCACCCTGCAGGGCAGAACCATTGCCTCGGCATTGTTGACCTGGTACCGGCAAACCCTGGAAGTGCCCTGGGCGTCATCGATCAGGGATTTCAAAGAGCTCTGTCCCAACAACCTCCTCTACTGGGAAGCGATCAGGTTTGCCATCAGCAACGGCGCCGTAAAGTTTGACTTCGGCCGCTCCACGCCGGACGAAGGCACCTACCGCTTCAAAAAACAATGGGGCGCCAGACCGGTGCAACTCTACTGGCAGTACTTGCTGCGCGAGGGAAGCTGCCTGCCGGAAATTTCAACCAAAAATCCTAAATACCAGTTGGCAATTCAGGTCTGGCAGCGGCTTCCCCTCATGCTTACCAATTTTCTCGGTCCGCATATTGTGCGCTGCATCCCCTGACACACGAACGACGACATCAGGTAGTACCGGAGTAAACCATGGCATTTACGATCATGATCCTCACCACCGCCCTGCTCATCTACATCTACCTTGGCTACCCGGTACTGCTGTGGCTGATGGCACGCCTGTTTCCCACCACGCACCGGTTCGACGAAACCTTTACGCCATCAGTCACGCTGATCATTTCGGCCTACAACGAAGAGAATGTCATTGCGGCAAAGATCAGGAACGCCCTGCAACTGGAGTATCCCCCCGGCAAATTGTCAATCATGGTGGTGTCGGACTGCTCTACAGACCGTACCGACGAACTGGTGCAACAATTTGAGGGCCAGGGGGTGCTTCTGGTACGCCCGGAGCTGCGGCGCGGTAAAACAGCCGGTCTCAATCTGGCGTTGACAAAAACCGCCAGCGATATCGTCGTGTTTTCCGATGCCAATGCCATGTATGACCGCCAGGCAGTGCGCAATCTGGTTAAACATTTCAGTGACCCGCGGATCGGGTATGTGGTGGGACATGCCCGCTACCAGGAAACAGCCACAACGGCAGCCGGTATCAGCGAAGGAAGATACTGGAACATCGAAATCAAAATGAAGCAGTGGGAATCGGATTTTTCGTCCGTGGTGGGAGCCGACGGCGCACTCTATGCCATCCGCAGAGAGCTGTATGAACCGCTCCGGGAAACCGACATCAATGACTTTGTCAATCCGCTCCAGATCATAGCCAAAGGGTATCGGGGAATTTTTGAACCGGCCGCCTGGTGCACCGAAAAACCGGCAGGCCAGTTCAGCAAGGAATTTTCCCGCAAAATCCGCATCGCCAACCGCAGCCTGAACGGGCTGCTGCGGGTATCTGAAACCTGCAATCCGTTACGCTTCGGCAGGTTTGCCGGGCAACTGATCTCACACAAACTGCTGCGCTGGTTCTCGCCCTATATTCTTTGCTGCAATTTTCTGGCAGCGCTGGCAGTCAGCGCCGGTCAACCACGGGTATCCGCCGCAACCGTCCTTGTTGCCCTGTATGGCAGCTTTGCTCTGCTTTCGCTGATCGGCTGGCGCCAGGACAAGCAGGGGCGTGACTACCCGCTCTTTTTTGTTCCGTACTATTTCTCCTTGATGAATCTTGCCTCAGCCATCGGTGTCCTGCTGCGGATGCGGGGCACGGTCATCTCCACCTGGGAAACGGTCAGGACAACAAAAGGTTCGCGTGACCGGCTGTCGTTAGTACTGCCCTGCCTGCTGCTGGCCACCATAGTTGCAACGCTGTATAGCCTGCTGCCCGGTTTCATCTATCCGGCAGCCCTGGTTCATGGCGTTGCCTACATCCTGCTCTGCACCATCATCTATATGTACGTTGGCTATCCACTGGTACTGGCAGCCCTTGCCCGGCTGCTGCCCACAAAGATCAAACAGGATGAACAGTTCTGCCCGGAAATCACCCTGCTGATCATCGCCTATAACGAAGAGCGTGAAATTGCGGTAAAACTGGACAACAGCCTGACCCTTGATTACCCGCCGGAACGGTTGAAGATTGTCGTGGCCTCAGACGGCTCAACCGACGCCACCAATACACTGGTTGAAAACTATGCGTCACGCGGCGTACGGCTGATCACTTTCCCTGAAAATCGCGGAAAAATTGCCGCTTTGAACGATGCCATGGCCCGCATTGAGACGGAAATCGTGGTTTTTTCCGATGCCAATGTCATGTATGAGGAGCAGGCGTTGCACAAGCTGGTGCGTAACTTCAATGATCCCAAGGTTGGCGCTGTGTCAGGAAAAGTAGTCCTGCTGAATGATGCGCTGAGTTATGGACATTCTGAAAAGATTTACTACTGCATCGAGCATTTCATCCAGGAAATGGAAGGAGCCACCGGTACGCTGGTTGGCGCGGACGGCGCCATGTATGCCATCCGCCGCGAGCTTTTCAGCCCGCCGCCGACTGATACCATTCTGGATGACTTTGTGATCTCGGTAAACATCGCCCGGCAGGGGTATCAGGTAATCCATGAACGGGAGGCGCTGGGCTTTGAACGCAATCTCCACGAACTGGGCGATGAGTTCCGGCGTAAAGCCAGAATCATTTCCGGTGGATTCCAGTTCCTGCTCACGAAAGACTCCCTGCCTGCCCTTTATTCACAACCGCTGCTGCTGTTCAACTTCATCTCGCACAAAGTGCTGCGCTGGTTCAACGGTGTCCTGTTCATCCCGCTTTTTCTGCTGCTGTTCCATATTCATGTCACTGAACATCTCGCCCGTCTCCCGCTGACCATTGCGCTCTATGGTATGCTGCTTGCCGCCCTGCTGGCTGTTGCCGGCCACCTGGTGCCAACCATCAGAAAAATCCTCCCGATTAACATGCTGCACTATTTTTTCATGCTGGCCCTGGCCTCACTGGTCGGGCTGTATCGTGAACTGACCGGCGGCCAACAGGTAACCTGGCGCGGAGGAGTTGCAAAGTGTGCGGAATAACCGGGTTCATCCGCAGCAGTTCGCCAGGCGCTGACAGCACCACCCTGCAACGCATGGGGGAGTCAATCATGCACCGCGGACCTGACGCCGGCGGCGAATACCTTGATCAATGGGTGGGCCTGGGGCACCGACGGCTGAGTATCATCGATCTCTCCCCCCAGGGAAATCAGCCGATGTATTCGGCCAATGGCCGTTACGTCATCGTTTTTAACGGTGAAATCTATAATTTTCAGGAACTGCGTGACGAACTGCACACTCGCGGCTGCACCTTCAGCAGCCGTACGGATACCGAAGTAATCCTGGCCTTGTACCAACAGGAAGGAGCAGCATGCCTGGACAGGCTCAATGGCATGTTTGCCTTTGCCATCTGGGATCGCGACGACAAAGTGCTCTTTCTGGCCCGCGACCGGATCGGTAAAAAACCGCTCTATTATTACCATGGCGGTTCCGACCGGGTGGCCTTTGCCTCGGAGATCAAAGCGCTGCTGCGGATTCCGGGAATCAGTGGGAACGTAGAGCCGACCGCTGTGGTGGATTACCTGAAGTACCTGTACATCCCTGCGCCAAAAACAATTTTCAAAAATATCTACAAACTGCTGCCCGGTCACTACATGGTGGTGCAAACCGGCTGCGAACCCAGTATCAAAGAGTATTGGGATCTGGAATTTTCCCCGCAGGCAAGCATGGTCAATGAGGATGACGCCGCATCACAGCTGCTTGACCTGATCACCACCAGCACAACCAGCCGCATGATGGCTGATGTCCCCCTGGGCGCTTTTTTAAGCGGCGGCATTGATTCCAGCGCCATAGTGGCGCTGATGGCCGGTTCATCGGCCACGCCGGTGACCACCTGCTCCATCGGCTTTGCGGACAAAAACCACGATGAAACCGCCTATGCACGGGAAGTTGCCAATCGTTTCCACACCAATCATGCCGAGTATACGGTGGACAGGAATCTGGCTGAAACCGTCACCCTCCTCCCCCGCTATTTTGACGAACCGTTTGCCGATTCCTCCGCCGTGCCCACCTTTCATGTTTCACGGCTGGCACGCAAGGTGGTGACCGTGGCCCTCGCCGGAGACGGTGGTGACGAAAACTTCGGCGGCTACCGGAAATACCTGGTGGATCTGAAGGAAGATCTGGTGAGACGGGCCGTGCCGCGCCTTATTTTACAGACTATTAACCGCATTGCCCGCCACAGCAACCACACCCTGATGCGCAAGGCCACGACCCTTACGCAGAGTGCCTTGTCCGATCCGGGACGGGCCTATTACCGGACCAACACCTTCATCAGTGACACCATGCTGGAGAAGCTGCTGGCCAAGCGGATACAGATGCCCTGCCGGGGATACGATCCTGCGCAACATACCCTTGCCTATTGGGACCGGACCCATGGCGCAGATCACCTGACCCGCATGCTGTACACCGATATCAAGACCTATCTGCCCGGCGACATTCTGACCAAGGTGGACCGGATGAGCATGGCCAATTCCCTGGAAGTGCGGGCGCCGCTGCTTGATTACCGGGTGGTTGAATTTGCCGCCACCCTGCCCAGCAGCCTGAAGATCAGGGGCAACACCGGCAAACTGCTCTTGAAAAAGACGTTTAGCCCCCATTTGCCCGAACTGATTCTCAATCGTCGCAAGCACGGTTTCACCGTCCCCCTGGACAACTGGTTCCGCACGGATCTTCTGGCTCTTGGGCGGAAACATTTACTGGATCATGCAGCGCTTGCCGACTTTTTTGAGCGGCAGCAGATTCGCCAACTCTGGCAGGAGCATCAGGAACAGAAGGCGAATCACGGCACGCTGCTCTGGAGTCTGCTTTCTTTCTCGCTCTGGCAGCAGGAATACCTGCAGGTGTGACATGTTCGAAACCATTCACTCAGATTTGAAACGGCTCAGTCCTTCAAGCAGAACCTCACTGCGCAGCATGCTGTCCGGGCTGCTTTCCCAGGGGTTTCAGGCCATATTGGTCTTCCGGCTGTTTAACTGGTTGCATCTCCGCGGTTTCTCAGGACAACCGCTCAGGTTTGTCTGCGAGCGATTCATCGAGATCACCACCGGCATTTCCATTCCTGCCTGTTGCTCCATCGGCAAAGGTTTTCGCATTCATCATTTTGGCGGTATATTTTTTCATCCGACCGTTGTTCTGGGGGAAAACTGCACCCTCTATCACGGTGTTACCATCGGAGACCGGGGCGGGTACGGCAGAGCCGCAACCATCGGCAACAATGTACTGATCGGCGCAGGTGCCAAGATTATCGGCGATATCACCATCGGCGATAACTGCATCATCGGAGCAAACGCCGTGGTCACCCGCTCGATGCAGGCCAATACCGTTGCCATCGGCTCTCCCTGTCGCTTCAAAACGCGCGATGACAAGACAACCATACAGGCTGATCCCTCAGCCCGACCCATCCCCCGCATCATGGATTTTCGCGGTTCCTACAAAGGTGGTGGTGGTCCGGACAAGACAGTCCTCAACTCTGCTGCACAACACGATCCGGACAAGGTATTTGTGATGGTGGTGTATCTCCGGCAACCCTGGGATCTTGAATTCCAGATACCTGACATGGCGCGTCGGCTCGGTATCAATTACACCGACATCCCCGACGGCAGCCGGCTTGATACAGCCTGCCTGAAACAACTGAAGAACATCATTAAAACCCACAACCTGCAACTTATCCACACCCACGATGACAAGACCCTGCTCTATGCCTGGCTGCTTTCACTGATGCTACCGGGCCTAAAGGTCATGCATACCTGCCATTCCCACGCCATACAGCGGCGTGAGGATTTCAGCTCATTGCGCGGCTATGTCGGCTTCAAGCTGCGCCGTAGGCTCCTGACGTTTCTGATGCAGCGCTATCACAAGCCGATCATCACGGTTTCCGATGATACCCGGCAGCGGCTTGTGGCCTCCGGTTTGTCCAGATCGGATATCACCGTGCTGCACAACGGCATCGACCTGTCGGTCTGGCGCCCGGACAAGGGACAGCCGGTTTTGAAACAGGAACTGCAGGTGCGGCCGGATGAGTATCTGGTGGGTACCGTGGCCCGCATCACCAGTGAAAAGGACCTGCCCACCTTCTACCGGGTGGTTGAAGCGGTGGCAACCCACATGCCGAACGTGCGTTTCGCCATTGTGGGTGACGGCTATGGCGATGAGTTGACAAAAGCGCGTGAAGAGGTTGCCCGGCGCAACCTGTCGCACCTGATCACCTTTACCGGCCATCGCACGGACCTGCCCGACATCTATGCCTCCTTCGATATTTTTCTGATGACCTCCATAACGGAAGGGATGCCCAACACCCTGCTGGAGGCAATGGCCATGGGCATACCGTCGGTCTCCACGGCTGTGGGCGGGATTCCGGAGCTCTTAAACCATGACTGCGGCGGTTTTCTAACCCCCGCCGGTGATGCCCCGGGACTTGCCGGGCATGTGCTGAACCTGCTCAGTGATCCGCAGTTGCGCAACGCCTGCGGCGAAGCCTGCCGTCAGCAGGTCAACACGCACTTTTCCTTCAGCAGACGCGTGCAGCGGATGGAAGAGTATTACGCCTGTTTTGCCGGTCTGCCTCAATCTGCCCAGGAACCTGAAACGTTACAAGGCGGTGGTGAACGTGATTAAAAAAGAACTGATACTGATTGAACGTGACGGATCGAAGCGTACGGATGAGTTTGTCAGAATCGGCATTCCCTTTCCCAAGGGTGAGCTTTCCGGGCAGACCGCGCTTGCCGTGGCCAACCCGCAGGGCACCTTGCAGCCGGTACAGACAACTGTCCTGAAGCAGTGGCCTGACGGCTCGCTCAAGTGGCTGTTGCTGGACTTTTCTGCAACCGTTCCGGCAGACGGCTGCGTAAGCTATCATCTGATTCAGAGCAGGGACAGATTTCCCGATGCCTCACCGGCACTGAAAATTTTCCCTGGGGTTGACAGCTGGCTGGTCACCACCGGCACTGCCGCGTTTTCCATCGATGCACGGGGGTTTCGCCCATTTTCACGCATTGTGGCAGGAGGCCAGGATATTCTGATGCAGGACAGCTCCTGTTGTCAGCTTGATCTGAACAGCAGAGGCAGTTTGCGGCCTTCAGTAGACTCCATTGTCGTTGAGACAGAGGGCCCCTTACGCTCGACCCTGCGCATTGAAGGTTGCTTTAACCATGGCAACGAATTCCAGCTCAGATATTTCAGCCGTCTGCATTTTTTTGCCAACAGCTCCCGGGTCATTGTGGAGTTCACCCTGCATAATCCCGCTCCGGCACGCCATCCTGGCGGCTTATGGGATCTTGGCGACAAAGGTTCAAAGTATATTTCTGAACTGGCCCTTAAACTCCAATTCAGGAAGGAGTTTGCCAAAACCGTCAGCTGTTCTCCCAAACCGGGTGCCGCCACATACAGTTCCAACGGAGTGGGTGCCCAGCTGTCCATTTACCAGGAATCCAGCGGTGGTAAAAACTGGCAAAGCCCGCTGCATCGCAATTGGCAGGGCGAGGTTCCGTTTACCATCCAGGGATTCAAACTACAGATGGGTGACGGACTGCCCCAGTATGGCGACCGGGCTCTTCCCGTTGTCTGGTGCGGGAACGCAGGAAACGGCATGGCAGTTGGCATGCCCGGATTCTGGCAAGAGTTCCCCAAAGCCATTGAAGCGGACCAGACCGCACTCAAAATAGCCCTGTTCCCCGGCTGTTTCCCTGACCTGCATGAGCTGCAAGGTGGAGAGCAGAAAACCGCAACCGTACATCTTGATTTTGCCACTTCATCCAAAGAACAGGCCTGGTTCCGCACACCTCTGACGGTTATGGCTGCCCCGGAACTCTATCAACAATCATCGGTCATGGTTGACCTGCCAATCCCCGCTGCCAAAGGTAACAATACCTATGACCTTATCGATCTTTTTGTAAATGGCCCGGAAGAGGTGTTGGCAAAGCGGGAAATCATTGATGAGTTCGGCTGGCGGAACTTCGGCGATATCTATGCCGACCATGAGGCGTTCTACCATAAGGGGAGTGAAACCTTCATCTCCCATTACAGCAATCAGTATGACATTTGCGCCGGCATGTACCGCAAGTTCTTTGCCACCGGCATTCCGTTGTGGGGAGTACTGGCTGCCGATCTGGCCCGCCATCTGCTGGATATCGACATCTACCACACCGATCAGGACCGGGAAGAGTACAACAACGGGCTTTTCTGGCACACGGATCACTATATCCCGGCCGGTCTGGCAACCCATCGTTCATACTCCCGCGAGCATCTTCAGATGAAAAACCCACTTTTTTGCGGCGGTGGTCCGGGGGCCGAACATTGCTACACCTCCGGCCTGCTCCTGCACTACTTTCGGACAGGTAACGAGGAATACCGGCAGGCGGTCATCAAGCTGGCCACCTGGAGCCTCAATTCGCTGAACGGCTCACAAACCGTGCTGGCCACCCTTAAAAAGGCTGTCCGTTACGGCAGGCAGCTCTGCGCCTCCGAAAACGGCACCGGCAGGCCATTTCCGCACTATCCCATGTCCCGCGGCACCGGCAACGCCATAAGCGCCTGTCTGGATGCCTTTGAGGCCGGTGGCGGAAGGCAGTTTCTGGAACAGGCGGAAACGCTTATTCGCGGCACCCTGCACCCGGAAGATGATATTGATGCCCGTGACCTGCTTAATGCCGAAGATGCCTGGTCATACACGGTACTGCTGGTTAGCGTGTCCAAATATCTGGATAAAAAGTGCGAGATGGATGAGTTGGATGATCAATTCAACTATGCCAGAAACGGTCTGCTGTCCTATGCCGGGTGGATGCTGGAGCACGAATACCCCTACCTGGAGAAGCCTGAAATCCTTGAATACCCCAATGAAACCTGGCCAGCGCAGGATCTGCGCAAAAGCGTCATCCTGTTTCAGGCATCCCGCTATGCACCTCCGGAAAAACAGGAACTCTTTTTGGAAAAAGCCCGCTTCTTTTATGTAACAGCCCGGGATGAACTTAACCGGCATGCCACCAGCAGCTTTACCCGTCCCCTTGCCCTGATACTCCAGAACGGCTGGATCGGCATGCGGCTTGAGGAGACAAAAGCATCACCACCTGTTCAGCCCATGTCGGTGCCGGGTTCATTTGGCAAGGCAACCCCGTTGTTTAACCTGCCCAGCGTAACACAGCGGATAGCTGGGGAAACGGTTCATGCACTGCGCAATTTTAACCTGAAGAAAGAAGTTCACTGGTTGCAACTGCGTCTACAAAACATCCGGTACAGCCCATGAAAAGCCATAAACCGATACAGGCATTTCCTGCACTTGATCTGCACCAGCTTTTCAGTGCCAGCAGGGACAGCGACCCGCTCCTGAGCGGAGACAGGGTGCGCCGCTATGCCTCTGGCAGGGCCGGACTTTTCCATATCATCAAAAGCCTGGCACTCTCTGCAGGAAGCATCATTTTACTGCCTGACTATCACTGCGGCGTGGAAGTCGAAGCCATACTCCGGGCCGGCTGCAAGGTTGATTTCTACCGGGTCGAAACAGATTTGAGCATTGATCTGGATAACCTCAGTAAAAAAATCACTGCCAACACCAGGGGGATCCTGGCCGTCCACTTCTTCGGTTTCCCCCAGGAGCTGTCCGACCTCAGGCAGATCTGCCGCAGACGAGACATAGTTCTGATTGAAGATTGCGCCCACGCCCTGTACTCGCAGGACGAACAGGGCTGCTGGCTGGGAACAAAAGCCGACTACGGCTTGTTCAGCATGAGAAAAACCGTTTTCATGCCCAATGGCGGAGCGGTGCGGGTGAACAGAAAGGGCTTTGTCCTGCCGGATAAAGGCAAACGCTACTTTGACCTGAGTATCCTCAAGTCAACGGTCAAGTCAGCCCTTGAAAACGAGACACGCAAGCCCGGCGTCCTTGCAGATGTTTCACAACGGCTGCTGGATCTTTACCACCACCATACCGGCATCAGCGCTGCTGCCAGTGACAACCCTGATGACGATCAGCGCTGGTATTACGATGTTGCCGCCTATGGCTACGAGCACGACATCTCGGCAATTTCGCTGGCCTGCGCCAGTGGCATGCCGTTTCAGAACATCATCATCCAGCGCAGAGAAAATTACGCAGCCCTTGAAAAGCTCCTCGCCCCCCGTTTTGGCGGCCAGTTTGTTTTTCCCGCATTGGCACCGGGGGTATGTCCGCTCTGTTTTCCGCTGTTCGTTGACCAGCGTGACGAGCTGGCACTGCGGATGACCGCAAACAACGTACTTCCGTTTGTTTTTGGCAGGCTTCCGCACCCCCTGTTGCAGGAAGCGGTTGTCCCGGAACCGAAAGCCCTCGCAGGCAACATCATCGGCCTGCCGGTTCATCAGCAACTGACTGAGCAGGATATGTCCGTTGTTGCCGCTGCGCTGCACAACGTTATGAAAAGGTAAGACTCCGCCATGCTGCCCACCGCAAAAACACATGTCGTCCATATCACCCAAAAGCTTGAAATCGGCGGCCTGGAAAGCTTCATTGTCGAGCTCTGCCGCAAGATGGACACCACCGGATTCCGCTCCACAGTGCTCTGCCTGAACGGCTACGATGAACGCTACAAAACCTCTCTGGAGCAGATTGGCGTACCGGTCCACCTGATCAGAAAAAAGCACCGCTACGACGCCCTGTTTCTGCTGCGGGCCGCCTCGTTTCTAAGAAGTATTCGAGCCGACATCGTGCACTCCCATGGCGGCTGCTTCTTTTACAGTTCCCTGATCGGCAAGCTGGCGGGGGTCAGGCAACTGGTGCACACCGTGCATGGCATGCCGCTCAGTTCCGGCCTGCAGGCGCGGGTTGAAGAATATCTGTCCTGCGCCATGACCGACCGGATCATCGCGGTGTCAGATCAGATCGCAGAAGACTTAAGCTCAAGAAACCCACACATTGCCAACAAGCTTGAAGTGGTCATCAACGGCATCGATACGGACCGTTTCCGGCCGGTCAGGGATGATGAGCTGCGGGCGGCAGGCAGGGCCGGATTCGGATTGCCGCAGACAGCCAGGATCATCGGCACGGTGGGACGCCTTGAAAAAATCAAGAACTACCCGCTGCTGCTGCGGGCCTGTGCAGAGCTTATCCACAGCCATGGCACGGGCGCGCATCTGGCGCTGGTGGGCAGCGGCAGCGAAGAGCAGGCCCTGCGGCAGCTGGCCCGGGAGCTGGGCATTGCGGAACGGGTTTCATTCCTGGGGATGCAGTACGATCTGCAGCAGATCTACCCGCTCTTTGATGTTTTCGTACTCTCCTCACTGACCGAAGGCACCTCCCTTTCGTTGTTGGAGGCCCAGGCCTGCGGGATACCGGCCCTGGTTACCGATGTCGGCGGCAATCCCCGCATCATCAGCAACGGCATCAACGGCTACCTCTGTCCCTCCGGCGATCAAGCGGCAATGGCCGCCCTCCTTGACCGTCTCTTCGGCGACGACGTCCTGATGGCGGAGATGGGCAACGCCGCCAGAACACGGGTGATGGAAGGTTTCGATCTCTCCGGCATGGTTAAAACCTATCAACAGGGGTACCGCAGCCATGCCGATACGGTGCGTCGTCAACGCATGGAAAGAATCATGGCATCCTATGATACGCAGCTACCTTAAACAGACCATGATCCGGACAGCCGACATGCTCGGCGTTGATCGTTTTTTCCGTTATATCAACCGGAAAAAACTGCTGGTGGTCATGTATCACGGGGTTACCCGCACCAACTACACCCCGCCGGTCTGGACCCAACTGCCGCTGAAAAGCTTCCGCAACCAGATGGAATTCCTGCGTTCGCACTATCTACCCATTGCCTTGCAGGATGTTACAGCGGCAATCAGGGGCGAGCGCTCCTTGCCGGAGCGGGCGGTGCTGGTAACCTTTGACGATGGCCTCAGCAACAATTATTCCTGCGCTTTCCCGGTATTACAGCGGCTGGGCATTCCGGCTACGATTTTTCTGACCGTAGGCATGATTGGCTCACAGAAG
Organism: Geobacter sp. UBA6151; assembly: GCA_002423105.1. Lineage (GTDB taxonomy): Bacteria > Desulfobacterota > Desulfuromonadia > Geobacterales > Pseudopelobacteraceae > Trichlorobacter. The sequence continues at coordinate 53,655 of DIUT01000063.1, read as the reverse complement.
CTGCTCTGGTTTGATGAACTGCTGTTCCTGCTGCAAAAAGCCATGACACAGGAAATTATCCCGGAACTGGATAACCCCGAAGCAGAGCTTTTGTTTCAGAAGCGGCAGCTTTGGCAAACCTACCAGCTAACGGTGGAAGGACTGAAACGGGCAGGAGCGGCAGAACGCGCCGGGGTGATGGAGCGGCTAAGGGCAGAGATCCCCCTGGATCATATAGAGCTGCTTGGAGACTTCGGCATGTTGAGCTGGCCCGAGATCCGCAGCATGCAGCGCTCCGGTCTGATTGAATTCGGGGTGCACACGGCAACCCATCGCATCCTGACCGAACTGGCGGACGATGAGTGGTATGACGAGATCATAGCCCCCAGAACGACCCTGGAAAAGGAACTAAAGAATAAAGTAACCTCCTTCTGCTTCCCCAACGGCAGACCTGGAAGCGATTTTTCCGCCGCCCATCTGACTGCCCTCAGAAACTCCGGCTATTCATGTTCATTTACCACTGAAAACGCTCTGTTTGACTGCTCCGCAGGGGACCATATGAGCATAAGCCGGGTTCCGGCCGGTAATGACGGCACATCTGATCCCGCCTATTTCGCCCTCAACGCATCAGGAGCGCTCCATCTTGCCAAGGAATGGCTGCACCTGGGAAGCGGATCAACCGCAACGACATTGACAGGAGCAGAACCATGACCGGCCAGACCCTGGAATGTTTGCAGAGCTACGCAGAGTTCCAGTCAGTACGTACTGAGTGGGATGCGTTTATAAACCGTTCTTTTCCTGAAAACTACGCACGGACACATGCCTGGCTGTCGGCCTACTGGGAAACCCACCACCCCGACCAATCAGCGCTGATCTATATCCAGCGGGATGCAGCACAGGGCAGGATCGTCGCCGCAGCCCCGCTGCTTATCAAGCAGGAAAACTTCGGAGGATTCAGGGTCAGGATGTTGCAAACGCTGGGCAGCGGCCTTGGTTCTGATGATTTTCTCATGGGAGCCGAGGCAAACCAGACGGTCCGGGCTGTTTTCAGCCATCTTGAATCTCTGCGGACATGGGATGTCTCTCTGTTCAGGCGAGTGACGCTGGACCGGTTCAGGGATGATCTGTCAGCTATCTCAGAAGCGCTGAACTGCCGGGCCGATGTCAGAAACAGTGCGGAAAGCATCGTGCTGCTGCCTGACAGTTACGAAGCATATCTCGCGTCGCGATCAAGCAAATTCCGCAACAATCTCAAGAACGCGATCAAGAAACTTGAGCAGCAGGGAAGCCTGTCTGTCGAGGTACTGTCGCCATTCACCCAGTCGGAACGGGCCCTGGCTCTGTGCGAAGAAGTCGCCCGGAAAAGCTGGCAGTTCAAATCGGGAAAAAGTCATTTCAACAAAACAGCGGCAGCCAGCTTCTATGAAAACCTGTCCAGGAGCGGCAGTGGAGCTGGCGGCGAGGAGTTCGTCGTTCTGTTGTTGGATGACAAGCCGGTTGCCTTCCTGCTGGGATGCAAACGCGGACGTTACTACCATCTCGTGGACACGGCATACGATGAAGCGTTCAGCGCCGTTTCCGTGGGCAGGGTGCTGTTTTGTAAAACAATCGAGCGCCTGATCAATGAGGGTGATGTTAACCGTTTCAGTCTGGAGGGTGATGGCAGATATAAGGATTTTTTTGCAAATGAAACTGAGACGGCACACTTGATAGTTCTGTATCACGGTTCGCTGTATGGACGTTGTATCGGCCTGATCAGGAAAACCGCGTTGTACGGCTTCATAAAAAAGCTGAAAACAGCGGAAACACCGCAGTAAACGAGGTGATCACATGAGAGAATATATTCTATTGGCACTGGTCGTCATCTCCATTCCGCTCGTACTGAAACGACCGCTGTGGGGGATAACCATCTATCTGGCTGCAACCATCATCCGCCCGGAGATGTTGTTCTGGGGCGGAAAAACCGGCAGCTATGTTTTCATTGTCTACTATCTGGCCACCTTCGTCGGCCTCTTCCTGCAGGGGTATTTGCAGAATATCGGCCGGATCATGCATAGGGAGTTCTTTCTGATGCTCTGGCTGTTGGGGGCGATTCTGCTGTCAATAGAACTGGCCCAGTTCCCAGCGTTCAGGCAATACTACTATTTCTTTGAGCTGCTGAAGGGGTTTGCCCTTTGCGCCACCCTCTATCTGCTGGTGGAGGATTTTGAAGATTTCAAGAAAGTCGAGGTCGTCATGCTGTGCTGTTTCGGCTTGCTGGCCATCTGGGGCATTGAGCAGCATTTCCGTGGCAATGAACGCCTTGAAGGATTGGGCGGCAGTGCCTGGGGCGATTCAAACGGCGTCGCAGCAACCTTTATCCTGTTTCTGCCGGCTGCGTTGTCGCTGGCCTTTACCAGTGAAAAGCGGAAACAGTACTGGATCGGCCTCGCCATAGCCGGGCTGATGGTGGTCCTGGTTATCTGCACCAAATCACGATCCGGGCTTATCGGCCTGGTTATCTCCCTTGCCATGTTCGGCTATTTCTCAAGAAACATGTTCAGAATAGCCAGAATAGCCATCATCCTTGCCATCGTCGCCCTGCCCTTTGCCACCCAGCAGTATCTGGAGCGGATGAATACCATGGCAGGAACCAGCGATTTCACGCAATCTGCACTGGACCGCATATCATTGTGGAAGGCAGGATTCTATGTCTTTGCCGACAATCCGCTGGTTGGCACCGGGTTTCGGACTTTTCCCGAGGCAAAAATGAGGTATGAAGATCGCTTCCAGCACCTTGACAACAATTTACGTGCCGCCATTTTCCGAGAGGAAAACAAGAAGGTAACCCATAACACCTATATACAGCTTCTCTCCGACACTGGCCTGCTAGGCGCATTGCCCTTCGCGCTGCTGGTGTCAGGGGGTATCATGCTGGGCGTAAAGGCCCGGCGACTGCTGCACAGCGTCTCTGAACACCGTACAGAACTGCTCTGGATCAGCGGACTGTGCGCCGGCATCACCGGTTTTGCGGTCTGCATCCTCTCCATTGACGCGGTGCAGTCCATTGCCATGTATGTCCAGATCATCCTGGCCACCATCCTCTACAGGATCACGCTGGGCAAACTGGCAGGCAAGCAGGCAGCGCTGCTGGCCGCCGGAAAAGCGGCATGAGCATAAGCCAGCTTGAAACAAGCCTGCTGCTTTTTCTGGACCCGGCCCGCAGATGGAATGACAGCGCATGGCTCATGATCAGGCAGCCTGAGAACGAAGACCGGGCCGTAGAGAGCGCAAACAGGAATCTTGTTTTCAGTTTTCCGCGCAGCAGCCTGCTGGACTACTTGCGCTGCTCACTGGCAGCCTGGTTCAAAAGCAGACGGCACGGTACAACGGTGCGCAGGATACTGTACCTGAATGACGGCCTGCTCTCCTCGGTGTTTGATGCTGGAAATGCAGACGCCTACCGCTCATTTTCCCGTACCCACCTCCCCCACCCCCAGGGTTTCCGCCGTAAGCTGGCACGCCTGATCCCCCCGTTCTGGCGGGCTGAGCAGCGCTTTATCGCCATTCAACAGAACGCCCCCCCGCAGACTGCGGAGCACGCCGCTGAACTTGCATCCCTTGATTATCTGTTTTTCTCCAACCTGCGGGGAAAGCTGATGCTGACCCGGACCGCCACCCTGATCTCGGGCAAAGGCCACATCTTCAAGACCACGACAGTTTCTGAGTACGCTGACAGCCTGCTGCATGAACAATCCACCATTAAAGCCATCAGCCAACTGTTGCCACATCAGGAACTTCTGCACGGCCCACAGGAAAAGCTGCTGATACAGGGAAGGCATTTTTTCAAGGAAGAGTATCTTTCAGGCGAAAACCTGCGGGAGGTGCTACGTCTGTTTGGGGGAAACAACGCGCAGGCCAACGCCTGCCTGATGCTTGACCGGCTGGACGCCTGGTTTACGGCATACCGCACGGCATTTTCAGGCACAAAATCCGGACTCTCGTCACTGTACGCGCCGATGCTGCAAACCTTTTCCAGTCTGCACACCAATGATGCCGAAAAAATGCCGCTGCTCCGGCATGTCCAGCAGCTGCTGGCACAGCTTGACCGGGAGTATGACGGCGTTGTCCCGATTACCGCCCATAACGACCTGTGGCCCGGAAACTTTATTGTACAGGAAAACCACTTGACCGCCATTGACTGGGAACGGGCAACCCCCCGCAGCACACCGTTTTTTGACTACTTCTGGATGATCATATCCGCAACCCTGGAATATCTGGTGGGCAAAAGCAGGATTCAGGATTACTCCCTAGCGTTCCGGCAGTTTTTGCAGCGCCATGATGATGTCTGTTGCCATGCCCATCACAAACTGGAACATTTTCTGGAAGAACTTGGTTTCAAGAGCAGCATGTATAATCAGTTCATGCTGCTCTTTCTTATGGAATGGTCAATTCAGGGGTTTAAAGCATTGGGAAGGGTCACCGACATGGACCAGCTGGCCCGTGGCGAACTTGCTGCCTTTGTCATGCAGACAGCGGCCAGCAAGCCAGGAACGGTATGAATACCGGCATCCTGCCCAGAGTAGCTCCGTTTATCCTTTTCATGGTCTTTGTTGGGTTGGAAGAGGCAGCACGCTTTCTTGACAGCCGGGACATGATCACCATGTCCCGGCAAACCCTCCAGTATCTGTATCCGCTCAAAGTCATAGCAGTGGCCGCGTTGCTCATCGGTTTCAGAAAGCAGTACCAGGAGATAGCGTTCAGACAACTGCTCATCCCTCTGCAACTGCTGGTTTCACTCAGCATTGGTGTGGCTGTCTTTGTCCTGTGGATTCAGATGGATTTTTCCGTTAATCCGCTGGGTGCCGCGCAGGGCTTTAACCCGCTGCTTTTTGACGACCAGACGGAAAGAACCGTCATGATCATCATGCGGCTTATCGGAGCCGTTCTGGTAGTACCGGTCATGGAAGAGCTCTTCTGGCGCTCCTTCCTAATCCGCTATCTTGTGGATTCAGATTTTTCAAAGATCCCGATCGGCACCGCCACCTGGCCTTCCTTCCTGATTTCCAGCCTCTTGTTCGGGCTTGAGCACAACCTCTTCCTTGCCGGTGTAATGGCCGGTATTGCCTACAATCTCCTGCTCTATTACACCCGCAGCATCTCGCACTGTATCCTTGCCCATGCCCTGACCAATCTGCTGCTGGGTATCTATGTGCTGTTCACCCGGCAGTGGCAGTTCTGGTAATATTCAAATGCGGAATGAGTCCTGGTTTCAGTGGCTGTCAAAACCCTGCTCGGCTATCCTATCAACTCGGACTGGCTTACTGTGCTGAATTCACCAGCTTCTCAGACGTCAGTTGGTCGGCAGCACAGGCAACAGATGTCCCTGTTTCCCCTGTTCTTTGCTGTTGCTTAACCGACCAAAAGCCATTAATATTACATTGTAATACTTCCATACAATTTGGAGGCCATCATGCCGCGGAATGCAAGCGTCACACTTGGTGCACATTTTGATTCTTTTGTCGATTCTCAGGTTCATTCCGGTATGTTCTGCTCTCGCAGCGAAGTTATTCGTGCGGGGTTGGCACTGCTGGAAGATAATCAAGCAAAGCTCAACGCCCTCAGACAAGCAATCACTGCCGGCTTGGAAAGTGGTTCTGTGGACTGTTCGTACGAAGATTTCATGAGTGATCTCTATCGGGACCGCCAGTGAAACAGCCTTTCAGAATCACACGAGCCGCCTTGAGCGATCTTCGTGAAATTTCGAACTATACGTTCAAAACCTGGGGAAAAGAGCAAGAAGCGGCATATATCAAAGGACTCTTCAAGTACTTTGAAAAAATTGCCCGGAACGACACCCAAAATCGAGATCTATCTGCACTTGTCTCGGGTTGTTTTTCATCCAAAATCAGCCATCATCTTATTATTTTCCATTGGCTGGATGACGGCAGACCTGAAATCATACGCATACTTCATGAAAAGATGGATATTCCCAATCGATTATTGGATCTGAAATTTTGATTCCATGAAGGGTCTTTCCGGCAACCAAACATCCCCGAACAACTACTATCCGTAAGCAACCCTGTTCTGCCCTTAGGCACTCGGCAACAAATAAACATTCCACCTTGCATCTCATCTTTGGGACAGATTTCGCCGCACCTCAATCGTAAAATCCTTGCCGTAGAACAACTACGGCTGCGGTTTTACTCAATCATCTGTCCCAAATCTGAGCGCAATCAGGCGCATTTCAATTTATTGCCGAGGGCCTTGAACACAATTAACTCCTCAGTTCCCATCCTCATCCCGCAACAACAAGGACTGTAATCTTTCACAGAGAATCTGTCGGTGAACATTACAGTTTTGAAACAACACTACCCTGACACATTATTTAACTAATGATTTCGGTATATTACAACTTGGCATTGCAGTTGCTATACCCTGAGTAACAATTTTATGATCCTAGCTGGTCACACACAAAACAAGGAGGAGTTACCATGAAAAAGATCACACGTCGTCTGGCAATGGCCGCATCAGCTATGGCACTGATGCTTTCCCTCGGCACAACATCTGCATTTGCACTGAACCTGGTAACAAACGGTGGATTCGAAACCGGAGATTTCAGCGGATGGGTAAAGAACGGCTCGTTTATGTACGTTAATGGTGACAATCCCTTAAGCGGATCGTTTGCCGCTGCACTGGGTACACCGGGTGGATTGGGTTCACTGACACAAACCATCAACACCCTTCCCGGCTTCCTGTATGAACTGAGCTTTGGCCTGGCAACGTCCGGTGGTAACCCAAGCGAATTTCATGCTCTCGTGAATGGCACCCCACTGTTTTCGACTGCCAACGACGGGAACAGCCCCTATTCATTTGTCTCGCTGTTCTTCACCGCAGGAGCTTCACCAACCGAGATATCATTTCTGGAGAGAAATGACATAGGCGCCTTTTCTCTGGATAACGTCTCGGCAGATCTGGCACCGGTGCCGGAACCTTCAACCTTGCTGCTGCTGGGTATAGGACTGCTGGGAGCAGGCTTCCTCAGGAAAAGAGCCCAAAAGAAAGCATGACATCTCACCCACAGCAGCATGTGTAAACAGAAGAGAGCCGGTTTTCCGGCTCTCTTCTATGGGACAACATGACATCAAACTCACCAGAGCGCTCTAATCGTTACATCCGTTAAAATCGTAACATCTACGTAAAGCCCGCTACTGTCGCACACCCACCCTTAACTGCCTGCACTACTCCAGCAGATACTTAACAACAGCAGCCACCACGCAATACAATAACATCTTAATATTACTATCATTTAACAAACAAGAAATGGCACGGTTTATGATTGTGGCCATTACCAGGCAGTTCACTATCGGCGGTCATTATCTAAGGAACCGGGCTTTATGAAAACACTTCTCATCTCCTCCCAGTATCCACTTCCCGAAATTGGCGGAAATCGTATCAGAACAATGAATTTTGCCAGATATTTCAAAAAGTTCGGGGATGTTGACCTGGCCTGGTATCAGGACAGCCCACCGGAACACCATGCTGCCACCGTCTTTAGCCAGGAATTTCCCATTATTCGCACAACCTGCTCAAAAAAACAGAACCGGCTTCAGGGGCTGTATGATCAGGTTCGACAGGAGAAACCCTGGATCGTATGCAGTTATTCAGAGGAAACCGTAGAGGAGCTTCAGGGGCTGATTGAACGGGGGGGGTACGATCAGATCGTCTGCCGCTACGCCGTCAGCGCCTATCCGCTGTTGTCGCTCTTCAAAAAGACCCGCAAAAAAGTGATCGTGGATATCGATGACATCATGACCCCGGACTTGTACCGGGCAGTCTACGGCTCTTTGCCAGGCATTCGCAAAATCAGGTCCTTGCTGGATATGAAATTGTACACAACCTATCAGGCCAACTGTGCCCGGATCGGCAAAGCTCTGGTCTGCTCCGATGATGACCGGCGCCTGCTCTTACAACGTGCCCCCACTGCTGATGTTCATGTGGTGCCCAACGTAGCGCCGCAACTGCGCCTGCCTGATAGCTACCGGCTTGATGGCTTCGACAACATGGATACCCTGCTGTTTGTGGGCAACCTGGCGTACCCGCCAAATGTAAGCGGGCTGCAATGGTTTGTGGGTAATATTTTCAGCAGACTGGCCACTGAATATACGGGCATCAGGCTCCTGGTGGTGGGAAAGGATCCGGACAGTAGCGTCCGTGCCGTTTGCAACAGCCATGCTCAGGTCGAGCTGATTGAAAACCCGGTCGACATCATCCCGTTCTATGAACAATGCGGCGTTGTTGTTGTGCCGCTTTTATCCGGCGGCGGCACGCGCATCAAGATACTTGAGGCGGGGCGTGCCCGGCGGCCGGTCATTTCAACGGAGACTGGCGCGTACGGTCTATCGCTGCAAGATCGCCGGACCTATCTCACCATGGACGGCTACACAAGCTTCAAAGACAGCTATGACTGGCTAAAAAACCACGACCATTACAGCAGTCTGGTGGATTCCATGCAGCAGTTCGTTGAAAGGGACTTTACCGCCAAAAACTTTGAACAGGCGTTGGACCGGGTTACCGGCGTCCCTGCCACAGCCAGCCTTGCTCAGTGCAAACCGGGGTTGGTCTCGGTCATTGTACCGGTCTACAATCGGGCGGATCTGGTGGGTGCGACCCTTGAGAGTATTCTTGCCCAAACCTACCGGAATATAGAGATCATTGCGGTTAATGACGGCTCAACCGACACCTCGCTGGAGGTTCTTAAGGCCTATGCGGACAAGTATCCGGACAAGGTGAAGCTTATTGACCAGCAGAATACCGGTCAGGTGCGCGCCAGAAACAACGGCATACAGCATGCGCAAGGTGAATTCATAGCCTTTCTTGACAGTGACGACACCTGGGCGCGGGAAAAGCTTGAATTGCAGATCCCCCTTTTCACGCCGAAGACCGGACTGGTGTACTGCGGCATCAATGAGGTGGATCAAAACAACACCATTATCAGAACGGTTCCCTGCGAAGCCGGCATGCGGGGCAGCATCTATCGCAAACTTCTGATCAAAAACCGCATGACCGGCGGTTCGGTGGTTGTCTCACGAACGGCGCTGGAGAGCGTGGGCGTCTTTGATGAGTCGTTGCAGGCCGCTGAAAACTGGGATCTCTGGATACGTACTGCTCGAAATTTCAAGGTGAATTACCTCAATAAGCCACTGGTAAATTACCTGAAGCACTCCGGCAATCTTTCGTCTAATGCCGAGCGGATGTCACAGGCTGCCTGGGCACTTCTGCAAAAACATCTGCCCCCCTCATCCAACAACGGTGAACTCAGGCAGACCTATGCGCTGGCCTACGCACATTTTTACTACAACCAGGCAGTCATGCACTTTGGCGCCGGTGACTATCGTCGGGCACGTATCTCCTTTTTACACTGCTGGCGCTACAAACCCTTGTACCAGGATTCTGCGGTGCGGATGCTGCGCAGCCTGATGGGTCGGGGGATCAACCGCCTGCTGTCAAACTGCAAAAACAAAATGAACCTGCTCATTCTGAAAGGCCGCCATGATCCAGCATCTTGCTAAAAACGCGCTTATTTATCCGTTGCACTACCTGCGCCGGGAACATATCGGCAGGTACGTTGCCGAGGTCGAGGCAGTCAACAGCGGAAGCCGTGACGATATTGCACAGTACCAGAGGAAATGGCTGTGTGACGTCGCGCGCACGGCGCTCTCCTCCAGCAATCCAGGCTACGAAACGCTCCGGAAATCGGTCCGGCATATGACGGAAGACAGCATCATCAGCCTGATACACGATATTCCGCCCCAGTCAAAAGAGATGATGCGCGCTTCCATGAAAGCTGATGGCAGACCCCGGGGCATTACCGTAGATTATCGCTCCACCAGCGGCTCAACCGGATTTCCGTTCCAGTTTTTCAAGGACCGGTTTGCCACCGGCTTTATGGATGCTGTCCTGTACACCGCATACTCCTGGCACAATATCGGCATCGGTGATCCGCAAGCACGCTTCTGGGGTATGCCGTTGTCCGCCCGGGGCGCTGCCCTTGCCCAGTTAAAGGATCTGCTGAAAAACCGCATCAGATTTTCAGCCTTTGACTTGAGCGAAACAGCCAAAGACAGCTACTATCAGCACTTGCACGCATTCAAGCCAGCCTATTTCTACGGGTATCCAAGCCTCATGGCGGAATTTTGCAGCCACCTGCTGGACAGGAAACAGAACCTGCGCTCACTCCCTCTCAAGGCTGTTATCGGCACCGGAGAATACCTTTACCAGCATGAGCGCGACCTTGTTGAACAGACAACCGGCGTGCCCTTTGTCAACGAGTACGGCTGTACCGAGGCCGGTATCGTGGGTTTTGAATGCCGTCATCATCAACTGCATGTCATGTCGTCAAACATCTATCTCGAAATCATCAAGGATGGAAAACCGGTGCTGGATGAAGAGGGGGAGATTCATGTTACCGAACTCCATACCAAATCGAATCCGTTCATACGCTACAGCCTGGGGGACCGCGGGATTTTATACAGTGAACCATGCCCTTGTGGGAGTGCGCTGCCGGTCATGAAGGTGCTCTCCGGTCGCAAGGATGATTATGTGGCAACACCTGATGGCCGGAAAATCTACGATGCCATCTTCGCCTATACCCTGAAGAGGGGGATCAGCCAGTTCAGAGCCGTTCAGACCGCCCTTGACCGGATTGAAATCAGCATTATTCCCAATGATGACTATTCGCCTGAACTGGGGGAACAGTACATCAGGGCGTTACAAAAACAGCTGGGAGAGGCGTTCAGGATCACCCTTACCATTGTTGAGACCATTGAACGGGAGCGCTCGGGCAAACTGCGCTATTTCAGAAATGAGATCAACCGTCCGTTGGACAGCGTGCCTCAGGAGTGATTGCCATCATGTGCCTTGACAGCGTATCGATCATAATCCCCGCAAAGAACGAAGCAGGAAACATCGCCCTGGTACTGTCGGCGCTACAGCAGGCCATCCAGGAATATCCGGGCCCCTGCGAAGTTCTGTTAATCGACAACGGCTCGACGGATGCGACACGGGAGATTGCCGCCTCGTACGGCTGCAAGGTATATGAAGACCGGAGCGCCTCCATCGCACGGCTGCGGAACATCGGCGTTGAACGATCAAGCAGCGACATTGTCGCTTTTCTTGATGCTGACTGCCTGGTTGACCGGCAGTGGATATGTTCCTGTGTGGCAAAGCTTGCGGATCAGAAGATCGGCCTCGTGGGAACGCGGGCCATCCCTGACTTCGGGAACGCAACCTGGGTTGAAACGGGATGGTACCGGCTGGCGTCAGGGGTGGAACGGCCGGATTTTCCCAACTGGATCGGATCATCGAACATGTTCATACGCCGGGAGCTCTTTCTTGCAACCGGCGGGTTTGATGAACACCTGACCACAGCCGAGGATGTCAACCTCTGTCACAAGGTACGCCAAAGCCATCTGGTCTGCCTGAACAAGACCATCAGCACCATTCATCTGCGGGAATCAAAGACCCTTGGCCATTTACTGAAGCGGGAGCTGTGGCGGGGCAAGGGCAGCATCAGGCAGTTTCTGGAAAGCAAACGCAAACGGGATGACGCGCTGAGTGTGCTGGTGCCTGCGGTGTACATCTTCTGTTGCTGCGCCGCTCTGCTGTTGCTGCCGTTTAACCGCCCGGTTTCCGGGCTGTTATGTGCAGTTCCCCTGTTTTTGCCCGCCTGCATGATGATCAGAAAAAAAGCCCTCATATCAGACTTCCCGGCGTTTATGAGCATATATGCCGTCGCGTTTGTCTACCTGCTGTCACGATCGCTGGCCATTGTTGCCGAACTTTTCACCATACTTTCAGCAGTTGCTGGAGGCCGCTCCATGTATAATTTATCCGCCAGGCGGCCTGTTGTCAGACATCTGTTTCTGCAGGTACTCATGTTGAGCGTGATTCCGGTCTGTTATGGCGAAACCGTTTTCCAGGAAAATTTTGATGCCCAGGCCGATTGGAACGTGACGAACCTCTACACAACCGAATGTGCCGGAACCTGCAGCACCGCTCCGGCAAACTGGTCGAATTACCGCACGGTACCAGGCGTCTCACATCTCACAAAACCAACCGGCTCCATCCAAAGACTGCCGGACGGACTACCCGGCCGCAACGGTGAAAACGGCAAAGTCTATCTGGTCTACAATCAATCGGTGGCCGGAGTAAACTGGCCCGGAGACTCGACCCTGGTCAAGGTTCTGCCCAGGGATTATCCGGAACTGTATGTACGTTTCTGGATACGGACACAAGCCAACTGGCAGAGCGTCGCCAATGCCCAGTCAAAGATCTTCCGCGCCTACCATTGGGACAGAACCGGAAACATCTTCCAGTTTTTCAACTCCGGAACGGTGAATCCGGCCTACATCTGGGACTGGTCCACAAACAGCAGCAATAAGGCTACCTATATGAATGCCTTCCGTTGCGATCCCCAGGAGACAAACTACTACTGCACGGCGCCCGGTGTGCCTTCCTACCAGTTAAATGATTATTTCCGCGCCTGGGGAAACGGCCCGGCCACCAGCTATTATGCCGATGGCCAATGGCATCGCTACGACTTCCACCTGAAGATGAACGACATAGGCAGCAACAACGGCATGCTTGAATGGTGGTGGGACGGCAAACTGATGGAAAGCCGCACCGACGTCCAATGGAAAGCGGCAAGCGGTTCATCGCCGGCCATCGGCTGGAACACCATCGCCATCGGCGGCAACAGCAACAACACCTTCTCCGGCCCCGCCCCGGCGGATCAGTGGTATGCCGTTGATGACATCACGGTGAGCACATCTCCTATTGCCAGCCACATCGACCAAAGCCGGTAGCACAACGCTTCCGGCAGATTAGGCACTTGGCAATAAATAAATGTGCCAAATAGCGCTCAGATTTGGGTCGGATTTTGTTGTGCCGATTGATAAAAACCGCAGACGTAGTAGTTCTACGTCGAGGATTTTGTGATTGAGGCACGGCGAAATATGGCCCGAAGATGAGATGCAAGATGGTATGTTTATTTGTTGTCGAGTGCCTTAGTAGTATTCCGTCAGATTACTGAACTCGCCCCAGGCCAGGAAATGGTGCGGGGCCAGCATGAAGGTGTAGATGTTGTCCATGATGTTGAAATGTTTCTTTTCTTCCTCTGCAATGCGCATGAGCAGCTTGGCCGCTTCGGGGTTCTTTTCTTGTTTTGCGGCATCTTCATAGAATTTCCGGCTCTTGGCTTCCATGGTCATGGCATGTTGATACGCCGCCAGATCGCTTGACAATTGAACGCTCTGCTTCCCTTCGGACAAGAGCGCCTGAAAGACATTCCGGGCTTCTTCCAGCACTTCTGAATCCAGCATGCTGACAATCTTGTGTTCATGGTGTTCACGCATTGCCTGAATGGTTTCAAAATGCTTCAGTTCATCCTGCGCCAGACTGTAGAAGATTTTCTTCAGGCTTGCCTCTGCTGTCCCCTCCGCCAGTTTTTCGTAATAGGCCTTGCCGTCCAGCTCCATTTTCAATGCAAATGCAAAGCTATCCATGGGGTAACCTCCTGTATGCGGTAGTGATGCTCTGGGTATGGACGGTGGCGACTGTCAGCGTGCTTGTCTGAAAATTTCATGCAGAAACCTTTGCAGTTCCGTCCAGGAATTCTGGTCTGCCCGTTTGTCATAGGCCAAGGGAAGGCCATATATTTTTGCATAATTATCTGCATCGGGATTGGTGAAACCATGCTTTGCGCCCAGATAGCCAACATAGCGGAACGGTGCACCGGACAGCGTCATTTCATCCAGAAAGTCTTGCACCTGCCGAGGCGGCACCAGCGTATCCTTTTCACCATTAAGCACCAGGATATTGGCCGTTACCTCACCGGGCAAAGCTGGACTGTCGGTTGCCAGAGTTCCGTGAAAGCTGGCCACTCCCTTCAGGTCACTGCCGCTACGGGCCATGTGCAGCACCACTGCTCCGCCAAAACAGTAGCCGATGGCAGCAATACGACCGGAATCAACCAGTGGCTGCTGCTTGACAAACGCAAGCGCCGCATTGAACCGTTCTTCTCCAAGCCGCTTGTCCTTCATTACCTCACGAGAAAACCGTAGCGCATCGTCAGGATGTTGCGCTATTTTCCCCTCACCGTACATATCCACTGCCAGGGCGATATACCCCAACTCAGCCAGCATCATGGCCCGCTTGCGGGCGTATTCATTGTTGCCCCACCATTCATGCACCACCAGAACGGCAGGACGTTTCTCTTTCAGGGCAGTATCTTCAGCCAGATACCCTTTAAAAACCGAATTATCCACCCGGTATTCGACCTGGTGGCCGACAACAGCCGCCAAAGCGGCTGAGACGCTGAACAGCAGGATGAAGAGACAAAGTACAAAGCGGATGTATACGTTCATGGTGTTCACCTCTTTCATCGGCAGACGGATGCCCGCCCCCTAAAACAATCTGCGTCGCAGCACCACCAGAGCAATCATTCCGGCGCCCAATAACAGCACTGTTCCCGGTTCCGGCATCGGAGCCGGGTCCTGGTAGCCAACGACCCAGGCGCTGACCATCAGGTCAGGAGACTGGAGTACTGTCGAGTAATCTTCAACGGAAAAAGCCTGGTGCACAACGCTGTCCATGGACGAAAGAGGCATCTGGAAATAATGGACACGGCGGTAGACAGTAGTATCACTACCAACGCTGACAACCTCATCAACACGCCCGGTCCAGAAGAGGTGCTCATATTGCACGTCTGTCGGAGTAAAAAGCTGTATGTCAGCAGGTGAAGAGATGCTTGCAAGCAACAAATCAACATTAGCGGCTTCGGCAAGATGAAACCCGGAAAAGCCTTGGATGCTGATTGACTCGATCATGCTCTGTTGCTGCTGATAGTTGTTGAACCTGAAACTGGCAAGATCCGTGTACCAATAGAGATTTGATGCCGGATCATAGGCCAGTGGCACCCCCTCCAGCTTGATCAGGGTGGCTCGCGCAGTACCACACATGAGCGCAAGTATGATTGCAACCAGAACCGTGACCAGCAGTCGGCACTCCCTGCCACCCAAATAAACCTTTGCACTCGCTGTCGTTGCCATGGTTGCCCTCCCCGGAAGACTGGACTGCCTTACCTGAGAAATACAACAAGCATACCAAATATATTTCTTAGTATTTCAAACAAGTTAAGCACACTGACGCCGGTTGTCGTTCATAAGTTGTAATAAATTTCGACAGATATGCGGCGTCCCTGTCAGGCATGGCAACGTCATCTGACCATTTAGTGATGACCATCACATTCTTTTTCCTGTGGAGGCCGTACAGTACGATTAACTGAATATGAAGAACCGACAATACTAAACCATCCGCGAGGGTGGGACGGAAAGCCCATAGGGTCTTACTGAGACAGCCGGGTTGCCGAAGATCAGACCATTGATTTAAGGCACCGGCTTTTTTGCGTACTTACAACGACACTACGTAGACAAACACGATAAAAACAAGGAGGTGATTGCCGGAAATGACCTAACAGGTATGTAGCTACTGTTTCCGAAAGGGTAAACCCAGAGAAAGCTGGGGGCACAAAACCACGGGTCCTGAAAATAAGGACAGCCGGGTTACCGAAGAAACAGATTCTCCCTTGGTGCAGATATCAACGGTGATCTGTTTCTTAAAAAGATCAAATGCAGTCCAAAGGGAGAATAATCATGGTAACAAAATCAACAAAAAATCATCAGTTCCTGACACGCGCGCTAATAGTGCCATGCCTGCTGCTGGCGGCACTGCCAAGCTACGCCGGAGTGGTCTTTGAAGAAAGTTTCGATGCATCACCTGACTG
Source organism: Geobacter sp. UBA6151 (assembly GCA_002423105.1). Lineage (GTDB taxonomy): Bacteria > Desulfobacterota > Desulfuromonadia > Geobacterales > Pseudopelobacteraceae > Trichlorobacter. The sequence continues at coordinate 37,853 of DIUT01000063.1, read as the reverse complement.
GAATGTTAACAACATCTATAAATCCGAATGCGCAGGAGACTGCACCACCGCGCCAGTTAACTGGTCAAATTACCGGACCGTGCCGGGAACTTCCGCCTTGTCAAACCCCACCGGCTCCATCAGAAAACTGCCCGGTTCCCTGCCTGACCGCACGACCGGCAACGGCAAAGCGTACATCGTCTACAATCAATCGGTGTCGGGGGTGAACTGGCCGGGCGACTCAACCCTGGTCAAAGTGCTGCCACAGGACCATCCGGAGCTCTATGTACGGATGTGGATCCGGACGCAAGCCAACTGGAAAACCGTTGCCAGCGCCCAGTCAAAAATCTTCAGAAGCTATCATTGGGACAGAACCGGCAACCTCTTCCAGTTCTTCAGCACCGGCACCGTAAACCCGGCCTATATCTGGGACTGGGCCACCAATGGCAGCAACAACGCCAGCTACATGGACGCCTACCGCTGCGATCCGCAGGAAACCAACTACTACTGCACCACCAGTGGTGTACCGTCCTATCAATTGAATGACTATTTCTACGCCTGGGGCAGCGGCGCAGCCACCACCAAGTACGCTGATGCCCAGTGGCACCGTTACGACTTCCACCTGAAGATGAATGACATAGGCAAGAATAATGGCATCATGGAATGGTGGTGGGACGGCACCCTGATGGAGCGGCGTTCCGACGCCCAGTGGAAGGCAGCTTCCGGCTCTTCAGCGTCAATCGGCTGGAATACCATTGCCATCGGCGGCAACAGCAACAACACCTTCTCCGGCTCAACCCCAGCTGACCAATGGTATGCCGTTGATGACCTGGTGGTATCAACCACCCCGATCCCGGCTGACTATGTTATTGGCGGCGGTGGCGGCGGATCCACAGGGGACACCAGCGCACCGGCTGTTTCCATCTCTTCACCGGCAAATAACGCCACCGTGAGCGGAACCGTGTCACTGACTGCCAGCGCCAGTGACAATGTTGGCGTGAGCAGGGTAGAATACTTCGCCAACGGCGCACTGTTGAGTGCAACCAATGTGGCTCCGTTCAGCTACAACTGGAGTTCAAACTCGGTTGCAAACGGCACCTACAGTCTCACCGCCAAGGCATACGACGCAGCCGGTAACGTTGGCCAGTCTTCAGCCGTTTCAGTAACCATCACTAATGCAGGGACAGATACCACCGCACCGTCAGTCGCCATTACCTTGCCGGCCAACAACTCCACCGTGGGCGGAACGGTCTATACCACCGTGGCAGCCTCCGACAACGTGGGTGTTACCAAGGTTGAGTACTATGTGAACGGCGAGCTGGATTACACCAGCACCACAGCCCCTTTCGGCTTCAGTGTTGCCACAACCACCGCGCATAACGGCACCTATACCATGTACGCCAAGGCGTATGACGCAGCAGGCAACGTCAAGCAATCTTCAACCATCAACTTTACGATCAACAACACAACGGCGGATACCACTGCACCGACCGTCTCCATAACTGCACCTGCCGCCAATGCAACTGTCAGCGGCACAGTGAATGTCGCGGCATCCGCTTCCGACAACATCGGCGTAGCCAAGGTTGAATTCTACGTCAACGGTTCCCTGAAAGGCACTGATACGGCAGCTCCCTACAGCTACAGCTGGGATACAAAAACAGTTGCCAACGGAACCTATGCGCTCTCAAGCAAGGCCTACGATGCAGCAGGTAATGTCAAGCAGTCCTCAAGCATTAACTGTACCGTCAACAATATTGTTGCCGACACCACCGCACCGTCAGTTGCCATTACCTTGCCGGCCAACAACTCCACAGTGAGCGGAACGGTCCATGCCGCCGTGGCAGCCTCCGACAACGTGGGTGTTACCAAGGTTGAGTACTATGTGAACGGCGGGCTGGATTACACCAGCACCACAGCCCCCTTCGGCTTCAGTGTTGCCACAACCACCGCGCACAACGGCACCTATAGCATGTACGCCAAAGCCTATGACGCAGTCGGCAATGTCAAGCAGTCTTCAACCATCAACTTCACCATCAACAACAATACAACAGCAGACACCACGGTTCCTGTGATCTCCATCACCTCGCCTGCTGCCAATGCAACCGTCAGCGGAACCGTCAACATCGCGGCATCCGCTTCCGACAACACCGGCGTCACCAAGGTTGAGTTCTACGTCAACGGCTCTTTGAAAAACACCGATACCACATCTCCGTACACCTATGCCTGGAACAGCACATCGGTTGCCGATGGAAACTATTCAATAACCACAAAGGCATTTGATGCAGCAGGCAATAGCGCTGAATCCGCCGCAATGGTTGCCGTAAAAAACAATGTGGCGACATCAATCTGGTCCGCTTCAGATGCTCCTGCCATAGTTGACGTCGGCCCGGACAGCCCGGTGGAACTCGGTTTCAAATTCCGCTCTGACGTCAGTGGCTCTATCACCGGCATCCGCTTCTACAAGTCTGCCGCCAACACCGGCACCCACGTGGCCAACCTCTGGTCAAGCACTGGTCAACGCCTGGCAACAGCCACCTTTACCAACGAAACCGCCTCAGGATGGCAGCAGGTCAATTTTTCAGCGCCGGTAGCCATCACCGCCAATACCGTCTACGTGGCCTCCTATCACACCAAGACCGGCCACTATAGCGGCACCCTGAATTACTTTGCCGGCAAAGGGATGGACAATGGGTCGCTGCATGCCTTGGCTGACGGGGTATCCGGCTACAACGGCGTCTATAGCTACGGTTCCAGCAGCACTTTTCCCACCAAAAGCTGGAAAAGCGGCAACTACTGGGTGGATGTAGTCTTCAAGAAGTAACAATGCATTGGCCTTAAAAGTCCCCCCGCCCCTTGCGGGAGGGGGCTAGGGGGAGGGGGAAATTGCCACGAAGTGACTTCGTTGCAGCTTCACCCTCCCCTCAATCCCCTCCCATCAAGGGAGGGGAAGTAAATACTGTTCAACATTCACGCTGATCCGTAATCGACATGCTTTTCGATCCGGTGCTTTTTGGTAAGATCATACAGCGTCGGCCTGCTGATCCCTAACGCCTCGGCAGCCTTGGCCATGTTGCTCTTCTGGTTTTCAATGGCAGAAATGATCATTTCCCGCTCAATCATTTCACGGGCATCCCGCAACGTAAGTTTTGAGAACGTAAGCAGCTTATCCTTGGCCGTTGAGCGGAATGAAAAATCCAGAGCCTCCGGCTCGATCACCGGCAAGTCGGACATGATCACCGCCCGTTGCACCTTGTTTTCCAGTTCCCGGACATTTCCCGGCCACTCATAGGATTCCAGCATCTTGATGGCATCAGGGCTGAATCCCCGCACCTTTTTTCGATTCTCGGCGGCAAAGCGTTTCAGAAACAGGTTTGCCAGCAACATGACGTCATTTCCCCGCTCCCGCAAGGGGGGGAGGCTGATATTGACAACCGAGATACGGTAATAGAGGTCCTCCCGGAACAGCCCTGCCTCCGCCTCTTTAATGATGTTGCGGTTAGTGGCGGCAATTATTCTGGCATCCACGGAGATATCTTCCCGTCCCCCCACCCGCTGCAGGTTTTTTTCCTGAAGAAAACGCAACAGTTTGACCTGCAAATTTAGCGGCAGTTCACCGATTTCATCCAGGAACAGGGTCCCCTTGTGCGCATACTCAACCTTACCCTGGACACGGTTGTGGGCGCCGCTGAACGCCCCCTTTTCATAGCCGAACAGTTCGGCTTCAATGAGGTTTTCAGGTATGGCGCCACAGTTGATCGCCACAAAGGCGCCGGTTCTCCGGCTGCTTAAACCATGGACCGCCCTTGCCACCAGTTCCTTGCCGGTGCCGCTTTCCCCGGTAATCAACACCGCAGCATCCGATGCTGCAACCTTGCGGATGGATGAGAACACCTCCAGCATGCCGGGCGACTGGCCAATGATGCCGCCAGGAGTGTGGTTTCCCCCTTCAGTCGCATTCAACTGGCGTACGTTTTCCCGTTCAAGGGCGGCAAGGTGAAAGGCCCGCTCCAGCATAACTTTAAGCTTCGAGATATCGACCGGTTTGCAATAATAGTCATAGGCTCCGCGCTGCACCGCCTTCAGGGCATGGGTATGCTCATTACTGCCGGTTATCATAATCACCTTTGTCAAGGGTGCTTTTTGGAGGATCTCCTCAAGACAGCGGAATCCCTCGGTCGCGCCATCTTCATCAGGCGGCAGCCCCAGATCAAGGGTAACCACGCCTGGAGCATGTTTCTTAAAACAAGAGAGAGCCTCCAGGCGGTTGCCGGCAAAATAGACCTCGTACAAATTGGCCAGTCCCCAGCGCAACTGGCTGCAAATCTCAGGTTTATCTTCAACAATGAGCAGTTTTTCCATAGCCACCTTCCTGCCAGACAGTGCCTGGATGCAATTTAGGCAGCCAGACCGTGAATTCCGAGCCCTGATTGACCCTGCTTACAACTTCGATGGTGCCACCGTGCGCCTCGACAATCTGCTTGCTCTGGTAAAGACCGATCCCCAATCCATGCTTCTTGGTGCTGCTAAACGGCTTAAACAGCACATTTTGCAGATAGGCATCCGGAATGCCGCAGCCTTCGTCCTTGACCCGGAAGTAGGGGGTTTCCCGTTCGCCCACCTCAACCTGTACCGGCTTTGAACCATTGGTCGCTTCGACGGCGTTCATCATCAGGTTGAGCGCCACTTTCTGTAGCTCCTCCAGGTCACCGTCTGCCATCACATGTGTTCCCGTTACCTGCAATGCCGGACCTTTGACCATCGCAGCGGTTTCATGGGCCATCTGCAGCAGATCAATGGGAGCCCGTTGCAGACTGTTTTTTGCAGGCAGATGCCGCAACCGCGAGATCAGCGTCTTCATCCTGGTCACGGTTATTTCCATGGAGGCAAGCATATCCTGCTGAAACTCCGGCAGTGCAATGTGCTGTTTTGCATTATCAAGCGTGATGGAGACAACAGAGACGAGATTTTTCAGATCATGCATCACAAACGCTGAAACCTTGCCCAGTGCGGCCAACTCCCGCGACCTGGACAGCTGCTCGGAAAGGCGCAGGTTGAGGAGCGCCGATGAAGCCTGCCGGGCAAGGGTGCGCATCAGGTCAAAATCTTCATAGGTGTATATCTCGTTACAGATAAGCGGTCTGCCCAGCATAATGAAACCGTCCAGCCCCTCATGCATGTAAAGCGGTATGATGAAACAGGCGGACTGCTCCTTGAAGAACCCGCTGTGCTGACTCCCGTCCAACACGATGACGTTGTCACGAAGATCAAGAATCCATCCGTTTCCGCTCAGACATTGAATGGCCGAATCCTTGATGCTGAAGGCTATATCATCAGCCCCGGATCCGGCTGCATGCTGATAGGAGTCACGTTCCTGATTGATGATGAACAGAGTTCCGCTGCCCATCCCGAAGGTTTCGCAGAAGCCTGCGACAATCGAACGCAACAGTTCATCACTGGTATTTGATGAGGAAAGACGATCCGTAAACTGTAGCCACTGGTTCCGGTAATCATACTTGTGCTGATAGAAATGTTTATGGATGAACACTTTGGTTTTCCGCCGTGCTGTTTCAGAAAAAAGCACCACACACAGGCCAAGTCCGGCCAGAAGCGCCACAGCCATGATCATGGCCCGCTGGAATCCGTCGCCAAAATAACGCATCCCTTCTCCGGCAACGCCAAGACCAATCACATACAGGCCAATGACAAGCAGCACCACCGACCGGTAAGCCATCTGGTGGGATACATAGACCTTGACGCCCACTCCCCGCTTCATACGGGAATAGGTCATCAATGCCACAGCGGTTATCAGCAGGACTGCACGGGTTGTGGTAAGTTGCATATTGATTGCGCGAAAGATAAAAGCCTGACTGTAATAGATGATCATCATGGTCAGATAGGCGCCTGCTCCCAGCAATTCGAACTTGATTTTCCAGCGCATCACCGGGGTGGTATGCACCAGGGTCAGCTCCAGATTGATCAGGGCGATAACCAGATAAACCAGGATCAGCAGATACAGGGCAAACCCCGCATTACCCAGAAAAACCATTTTTTCCACGGCAAAATCAGGTGAATACACAGACCATCTGATGGGAACAAACAGGGCGAAGCAGGCAAGCAACGGAGAAGCCGCCAGCAACAGACGCACGTACAGCGGAACTGACCGAAGTTCTGTCTTTCTGGCATAGGTGATGGCAAACCAGAACCAGACAGCTGCCAGGAGCGACTCGGTGACCAGGGAAAACTTCTTCCAGACATAAAACTGCTGTGGTTGACTGATGGCCAGCAGATCAAAAAACTCTAGTGCAATGGCAACAAAAATGGCCGATGACAGAGACGGCAAGAGTGCTGTCCCGTCTTTTCGCAGTGCAAAACAGAGCAGAAAAAGCAAACCTGCCAGGATTGCGGCTATGGGTATGGCATACAGCATGGGTCTATCCGTTACCCTGATCGTAGCTCTTCAGATACCATCCCATGGCAGCATCCAGGCCGGTATCCAGCGTATGCGACGGCTGGTAGCCCAGCAACTGTTGCGCCTTACTGATATCTGCCTGGGAATGCAGCACATCTCCAGCTCTGAAATCCCGATATTCCGGCACTGTTCCGGCATTAACCGGCAATCGTTCCTGAAGCTTGTAAAACAGTTCATTGAGGCTGATGCGCCGGTTAAGTGCAACGTTGTACACCTGATTGATGGCATCCCGGTTCCCGGTCAGGGCCGCCAGCAGATTGACCTGTACGACATTTTTCACGTAACAGAAGTCCCTGCTGGTCTCGCCGGTTCCGTTGATATAAACGGTTTCACCTTTTCCCAATGCAGCTATCCAGCGCGGTATGACCGCCGCATAGGCCCCTTCCGGGTCCTGGCGGGGACCAAAAACGTTAAAGTAGCGCAGGCCGATGGTTTCCAGGCCATAGAGCTGCGAAAAGACACCGGCATATAGTTCGTTGGTCATCTTGCTGACCGCATAGGGGGAAAGGAGATTGCCGCAGGTCTGCTCCACCTTGGGCAGCCCGGGATGATCGCCGTAGACGGCGCTGCTTGAGGCGTACACCATTCTTTTGACCCCGTTTTCGCAGGCAGCCTTCAGCATGTTGAGGGTTCCATCCACATTATTCTCATTACAAGCGGTCGGATCTTCAATGGAACGTGGCACTGATCCCAGCGCTGCCTGATGGAGGATAATCTCCACATCCTGACACGCTGTGCGGCAGACGGCGAGATTACGAATGTCACCTTTGATGAATTGAAACCGTTGCCATTGGCTTTCTGAAACCAGCCTTTGAACTTCGTCCAGATTTTCCGGCTTGCCGGTTGAAAAATTATCAAGTCCCACCACCTGCTGATCAAGTTGCAGCAACTCCTCCAGCAGATTGGAACCGATAAAACCGGCCACGCCGCTTACCAGCCACCGTTTCGGATTCCTGCGTATCTGCTCTTTCAGCTCATCATAGCTCGCCATGCTCTCCTCCATAGTTACACTCCCTTCACAATTGCCAGACCCGGATACCGGCATCATGCAAGGCAACAGGGTCAAAGGTCCCTTTCACATCAATCAGCACCGGTTTTTCCGTCAGCAGGGGAAACAGCTCGTCTGAAGTCCAGTTTTTATAGGTTTCATGGGCAACGGCGGAGATCAAAGCGGCAGCCGGTCGCATATTTTCAAGTTGCTGAAGCTTGATTCCGTATTCACGAAATGCCTCATCAGGGTCTGCCAGAGGATCATGCACCTGTACGTTGACCCCATACTCCTCCAGCTCACGGATGATATCGATCACCTTGGAATTGCGCAAATCCGGGCAGTTTTCCTTGAAGGTCAGCCCCAGCAGGCTGACCGTGCTGCCGGAAACAAGGTGACCGGCATGGATCATCTCTTTAATGGTGCGCTGGGCAATGAACTTGCCCATGCCATCATTAATCCGCCGTCCAGCCAGGATCACCTGGGGTATGTAGCCGATCTTCTCTGCCTTATGGGTCAGGTAGTAGGGGTCGACACCGATACAGTGCCCGCCCACCAGTCCCGGTTTGAACGGCAGAAAATTCCACTTTGATCCGGAGGCCCGCAGCACTGCGCCGGTATCTATGCCCATCCGGTCAAAAATCAGAGCCAACTCGTTCATCAGGGCTATGTTCAGGTCCCGCTGGGTGTTTTCAATCACCTTGGCCGCTTCCGCTACCATGATGCTGGGGGCGCGATGTACACCGGCAGTCACCACGGTTTCATAGGTACGGGCTATTATCTCCAGAGCTTCGGCATCCTGGCCTGCCACTACTTTCGTTATCTTGGTAAAGGTATGTTCCTTGTCACCGGGATTTATCCGTTCCGGGCTGTAGCCGATCTTGAAGTCTATGCCACTGGTAAGCCCGGACACCTCTTCCAGCACCGGCAGGCACTCCTCTTCCGTTGCCCCCGGATAGACCGTGGACTCATAAACGACAATATCCCCCTTCTTCAGCGCCTTGCCCACTGCCGTGGAGGCACTGATCAGCAGGGACAGGTCCGGCTGATTGGCATCGTTTACCGGCGTTGGAACCGCAACAATATGAAAATCAGCCAGCCGCAACTCCTCTATCCGGCTGGTAAAATGGATATCTGCAGCAAGCAGTTCGTCAGCGGTCACCTCTCCTGTCCGGTCATAGCCATGGGCTAATTCCTGAATACGGACCTGGTTTATGTCGTACCCGATGGTCAGCGCTGCCTTGCCAAAGGCCACGGCAACCGGAAGCCCCACATAGCCGAGCCCTATAACCGATATTATTCTTGGTTTGTTCACACCGACCCCTCTCTTGAACCACAGTCCCTAGGATGGGATAAATTCACGCAGCAGCGGATAGAGGTCAGTAATGAAACTGGTTCCTGTAACCGCTGCCTCCTGTTCATCCGCCTCAAACGGCACTGAAACACGAATGAAACTGGCATCTTTGCGGCCATGGGCAAGGGAGCCGGTTATACCGGCCAGCTTCAGCCGGTATTCGTCAGCAATGCTCTCTCCCCGCACCTGAAACCAGTAGATAAATAACTCTTTGCTCTGCCCCTTCTGGTAGACAGCCCTGGCCAGATGTATGCTGCCCTCCGGCTGGACAAGGACGGTTCTGGTTGTTGACAGCTGTTGCCAACCAGCTCCGGGCAGGCAGTGCCGGGGAGAATGAATCTCACCGCTCTGTGTGCCGCCATCGTGATAGCCGATGTACAAACTCACTCTCTTGCCGTTGGCTCCCTCATAACGTCGCGAAAGATAATCCGTCGGCTTCAGAACATTCATGACGTCAGGATCAAAGCGCTCCTGCGAAATCATCCGCCACTGCTGAAAAGCAACCGGAAACTCAACCAAAGGCCTGGCAACCGGGACAGCCTGACTCGACCTGAGTGTAAGAAACAACCAGGTCCCAACAATCAGCAGATTGAAAAGTATGAATCGATACCTGGCAATCATGATGATTTCCCCCGTACTAACAACCCCACCACCAGCAGCATGGCCATCGCTAACGCAAAAACGCTCATGCCGGCAAACTCATGAAAAAAACCCTGCGCTGCGGCAGCGCCACTGTGGTTTGCCAGAATCCCGGTGACGATGACGCGAACAGCATTGGTAACTATGGCGATAAGTACTGACGACAGTATGATTATCCAGCGCTTGAAATTTGAAATTTGCAGGAAGGATGCATAGGCTACGCTCAACGCCAGAATTGAGATCAGGGAGCGGATGCCGCTGCATGCATCGGCCACCTCCAGGGTAATGCTGGGAAACATGATGATGTTTCCCTCCCGTATGACGGCAATACCGATCAGCTTCATGAATCCTACGGAGACCCAGGAAACGAACTGTTTTAACGGAAAAGCCATTGAGTCATAGATGATATAGGGTAGCGGTATCATGAACAGCAGGTAGAGAATTGGCAGGCGGGTGGCCTTGAATACAGCGGTTCCCAGGAAAAAGAGCACCATACCGGCAATCAGCACCACCAGCGAGGAGCGGAGAGTAAAATACTCCACTCCAACGGTCCCGAGGATCAACTGCATGAAGGCTATGATGATTACAGCAAGCCCTACCAGTGAAGGAATCACCTGGATCGTCTTCAACTGGTCCCATCGCTCATACACAAAATATCCGGCAATAAGCGGCACCAGAAAACCGTGGGAGTAGTTTTCATCCTGATACCAATCAACGGCCATGCCGCTTACAATGCCGCCATACAGAACGGACACAAGCAGGATGGTTATAAGAAATGCAAAACGGTAGTTATAGAGAGAATCAGTAAGAGTCATGCACCGCGCCTGGTCTACCGTAGTCGTACCTCTTGCCGAGACAAGATCGCACAGGGTTCTGAACTCACAAATCATGCCAGAGGCGCCAAAAATATCGGCGCAATAATTACGGCATGTTAGGCCTAGACAAAGAAGATTTTCGAAATGGGGAAATGTTAGACAGATAAAATCTGCGAGAAGCGTGGTTTCAACAAGGTGGCATGAATGCGAGGTTTACGGGTGGTGTCATATTTTTACCGGATGTTAACTTTGGGGAAATTGGCATGGACCCTTCTTGCTGACCAGCCAATGTCATGCATAATCCCGGCAATGCGATAAAAAAGGGCCGGATCATCAGATCCGGCCCTTTGGTTTTCATGGTGGGCGCAGTAGGGATTGAACCTACGACCCCTGCCGTGTGAAGGCAGTGCTCTCCCGCTGAGCTATGCGCCCGTTTTGTGGCTGGTACAAGTAGCAGAGCAGCCACGCAAAGTCAAGCCGTCTTAGTGATCAATGGCCTTTGCCATACCGATACCGGTGTTCTGGCGGACATAAATTTCGTCCCACATCTCTTCAGACCTGCGGCTGGGGAATGCCAGAGCAGCAACGATGGCCGCAATAAAGCCCAGCGGAATGGAGAGGATACCGGGGTTTTTCAGGGTAAAGAGCGGTTTGGAAAGACCAAGCATGGATTTTCCGCCACGGTTCTTGACCTCTTCTGCCTTCTTCGCCTCTATGGTCTTCAGGGTCTTATCCATGGCTTCCGGAGCTATCTTGCCACCGGCAATGTCAGCCTCCAGCTTGGTGTAGGCTTTTTTGGCGTTATCGGCAACACGGTCAGGATAGGTCATATTGGGGGAAACCATCACCAGACCAATGGAGGCGATGGTGCCGACCAGCAGACCGGCGATAACGCCAGCGGTGTTGAATTTTCTCCAGAACAGCGACAGCACGACAACCGGCAGGTTGCCGGAGGAAGCAACGGCAAAAGCCAGAGCCACCAAGTGAGCAACGTTCTGCTTCTCAGCGGCAATACCGATCATGATACCCATAATACCGACAACAAAAGAGGTGATACGGGCAGCAAGCACCTGCTGATGCTGGTCAGCATGACCATCCTTGATCACGTTCACATAGATGTCATGGGCAATGGCCGCAGAAGCTGCCAGAACCAGACCGGAAACAACGGCCAGAATGGTGGCAAAAGCCACGGCGCAGAGGAAGGCCAGCAACAGGTCACCGATAAATGGCGAGACATCGCCGCCCAGCGATTTAGCCAGCATCATGGCAGCCATGTTGCCACCGGCGTCAACCTTCTGGATTCCCTGGGGGGTCAGGTGCAGAGCAGCGCCGAAACCGAGCAGGGTGGTCAGGATATAGAATGAACCGATGATGAACATGGCCACGATAACCGACTTGCGGGCTTCCTGGGCTGTCGGCACGGTGAAGAAACGCATCAGGATGTGTGGCATACCGGCAGTTCCCAACACCAACGCCATACCCAGGGAAATCTGGTCCAGCGGGTTGGTCAGGAAGAGCCCCGGTTCCAGAAAGCGTTGTCCGGCATCAGCCGTAGCCGTGCCTGCCTCCACCTCTTTCAGGTAGATCGGCAGCAGCTTGACGTGATCCATGATCCTCTCGCTGGAAGCAACATCGTTAAAAAACTGGAGTGGATTCATACCGGACTTGAGCATGACCAGCACAGAGAGTACGGCTGCACCGGTCATCAACAGACCAGCCTTGATGATCTGTACCCAGGTGGTGGCGGTCATGCCACCGAACACCACATAGCCAACCATCAGAATACCAACGCCGATAACGGCAAACTTGTAATTAATTCCCAGCAAGAGCTGCATCAACTTGCCTGCGCCCACCATCTGGGCGGTCAGGTAGAAGGTGGAGACGGCAACAACCGAGACTGCGGCAACTGCGCGAACCGGCTTGGGGTTGGTGCGAAAGGCCAGGATGTCGCCCAGGGTGTACTTGCCAGCGTTACGGCAGGGTTCGGCGACGATAAGCAACACGGTGATATACGCCACCAGCCAGCCCACCGAGTACATGAAGCCATCGTAACCGTACAGGGAAATCATGCCGGAAATACCCAGGAAGGAAGCGGCTGACATGTAGTCACCGGCAATGGCCCAGCCGTTCTGGGTACCGGTAATGCCACCGCCGGCAGTATAAAAGTCAGAAGCGGATTTGGTCTGTTTTGCCGACCAGACCACCACAGACATGGTTACGCCGATGATGATCAGGAAGATCGGTATGGTTACTTTTGGGTTAGCCTTTAGCTTGCCGTCATCTTCAGGTTTTGCTGGAACTGCAGCAGTCGGCTTAAGGTCACTTGACGCAGCAGAAGTTGCTACTGCAGGAGCGGCGGCAGGAGCTGCAACAGCAGTCTGTGCTTCAGGGGTTGCCGGTGTTTTTGCCGGTTCGGCATGGACCGCAACAGTGCAGGAGAGCAACAAGCCAAGGGTTACGAGTAGTTTCTTCACGAATTCACCTCCTACTGTACTTCTGCGACCAGTTCCCTGGTCAGACGGTCAAAATCCTTGTTGGCGACATGGGCGTAATACATGGCGATCCCCCAGGATACGAAAAATTGTGACAAGGCGAACAGATAGCCAATGTTGATTCTGCCAAGCACCTGGACCTTGAAAAGTCCCGGAGCATAGGCAGCTCCTAAGGGCAACAAGAAGTAGAAAACACTGGAAAATATCCACCAGCCGAACAAAAAGGCTGTCTTCTTGTGGTGCAGCTCAACAAACTTGGGATTTTTTGCAATTGCACTCCAGTTAATCGCGCTTTCTGACATAAAATTAATTCTCCTTTCAGAAGTCTGTTACCTTTTGCCGGAATGAAAGTTCCTGTTCCGCTCCACACCTGCCGTCTGTAGCATACCTCCTTTTTAGTAGTGACTATCTGATCACCGTGCATCGCGGTTCAAAGCAGAGAATAAACAAAGACCCCGGTATGTATATCAACCCGAGGTCTGTTGAATCTGCCTTGTATACAATTGTAAACAGTTTGTCAAACAAAGTTTCAAACGACGACTACAAGTTTTCAATCGTTTTTTTTCAGTAATAGCGGGTATTTAAACAAATGTTTTATTTTAAAAACTATCATTACATATAGTTTTTCAACTATCTGATTCACAAAAGAATATCTTAAACAACAACGTCTCGAAAACACCTGATCTGCCCCATGACGGCAGGATCAGCGCCAACGCTTTCAATGAGAAGTCTGATTATGTGTAGACCCGCGTTACGCAAGAAAACATGACTGCAAAAACTGACCTGCATTGATCCACAAGAAGCACGGCAAAAGAGAGAATTGCATTACAATAAAACAGCGTGGCACAAAAAATAAAATAATTGATCAGGATCGGTGCCCTGCTACAACATCAGGGCTGTGGAAAGTGATGAAACAGGAGAGGCGTTTGAAGACGATACAACACATCATTTCTGCATGCGACTGCCGGAACAGTGACACGCATCGGTTTTACAGGTATCCTTTGTTCGGGCGCTTCCGCAACCACCTTTCAGGCTTTTGCGTCCCATGAGCAGGCCAAGGGCCATGCCTGCAAAAGCCAGCAGAAACAGCAGCAGCACAATCAGGAGCGTTGTCATGGTGTGGCTGTTCCAGCCAACATTCTGAAGGAATCGCTCATGACAGCCTGCGTGTCTTCCCCCTGGTGCAGTACCATATAGGCGGCAACTCCTTTATGCCGACAGAATTCCATGGCACGTTCATCGCCCATTGCCATCAGCGCCGTGGCGAGAGCGTCGGCCCTTGCAGAGGTCGCGGCCAGCACGGTGACGGATGCCAGACGGTGTCGGACCGGCCGACCCTTGGCAGGATCAATGGTATGGCCATAACGCTGACCGTCTTCAACAAAGAAATTGCGGTAATTGCCGGACGTGGCAACACCAGTATCAGTCAGTTGAAATATCTTTTCTATGCCGCGCTCCCCCGCCTGCGGTTTTTCAACCGCAATCCGCCACGGCTTCCCTTCAGGGTTCTTTCCCCTGATCAACATTTCACCGCCGATCTCCACCAGCATCTCACCAATCCCCTGGCTAGACAGAACATCCGCCAGCTTATCCACGGCATAGCCCTTTGCTATGGCAGACAGGTCAATCCTTAAGCCCGGAATATCCTTGCGCAGAGCAGCAGGAAAGCGGCGCACCTGCACGTGTCGGTACCCCACCAGCCTGCGTGCAGTCGCAATCTCACTATCAGACGGATGTTTCTCCCTGCGCGGCTTCGGCCCGAATCCCCAGAGGTCCACCAATGGTCCCACAGTAATATCGAATGCGCCGTCACTGACGCGGCTGATCTCCTGGGCCAGCTCCACAACCTGAGCCGTCTCCGCAGAGACCGGGAACCAGTCCGTGCTGCTGCTGACATTAAAGCGCGATACTTCAGAGGCGGGATCATAGGTGGACATCTGCGTGTTGATCAGATCAAGCTGTTGCTGTAAAAGCAGCTGTAAAGCCGCTGGATCGGCTCCGGCAGGCTTTGTGCCCAGCACAACAGACCAGGTGGTGCCCATAGTTGCACCTTCCAGCCGGACCGGTTTCCGACCATCCGGCTGGCGGAAATACCAGATGGCAGCAGGCAGACAGACGGCCAACGTCAACAGCAGCAAAAATTTTATAAGCCCGGAACTCACGCTTATAGATCCGCCAGCCCCTGGGCATGACGGATGAAGCGCTTCATCCCTTTTTCTTCCTGCTCTTTGAGCTTTCTGAACAGATGGGCCGTTGCGGCCGCATCGCACTGCTGAGTCAGATGCCCGTAAAAATCAATCAGCGACGTCTTGAAATGGATAGCCGCCCCCACCAGCCGGTCCAGGTCCGTCCGGCAGGCATCGGCAAGGACAGCTGCATCAGCCACAGGAAAGGAGATCTCGATCCGCTTGAACCAGTAATCAAGGGCAGATTCCGGGGCTTCAGCCATAAAATCATGAATCGCCAGCGCCAGGCGCAGTTCATGATCGATCAGGTACTCCAGCATCAAGCGGTTGCGGGGCGAAATATCCTGTTCTGCAAGTTCCTGATACAGGCGGCTGACGCTACGGTGGTATTCGGCCACCTGATGCTGCAAAATATCGCGAGTTTGCTCAAATCGCATAGAAGCCTCCCGGCGCCTTCTCAGAGTCCGAAATCATCAAACAGGATATTCTCCCTCTCCACCCCCAGATTGAGGAGCATGTCAACCACCGCCTTGGTCATCATCGGCGGACCGCACATGTAGTACTCGCAATCTTCAGGATTGCGATGATCTTTCAGGTAGGCGTTGTAGAGATAGTGATGTACAAAGCCGGTTGCCCCGGACCAGTTGTCTTCAGGCTGCGGGTCGGACAACACCAGGCGCCAGGTAAAGTTCTCGTTTTCGCGGGCCAGCATAGTGAAATCTTCCACATAAAACGCTTCCCGCAGGCTGCGGGCGCCGTACCAGAAGGAGATCTTGCGCTTCGATTTCAGCCGCCGCAACTGGTCGAAGATATGGGAGCGCAGCGGCGCCATGCCTGCCCCGCCGCCGACAAAGATCATCTCTGCATCGGTTTCTTTGGCGAAGAATTCGCCGAAGGGGCCGGAGATGGTTACCGTATCGCCCGGCTTCAGGTTGAAAATGAAAGAAGACATCTGGCCGGGAGGAGCGTCCGGTGCCGCAGGAGGCGGCGGGCAGACCCGCACGTTCAGCATGACAATTCCCTTCTCCTCCGGATAGTTGGCCATGGAGTAGGCGCGCATGATCGGTTCCTTCACCTCTGAACAATAGCGCCAAAGGTTAAAATGATCCCAGTCTCCCCGAAACCGCTCGTCAATGTCCATGGTCTTGTACTCAACCACGTGAGGCGGCGCCTGGATCTGGATATAGCCGCCAGCCCTGAAATCAAGCTCCTGGTTATCCGGCAACTCCAGCACCAGCTCCTTGATGAAGGTGGCGCAGTTGTTGTTGGAGCGCACCCGGCAGACCCACTGGCGGATGGAGAAAATCTCCGGCGGCAGTTCCAGCTCCATATCCTGCTTGACGTTCACCTGACAGGAAAGCCGATACCCTTCTTTTGCCATGCGGCGGTTGATATGAGCAGTTTCCGTGGGCAGAATGTCGCCGCCGCCGGAGTGAATCTGCACCCTGCACTGGCCGCAGGTACCGCCGCCACCGCAGGCAGAAGGGATGAACACCTGATTGTCAGCCAGCGCCGTTAACAGCTTGCCGCCGGGCGGCACGGTCATCCGCTTCTCCGGATCACGATTGATCTCTAACGTAATGTTCCCCTCCGGGATCAGCCGGGAACGGGCCACCAGAATCAGCGCCACCAGCGCCATGATAATCGCGGTGAACATCGCCACACCGAGAAGTATCGCCGTCATAACTTTATCCCCGAAAAGGACATGAACGCCAAAGCCATCAGCCCCACGATCATGAAGGTGATCCCCAAACCCCGCAAACCGTGGGGAACGTCACTGTATTTCAGCTTTTCACGGATGGCGGCCAGCAGCGTAATGGCCAGCGCCCAACCGACGCCGCTGCCCAGACCAAAGACAATACTCTCCGTATGGCTGTACTCCCGTTCCACCATAAAGAGCGAACCACCCAGGATGGCGCAGTTAACCGTAATCAGGGGCAAAAATATTCCCAAGGCGTTGTAAAGCGCAGGAAAGAAACGGTCCAGGATCATCTCCAGAATCTGCACCATGGCCGCAATCACGCCGATGTAGCAGATCAGCCCGATAAAGGTCAGATCAAGCTCTCCGAAACCAAGCCAGGACAATGCGCCGGGCTTCAGGATATAGGTGTAGATGATATTGTTGGCCGGGACGGTCAGGGTCTGCACCACAATAACCGCAACCCCCAACCCCATGGCGGTCTCCAGCTTCTTTGAAACCGCCAACATGGTGCACATACCCAGAAAGAAGGCCAGCGCCATGTTTTCAATGAATACGGCCTTCACAAACAGACTTAAAAAATGTTCCATGGCCTAGCCCTCCTTCTCCACCTGTTCAGGTTTCCAGGTGCGAACCGCCCAGATAATCAAGCCGATCAGAAAAAAAGCGCTGGGGGGGAGCAGCATCAGGCCATTGGGCAGATACCATCCTCCATCAGAAACAAGGGGCAGAATTTTCTGATTGAACAGTGACCCGGCTCCGAACAGCTCCCGAAAAAACGCCACCACAAAAAGCACCAGGCTGTAGCCCAGGCCGTTGCCGACGCCATCCAGAAAGCTCAAACCCGGCGGATTCTTCATGGCAAAGGCCTCGGCCCTACCCAGCACGATGCAGTTGGTGATGATCAGCCCTACAAAAACCGAGAGCTGTTTGCTGATGGAAAAGGCGTAGGCCTTGAGGAACTGGTCCACGATGATCACCAGGGTGGCGATGATGGTCATCTGCACGATAATCCGGATACTGCCCGGAATCTGCCTGCGAATCAGGCTGACGGAAAAGCTGGAAAAAGCGGTAACCAGGGTCACCGACAGGGCCATGACCGTCACTGTCTCCAGCTTGGAGGTAACGGCCAGAGCGGAGCAGATCCCCAGGATCTGCAAGGCGATGGGGTTTTTGTGAATAAGCGGGTCAAACAGGACATCCCTGGCAGTACTCATGGTTGCACTCCTCCGGTTTTCCGCATGGTCTGCAGAAAATTTTTATACCCGTTCTCTCCCAGCCAGTAGGCCAGCAGGTTGCTTACCCCCCGCGCCGTCAGGGTGGCACCGGAAATGCCGTCAATCTTGTGGCGGACATCAGGCCCGGCAGTATCAACCGTGCCTTTGATCACCTCGATACGCAGCTTGCCGCTTTGGTCATAAACCAGCTTACCCGGCCATTTTGCCAGCCAGTTGGGGTTGTCGATCTCCCCCCCCAGCCCCGGCGTCTCGCCATGCTGGTAAAAACCGAAACCGGTCACAGTGGACAGGTCCGGCCCCAGAGCGATGAAGCCATACATGGTTGACCAGAGTCCCTTGCCGTATACCGGCAGGATGACCTGCATAAACCGCCCCTGTTCCTCCACCAGATAGACCTCCATGAAACGGGGGCGGCTGCGGATTCCGGCACTGTCCTCTCCAGCAGGGATGGCATGCAACTCCTTGACCGCTGCGGCGGAATCAACAAACTGCCCCTTTTCAAGATCAACCATCCGGGACCGCACCCTGCTGAACTGTTCATCAACCGTCTTTGACGGATCGTACATTCTGGCTATCTGAAGAATATTGCGACGTTTTTCTGTTTCCTTGTTCCTTTCCTGCCGGGCTTTAAGCCCCACCGCAGCAGCAGAGACCAGGATTGAACAGACCAGGCAGAGCACAAAGGCCACGCCAAGCATCTTTACCTTGCTATCCCTGGGCATGGCGCAGCCTCCTCTTGCTGATATGCCGCTTCAGCACGATCTGGTCGATGAGCGGGGCGCAGACATTACCGAACAGGATGGCCAGCATCATCCCCTCCGGAAAGGCCGGATTCACCACCCGGATCAGGATACAGAGGCTGCCGATCAAAAAACCGTAGACCCATTGCCCCTCCGGCGTCATGCTGCCAGAAACCGGATCAGTGGCCATGAAGACCGCGCCAAAGGCAAAACCGCCCAGCACCAGATGCCAGTAAAAGGGCATGGCAAACATCGGATTCGTCGCACTACCGATCAGGTTGAACAGGGTGGCCAGCGCCGCGCCGCCAGCCAGCACGGAAAACATGATCCGCCAGGAGCCGATGCCGGTGACCAGCAATACAGCAGCGCCGATCAGGCAGGCCAGGGCCGATGTCTCGCCCATGGAGCCGGGGATGCGACCGATGAAGGCATCCAGCCAGGTCATACTGGCGTTGACTACGTGCATCCCCCCTTCAGCGGCTTTGGCCAGGGCAGTAGCTCCGCTGTAGCCGTCAACCGCGACCCAGACCCGATCGCCGGATATCTGGGCTGGATAGGCAAAAAAGAGAAAGGCCCGGCCGGTCAGAGCCGGATTGAGGAAGTTCTTGCCGGTGCCGCCAAATATCTCCTTGCCGATCACCACGCCGAAGCTGATCCCCAGGGCCACCTGCCACAACGGCATGGTGGGAGGGCAGATCAGGGGAAACAGGGAACCGGTTACCAGGAACCCTTCGTTCAGCTCATGTTTGCGCACGATGCAGAAGAGCGCTTCCCAGAGTCCGCCGACGATATTTGCCACAAGATACACCGGCACAAACCAGACCGCCCCCATCAGCAGGTTATCAGTGAGACTGGCAGGATTGGCGACATGCCCCAAAACAGCTAAAAGCGCTCCACGCCACCCCTCAAGCTGTCCGCCGGTTGCCTGCAAGACGCTGTTGGCCTGAAAACCGGTGTTCCACACGGCCATGAAGAAGCAGGGGATCAGCGCCACCACCACGGTGATCATCACCCGCTTCAGATCCATGGCGTCACGCAGGTGGGGCGCTCCGCTGGTCACGGCGCCCGGCGTAAAAAGAAAGCTGTCCGCTGCTTCATACAGTGGATACAGACGTTCAAAGCGGCTGCCCGGCTTGACCTGCTGATGCAGCCGGTCGAGGAAAGAACGCAACAGTTTCATATTCCCTCCTCTTCAATCCTGTTTAAAACCTGTCGCAGATGATGACCGTAATCGATCTTGCCGGGGCAGACATAGCTGCACAGGGCCAGATCCTCCTCATCCAGTTCAAGACAACCCAGTTTCTGGGCCATTTCCAGATCGCCCGCCAGCAGGCTGCGCAACAGCCAGGTGATCTTCAGCTCAAGGGGCATCACCTTTTCATAGGCGCCGATCGGCACCATGGCCCGTAGACTGCCATGATTGCTGGTGCTAAATGATGGCGTGCCACCAGGCAGGATTGAAGAGGCAAAGAGCCGCTTGACCGAATGTTTACCGAAACCGGGCATCAGCCAGTCCAGGAACCGGCGCTCCCGGTCTTCCGACAGAACAGAAACCTGATTGTGGTAGCGTCCAAGAAAAGCCAGCTCTGCGCTTGCAGCATGGCCGGACAGCACCGAACCTGAAATGATCCGCTGCTCGCCTCCATGCAGTTCAGAGGCTGTCAACTGGCGCAGGTCTGCCCCCAGACGGCTGCGCAACAGGCGTGGAGACTTGACCGCCGGGCCGGCCAGGGCCACGATCCGTTCGGTCATGATCCGTCCGGTCAACAGCAGCGTGCCGATTGCGATAACATCTTGATAACCGACATGCCAGACCTGCCGTTGCAGATCCAGCGGTTCCAGATGATGAATATGGGTGCCGACCAGCCCGGCTGGATGGGGGCCGGAAAATGATGCCACGGTGACACCTTCACCAACAGGCAAAGCAGTTCCTTCAGCGCAGCAGAGATACACCTTGCCATCAGTCAACAGGCGCAACGCCTGAAGAGCTGCCTGAAAGAACTCCATCCGTTGCCCGATGATCAGGGCCGGATCAGCAGCCAGCGGATTGGTGTCCATGGCGGTGACAAAAATGGCAGCGGGACAGGTTCCAGGGGCAGGAATCTTGCTGAAGGGGCGGGTACGCAATGATGTCCAGAGTCCGGACAGGAGCAGCAGCTTTTCAACATCGCCGCCGGAATCGGGCCGACCTGCCAGCGGGAAGCGCAGTTCGTCATCACCGTCAAGTTCAATCTCAATGGAGATGAAGGCCCGCCGTTCTCCCCGCCTGATGGCGCTAACCCTGCCGCTGCCGGGGGAGGTGAACAGCACGGCCTGACTTTTCTTGTCACTGAACAGCGGCTGCCCCAAGGCCACCGCATCTCCCTCTTCAACCAGCATGGTTGGCTTTAAGCCTGGGTAATCACGACCCAGCAACGCCACCCGGCTAACAGGAGCGCCATCATCAATCCGCATGTCCGGTTTTCCGCCAATGGGAAGATCAAGACCTTTTAAAACTCGTATCATGGTTTGCTCTCTACCACAGGCATGTCCGGCCCCGGATTCAGTTCAACTACAGCCGTTTTCTGTGCGCTTGACAGCTGATCAAGCTGCTTCTGCAGTTGTTCAATCTGCCTTTTCAATACCGTAATCTCGTGACGACGCTTAAAAAAGCCTGGCATCATGGCAAAAAATGCGGCAATTGATCCAATGGCAAAGGTAAGCAGCAGGGTCAGCGCCAATGCCCCCTCAAAATACCAGTACATAAAATGAACCTGCACCACCTGTGAATTCTGAAGCGCAAAGGTAATTGCCAGAGTGGCAATCAGAATAGCAACCACGAACATACTTTTCATCGAAGTTTCTCCTCTCCATAGCTTTACTCTTCAAAAATCAGGAAACCGTCTCCTTATCATCCAGCTTCTTGCCGCAACAGGGGCAGAAACCATCCGGCCTCGATACCGGGGAACGCATCATCTCGGATGTCACAATACCGGTGGGCACGGCAATGATGCCGTAACCAACCACCATCAGCATTGAAGCCAGCAACTGCCCCAGTGCGGTTTTGGGGGCGATATCCCCGTAGCCAACCGTGGTCATGGTGACAATAGCCCAGTAGATGCTCTTGGGGATGCTGGTAAAACCGCTGTCTTCGCTCTCAATCAAGTACATCAGGCTGCCGACGATCACTACTACGGTCAGCACGGTAAATAGAAAGACCGTGATCTTGTAACGGCTGCGCTTCAGGGCCAGCCAGAGGTTATTACCCTCCCCCATGAACTGCACCATCTTCAGAACGCGGAATATTCGTAAAACCCTCAGAATACGAACCGTTGTAAGAAAATGAAGCCCTGGAAAGAAAATGCTGGCGTAGCCCGGCAGAATGGCCAGCAGATCCACAACACCATAGAAACTGAAGGCATACCGGGCAGGCCGTTTGGCACTGTACAGACGCAACAGGTATTCAGCCGTAAAGAGCACCGTAATCAACAGCTCGCCACCGATCAGCCAGCGGCCCCAATCGCCATGAATCCCCGGCACACTATCCAGCATCACCAGCGCCACGGAAAGCAGAATGAAAAAGATCAGGGCTAGGTCAAAGATACGGCCCGGCCTGGTGTCCGACTCAAAAATAATGATATAGATTTTTTCCCGCAACTCACGCATCTGCTGATTCATGCACAGCCCTCAGTTCACATTATTTGCCCAAGGCGTGACCTGCGTTGCAGCATTCCCTGGAAAGAGCTCACCCCTTCCAGAGCGGCATGTATCCGCCCCTTCTCCATCCGGTTCAATCGATCAAAGGCGATGCGGTTATCCGGCGTTCGTCCTTCCCGTATGGCCTCCACCTGGGTACGCAGCCTGAAATAGACCAACGTGTAATAGGCTGCGCTCAGATCATCACCTTCCTGCTGGCTCAATATGCCAAGCTCCACCAGCCGTGCGATGCGCGCAGCCGTGCCGTTCACCTGAATCCCTTCGGAAATGGCCATAATTTTGACCCCTTCGGTAATGGCGAAAATACCGGATTTTTTCAGGTCGAGCCGCCCGGTATCGCCATCGCCAACCTCGGTCTTGATCCTGCCGAACCAGCCCAGCGGCACCTTGAAGCGCAATACATTAGCGGTCATATGCCCCAAAAAAGCCTCATTTCCCTTCAACCGTCCGGCAATGTGATCCTTCATCTCCTGTTCAAGCGCCTGATCCCCGTGCAGGGCGCGCAGGTCATTGATCATACCCACTTTCAGGATATTTTCCGGTGTCGGCGTGCCGAACCAGCGGTCCATGACCCCTTTCCACTCTTTAAGGCTATGCCGCCATTCCGGATTGTTGGCCATGATGCCGCCGTTGCAGGGCGGTATGCCAATGTTTATCACTGCCTGAATCAAAGCCTCCGAAAATTCGGTAATCCGCTGCAATTCAGCAGGGGTCATATCATCGGCATAGACCAGCGCGTTATCCTGGTCCGTGGTCAGGGTCTGCTCACCACGCCCTTCGCTGCCCAGCACCAGAAAGGCAAAACGGCCTTCAAGATCTGAAAAATGCCCGGTCAGCAGCAGATCGATCAACCGCACCAGTATCTGGTCATTCAGAAGCGCGATCAGGCGCACCAGCTCCTTGACCCGCACTCCGGTGCCCACCAGATGGAGCACCAGCCCCTGCACCTGCTGATGGAGTACCCTCAGCCCCTCAACATCCCTGGCTTCTTCAATCCTGCGGATAAGGCGTTGCGGCGAGTTATTCTGAAGCCGCAAGATATCGGAATCGGTAATAATGCCGGTCAGACCGCCTGCTTCGTCAACAACCACCAGCCGGTGAATGCCGTGCCGCGAAATGCGGTGCAGCGCTTCAAAAAGAAACTCTTTCCCAGTAATGGTAATCAGCGGGCAGTGCATGATGTCGCTGATGGTCAACGTCCGCGGATCCAGCCCCTGAGCCACCACCTTGTTGCGCAGGTCCCGATCACTGACCATCCCCATGGGCAAGCCATCGCGGCAAACCACCAGACTAGAGATATGGTGTTCCCGCATAACTGCGGCAGCCTCCACCAGCGGATCATCCGGGGTACAGGTTATGACATTGCGGTGACAGTAGTTACCCACCGGTTGGAACAGGACATTCAGATCAGCCATATTGGGAGCCCCGGAGAAAAAAGAATTGAAACAAACAAACGGGGAGTTGCCTCCCCGTTAGGAGTTGCTACGAAATAGCTTTTAAATTATGGCGCTCAGATTTGGGTGAGATTTGGCTGTGTTGATTGAGGTAAACCGCAGGCGTAGCCAAAGCTACGTCGAGGATTTAACGATTGAAACACGGCCAAAGATTGCCCAAAGATGAGATGCAATAAGTAAAAGTTATTTCGTGGCAACTCCTTCTAAGATACTACACGATAGCTGGCATATTTCAACCGTCCAACTCCAGCATGGCCACCAACTCACGCAACAGTGCCTCCATCTCTTCCTGGCTTTCCAAAGCATACCTGGCAGCTGTGGGTCGGTCCAGCCCCACGCAGACCGGAAAAATACGTGGATCGTCCAGACGAAAGACATCCTCATCTGTCTCGTCATCGCCAATGAAGAACGCCGTGCCACAGCCAGAACAGTCCAGCAGATGCAGCAGGGCATCCCCTTTATGCGGCGCACCGTGCGGGATCAGGTTCTCCACAAACTTGCCCCCTATCCTCCGGGGCGCAGGTTCCAGCTTGGCAATGGCATCCAGCAAGGCCGCATGGACAGCTTGCGGATCAGGAGCATGACGATAATGAAGCGACAGCGTACTTCCCTTGCTTTCAAACAGGGTTGCCTGCTGTACCTGCGGCTTCAGCAGGACTGCAAGTTGGCGCTCCCAGCCCTCAACCATCCGGAACAGTTCCCGGCCCTCTCCATCCCGGCCCGGCATGCCTTCCGCGCCGTGGTTGCCCACCAGATAGCGGGGCTCAAAGCCAAGGTAGGCCAGGGCGTCTTTTCGAGCGCGTCCGGTAATGACCGCCGTTACCGCCAGCTTCGAGAGACGCCTCATCAGCTCCCGCACCTCTCCCGACACCAGTATCGCAGTTGGTTCAGCCACTATGGGGGCCAGGGTGCCATCCAGGTCAAAGGCAAAGAGTGTGTCAGCCGCTACAAACCTTCTCAAATCAGCCAGACCAACGTCACTGAATAAACGGATCATGCCCTACCTCGCCCTGCCGGTGCCGCTTATACGGACCGCCAGTTTTTCCCGTTGTCTAATCCGGGCCGCATCCAGCAGCATCCGCCCTGCCCAGCGGTAGACGTTGAAGTCCCGCACCAGTGCACGCATGCTGCGCATCCGTTCCCGCTGCTCATAATCAGGCATGCTCAACGCTTCATACAGGGTCTCGGCGGTCTGTTCGATGTGGTAGGGGTTCACCAGCAGCGCCTCATGCAACTCATGGGCCGCACCGGTGAACTGACTCAATACCAGCACTCCCCGCTCATCATCCCGCGCCGCCACATACTCCTTGGCCACCAGATTCATGCCGTCATGCAGACTGGTCACCATGCAGACATCGGCGGCCCGGTAATAACGGTTGACCTCTTCCGGCTCGTGGTGCGCTATCCTGAGCAGCACCGGCTGCCAGGAACCGCTGGCAAAGCGCTTGTTGATCCTGACTGCCAGGGCCCGCACCTGGGCATCGAAATTCTGGTAGTCATCCAGGGCGGTACGGGTCGGCGCAGCAATCTGAATGAAGGTAAAACGGCCCGCCATCTCCGGATGCAGTTCCAGCATCCGCTCCACGGCCCAGAGCCGCTCCAGTATCCCTTTAGTGTAATCAAGGCGATCCACCCCCAGCCCCACACGATTGTCTGCCGCAATCCCCAGACTGCTGCGGATATCCCTGTGGCATTCCTCCACGGAAGGCTGGCTCTCCTGCCAGGGAGATGGCCACTGGATGGAGATGGGATAACTTTCCACCATGGTCAGCTTGCCGTTATGGGAGATGGTGGATGATTCATGCTCAATTCTGGTTTCCAGATAACGATCCACGGTTTCCAGAAAATTCTTGCAGTGGAACGGTGTATGGAAGCCCAGGATGGTGCTGCCCAGCATCCCCTGCAACAGCTCCTCCCGCCAGGGACAGATACCGAAGGATTCCGGGTTGGGCCAGGGAATATGCCAGAAGGTGATCACCGTGGCCCGTGGCAACGCCTTGCGGATGAAACCGGGCAAGAGCGCCAGATGATAGTCCTGTACCAGCACCACCGGATCGTCGCTTTTGGCCTCCTTGACCACGGCATCGGCAAAGCGTTGGTTGATGGCCACATACTGCTGCCAGTCAGCGGTTCTGAACACCGGACGGACATGGGCGATATGGCACAGCGGCCACAACCCCTCATTGGCAAAACCGTAGTAGTAGCCGTCCTCCTCCTCCTTACTCAGCCAGATCCGACGCAGGGTATAGGACGGTTTTTCCGGCGGCACCCCAACGCAATCGTTCGCATCAACGACTTCCCGGTCGGCATTGCCGCTGCCATGGGCGATCCAGGTACCGGAACAGGCCTTCATCACCGGTTCAACCGCGGTCACCAGACCGCTGGCGGGCCGCTGCACCCTGATTTTATCCCCCTCTTTGGAGTGAATGTACGGTTCCCGGTTGGATACCACCAGCACCTGCTCTCCGGTCAGTTCCTTATGCAAAAGCTTGCGCAAGGTATCCGCGCTCCAGTAGATGGTGGAATCATCGGCAAAACGGCGTTCCGCATCCAGATTGCGCAAAAGTGCTCGCAGATCGCCCACCAACGGCTGCAATTCAGAGCTTGCCACCTGCGGACCGGCAAACGGACGCAGAATACCCTCTCCGCGTAGCATCGCCCTCACCCCTTCCATCCACCCACGCCAGCTTAAATGAGCGACAAACACGGTAATCAGGGAGATAACCACCCCCAGCACGGCAAAAAGTGCGATCACGTACTTGCGGGTATCGGCGCTACGCCGCTCCATAAAGCTCATGTCATGCACCAACACCAGGGAGCCAATCTTGATATTTTCGTTTTCCAGCGGGTTTATGGCCACATGAACAGGGCCCTGGGGCAGCCGGATCAGATGTTCCGGGTCGCGATTGCTTTTTTCAGGCTGCTTGCAGGAAAGAGTCACAGGAAAAGCTGCCGTTTTGTAGAGCAGACGCTGTTCCTGATCGCAGACCCCCAGCGCAAGCAGGCGTTCATCCCGGGTTGCTCGCAGCAGCAGCGCGTTAATCCTCCCACGCTCCCCTTTCTGCATCAGCTCCGTCAGCGGTTCCTGAAGAGTGCTGCTGATCAGGCGGGAACGGATATCCATATCACGCACCGACCAGCGCAAGGTCAGACCATCCACCAACGGAACCACAGCATAGGCCAGAAGCCCCAGGGCAATCACCAGAGGAATGACAAAACGAAGGGAAAGGTGCAGGGATCTGAATGAAAAACCGGAACTGGATTGTTTCATGAAAACTCCTATAAAACAGCGCAACAGCCTCTGTTTAGCAACACAGCTGTGAGTTCAGCTGATATACAGTTCGGAATTTGAAACGGGCTGGAAAATTTCGCCCCCCTGTCGGGAGGCAAAATCAATAGAGATATATATTACTGCACCCTGTAAACCGAATTGGCCCAGGTTCCGCCACATTTCTCGCCACGCGCACCGCTGCATGACATGTTACAGTTGTTTGCCTGACCATACTTGCCATAGCTGTTGTCACAGAAACAGTGGGTGGAAAACTGGGTGGCTGCAACGGAAAATCCGCGATCACGGCAGGTGGATACGCAAAGGTCAGTGGTCATTGAAGAACTCTGAAAGGTATAACCTTTTAGGTCGCGCTGACTCCTGTCTGTAAAGCAGCCTACAAAACTGAAACCACCAGAAGAAACCGACGCCTCGACACGCCCTTGAGGCCCTCTTGAATACTCTATTTTACTCACCTCATTCGGTTTCACCGGCACCCGGAACACCCGCCCGTCATTGGTAGTAACCACCATCTCGGCCTGAACAGCCGTGGCAATAAACCCGATAGATGACAGCAACGCAAACAGAACGACAACATATTTTCTCGTTTTCATGGTTCCTCCCGTGTTTAGAGAACTTCCAAATGATGTTCTTTTATAAAGCATAACCTTGAATTGTCAAATCTACCTGACAACAGAGGAGATAGATCCACTGCACCTACCTTTGGGCAGACAATGAACCTCTCCTCAACCATTTGTCCAGCTCCACCACGATCAATACGCTGACAGCAACAGCCAGCACTTGCAACCAGTCGTGCCCCGAAAGCGGCACTGTGCG
The DNA here is from genome assembly GCA_002423105.1 of Geobacter sp. UBA6151. GTDB lineage: Bacteria > Desulfobacterota > Desulfuromonadia > Geobacterales > Pseudopelobacteraceae > Trichlorobacter. The sequence continues at coordinate 9,999 of DIUT01000063.1, read as the reverse complement.
GAATACCCATTGCAACGGCGGAGCGTAGATAAAGGCCAGTTGGGCAATGGATGCGGCAATCATGCTGTAAAACAGAAACGGGTTGCCCATGGGGTTGATCCTGAAGATGGACTCATACTCCGAACGGCTGTTCCAGGCCTGAAAAAACTGGAAAAACACCATGGTGGTCACAGCCACGGTGCGGGCATGTTCCAGCGAACCACCGTCACGCAGCACAGAGAGGTAATTCCAGACCACCCCGGCAGCAATCACCAGCCCCACAAGAATGGTCCGCTGGATCAACAGACTGGACATGATCCCTTCCTGCGGGTCGCGCGGCGGACGGTCGATGATCCCCTTTTCGCCCGGCTCAAAGGCTAGCGACACATCCTGCAGGCCGTTGGTCACCAGATTGATCCAGAGCAGTTGCGCCGGAATATAGGGTATCGGCACGCCGACAATCATGGTGATCATGATGGAGATAATGGAGGCGATACCGGTGGGCAGCAGGAAAAAGGTTACCTTGCGCAGGTTGTCGAAAACGATCCGCCCCTCGCGCACCGCCTTGAAGATGCTGGCAAAATTGTCGTCGGTCAGCACCATGTCCGAGGCTTCCTTGGCCACATCAGTGCCGGTGATCCCCATGGCAATACCGATATGGGCAGCCTTCAGGGCCGGAGCATCATTGACGCCGTCACCGGTCATGGCAACCACCTCGCCGTTGCGGATCAGTTGCCGGGTAATACGCAGCTTGTGCTCCGGCGCCACCCGCGCATAGACCGACACTTGGCGCACCTGCTCAAAGAGCTGCTCATCATCCAGTTTTTCCAGGTCGCGGCCGGTCAGTACACCGCCATCCTGGTCTATTATCCCCAGTTCACGGGCAATGGCTTGGGCTGTTATGGCATGGTCACCGGTAATCATCACCACCCGCATGCCAGCCCGCTTGCAGTCAGCCACCGCTTCAATCACTTCAGACCGGGGCGGATCAATCATCCCTTGCAGACCGGCCATGGTCAGGCCGGAAGCCATGTCATGGTGAGTCAGTTCATCCATCTCATCCGGGGCCTGTTTCCAGGCAAAGGCCAGCACCCGCATCCCCTGGGCGGCAAATGTAGCTGCCATGCGCAGCATCTCTTCAGTGACTGCGTCACCAGGGCACATCTCCACCAGACGCTCCGGCGCCCCCTTGACAAAGATCAGTTTTTTGCCGTCAAGGGTGTGCAGGGTAGCCATGAAGCCCCGCTCAGACTCAAAAGGAACCATGGCAAGCTGCGGATAACGCAACCGCTCCTGATCCCCTTGCAGACCAGACTTCATAGCCGAGACAATCAGCGCCCCCTCGGTGGGGTCACCGTCCACTTTGAAGCGCCCCTCCTCTTCAAACAGCTCCGATTCGTTGCAGAGCAGGCCGATACGCAGCAGATGCTCCAGCGCCTCCCCGCCAACCGCCTGATCAGCCCCATCCGCACCGGCAATCTGGCCCACCGGTTCATACCCGGTGCCGCTGACGCTAAAGGTCTGGCTGCCGTCATAGATGGCTTTTACGGTCATCTCGTTTCTGGTCAGGGTACCGGTCTTGTCCGAACAGATCACCGTGGTGCTGCCCAGGGTTTCCACTGCTGGCAGTTTGCGGATAATGGCGTTGTGCTTGGCCATGCGGGCCACGCCGACCGCCATGGCTATGGTGACAACAATGGGCAGACCTTCAGGAATAGTGGCCACCGCAGCGGCCACCGCCACCATGAACATATCCTTGACCGACTCCCCCAGCAAAAGGCCCACAGCAAAAAGTGCTGCCGAGGCTCCAAGCACCAAAAAGCCGATCATTTTGGCAAACTGCTCAATTTTAATCTGGATCGGCGCCTTGATCAGCCCGATCTCCCGGACGTCACCGGCAATCCCCCCCAAAATGGTTGCTCCGGCAGTTGCCGTTACCACCCCCCTGGCCCGGCCATTGACCACCGCAGTGCCCATAAAGGCCATGTTCACCTGATCCCCCAAGACAAGGCCGGACTCGGCAATGGCTGCGCTCTTTTTCTCAACCGGCAGAGACTCGCCGGTCAGCATCGCCTCGTCAATACGCAGTTCATTGACCTGCACAAGCCGCAAGTCGGCAGGCACCCGGCTGCCTGAGGCCAGTAGCACGATGTCACCCGGCACCAGCTCAGCTCCGGGAATCTCTTTTTCATGTCCGTCACGAATCACCCTGGCCTTGGCAACCAGCAGATTCTTCAGCGCGCGCACGCTCTCCTCGGCCTTGAACTCCTGCAGATAACCGATAACAGCATTGAGCAGCACCACCGCCAGAATAACGCCGCTGTCGATATACTCTTCCAGCAGCAGCGTCACCACTGCGGCGATCAGCAGGATATAAATCAACGGGCTTTTGAACTGATGCAGGAGTATCTGCAGGCGGCTTAACCGCTCCTCCTCAGCCAGCTTATTCGGCCCGTACTGCGCAAGACGTTTTTGGGCCTCCTGACTGCTCAAGCCGGTTTCGGCGCTCTGCAAAGCATCCAGCGCCTGTTTATAATCCTGTTGATACCATTCCATGGTGTTCCCTTCTAATCCCCTTGTGCCGGATTAACTATTCAGCACTGCCTCATAACTCTCCCTGTCCCCCTCTTATCTTAAGAGGGGGGACGAAACAGTCACTTTTGGGTGATCTGTTCTCTGTCACATCGGAGCGTCCCTCCCCTTAGCTAAGGGGAAGACGGGTAGGGTTACGAATTTCTGGCTGAACATGCTGAATAGATTACCGCATAACTGCCTACTTGAAGCGGGACTTGGCCGAATCCACGGCTTCACCGATAGCGCTCCAGGCAAGATCAAGTCCGGACTTCAGGTCCTGCCAGGCGCTTTCTCCCGATTTTTGCAACTCCTCAATTTTTTGCCTGGCCGCTGCCTGTTTTTCCTTCAGAGCAACGATCTGAGCGCTGACTTCAACTCTGGCCTCTTCGGACAGTTCACCTGCTCTGGCAGTCAGCATATCAACATCAGCGTTCCACTCATCCAACTTCGCCTGCATGGTACGAACATACTCTTCCTTGCTTTTCATGATGGAGTCTCCTTCTATTGTTTATCGTACTTCTCTGCCAGTGGCAGACTAAACCCGTGGGGTACTCTCCACCAGGGCAATACTCATAATCCGCTCTCCGTTCCGGGAGGTGGCGGCCCATCACACGATCAGATGCCTTAATTCGTCCTTGCCTCTATCCTTCACCTCGTACATCAACCGATCCGCAACCCGGATCATTTCGTCGGTGCTTGTCGGCGCTTCGCGGTAGGTCACCATGCCGATACTGAAGGTCACCGGCCAATGGTGTTCTACCTGTTCCTTCAAGCCGACATGGATTTTTGTCGCAACCGTGACAGCAGAATCAGCGTCCGTTTCGGGCATTAACAGGCTAAATTCGTCGCCGCCAAGCCGGGCAACCGTATCACTCTCCCGAATGACAGTCGTAAGGGTTGACGCCACCTGGAGAAGAAGACGGTCACCCTCGCTGTGACCCAGTGTGTCATTGACGCTCTTGAAATTGTCAATGTCGAGAAAGATGATGGTAAAGGGATCATGGTAGCGACGTGACCGCCTGATTTCGTCATCCGCCACCTCACTAAACCGTCGCCTGTTGGCGATACCGGTCAACTGGTCGGTCCTTGCCAGCTTTTCTTCATGATTGAACCGACATTTGATCTCAGAGATCACATAGGCGCCAAAAAGCAACAGACAGAGTTTTACGACGTCGTTCCAGAGCAACGCCAAAGGGTTTTCGTGGTAACGCTTTGCTACAATGTCTGCAATAGACCATGCAACCGAACCGGATAACGCGAGCAGGATTGCCGGTTTCCTGCCGACGTACCACGCTACGAAGGCTACGGGAACGAAATAGAATACCGAGAACGAGTAGTCTGATCCGGTGTTGCCGTCAATAAGGCCAACCAATGCAACGACACACATTCCCAGAGCAGTCACGAACCACACCGGGAGTATATAACTGCGTCCATTCAGGAAACGTAACCATTCATTCATTTTTCAACCCTCATCCTTCAACTGTCCATACAGACGCTCGGCATCCTCCCGGCGGCAGAGCTCGGAATCGGGGAGTCATGCTGTCGCCGGGACTCTCTCATCATTTTCCAGCGATTAAGATAGTGGGCATCGAGGTCGTTGATGAGGATGTCAAGGCCAGCCTTGACCGCGCTGATCCGCGCTGTAACCAGGGATCTACGAACGTTAAACAGAGTTTCGTCGTTCATGACTACCTCGCAGACACCTGTCAGGTTTTCCAGGCTGCATGAAGTGCGGTTGCCAGGGTGTATATGCCAAAGTCAAAAAGCAACTTACATGCCGCTGAAATCAGGTTGTTATTGATAATTTAAAGGGCTGTTTTTATTATTTAAACATAGATGATGCGTGGAGGGGGATGGAATCAGCCAATCTGAATCCGTGTTCTTTGGAACAACCGCTATATATGACGGCCCGCGCAGGTGTGTATACGGTCAGTCATTTTTCTGCTCAAGACCTACAATCATCCGGACAAAGGTCAGGGGACTGAACCCGGCACCAAGTCACTGCCACGGTTCCCCCCGGCAGTGACATGGTACCCGCTGGTTGAGGGCTGGTCTCCCTCATCATGCCCAACGGCACTGCTACTACAACCCTCGCTTCAACGCCTCTATCCGCTCCTCAAGCGGGGGATGAGTCATGAACAGACGCTTCAACCCGCCGCCGCTGCTGCCGGAGATACCAAAGGCCGAGACCTGATCGGGCAGGTGTGGCTGACCTGCTGTCAGACGCAGCTTCTGCAGGGCAGATACCATCTTGTCCCGCCCTGAAATGGCAGCGGCGCCTGCATCAGCCCGGAACTCCCGCTGCCTGCTGAACCAGCAGACGATAATACTGGCCAGCACGCCAAAGACCAGTTGCGCAACCATTGATACAATGAAGAAGCCGGGACCATGCCCCCGCTCGGTCTTGAAGATCACCCGGTCCACCAGATAGCCAACCACCCGTGATGCAACTATCACAAAGGTGTTCACTACCCCCTGGATCAGGGCCAGGGTGATCATGTCGCCGTTGGCCACATGGCTCACTTCGTGGGCCAGGACCGCCTCAACCTCGTTGCGGTCCATCGCCCGCAAAAGGCCGGTGCTGACCGCCACCAGCGCATTGTTGCGGTTCATGCCGGTGGCAAAGGCATTAGCGTCCGGCGCATCATAAATTGCCACCTCCGGCATGCCGATATTGGCCTTCAGCGCCTGACGCCGCACGGTCTCCACCAGCCATATTTGCTGCTCATTTGCCGGACTGGTGATAACCGTTGCTCCGGTCAGCCGTTTTGCCGTCCACTTGGAAATAACCAGCGAGATAAGTGATCCGCCAAAACCGAACACAGCAGCAAAGGCGATCAGACTGCCCATGTTCAGCCCCTGCTGGTCCAGCATCGGGCCGACCCCCAGCAAGTTGAGCACGATACTGAGCACAAAGACGATAGCCAGGTTGGTGATCAGGAAAAGTCCGATTCTCTTGAACATGTTCAGCACCTCCGTCATAAAGGAAATAAAGTCAATTAACACCCGCAAACAGCGGGTTTTCAAGCAAAACCTCGAGATAATACTAGCTTGTAATGATTCATCAGGCAAACAAAACCGGACTTCTGCAGATCACCTGACTAATGCCTCGCCATATCCTCCTGCCGTTTTTCCGCCTCGATCATCTCCGCCAGTGCCGGGCTGCGCAGAAGGCGGTCTGCCTTGACAAGCTGCTCCACCATGCGGCGGCTGGCGCTCAAATAGCCCAGAAGACGGTCAATCTGATCTATGGACTGCTGTCTGGAAACAGCGGCATGGAGCAACTCACTCTTTACTTGCTGATACAGCTCTTCAAACCGTTCGAGCGCCTCCAGACGCTCACTGTCGCCAGACTCATCTGCCGACTGTTCCTGTCCAGCCAGTTGACAGCAGCGCCCAATCTGCCTGAAAAACCGCTGCAGCTCCTCCACTGTATGGGAATCCTTGTTTTTAGCGGACTCCTGATAGAGCAGCAACGCTGTTCCCGACAGGCGGGCCGCCTCATCCAGGTAGCGGGCTGTTCGTAAGGCACGGGCCAGCAGCTCACCTGCTTCAGGGGACATGATTGCCGTGCGGACAGCACCAACAAAATCTGCAACAGAAACAACCAGCGAACGGATGGCAGCCACCTGGAAATCCACGGCCCTATGGGATGGCGAGGACTGCTGGAGCGCGCCGCAGATAAGCTGAGTCGTCATGGTGCGCAGACGCAGCAGCTCTGCCCGCAACGCGGCAACAGCAAGGCTTGGTGTGGTGGCCAGGGTTGCGTCGATATAATGCGGTTGCCCGGCCACTTCCTCCTGGCTGGTAAACATACGGGCAAGCACCTTGGTCAACTGATTGGTCATGGGGAGCATGATGGCTACCCCCATCAGATTGAATACGGTATGGAAGAGCGCCAGAAAGACAGCCGGGCTTCCCTCAAGCTCAAACACGTGGGTCAACTGGCCAACCGTCCAGATCAGCACGGGAAGCAGGGCCAGGGCAACCAGACCGGTAAGCAGGTTAAAGAATATATGCCCCAGAGCCAGCCTCTTTGCGTTCGGAGTGGCCTTTACAACCGCAACCGCAGCGGTTGTGGTTGATCCGAGATTTGCGCCGATAACCGCTGCCGCTGCCGACTGAATGCCGATGACGCCACCGGTGGCAGCGGTCAGCACAATGGCTATGGCTGCGCTGGAGGACTGGGTCAGAACCGTGGCCACAAAGCCTATCAGCAAAAAGGTAAAGAGACCGGTGCTTGCACCGCTGGCAAGGGTTGAGTCATAGACCTGAGCCAGACTACCGAAGGCATCTTTGAGGATTGACAGCCCCAGAAAAAACAGGCCGAATCCGGCCAGCGCATCCCCCAGCCCCTGCAAACGCCGCTGGCTGCTGCCTACCCGCAGAAAAACCCCCAGGGCCAGAATCGGCAGGGCAAATGCCTCAATTTTGAAGCCAAACCCCACAAGGCTGACCAACCAGCCGGTGCTGGTGGTGCCGATGTTGGAGCCGAACACCACCCCCAGAGCCTGACGCAACCCCATCAGACCAGCGTTGACAAAACCGATGACCGTTACCGTAACCGCGCCGGATGACTGCACCAGACCGGTTACCATGATGCCGGTCAAGACACCTCTGAACGGCGTTGAGGTGAAGCGGGAGAGCAGCTGCTTCAGGCTGTCTCCGGCAAACACCTTAAGCCCCTCAGTCATCATCAGCATGGCCAGCAGGAACAAAGCCAGGCCGCCAATGGAATTAAGTACAATCGCTAGTGTCATGGCTGATCTTTCAAGCCTTTTTCTCGATGCAGCCGCAGATCAAGCTGCGGGTAGGGAATTTCAATCCCATGTTCGGTAAAGGTTTTGTAGATGGCAATGTTGATGTTGCTGATCAGCAGCCCTTTTTTGTGGATCAGAGTAGTACTCCAGGCCCGCAGCTCAAATTTCAATCCGTGGTCACCAAACTCCATCAGGCGCGTCCCGGGAGGCGGTTCTGCCAGAACATCCAGGTTGTTCCGGGCCACCTCCAGCAGCAGACGGGCAACCTGATCTATATCGGTGCCATAGGCCACGCAGACAGGAATCTTGAAGCGTACCTTGCGGTCGTTGTGGCTCCAGTTGACCACATCTTGCGTAATGAATTTTGAGTTAGGAACGATGATGCTGATGTTGTCGTTGGTAACCACCGTAGTGCTGCGTCCGCCGATATGCATCACATCCCCCTCCACCTCCCCCACCACGATGCGGTCCCCCACCTTGATCGGTCGCTCAAAGAGAATGATCAGACCGCTGATGAAGTTATTGACGATGTTCTGCAGGCCAAAGCCCAGGCCGATACCCACAGCTCCAGCCAGCACATTAAGAGCGGTCAGGTCGATACCGGCGGTTTGCAAAATCACCACAAACCCGACAACCACCACCAGGTAGCGCACAATGGAACCAAACGCCTGACGCACCCCCAGCTCCATACCAGTCCGCACCAGCAGGCGATCTGCGATGAGGATCCGCAGCTTGCCAGACAGATAGAACAACAGCAGCAGCAACACGATAATCTTCAATACCGCCTCAAAAGTAACCGGCAATCCTCCAAGATGCAGGAGACTGGTCTTGAGTGCTGCGCGGCCCTGCTCCAGAATGCCGGTAATTGATTGCATATAATGTTCTCCTAAAACGGCCAGAAGTAAGGAATCAGCACGGTCGCCAGAATCCAGAACAGGATATTCAGCGGCGTGCCTACCTTGAGAAAATCGGCATAACGGAACTGTCCCGGCCCGTAGATCAGGGTATTGGTCTGGTAGCCCACCGGGGTCATGAAACTGGCCGATGCGGCAAACGTAATGGCCATCAACAGCGGTCTGGAGTCTATACCCAGTGTCTCGGCTGCGGCAATTGCAATGGGGGCCAGCAGGGCAGCCGTGGCATTATTGGACATCATCTCCGTCAAAAGCGAGGTGGCCAGGTACAGCCCGGACACCAGCGCCACCGGACCAAAACTGCCCAGCGTCTCAACCAGAAGACCACCCAAAAGCCTTGCCGCACCGGTCTTCTCCAGGGCAGTCCCCAGGGTCAGCACCCCGGCCAGCAGAAAAATCACCTGCCAGTTAATGGAGGCGTATGCCTCATCCAGAGTTATGCAGCGGGTCAGCACCAGCAGAATGCAGCCGATGATGGCACCGGCCACAATCGGGATATAACCGGTGGAGGCTGCCACAACCACTCCGGCAACAATGGCTATAGCGGTCATCATCCGGCTTTTTCTGAACACCGGCATTTCAACCTGGGAAACCAGCACAAAGGTGCGATCATCCCGTAACTGCTCAAGGTGATGCTGCTCAACTTCAAACAGCAGCACATCACCCGCCTTAAGCCGTGTCTCTTCAAAATCCTGTCGTATGATCCGGTTGCGATGGCGCAATGCCAAGGCATTCAGCCCGTAGCGAGAGCGAAAACGGGCCTGTTTCAGGCTGCGCCCGTCCAGAGTGGAGCCCGGAGCGATAACCGCCTCCACCAACACCGCCTCTTCTCCAGGTCTGTGCTGCTTCTCCTGGCAAAGCGCTATTCCCCGGCGATCTTGCAGTTTACGGAAACTTTCCAGATCACAGCGCACCTTCAGATGATCACCGACCTGCAACAGCAGCTTTTCATGCGGTTCTTCAAGCCGCAGCCCGTCCCGAAACACCTCAACACCACGGATAGTAACATCCTGCAACAGCGGTGAATCGGCCAACATTTTTCCAACAGAACGGGCCTCAGGCTCCAGCACAATCTCGATCTGATAATCGCCGCTACCAAACACCGTACCGCGTTCTGCACCGCCGACACGGTCTGGTATCATCCGTACCCCAAGCAACAGCATGTACAGCGTACCGGCGGCAAAAAAGATCAGCCCCAGAGCTGTGGGCTCAAACATGCCGATGGGGGCCAGGCCGTGTCGCTCGGCAATGGAGGAAACCAGAATGTTGGTAGAAGTGCCCACCAGGGTGCAGACACCGCCGAACATGGAGGCAAAGGAAAGTGGCATCAGCAGGCGGCCCGCCGCAATACCGCTGTCTTTGGCGATAGCCAGCATCACCGGCAGAAAGATCGCCACCGCCGCCGTATTGTTGATGAAGGCCGAAAGCACTCCCACCATCAGCATCATGACAATCAACACCAGCCAGAAACTTCTCTTGCCGAGCTTTCCCAGAAACTCGCCCATAATATTCACAGCGCCGGTTTTGAACAGCCCGGCAGAGAGCACAAACATGGCTCCCACCGTCACCGTGGCCGGGTTGCTGAAGCCGCCGATGGCATCCTNNGATCAACCGGCAGCTTCTCGGTGGCAAAGAGGATCACCGCCGAGAGGGTCAGGCCAAGCACGAGCATTATTTCAAGGGTCATGGTGCGTTTCCCTCAGTATCAGCACAATCTGTTTCACGCAGCTTACCGTCCCGTGGTTTTGTAGGGGCACCCCCATGTGGGTGCC
>DIUT01000035.1:11453-19753 GCA_002423105.1 Geobacter sp. UBA6151 | reverse complement strand
CAACCATGGGCGCCGAAAAGACAGCACCGCCGGGGGAAGGCAGCATGCCGATCATGGCCGGCAGGGCTGCCATGACCACCCGCCGGTCGGTCAAGGCCGCCGACAAAGAGCTTACCATCCGCTTTAGCATGCCGGTGGTGCGCAACAGATTTTCCATGACCATGGTCAGAGCGAGGGTGGCGGTCATTTCAAGAGATCTGGGATCGGCCACACCCAGCCATGCTGCCCGTCCCAACTCAGGCAGGGGCAGCAGATAGAGCAGTGCCAGCAGCAGCGAGCCGACCGGCATGACCGCCGTCATGGATACCTTGCGCCTGAGCAGCCAGATTATGGCGATCAGGACCAGCGATGTTTTCAGCAGATCATGCATCGGAGCCTGTTCAGTCGGTCTGTCCGGCCTTCTGGTTCAGCGAATTGAAAATCATGTCCAGCACNNCATTGATCATGGAGAAAATCAGCATCACGGCTGGAAAGAATAACAATACGGTTTTTGCTGATTCCTGCCTGCACGGCAAAGTTCATCAGCTTTCGGCCGTCAAGGGTGGGCATCTCGAAATCAATCAGAATCAGGTCGTAGGGGATACGCCGTATGCAGGTCAATGCTTCCAGGGGGTTGTTGCAGACCTCAACCTTCAGTTTGGGGAAGTTTTCTGCAATATACTCGCTGAGCAGGCGCGTAAATGCCGGATCGTCATCTATGAGTAAAATGCTTCCCATCAACGCCTCATCTCATCAGATATGAGCGAATATGCAGACAGCCCATTATCTTTTACGCATGCCGCTGACGGCGACACACGCCACAATCACCAACAGGATAAATCCGATAAACAGCCAGTCTGCGATACTGAAACCAAACATCTAGCACCTTCCCTGCGGCGTACCCGGTCTGCTGTTCAGCTTCAGGTGGCACTGTTCCAGAAAACGGTATACCTCAGCCAGGGGAAACTGGGCGCAGAAAACCGGGTCCGCCAGGACATCTTCGACAATTGCGACGGCTTCGTGCAGGTCATCATCCTGGTGCCGTTCAAAGGCCACGGAAAGGGCGGTCAGATAATCAAGCGGCGGGACCTTGGGCAGTTCTCCGGCCCGGATTGCAACAATACGAGTTTCAATACGTGTGCGTTCCGCTTCGGCACAGCGCTCCAACAGTGATTCCCACAGTGTCAGGGCCTGATCGTAGTGGCCCAGCATATAGCGGATTTCACCGTACTGATAGCAGGTATGGGGATCATCCGGTTCAAGCTCCAGCGCCCGGAACATGAACTTTTCAGCGCCGTACCAGGACTGGACCGCCAGGTGGGTTGCCTCAAGGCGGCTTCCTTTTTCCATCAGGGTGCGGCCAATCTCCCGCCACAGCCCGGCGTTGTCCGGTTCGATCAGGGCCATGATCTTTAAAAGGGCTATCTTGCGATCCAGGTACGGCAGTTCAATTTCCCTGGCGTCAAGCATGATCGCTTCGCCGCCGATATCGGCAATGATGTGGGGGTAGGCCTTTTGCAGGATATCCGCATAGCAATCTGCATTGGCGCATTCCGGATTACGGCGCAACGCCTGGAAAATACCGTTTCCCACCTGATCATAACCGGGCGCTCCCGACTCAAGTGCCGAGTGGTAATCAGCTTCGCCCAGCGGGATCGGCAGGTCATCCCATGGTATATCCACCAGGCCATCACGGCCGGTCAGACAGAATCCTTCAGGGGGCTGAAAATAGTGAACCCCTTCAATGGGGGTTGGCGTTGCATGGGGCATGACTGTTTCCTTGCAGAAGATCCGCTCATGGAGCGGAATGATTACCATGACTCCAAAGATATCAGTTTACCGTTGCCGTTCCTCTTCCGTCAACCGCAAAGCAGCATGGTGCGTACGGTGCCACAAACTGAAAGCTATAAACCGGCTTTGGATAGCTCCTCCACCAACTTTTTCTGGCTGCTGTTCAGTCCTTCGGGCACATGTACCGCAATCTTTACATACAGATCGCCTTTGACGTTCGACCCCGGCATTTTGATACCGCATCCTTTCAGGCGGATCTTGGTGCCGGGCTGAATTCCGGCAGGTACTTTGATCCGTCTGGAGTCCTCAAGCGTGGGCACTTCAAGACTCACTCCCAGGCAGGCTTCGCTGAAGCGAATCGTCCGTTCCACAAACAGGTCGCCGCCGTCACGGGTAAATACCGGGTCGTGAGTAACCCGGACATTGAGAAAGAGGTCGCCGCTGGGCCCGCCATTTTCACCATCTCCCCCTTTACCGGAAATCCGTACCCGGCTGCCGGTATCCACACCAGCCGGGATTTTAACTTTCAACTCTTCCCGCACACCGTTGCGCCGGAAGGCCACCAGTTTTTCGCCCCCTTGGGCCGCTTCACGAAACCCCACTTCCAGTTCAAGGCTTAAGTCGGCACCCCGTTGTGCGCCTCTACGGAACCCGCCGCCACGGCGGCCAAAAAGCCGGGAGAAAATGTCGTCACCACCTTCGCCCATCCCCATATCTTTAAAGGTTCCGGTGAAATCAAAACCCTTGAAGATATCCTCCTGACTGTACTGCCGGTGGAAGTCGTTTGAGCCGAAAGTGTCGTACTGTTTACGTTTTTCCGCATCAGACAGCACGGCATAGGCTTCATTGATCTCCTTGAACTTATCTTCGGCAGCGCTATCCCCCTGATTGCGATCCGGATGATACTTGACCGCCAGCTTGCGGAACGCCTTTTTGATTTCGTCAGCGGTTGCGGTTTTCTCAACCCCCAGGGATTTATAGTAGTCAGTCTGTGCCATGATGATAACTCTTTCTGATTTCTGATAGTTTCAGAGTACGTAGGATAAAGTAAGCAGCTTTTGTGTTACTGTCAACTACAGTTCCTGCCAGCGAAAACAGTCGGTGGTGTGGTCGTTCACCATCCCCACCGCCTGCATCATGGCGTAGCAGATGGTGCTGCCCACGAAACGGAAGCCGCGTTTTTTCAGATCACGGCTCAAGGCGTCGGAGAGGGGGGTGCTGGCAGGGACTTCCTTCATGCTTGGCCAGGCGTTGCGAATCGGTCTGCCATCCACAAAGCGCCACAGATAGGCGTCAAAAGAGCCGAACTCCTCCTGCACCAGTCGAAAAGCGCGGGCATTGCTGACGGTAGACGCCACCTTCAGCCGGTTACGTACAATGCCGGGATTGGCCAGCAGCCCGGCGATGTTTGCGTCATCAAAACGGGCTACCTGCTCCGGGTCAAACCCGGCAAAAGCAGCGCGGTAGGCTTCACGCTTGCGCAGGATGGTGATCCAGGATAAGCCAGCCTGGGCTCCCTCCAGTATGAGAAATTCGAACAGCAGCCGCTCGTCATGAACCGGCACACCCCATTCCCGGTCGTGGTAGCTGCAATATAAAGGATCGTTACCTGCCCAGGCGCAGCGGACCGGCATTGTTGCAGACGTCATATTCTTTCCTTCCGGGCGCCACAGCTACGCTGCAGGAATAGCTGTCGGCAAATTCAAAAACATATTTTACATAAGCCAGATAAAGAATAAACTTTTCTTTTGACAGTATATAAATCGGCTATTGACTCCGCACAGTCCACAAGATAACGTGCAGTATTACCCAACCAAGTACGCTCGACATACGTACGGCAGCGTGCGTATCCGAAACAACTATATACGTAACTATGGAGAAAATTTCAATGAAACGCGCTACGCAAATGATCCATGGCGGCCCCACCGTTGACCAGCAGACCGGAGCCCTGGGGGTACCGATCTATCAGATATCCACCTACCGCCAGACCTCCATGGAGCAGTTCGGCAAGTACGATTACGCCCGGGGGGACAACCCCACCCGCGAAGCAGCCGAAGAGGTTGTGGCCAAACTGGAGGGGGGAACCCGCTGCCTGGCCTTTGCCTCAGGCATGGCCGCCATCTCCACCACCCTGATGATTTTCTCCTCTGGTGACCATCTGGTGGTCTGCGACGATGTCTATGGCGGTGCCTACCGGGTGCTTTCCTCCATCTTCAGTCGCATGGGGATCAGTTCCACCTTTGTTGATGCTACCGACCTTGCCGCCATTGAGGCGGCTATCCGTCCCGAGACCAAGGCGCTGTATCTGGAAACCCCCTCCAATCCGCTCTTGAAGGTCACCGACCTGAAGGGGGCCGCGGCAATAGCCAAACAACACGGTATCATTACCCTGGTGGACAATACCTTCATGACCCCTTACTTGCAACGGCCTTTGGAGTTGGGGTGTGATATCGTGCTGCATAGCGGCACCAAATTTTTAAATGGCCACAGCGACGTGATCTGCGGTTTTGCCGTCACCAACAATGCCGAGTTGGGCCATCGTATCCGCTACGTCCAGAACGCCTTCGGCACCGGTCTGGGACCGCAGGACTCCTTCCTGACCCTGCGTGGAATCAAGACCCTGAAAGTTCGCATGGATCAGAGTCAGGAAAACACCCGCATCATCGTGGAGCGGCTGAAAGCCCATCCAAAAGTGACAGCAGTCCACTACCCCGGCCTGCCGGAACATCCCGGCTATGCCATCCACGCCGCCCAGGCCGATGGACCGGGCGCGGTCTTCTCCTTTGAGGTAGACTCCCTGGAAACCACGAAGCGGTTGCTGGAAAACACCCATCTGGCCGCCTTTGCCGTCAGTCTGGGAGGAGTGGAAAGCATCATCTCCTATCCGGCCAAGATGTCCCATGCGTCGGTGCCAAAAGAAGAGCGGGAACGCAAGGGGATTACCGACACCCTGATCCGTCTTTCAGTCGGCCTGGAAGATGCAGATGATCTGTATGCAGACCTTGAGCAGGCGATGCAGTAACCATGCTTTAACGGCAATATGACGGGGATGGAACGTATCTGCAGAGACGACAGCAATGCAGGGAGGGTAACAGTATGGCAACGACAGAATTTCTGGTGCAAGAAGCGGTCAGCCTTCCATACGCAGAACGGGCAAAGCTTGTTGATACGTTATTAACAACACTTGATCCGGTTATTGAGGACAACTGCGATAGCGCCTGGTATGCCGAGATAGCGCGGCGCGAACAGGAACTGGACAGTGGACATGCTAGGACCTTTTCCTGGGACGAGGTTAAACGCCAGGCACAAGAGCGGATACATGGCTGAGATCAGATTCCATGACGCTGCTCGCGAAGAGTATCTGGAAAGCTATCTCTGGTATTTCGAGCGTGGAATTCATATTGCTGCAACCTTTGAACATGAAGTAGATCTGGCATTACAGGCAATCCTTGAAAAGCCCGAACAGTGGCCTGTTTATACCGGAAAATGGCGTCGGATTCTTTTGCGGCGCTTCCCTTTTGCAATCATATACAAACAGGCCGATACTTTGATAACCGTTATCGCGGTCATGCACACAAGCAGGCGGCCAGGTTATTGGAAAGCAAGAAACTAAAGAGTTAGAGCACCTCCCCTATGAACATCCGTATCAACGAACAAGCCACCGTCATCACCGACGGCCTCAACCTGGGACAGGTCGCAGAGCAGTTCCGGCCTGGCGCCGACGTGCTGATCCTGAACGGTTTTCCCGCGCCGCCTGAAACCATGGTGCAGGAAGGGGACGAACTGTTCCTGATCCGGCGGGGCGAACAGCCCTCGGCGGATGAGCTGGAGTTTCTGATGGCTGCCCGCCACACTCCCGGTGTCCATGACCGTTTGAAGCAGTCTGTCGTTGGCATTGCCGGTGTGGGTGGCCTGGGTTCCGCAGTGGCGACGGCCCTGGCCCGTATCGGCGTCGGCCGCCTGATCATCGCCGACTTTGATGTGGTGGAGCCGTCCAACCTGAACCGCCAGCAGTACTTTGTCGATCAGATCGGCCTGTACAAGGTGGAAGCGCTGACCACAAATCTGCAGCGGATCAACCCCTACGTCACGGTGGAGCCGCACCGACTTATGCTGGAACCCTCCAACATCCCGCAGCTCTTTGCCCCCTGTTCCGTTGTGGTGGAGGCCTTTGACCGGGCCGACATGAAGGCGATGCTGGTGGATACGGTGCTTTCCCTGATGTCTGCTTGCACCGTGGTGGCCGCCTCCGGGCTGGCCGGGTTTGAGAGCAACAACAGCATTATTACCCGCAAGGTTTCCTCTCGGTTGTATCTGGTGGGGGATGGTCTGTCCGAGGCCCGGCCGGGCAACGGTCTGATGGCGCCTCGGGTAGCCATTGCCGCTGGTCACCAGGCAAATCAGGTGGTGCGGTTGATCCTGGGAGAAGAACTATGAGTAAAATAGCGGTAGCCATGAGCGGCGGGGTGGATTCTTCCACCACCGCTGCCCTGTTGCAGCAGCAGGGACATGAGGTGATCGGCATCACCATGCGCCTGTTTGAGCCTCTGAAAACCGGCCCCGGCTCGGCAGTGCATGATGCCTCCGTGGTTGCGGCCCACTTGGGCATACCCCACCATGTGGCTAATTTTGAAGATGACTTTAACAGCCTTATCATCAGTGATTTCATCGAACAGTACAAAAACGGCCAGACGCCTAATCCCTGCGTGCGCTGCAACCGCTTCATCAAGCTTGGCCTGCTGCTGGACAAGGCCCGTGAACTGGGGGCGGAGTTCCTGGCCACCGGCCATTATGTCCGCAAGACCGTTGACCCGGACGGCACCTGCCACCTGCGCACCGCCCGCAACATCCGTAAAGATCAGACTTATTTTCTCTACACCTTGACCCAGCCGCAGTTGCAGCAGATCATCTTTCCCCTGGGGGAGGTGGAGAGCAAGGATGAGGTACGGCGGCTGGCAGCGGAGTTCGGCCTGCCAGTGGCAAGCAAGGGCGACAGTCAGGAAGTCTGCTTCATCCCCAATGACGATTACGTAGCCTTTCTGGAGGGACAGGGGGGCATCACGGCAACGCCGGGCAAGATCGTCCATCTGGACGGCACGGTGGTGGGCAGGCACAAGGGAACGCACCGCTACACCATCGGCCAACGCAAGGGGATGGGAATCGCCTGGAGCGAGCCGCTGCATGTGCTGGCCATTGATACGCTGAACAATCGGCTGGTGGTGGGGGAGCAGCAGCACCTGCTCAAGCCGGGACTGACCGCTGAGGAGGTCAGTTGGCTCACCCAGCCACCAGCGGAAGAGTTTGAGACGACCTGCAAGATCCGCTACCGTCACCAGCCGGTTCCCTGCCGAGTGATTATCAGGCCTGACAACCGCTGCCGGGTCAGGTTCCATGAGCCCCAGCGCTCGGTCACCCCCGGCCAGGCCCTGGTATTTTACCAAGGGGATGAAGTATTGGGCGGAGGCAGGATCATCGGTGCAGAAGAGGAATAGGAACTAATGTCGCAACTCCACAGGTTTTCACGCACAGAGCTATTGGTAGGCAAAGCAGGACTGGATCGGCTGAAGGGCGCTCACGTGGCCCTCTTCGGCCTTGGCGGGGTGGGCAGCTATGCCGCCGAGGCGCTCTGCCGTTCCGGTATCGGTACCATCACCATCGTTGATTTTGACGATATCTGTCTGACGAACCTGAACCGCCAATTACATGCCACCACGGACACCGTTGGTCTGGCCAAATCGGACGTCATGGCCCGACGGATGCGCAGCATCAACCCTGACGCCGAGATCAGGCCGTTCAAGGCATTTTACAACGCCGACAGCAGCCCGGAACTGCTGCTGGACAACGGTTATGACTACGTGCTGGACGCCATCGACCATATCACTGCCAAGCTGCACCTGCTGGCAACCTGCCGGGAGCTGGGGATACCGGTCATCGCCAGCATGGGAGCAGCAGGCAAGCTGGACCCTACGAAAATAACGGTGGCCGATATCTCGGAAACCCACTCCTGCCGCATGGCGCGGGCGGTCAGAAAACTGCTAAAAAAACGGGGAGTTGTCAGCGGTATCAAGACGGTCTATTCCACCGAGGAAGCTCGCATCGACGAGGCACATCAAGGGGGATGCGGCAGTAACTGCATCTGCCCCAATAAGGACGATCAGCAGTTCAGTTGTGAACATCGGCGGGTTATCCTGGGCAGCAGCGCCCATATTCCGGCCATCTTCGGCCTGACCATGGCCGGGGTGGTGGTCAACGACTTGCTGACACCTACCGTAGTTTCAGTTCCGCGTCCTCCAGCAGTTTAATCCGGTCCCGCAGCTCTGCCGCCTTTTCAAAATCCAGTTCCTTGGCCGCAGTCAGCATCTCCTTGCGCATCTTCTTGACCAGTTTTGGAATATCCTTCAGCTCCAGGCCGTAGGTTTCCGGCAATTCAGCCACCTTTGGCACTGCTGCGTAATCTTTCTCCTCAATGGAATCCAGAATACTGCTCATCCCTTTTTTGATCGTCTCCGGGGTGATGCCATGCTCGGCAT
>DIUT01000035.1:0-11418 GCA_002423105.1 Geobacter sp. UBA6151 | reverse complement strand
GGAGCGCAGAAAACCTTCCTTGTCGGCATCCAGGATCGCCACCAGTGACACCTCCGGCAGGTCAAGCCCTTCCCGCAACAGGTTGATCCCCACCAGCACATCGAATTCTCCCAGCCGTAAGCTACGCAGAATCTGCATCCGCTCCATGGTGACGATGTCGGAATGCAGGTAGCGCACCCGTATCCCCAGTTCCTGGTAATAGTTGGTCAGTTCCTCGGCCATGCGCTTGGTGAGGGTGGTGATCAGCACCCGTTCGCCCCGAGCCACGTTCAGGCGCACCTCGTGCAGCAGGTCATCCACCTGGCCGAAGCCGCTCCCTGCCCCTCCCTGATTCAGGGAGGGGGGAGGAATAGCCCCCCCTCCCTTGATGGGAGGGGGTTGGGGGGAGGGAGAAGCCGTAACCGGGCGCACTTCAATCGGTGGGTCCACCAGCCCGGTGGGCCGGATCACCTGTTCCACGAACACGCCGCCGGACTGCTGCAGTTCGTAATCGGACGGCGTGGCGGAGACATGCACCACTTGCCGGATGCGCGATTCAAACTCCTGAAAATTGAGCGGACGGTTATCCAGGGCCGCAGGCAGGCGGAATCCGTACTCCACCAGGGTTTCCTTGCGGCTGCGGTCGCCGCGGTACATGCCGCCCACCTGGGGGATGGTGATGTGCGATTCGTCAGTAAACAGCACAAAATCATCAGGAAAGTAGTCGATCAGCGTAAAAGGCGGCTCACCGGGGGCGCGGCCGTCAAGATACCGGGAATGGTTTTCGATCCCCTGACAGAAGCCCATCTCCTCCATCATCTCGATATCGTAATAGGTGCGCTGTTCAATCCGTTGCGCCTCCAGGAGCTTGCCCTGGCTCTTGAACTGCCTGATCCGTTCTTCCAGATCCAGCCGGATCTGGGCCACGGCGCGCTCCATGTTCTCTTTGGTGGAAACATAGTGGGAGGCCGGATAGATGGCGGTCTTGGAGAGTTTTTGCAGGACTACGCCCCGCAGGGGATCAATCTGGGAGATGGATTCCACCTCGTCGCCGAAGAACTCTATCCGCAGGGCCCGCTCACTGTCATAAGCCGGAAATACCTCGATCACATCCCCCCGCACCCGGAACGTGCCCCGGTGAAAATCGGTGTCGTTACGCTCGTACTGGATCTCCACCAGCTTCTTCAACAGGGTGTCGCGACCGTACTCTTCCCCCTGGTGGAAGAAAATATGCATGGCCTGGTAGGCCTCCGGCGAACCGATGCCGTAGATGCAGGAGACCGAGGCCACGATGATCACATCCCGCCGGGTGAGGAGCGAACGGGTGGCGGAATGACGCAGCTTGTCGATCTCGTCATTGATGGAAGAGTCCTTCTCAATGAAGGTGTCGGTATTGGGCAGGTAGGCTTCCGGCTGGTAATAGTCGTAGTAAGAAACGAAAAACTCCACGGCGTTATCCGGGAACAGCTCCTTGAACTCGCCGTACAACTGCGCCGCCAGGGTCTTGTTGGGGGCCAGCACCAGGGCCGGACGGGATGTCTGGGCAATGACGTTGGCCACGGTAAAGGTCTTGCCGGAGCCTGTGACTCCCAGCAGCACCTGATGCTTGTCGCCGCGCTCGATGCCGGCCACCAGTTCGGCAATGGCCTGGGGCTGGTCGCCGCGGGGGATATAGTCGGTTGTAAGGTTGAATAGAGTCATGGTCACTTAATGTTCATGAAGAACCGGTTAATTGATCGCACAGTATGCATGTTGGTTAACGTTCAAGGTCAGGGGCGCGGCTTTATCGCGCAGCGCCCCCTGCATCGCACGGTTGAGCCACCCATCATGGATGATAGATAGACCATGTTTTGCGTTTCAGAAAATACTTGTCGTCGTTGTTGAAGATGGCGAAGAACTCGGATAGATGCGGAATAGTGTCTAACTGCGCGCCATAAGCAGCGTAACCGAGTTCGCCCAGCAGGAGCCCGACAAACCGAATAAGTTGCATGACGTACATGCGAACGTAGGGCTTGGCAAATTCTGTCATGCCAGTTTGGAGCGATGCATCAAAAACGGTCACCAGTGGTTCGCCTGTCTCTGCGACGTGACGGACCATGGTGAAGGGCTGCATTACCTCGGAAATGAGTTGCGCATTCCTGCAATGGCGTTCCTGCTGACGAGCGCCGTAGTGCCTATTTAGTACCGGCGTCACGACTTGTTGAAACCATGCCTTGGTTGGATCATCGCGCTGTGTGACTCGTGGATTGCCGGTTATGAGATCGAGGTTGTAGTAGCGAGTTATGTTGTTTGCAAAGTCCGTAAGAACCGCAACGATGCCCGCGTGAATTTCTGAACGGGGCAATCGTGCTCTATTCGAAAGACCTCGACGTTCCGCTATTGCGTCGACTTGCTCAAGCAGTCGTGCCAGATTGTGGCCGTAATTGCGCACTTCCTCGTTGGTTGGAAACGCACCTGCATTGGTAAGGGCGTGATCCACAACAAACGCAAGTTTAGAAGCACGCTCAAATCCGGTGCTCAGCGAAAAAAACGCCTGTCCGTAGTGTGCGTGATGCGCGTAGTTTGCCTTTCCAAGAATCGTTGCACCATTTCCAAGATGTTCGGCGGCTAGCGCAGCCTCCCTTGCGATGGCATTCCCTGTTGGATTCATTATCGAGGTTCTCCTTAGTGGGCCTAACTCGTTATTGACCGGTCATGCACGCGTGTGTTAACCGATCAACCGCCCAAATGGAATGTTTGTCCGCCAGCATCCTACGGTTTATACGCATCCATATTTTTCGCCACCATAGCGAATGGTTGCAGATCGGCGGTAATGGTGTCCGGACCGAAATCCTGAGCAAGCCCTGAATGAAATCTTCTATCCTCTGTTTACCACACCCTTTTCACCCCATATCTGTCAAACAGTTCATCTGCCGAAAGCAGGGTCAGCTTGTCGGCCTGGGCCTGGGCGGCCAGCAGCCGGTCAAACGGATCGCGGTGGTGGAATTCCAGGCTTTCCACCCTGGCGACATGCCTGAATTCGATGGGGAGGAGCTGAAAATCATTGGCGGCCAGCTCATCGGGGATAAACCGCTCCACCGGCTTGGCCAGACGGATCTTGCCGAGGCTTGACTTGATGGCCAGTTCCCAGCAACTGGCAAGACTGACGAAACAGTCGTTGCGCGGGTTGGCAATGGCCGTGCGGGCCGGAGCGGAAAGCCGGGGATCATTGGCGAGCCACCAGAGCAGGGTGTGGGTATCGAGGAGCAGGCGCATCAGCGGTACTCGGCAAAGTCGCCCAACGGCTCGTCGAAATCTGGAGCGACGTAGAGAATCTTGCCTTTGGCTGAGCCGGGCTGCCGCACCGTACGTTTTTCTTTTACCGGCACCAGCTTGAGGATCGGCTTGTTGTCGCGGGCAATGACCACTTCCTCTCCGGTTAGCGCCTTCTGCACCAGCTCCGAGAAGTGAGATTTGGCTTCTGCAATATTGAATTGGCTCATAGCCACCTCCACTATGGTCATTTTATCTGACTAATATATAGCCGTCAACATTGAACTCAATGGCAATAACAACAATTAGCTTGCTTTTAAATTCCATTGTGTCGTATAAACAACAGTTATTTTTGATGCCCTGGCGGGCAGTGAAGCTGTTCCAGTCCTCTTTCAGGTTTCCCTTCGCAGACCTTGTTGTTTCCGACCGGTACGCCTTTCTCCTCCGCCTTTAGTTCGTCGACTCAATTAATCCTATCGCTGGGACGTTATGTGTAACGTGCCGGTCAAGGACGTTGTTACGCCTCGAGCCGACCTGCGCCGGAAAATGCCGGAAACGGTTTTCCATACTGGAAAACAGAAAAGGAAACATTTCATGTCGTTTGAAAACCTGAACCTCAACCCCTCGCTCCTGAAAGCCATTGCCGCTTGCGGCTACACCGAACCGACCCCGATCCAGGCCCAGGCCATCCCCCAGGTGATGACCGGTCAGGATCTGCTGGCTTCAGCCCAGACCGGCACCGGCAAGACCGCTGCCTTTGTGCTGCCTGCCCTGCATCGTATTCTCTCCACTCCGGCCAAGCCGGGCCGCGGTCCCCGCGTGCTGGTGCTGACCCCCACCCGTGAGCTGGCCAACCAGGTGACTGAAGCGGTGCGTACCTACGGCAAGTTCATGCGTATCCGTAGCGGCGCTATTCTGGGCGGCATGCCCTACCGTGAACAACTGCAACTGCTGGATCGTCCCATTGACCTGATTGTAGCTACTCCCGGTCGCCTGATCGACCATCTGGAGCGGGGCCGTCTTTCCCTGGGCCGCCTGGAGATGCTGATTCTGGACGAAGCCGACCGGATGCTGGACATGGGCTTCATCGAGCCGGTGGAAAAAATTGCCGCTGCCACCCCGGCAAACCGTCAGACCCTGCTCTTTTCCGCCACCCTGGATGCCCGCATCGCCAAACTGGCAGGCAACCTGTTGAAGGAACCGGCAACTATCCGCATCTCCCCCAAGCAGATCACCCATGACAATATTGAGCAACGCCTGATGGTGGCCGACAACCTGGGCCACAAAATGAAGATGCTGCACAGCCTGGTTTCCAACGATGATCTGGAGCGGGTCATCATCTTTTCCGCCACCAAGCGCGACACCGAAACCCTGGCCCAGGAACTGGCTGCCGGAGGACACACGGTACGCGCCCTGCACGGCGACATGACCCAGGGAGCCCGTAACCGCGCCATCACCGACATGCGCCGCGGCAAGGTACGGCTGCTGGTGGCCACTGACGTGGCGGCCCGTGGCCTGGACGTGACCGGCATCAGCCATGTGATCAATTTCGATCTGCCCCGCTTTGCCGAAGACTACGTCCACCGTATCGGCCGTACCGGCCGGGCCGGAGCCATGGGTATCGCCATCTCCTTTGCCTCACCTTCGGAGCAGGGTTTCCTGGGCAGGATTGAAAAATTTACCGGCAAGCAGATAACCCACCATATGATTGAAGGTCTTGAGCCAAGGACCTCCATGCGCACTGCATCTGCCGGCCGTAGCCCTGGTCGTTCCGGTGCGGGTAACGGCGGACGTGCCGCTGCTGGCCCCGGCAGGGCTCCCGGCAAGCCGTACTCCAATCGTCGTAACGAGCAGGCGGCGCCAGCCGTGTATCGTAAAAAATTCGCTGCAAAGTAGCGGAAGCCTAGATAACGGAGACCAGTAGATGCAAGAGAGAATACGTAACATAGCCATCATCGCCCACGTTGACCACGGCAAGACTACCCTGGTTGACGCCATGCTGAAGCATTCCGGTATTTTCCGCGAAAATGAGGCGATTACCGAGCGGGTGATGGATTCCAACGATCTGGAAAAAGAACGCGGTATCACCATTCTGGCCAAGAACCTCTCCATCCACCACGGCCAGTACAAAATCAACATCGTGGATACCCCCGGCCACGCCGACTTTGGCGGCGAAGTGGAGCGGGTACTGAAGATGGTTGACTCGGTGCTGCTGCTGGTTGATGCCCTGGACGGCCCGATGCCCCAGACCCGTTTCGTGCTGAAAAAGTCCCTGGACCTGGGCTTGAAGCCGATCGTGGTCATCAACAAGATAGACCGTCCCGGCTCACGGCCGGACGAAGTGCTGAACATGGTCTTTGACCTGTTCTGCGAACTGGAAGCCAGTGACGATCAGCTGGATTTCCCGGTGGTCTACACCAGCGCCAAGATGGGCTATGCCAAGCTGGATATCAATGTGGAATCCAACAGCATGGAGCCGCTCTTTGCCGTGGTTGAATCCAACGTGCGTCCCCCCAAGGGAGACGTCAACGCTCCGTTCCAGATGCTGATCGCCAACATCGACTACAACGATTATATCGGACGTATCGCCACCGGTCGCATCTTCCACGGCAAGGTCAAATCCGGCGAGACCGTGGCCATGATCAAGCAGGACGGCACCATTAGCCGTGGCAAGATCACCAAGCTGCTGGGTTACGAAGGCCTGAAGCAGGTGGAGATCCAGGAGGCAGGCACCGGCGACATCATCACCGTGGCCGGTTTTGACGAGATCAGCATCGGTGAAACTCTGGCCTCCGCCGAAAGCCCGGTGGCCGTGCCCTACGTCTCCATTGACGAGCCAACCCTCTCCATGAACTTTATCGTCAATACCTCTCCCTTTGCCGGTCGCGAAGGCAAATGGGTCACCTCCCGTAACATCCGCGAGCGGTTGACCAAGGAGCTGCGCACCAACGTCTCGCTGCGGGTGGAGGATACCGATTCTGCTGATACCTTCAAGATTTCCGGCCGGGGCGAACTGCACCTTTCCATCCTGATCGAGAACATGCGCCGTGAAGGGTTTGAGGTGGCAGTTTCCAAACCGGAAGTCATCATCCGTGACATAGATGGTGTCAAACAGGAGCCGATGGAATACCTGGTGGTGGATGTGGCTTCAGAATTTCAGGGAGCGATCATCGAAAAGATGGGGCCCCGCAAAGGGGAGATGGTCGCCATGCACCCCATGGGCGAAATGATTCGCCTGGAGTTTGTGGTGCCTGCCCGCGGCCTGATCGGCCTGCGCGGCGAAGTGCTGACCGACACCCGGGGCACGGCGGTCATGACCCACACCTTCCACGAATATGCGCCGTACAAAGGTGATATCCCCGGCCGTAAAAACGGGGTGCTGATCGCCATGGAACATGGCGAGACTACTGCCTATTCGCTGGATTCCCTGCAACCGCGCGGTGTCCTGTTCATTGCCCCTGGTACTGAAGTCTACGGCGGCATGATCATCGGTGAGCACAACCGCGACAACGATCTGGAAGTCAACGCCTGCAAGGGCAAAAAGCTGACCAACGTGCGGGCTTCCGGTTCGGACGATGCCATCAAGCTGACTCCGCCCCGGCTCATGAGCCTTGAGCAGGCGCTGGAGTTCATCGACGACGACGAACTGGTGGAGGTAACCCCCAACTCGATCCGTCTGCGCAAGAAAGAACTGGATCCGCACCAGCGCAAGAAGAAAAACAAATAGCAGCAGGTTGATCCATGCGATGCATACTGAAAAGGCCGGGGTTATCCCCGGCTTTTTTGCGTGGAGGAACACGCATTTCTGGTATACATAGTGTGCTACAGTGCAGGAGCAGAAGGAGGAGTTCATGCTAACACTACGAAAACGGTTTACCGTCCTTATAGCGCTTACCCTTGCTCTGCTTGCCGTTGGCTGCGACCGTGCAGCGAAGAATGGCATCCTCAAACTGACCGGTACGGTGGAGACAACCACGGTGGCGCTTTCCTTCAAGGTGCCGGGCAGGCTTGAGCAGCGTCTGTTTGATGAGGGGCAGACTGTCAAGGTCGGCCAGGTGGTTGCCCGGCTGGAGGATACGGAACTGCGTGAAGAACAGCTGGCCCGCAGCGCCCAGGAGCGTGCGGCCCGTGCGGCATTGAACGACCTTGAAGCAGGCAGCCGCCGGGAGGAGATTGCCCAGGGCGAGGCTGCCCTGGCGCGGGTCAGAGCCGAAGCGCTCCGGGCTGCCGAAGATGCCCAGCGGATGGAAAGCCTGTTCAAGCGGGAGGTTATTCCCAAAAAAGACCTGGATGCTGCCCGTGCTGCCCGTGATTCCTCTGCTGCGGCGGTACGCGAGGCGGAAGAGCGGCTGCGGCTGCTCAAGGCCGGTCCTCGCCCCGATGCCGTGCGCCAGTCACAGGCTACCCTGGAAAGCGCCGCTTCCATCCGCGCCCTGGCTGATACGCGACTTTCCCAAACCGTGCTGGCGTCACCGGTCAGCGGTCAGGTGCTGGCCAAGCATGCCGAGCCGGGCGAGATGCTGGCAGCGGGCAGTCCGGTGCTGACCGTTGGCAAGCTGGATGAAATCTGGATACGGGCCTACATCCCGGAAACCGAGCTGGGACGGATCAAGCTGGGACAAGAGGCGCAGGTTACCAGCGATACCTGGCCGGGAAAAACCTACACCGGCAGCGTCTCCTTCATCGCTCAACAGGCCGAGTTCACGCCAAAAAACGTCCAGACCACAACAGAACGGGTCAAACTGGTCTACCGGATCAAGATCACCGTGCCCAATCCGCAGCTGGAGCTGAAGCCGGGGATGCCGGTTGATGCTGCCATCAAGGCAACGCCATAATTCAGCGCTACCGGCGTTGGCTCGTCGAAAGCTCCTCAACATAGCTTACAGCTATGCCTGCGTCGCTTTCTCCTCGCCGCCTTGGTATCATCTGAATTCTGACGTTGCCGGGAAAGTGTATTCATGCATGCAATATCTATCTCGAACCTGACAAAACGCTTCGGCGGACTGACTGCCGTGGATGGGCTGTCGCTCTCTATCCCGCAGGGAGAGCTGTTCGGATTGGTGGGTTCCGATGGCGCAGGCAAGACCACCTCCTTACGCATGCTGACCGGCGTCATGGAACCCTGTGACGGCGAAGCGCAGGTCCTGGGCTGTTCCTGCCTGGACCTTGGGCCGGTGCGCAGTGATATCGGTTACATGAGCCAGCGTTTCGGCCTGTATCCCGATCTGACGGTCATGGAGAACATCCGTTTCCATGCCGATATTTTTGGTGTTCCCAAAGCGGAGTGGACGGCACGGGCAGAACAGCTGCTGGCCATGAGCGGCATGACGCCGTTTATGAAACGCCGCGCCGGGGCGCTGTCCGGCGGCATGAAGCAGAAACTGGGCTTGTGCTGTGCCCTGATTCACACCCCCAAGGTACTGTTTCTGGATGAGCCGACCAACGGTGTTGACCCGGTTTCCCGCCGGGAATTCTGGCACATCCTTAATGGCCTTTTGGCCGAAGGGGTGACCATTGTGGTGGCCACCGCCTACCTGGATGAGGCCGAGCGCTGCCACCGGGTGGGCCTGTTACACCATGGTAAACTGCTGGCCTGTGACAGTCCGCTCAACCTCAAACAACTTGCCGATCCGGCCATAGTTGATCCCACCCTGGAAGATGTCTTCATCACCGTCATGAATGAGGGGGGCGATACGGCGGTGAAGCGTCGTTCCGCTCCCGATCTGGCATCGGCTGCCCCGGCGGTCACCCTTGATCACCTCTCTCGCCGTTTCGGCGATTTCGTCGCCGTCAACAACGTCAGTCTCACCGTGCCCAAAGGTGAAATCTTCGGTTTCCTGGGTCCCAACGGCGCCGGTAAGTCCACCACCATCAGGATGCTCTGCGGCATTCTCACCCCCAGCTCCGGCGGCGGCAGCGTTGCCGGATTGGACATCACCAGCCAGCCGGAACAGATCAAGGAAAACATCGGCTACATGAGCCAGAAGTTTTCCCTGTATGAAGACCTGACTGTGGAGGAGAACATCGCCTTCTACGGCGGGGTTTACCGGCTGTCTTCCGCCAGGCTTAAGGAGCGCACCGAATGGGTGATCGAGATGGCCGGTCTGACCGATCGCCGCACCGCCAGGGCCGGAGAATTGTCCGGTGGCTGGCGGCAACGGTTGGCTCTGGGCTGCGCCATTCTCCATGAACCGCCGATCATCTTCCTTGACGAACCCACCTCCGGCGTCGATCCCCTGAACCGCCGTAATTTCTGGCAACTGATCCATACTCTGGCGGCAGAGGGCGTCACCATCTTTGTCACCACCCACTACATGGATGAGGCGGAATACTGTGACCGTCTGGCTCTGATCTACCGGGGTGAACTGGTGGCGGTGGGCACCCCGCTGGAGCTGAAACAGCAGCGGGCCGGGGATGATGGCCGCCTGCCCGGCCTGGAACAGGTCTTCATCGAGCTGATTGAGGAGCGGGACACGCGTGATACCCATGTGCAGAAGGTATGATGTTGAAGATTTGAGATTGCAGATGGTTGTAGCTATGTTATAAAAAGACATATGTTGTAAGAGGGTGGTATGGGAACTGCGCAAGAAGTGGTCAAGTACAAGAAGGAACGACGGGACCGGATAATCGAGGTGGTTATCTGGCGATTGTCCGACCCGCTTCCCGGTAGCAGGCATCCATTCAAGTATCGTTTGTATTACGGCACCGCAGAAGGGAAATGTCTGCTCCGTTACGACAACGAACGCGGTAAGGGTGATCACCGGCATCTGGGTGAGTCTGAAGAGTCCTATACATTTACCACGCTGCGCAAGTTGATTGAGGATTTTGAAGCGGATATTGAAAGGATGTGACTACCATGAAAGAAAAGCGCGATCTCAAAATAGGTGTCAAGAGCGACAGCGAGTTTTTTGATGAACTGAAAGGGCTGGCTGACCGCCTTGATGGCGGTTGGGTACCGGACAAACCGGTGGAGCGGCTTTATTTTGATAATTTGCCGTCACTACTCAAGCATCTGACCCCCAAACGGTTCGAGCTATTACAAGAGTTGCGCCGCTTGGGGCACACCAGTATCAATGCGCTTGCCAAGCATTTGCACAGGCAGTACCGCAACGTGTTTGATGATGTGAAAGCCATGGAGCGGTTGGGGCTGGTGGAGAAGGATGCCAGCGGGCATTTTTATGTGCCATGGGATGAGATAGATGCGACGTTTCGGTTGGCTTGATGATGAGATATTGTCTGCTATTGCATTACAGGTAGAAAAGATCGTGATGTGGTGACGAGATCAGCTTGTGTGTCAAGTATGGGGGCAATAGTGACATCATCATTAACGATAGAAAGCCAGTTACAGCACAAGAATCAAGACTATTTCGACCTATATAAAAAGTTGAAACAATGGGCTGTTGCACAGTGGGCGGACCACAACGATGTCCCCGAACAAATTAGGCATGATGTATCGCACTCCGAAGCCCTAATGGGACATGCAAACACCCTCCTTCAAAATCAACTTAAGACCGAATACCTGAATGAAAAGGAACTGTTTCTCCTTGCTGCGGCGGTATATCTCCACGACATCGGAATGCAGTTTGGTTGGAAAGAATATCTTGGCATTCAAGGCGATAGAGGGAATTTATCGCCCGATGAACGCAAACAGATCAGGATTAACCATGCCAAGACAAGTGGTATTGTTATTCGCTCATTTAAAAAAACTCTGCCGCGTTCGCTTAGCGAAAATCTGTCACCAAAACAAAATAATATCCTTAATGACCTGATTGAACGGCTCGCCTTTGTTGCCGAGTCGCACAACCAGGCAGAAATTGCATCATATCTGAAACAAATTTCGACGCTGTTTCCTGACAACTCTCTGAAAATTGATTTTCTAGCGGCGCTTCTTCAGTTCTGCGACACAATGCACATGGACAAGAGCCGACTAAACGAGGGGCGCTTTATTGATGAGCTTGATAAGTGGATAGCTGGCAAGCCATTGGAATCCGCCTACGAACCAAGGGACTGGCAACGTTTTTTTCAATCATATTTTGTTGAGACGGCAAGAGTTGTACCCATAAGTAAATCGGATTTTTTTGAAATCAAGATAGATGTCTGTTTCAACCCACAGGAAAACGAGTGACGTATCCTGGTTGTAGTAGTCACTCCTTCTTGATAAAACCCGAGAGAAGGAGGCGTTATGAG
>DIUT01000052.1 GCA_002423105.1 Geobacter sp. UBA6151 | reverse complement strand
TACAAAGGCGCACAGCCCATGGTTGCCCAGAAAAACAACCGCTATGTGGTGACGGCGCTACGCGAGATCGCAGCGGGTAAGCTATCCATGGAAGCCGGTTCACGCCGCACCACCTGATTCACGACAACAGGGAGGCCTGCCGCATCCGCAGCAGGCCTCCTTTTTTGTACCTTCCACTACTTTCTATGGCACATCCTGACAGAATACCCACCTCGGCATGATACGTCTTAACGATATCCTGGATATGGTAGCAAGCTACAACCCCTCTGCGGACCTGAACCTGATCCGCAAGGCCTACGTTTATTGCGCCAAGGTGCATCAGGGGCAGACCCGTCTGTCCGGCGAACCCTACATCATCCACCCGCTTGAGGTGGCCGGCCTGCTGGCCAACATGCGCCTCGACGTTCCCAGTATCGTCACCGGCTTTCTCCATGACACCATCGAAGACACCCTGACCACCTCGGAAGAACTGGCCGGGATGTTCGGCCAGGAAGTGGCCGATCTGGTGGAGGGGGTCACCAAGATCAGCAAGATTCACTTCAAGACCAAGGAAGAGAATCAGGCGGAGAACTTCCGCAAGATGCTGCTGGCCATGGCCAACGACATCCGGGTAATTCTGGTGAAACTGGCTGACCGGCTGCACAACATGCGCACCATGCAGTTTCAGCCGGACATCAAGCAGCGCTCCATCAGCCGCGAAACCATGGATATCTATGCCCCCATTGCCCACCGGCTGGGTATCTCCTGGATCAAAACCGAGCTGGAGGACCTTTCCTTCCGCTATCTGCATCCCGATATCTACGCTGATCTGGTAACCAAGATTCAGCAGAAACGCCAGGAACGCAAAGGGTATGTGGAAGAGATTCGCGCGGAAATACAGCAGAAACTGGCGGAGCACGGCATCACCGGCGAAGTGTCCGGGCGCAGCAAACACCTCTATTCCATCTGGCGCAAGATGGAAAAACGCAACGTGGATATCGATGAAATTTACGACCTGACCGCCTTCAGGGTACTGGTTGATGATCTGCGGGACTGCTACGGAGTTCTGGGGGTCATCCATTCCTCCTGGAAGCCTATTCCGGGACGATTCAAAGATTACATCGCCATGCCCAAGGGCAACATGTACCAGTCACTGCACACCACCGTGATCGGCCCCCATGGCGACCGGATAGAAGTGCAAATCCGTACCTTCGAGATGCACCGCGTGGCCGACGCCGGCATCGCCGCCCATTGGAAATACAAGGAAGGCAAAGGGTACGACGAAAAGGAAGTCAAGCGTTTTGCCTGGCTGCGGCAGTTGCTGGAGTGGCAACATGAGTTGCAGGACTCCCGCGAGTTCATGGATTCGGTCAAGGTTGACCTCTTCCCCGAGGAGGTCTACGTCTTCACCCCCAAGGGGGACGTCAAGGGTTTTCCCAAGGGATCAACGCCGATCGATTTCGCCTACAGCGTGCACACCGATGTGGGGCACCGCTGCGTAGGGGCCAAGGTCAACGGCAAACTGGTGCCGCTGAAGTACGAGTTGAGCACCGGCGACATTGTAGAAGTTATCACCTCTCCCCACCACAGCCCCAGCAAGGACTGGCTGAAGATCGTCCATTCGTCGCGGGCACGCAATAAAATCAGGGCCTGGATCAAGATCGAGGAACGCAAGCGCAGCATGGTGCTGGGACGGGAAATTTGCGAGAAGGAGTTCCGCAAATACTCCCTGAACCTGCAGAAGCTGATCAAGTCCGGCGAGTTGAAAGAGGTGGCCCAGGAATTCGGTTTTAATATCGAGGACGACCTGCTGGCCGCTGTGGGTTACGGTAAACTCTCCAGCAACCAGGTCATCGGCAAGCTGGTACCTGCAGAACGGCTGAAAGCTCGGCAGGAACAAAAAGAATCCCGTATCACCAGCGTCATCAACAAACTCAAAGGGCGATCATCCAGCGCCGTTGAAGTGGGCGGCATGGATGATATCATGATCCGCTACGCCAAGTGCTGCAACCCGTTGCCGGGCGACGATATCGCCGGTTTCATCACCAGAGGCCAGGGGGTGACCATCCACACCGCTGATTGTCCTTTTGTGTCAGAAAGTGATCCGGAACGCCGCATTGATGTGACCTGGGCCAAGGGCAAGAGCGCTGCGCTGCCGGTCCGGTTACGGGTGCTGTGCCATGACGAGAAGGGAATTCTGGCCAACATGACCCTGGCCATCACCAATGCCGAAGCAAACATCGTCAGCGCACAGATCAAGAGCACCGTTGACAAGCGGGGTGAAAACATCTTCGAAGTCAATGTCACCGACCTGAACCATCTGAACAAGGTTACCAACTCTTTGATGAAGGTTAAGGGGGTCATCAAGGTGGAACGGATGAGGCATTAAGAGGTTGTTGAAAAACTTGCAAATGAAAGGAGCTTCAGAGATGGAAATCATAACGACCGACAAGGCTCCAGCGGCAATCGGACCCTATTCGCAGGCAGTCAAAAGCAATGGATTACTTTTTTGTTCCGGCCAGATTCCGCTGAGCCCGGAAACCGGCGAAATGGTGTCCGGAGATATCCGGCAGGAAACGGAACAGGTAATGAAAAACCTGGGAGCGGTACTGGCTGCTGCGGGGACGGGCTTTGACCGTGTACTGAAAGCCACCATCTATCTGGTGGATATGGCAGATTTTCCGCAGGTGAATGAAGTCTATGGCAGCTACTTCAGCGGGGCCAAACCAGCCAGGGCCACGGTGGCAGTGGCGGCGCTGCCGCGCGGCGCGCAGGTTGAAATCGATGCCGTTGCCGAACTGTAAATCTGAACAGAACAAAAGGAGCCGTGCGGTTCATGTAACCGCACGGCTCCTTTTGATTTTCCGGCTGAATCGGAACTACAGCGCCTTGGTGACAGCGTTGGACCGAATACAGCGGGTGCAGACCTTGACAGTACGCACCGTACCATTGTTCACAGCCTTCACCTTCTGCAAGTTGGGATACCAGGTGGTACGCGACTTGTTGTTGGCGTGGCTGACATTGTTACCGGTGCTGGGGCCTTTGCCGCAGACTTCACATTTTCTTGACATGGGTCCTGACCTCCCGTGCTAACTGAACAAATTCTTTTATCAGAATCATGGTATTGATGCAAGGGGAAAATAGTAAACCATGAAGATATTCAAGGCATTCCTTTCGTTGCTGGTGATCGCTTTTTTGATTATCACTGCACTTTTTGTAGACTTCGCCTACAAAACCTTTTCCGCCAGCCCGCGCCTGGTGCAGGCCGATGCCATCGTGGTGCTGGCTGGTGGCCGGGGACGGGTTGAGGAAGGGGTTCGTCTTTTCCGGGACGGCAAAGGAAAGCAACTGTTCCTGGTAGGGGTCGATCCGCTGGTGCGCAAAAGCGACCTCTACCGCCCCAAAGCGGGCGACCCTCCGGCAGACCGGGTCATCCTCGAAAAAGCATCCCGCAACACTCTGGAAAACGCCATCTATGCCCGCGACGTCCTTGCAGCCTATGACGTCCGTTCCGTGCTGCTGATCACCTCCCGTTATCATTTAAAACGGGCTGCAATCCTTTTTCGCCATGCATTGCCGCGAGATGTGGCCATCTATCCCTACCCGGTGGACAGCGCGAACGTCAAGGAGCAGTGGTGGCAGCATGAGGGCAGCTTCAGACTGCTTTTTTCCGAATTCTATAAATACTGCCTGTTCAGGATATTCTTCCTTATGGCTCCCGGCGAACTGCGTCCGGTCAGCATCTAGCCTTTTACACCAAAACCTGCTATAAATTTAGCTTCTTTAAAGATAGCTCCGTGAAAGGATTGTACATGCGTTATATCAGCACCCGCGGCGGAATTGCGCCGCTTCGCTTCAAAGATGCCGTCATGATGGGGTTGGCCGATGACGGCGGCCTGTTGCTTCCCGAATCAATCCCGACCTTTTCGCCGGAGCAGCTCGAATCCTGGCGCGGCTGTTCCTATCAAGAGTTGGCCTTCACTATCATCTCCAGATTTGTGGATGACATTCCTGCCGCTGACCTGCGGGAATTGATCAACCGGTCCTATGCCACCTTTAGTCACCCCGATGTAACGCCGGTGGTCAGGCATGACGGCGTCCATATCCTGGAACTGTTCCACGGTGTCACCCTGGCCTTCAAGGATGTGGCCTTGCAGTTTCTAGGCAATCTGTTTGAGTACATCCTGAAGGAACGCAACGAAACCATGACCATCCTGGGGGCAACCTCCGGCGACACCGGCAGCGCCGCTATCCACGGCGTGCGCGGCAAGGACGGCATCACCATCTTCATCCTGCATCCCCACGGCAAGACCTCGCCGGTACAGGCGTTGCAGATGACCAGCGTCCTTGATGCCAACGTGCACAACATCGCCATGGACGGCACCTTTGACGATTGCCAGGATATGGTCAAGGCGCTGATGGGGGATCTGGAGTTCAAGCAGAAATATTCCCTGGGGGCAGTCAACTCCATCAACTGGGCGCGGGTGCTGGCCCAGGTGGTCTATTACATCTACGCCTGGCTGAAAGTGGCAAAAACAGGCCAGAAGGTGATCTTCTCCGTCCCCACCGGCAACTTCGGCGACATCTTTGCTGGCTATGTGGCGACCAGAATGGGATTGCCGGTAGAAAAGCTGCTACTGGCCACCAACGAAAACAACATCCTCACCCGCTGCATCACCAGCGGCGACTACTCGGTGGGTTCCGTGGTGCAGACCCTCTCCCCCTCCATGGATATCCAGGTGGCTTCCAACTTCGAGCGTTACCTGTTCTACTTGTTCAACCAGGACAGCACACGGGTACAGGCGGCCTTCAGCCAGTTGAAGGCGGAAGGCAGGATCAGCTTCAGCGACAGGGAAATTGCGCAGTTGCAAAAGGATTTCTGTTCCGCCTCCGTAAACAGGGCACAAACCCTGGAAACCATCGGCGCCTTCAAGCGGGACACCGGCTACCTGCTGGACCCGCACACCGCCGTCGGTGTACGTGCTGCCCAGGGACTGTCTGCCGGTGACACCCCATTGATCTGTCTGGCAACGGCCCATCCGGCCAAATTTGATGAAGCGGTGGTTGCTGCCACCGGCGCGCCGGTGCCGATGCCGGAATCCATCGCCCAATTGCACGGACTGTCCACCCGTTGCGATCGCTTGCCTGCCGACCTGACGGCACTGCGGGAGTACATCGTGCGCACCATGGCGTAGCTGAACGGTTCTGTTGACGAGCGTTACGCCATCTGCTATAAACCGAACCTCTACTTGAGCGGGAATAACTCAGTGGTAGAGTGTCAGCTTCCCAAGCTGAAGGCCGCGGGTTCGAATCCCGTTTCCCGCTCCATTAAAAACCTAATGAATTAGACATATTAGATGTGGCAAGGTGCTGACTGACCCCGAAACTGTCCCCATAAGATAGTAGCGGGGTCAGTTTTTTTGCGGGTTTTATCAGAAAATCTGCCCCGAAATAGTTGATGATATCTTCCACATCATCCTCCAGGTCTTCCACATATTCACCGTACACTTGATACACCATCTGCTTGCTTGAATGCCCCATCAGGTTGACCAATTTCATCGGATTCATGCCAATGGTCAGCGCCCAGGCGCAGAAGGTATGCCGTGTGCTATACGGTGTCTTGTAGGCTGACTGTGACCCATCAAGAGCCTTGTTCCAGACTATCTTTCTGAATGAATTGCCATCAAATGCCTTGCCGTTCTCCATGGGAAATAAATAAGGCGAGTTTGGCGTAAGTATCTGCACCTGTTGCACAAGCTGCCTGATGGATTCAGTCAGGGGAATACGCCGGAAGCGGTAATCATTCTTGAGCCGTTCTTTTTCTTTGCCAAGCACGATTGAGCGGTTCAGTGTGATTGCCTTTTCTGAAACATCCTCTTTTCTGAGTCCGGCAAGCTCACTTGCAGACAGGCCGGTCATTATCAGAAATTCCAGATGTGGCCGGAAAAAAGCTGGAGCATGTGCAATAAACACCTGCCATTC
Organism: Geobacter sp. UBA6151; assembly: GCA_002423105.1. Classification (GTDB taxonomy): domain Bacteria; phylum Desulfobacterota; class Desulfuromonadia; order Geobacterales; family Pseudopelobacteraceae; genus Trichlorobacter. Next base: position 710 of record DIUT01000052.1, on the reverse strand, counting down.
ATAAAACCGGAACACCTTATTGTTTCTCTTGCGTGGTTTTGATGGCAAATGCTTGTTGATGGTTTCAAAGGGATTGCGGATGTTCCAGCGGTGCTGGTCGGCAGCGTCTTCCCATATCCGGCGAAGCGGAATCAGGATGTTTTGTATCCGTTGCCGTGCAAGTGGCTTGCCCTTGTCTTTACCGGATTTCTTCTTCATGGAGGTGGCAAACTCTTGAAGCTCCATGCTGGTGATCTGGTAGAAGTTCTTTTTTCTGAAGTATGGAAGAATCCGGGAATTCAGGGCTGATTCATAATCATTGCGCTTTGTCGGAGATTCAAAGGTCGGAATGACTTTTTTCATCCATGCCTTTGCATACTCTCCAAAATTCACATGCTGAGGTTCCGGGTGGAATTGTTGCCCTTCCAGTTCAGAGAAGAACTTTTTCTCTTTACGGGTCGCACCTGGGAACGCTTCCGCAAACTTGAAAGTTCGGTTCTCGATTTTCTGCATTGATTTGTCAAGGAACGAGCGGACTTTTTCCCGGTTTTGCGGTGTATCGTCAAGGCCGGTTGATTTGGTGATCCTGACACCGAAATAGTAAAAGTCCACATACAGCTTTTCCGAGATTTTACGCCGTTTTATTGCGCCGCCCCTCGGCAGGGTTTCATTCAGAGATACAGCACTTGCAACTTTTTTCATGTTATTCTGACGTATCCTGGTTGTAGTAG
>DIUT01000050.1:20310-20487 GCA_002423105.1 Geobacter sp. UBA6151 | reverse complement strand
AAGCAGCCTGTGAACTGATCAAGAATGATGGGTTTGCGATTGTGCCGGAGATCATGATTCCACTGATTGCCACCGTGAAGGAGTTGGCAGTGCTGAAGGCCAATGCCGTGAAGGTCTGCGATGAGGTTATTGCCCGCTACGGCGTCAAGGTGGAATACCTGATCGGCACCATGATCG
>DIUT01000050.1:0-20296 GCA_002423105.1 Geobacter sp. UBA6151 | reverse complement strand
TCCCGCGACGATGCCGGCAAGTTCCTGCCGTTTTACGTGGATGCCGGTATTCTGGCGGAAGACCCCTTTGTATCCCTTGACCAGAACGGTGTAGGACAACTGGTGAAGATGGGCTGCGAGAAGGGACGTGCTACCCGCCCCAAGATCAAGCTGGGTATCTGCGGCGAACATGGCGGTGATCCGGAGTCAGTCATTTTCTGTCACAAGATCGGCCTGGATTACGTTTCCTGCTCACCATTCCGGGTACCTATTGCCAGGTTGGCAGCAGCCCATGCTGCGCTGGGTGGGGGGATGGATACTACCAAATAGCGGCATAGCACAGTCTGTTCCTGCAACGAAACGTAACGGGCCCGCCGGAGATTTCCAGCGGGCCCGTTACGTTAGCTGACAGAAAAATTGCTGAGCTGCTTACAATGGATTCAGACGTGCAAACTGCTCCGGTAGCTCCTCCAGTGAGCGGATCACCAGATCCGCCTGCAACAGTTTGTCAGCCGGATAGCTGTTCAGCACGGCAATTACCTGCAAACCTGCCCCCTTTGCCGAGGCGATTCCCGCCGGTGTGTCCTCGATGGCACAACAGCGGTTTGCGCTCAGGCTTGCTTCAGGATATCGCTCCTTCAGCATCTGAAACGCCAAACGATAACTTGCCGGGTCCGGTTTACTATGCGGTACATCTTCCGCCGTTACCATGCATGAAAAGCGGGAACAGATCGACAGCTGTTCAAGAATCGGTTCAATATCGCTACGTAACGCGCCGCTACAGAGCGCAATCGGGGTTTTCGCTGTATGCAGCTGTTCAATGAGCTCAATAACCCCTGGGTAGGCAGTTACTCCACCACACACAATCTTTTGAAAAAGTCCGGCTTTGACCTGTATCAGATGGTCCAACTCCTCTGCCGGAAGCGGACGTGCCCCTGCATTGAACGCCTCGCGAAATGCATCACGGTCATCAAACCCCATATACGTATTGCAATACTTTTCCCAAGTAAACTCCAGCCCTAACGGCGCCAGTATTTCTTGAAACGCCTTATAATGCAGCGGTTCGGTGTCAGCAATGACACCATCAAAATCAAAAATCACAGATTCAGGGTACATACCTGGATCGCTTCCTTTCATGATAGTAGTTCCGATGGCCTGGCAATGAGCATCTTTCTGCCCCAGCCACCTCAAATTTTATCATTTTGCCTGATACGGTCCTGAAAAAAAGGGGCAGATTTGAACAATCTGCCCCTGCGCAGGTTAACCGGCTGGGAAATTGGCTGGTTACATACGGCATTTCGGCAATGGCGAAGCGATGCTTGCGGCAACATCAACTGCCCTGCTGGAATCACCCAGGTTGTCGGTCCCGTCAGCAATCTTTGTGCGAATACGGGCATTGACACGGGCAAGATCAAGGCCATTGGCTGCAACAACTTCCGCAAGCACTTCTTCGGTGGCAATAATGTGGTAGGCCATGCTTTCGACCTTCTGGACAAGCATATCAAGGGTTTCACTGATGCTCGCGACAACATTTGTCATCGCGCCGAGATTTGCTGCAAGCAGTTCTTCTGTATCCAATTCCCGGCTTGCTTTCAACGGAGCTGCTTTCTTTGGCGCTACACTGGGTGCTGCCTTGCCAGACGCTTTTGCAGGTTTTTTGATCGCCATTGGTTACGTTCTCCTTTCGGTAGTATATATGTGCAAATAGAAGCAATTGCCATATGTGCTTGTAATCGTACCACTCTTTTACCGCAGGTCAAGCAACAAAAAACACTTAGTATGAGTATGTGCTCCGCACATCGTTTCAAAACTAAAAACCACTAAAAAAGCGCCATAACCTACCTACAATGGTAGACAATTTTCCTTGACAGCTTCAGACCTTTTGCATACTGTATACAAACTTTTTCAGGCTACCGTCGGATAGCCATAACCATTTATTATTATTTAGTGTTTTTTTAGCCTATATATATTTTTATGCTTACTGAAATTGCGTCTATTCAACTGACATCATCGCGATTCAACGCAACAGCGATTCAGAACCATTAACCAAGGAGAGAACATGACAACAGAAACAGCTAAGATTATCTGGTCGAAGATTGACGAAGCACCCGCACTGGCAACATACTCTCTACTCCCTATCGTAAATGCATTCACCAAAGCTGCCGGTGTTGTCGTTGAAACTCGCGACATCTCTGTAGCAGGTAGAATCATTGCAAACTTTCCCGATTATCTGACTCCTGAGCAGAGAATGCCTGATTATCTGGCTGAGCTGGGGGAGCTGACCCAGAAGCCTGAGGCTAACATCATCAAGTTGCCGAACGTCAGTGCCTCCATCCCGCAGCTGAAGGCCGCTATCAAAGAACTGCAGGAACAGGGCTTTAAGTTGCCTGACTATCCTGAAGAGCCCAAGTCCGATGCAGAAAAAGAGTTGCATGCTCGTTATGCCAAGTGTCTGGGCAGTGCAGTTAACCCGGTTCTGCGTGAAGGTAACTCTGACAGAAGGTCAGCGCGTGCTGTCAAGGAGTATGCCAAGAAGCACCCGGTTAAAATGGGGGCTTGGGCAGCTGACTCCAAGACTCACGTATCCCATATGGACGCTGGTGATTTCTATCATAGCGAAAAATCAGTAACCATGGAAAAGGCCGGCAACGTCAAGATCGAGTTTGTTGACAAGGCTGGCACTGTCAAAGTGATGAAGGACAAACTGGCCCTTCAGGCTGGTGAGGTGCTTGACGGTGCATTCATGAGCGCCAAGGCCCTGCGCAAGTTTATTCAAGAGCAGATTGATGACGCAAAAGCCAAAGGGGTATTGTTCTCGGTACACCTCAAAGCCACCATGATGAAGATTTCCGACCCGATCATGTTCGGGCACTTTGTAGAAGTATTCTACAAGGATGTGTTTGAGAAGCATGCTGCTACCTTTAAAGAGTTGGGGGTTAACCCTGATCTTGGCATGGGCGATCTGTATCTGAAAATTGCCAAGCTGCCTGAGGCTCAAAAAGCTGAAATCGAAGCAGATATTCAGGATGTTTATAAGAAGCAGCCGCCGCTGGCTATGGTTGATTCTGACAAAGGGATTACCAACCTGCATGCCAGCAACGATATCATCATCGACGCCTCCATGCCGGTGGTTATTCGTGACTCCGGTGGGATGTGGGGGCCGGACGGCAAGCTGCACGATGTCAAGTGCGTGGTCCCAGATACCAGCTATTCCGAGTGGTATCAGGTCTGCATCGACTTCTGCAAAAAGAACGGTCAGTTTGACCCGACCACCATGGGCTGCGTATCCAACGTTGGTCTGATGGCCCAGAAGGCAGAAGAGTACGGTTCACACGATAAGACCTTCAAGGTGCCTGCAGACGGCACCGTGCGTGTAGTTGATGAGGCAGGTAAGGTCCTGATTCAGCACGAAGTTGAAGAAGGCGACATCTGGCGCGGTTGCCAGGCAAAAGACCTGCCTATTCAGGACTGGGTCAAGCTGGCAGTGCGCAGGGCGCGTGCAACCGGTGCACCGGCTGTTTTCTGGCTTGACAAGAACCGTGGCCACGATGCCCAAATGATTGAAAAAGTTAATAAGTACCTCAAGGATCACGACACCAGCGGTCTTGAGATTCATATTATGGCCCCGGTGGACGCGATGCTGTTTGCCTGTCAGCGCGCAAAAGAGGGGAAGGATACCATTACCGTAACCGGTAACGCCCTGCGGGATTATCTGACCGACCTGTTCCCGATTCTTGAATTGGGCACCAGCGCCAAGATGCTTTCCATCGTACCGCTGCTGGCTGGTGGCGGTCTGTTTGAAACCGGTGCAGGCGGCTCCGCTCCCAAGCACGTTCAGCAGTTTGTTCAGGAAGGCTACCTGCGTTGGGATTCACTGGGTGAGTTCCTGGCACTGGCTGTTTCCCTGGAGCATCTGGCTGCAACCTTTAAAAATGAGAAAGCACAGCTGCTGGCTGACACGCTGGATCAGGCCAATACCAAGTTCCTGGATCAGAACAAAAACCCGGCTCGTAAAGTTGGTCAGATCGATAACCGTGGCAGCCACTTCTATCTGGCCATGTACTGGGCAGAGGCGCTGGCAGCACAGACCAAGGATGCCGATCTTGCAGCCCGTTTTGCCAAGGTGGCCAAGCAGCTTCAGGAAAATGAAGAGAAGATCAATGCAGAGTTGATTGGCGCTCAAGGTAAACCACAGGATTTGGGCGGTTATTACAACACGGATCCGGTTAAAACTGAAAAGGCAATGCGTCCTAGTGTAACGCTGAATGCTATTATTGACGCTATCTAAGCTGCTGTTGTTTCGGAGGGCCGGTCTTTCCGGCTTCCCTCTCATATTTCATGCATAACCGATGTTGGTGTAAAATTGAAACAAATACCAAACAAGGAGGAAGAAACAATGGGACGTAAGAAGATTTCATTGATTGGTGGCGGACAGATTGGTGGCGTTCTTGCCCAACTTTGCGCACTGCGTGAACTGGGTGATGTGGTGCTGTTTGATATCGTCGAGGGTATGCCGCAGGGCAAGATGCTGGATATTGCCGAGGCATCGCCGGTTGACGGTTTTGATGTCTGCCTGAAGGGTACACAGGATTACAAGGACATCGAAGGTTCTGATGTTGTCATTGTGACCGCCGGTCTGCCCCGCAAGCCTGGCATGAGCCGTGATGACCTGATCGTTACCAACTCCAAGATCATGACCTCTGTTTCGGAAGGGATCAAGCAGTACGCTTCCAGCGCATTCGTGATCGTGATTTCCAACCCGCTTGATGCCATGGTAACCCTCTGCCAGAAGATTACCGGTATTCCTGCAAACCGCGTTGTCGGACAGGCTGGCGTTCTGGATTCTGCACGTTTTAAAGCCTTCATTGCATGGGAGCTTGGTGTGTCAGTGAAGGATGTTTCCGCCATGACTCTGGGCGGCCACGGCGACGATATGGTTCCTCTGGTGCGTTATGCTGCGGTAAACGGCATTCCTGTTATGGAACTGCTGGAGCAGAAGTATGGCACAGACAAGGCCAAGGAAGTTATGGAAGCCATGGTAAACCGTACCCGTCTGGCTGGTGGTGAAGTGGTTGCCCTGCTGAAGACCGGCTCTGCTTTCTATTCACCGGCTTCTTCTGCCATTGCCATGGCCGAGTCAGTACTAAAAGATCAGAAGCGTGTTCTGCCCACCTGCTGCCTGCTGAACGGCGAGTTCGGCGTCAATGGCTACTATGTTGGCGTTCCCGCAATTCTGGGTGAGAAAGGCGTTGAAGGCATCCTCCAGTTCAAGTTGGATGCAACCGAACAAGCCATGATGGACAAGTCTGTTGCCGCCGTAAAAGGTCTGGTTGACAGTCTGGACAGTATCCTGAAAGGCTGATGGCCCATACGGGCCCGGCAGAGCCTCAAAAGAAGGGCGGCAAGCAGTCCGCCCTTCTTTTTGCCGCATAATGGGCCACATTATTACACCTCGTGAATACGGATAAAAGGAGCTTTTCCGATGTCAGAAGAAAAGAAGCTGCCACGCATAGAGATCATTGAAAAATACTGTAAGGGCTGCCACATCTGTGTGGAGTTCTGTCCAACCAAGGTTCTTGAAATGAAAGGTTTTGTTGTTTCAGTCAAGGATCTGGAGAAGTGCATCAAGTGCATGCAGTGCGAACTGCGTTGCCCTGACTTTGCCATTAAAGTTCACGCCGAATAATTAGACGGGAGGATTTCAAAGTGTCAAAAAAAGTCGGTTTTTTGCAAGGTAACGAGGCAGCTGCCCACGGCGCACTGTATGCCGGTTGCAAGTTCTTCGCCGGTTACCCCATTACCCCCTCCACAGAAGTGTCGGAGGTTTTGTCGATTGAGCTGCCTAAGATCGGTGGCAAATTCATTCAGATGGAAGACGAGATCGGTGCCATGGCTGCCCTGTTGGGCGGTGCTCTTGCCGGTCAGAAAGCCCTTACCTCCACTTCCGGCCCAGGTCTGTCCCTGAAGCAAGAGTTGATCGGTTACGGCTGTATCGCTGAGATTCCCTGCGTTGTGTATAACGTCATGCGTGGTGGTCCTTCCACCGGTATGCCTACCGGTCCTTCGCAGTCAGATGTTATGTGCGCTAAATGGGGTACTCACGGTGACCACGCTACTATCGCCCTGATGCCTGCTTCCGTTCAGGAAACCTTTGAGATGATCGTACGGGCATTTAACTTGGCTGAGAAATACCGCATGCCGGTTCATGTTCTCCCTGATGAGATCGTTGCCCATATGCGTGAGCGAATTGTATTTCCTGAGCCGGGTGAACTGGAAGTAATTGATCGTACTACCCCCAGTGTACCGCCTGCAGAGTACAAGCCTTATGACACCAAGTTCGGCGATGTACCGCCCTTGGCTGCTTTCGGTTCAGGTTACAAGTTTCATGTAACTGGTCTGAACAAGCTGCCTGACGGCTTCCCAACCACCAAGGCTGAGTACGTCCAGGCTGAAGAAGAGCGTCAGGTCCGCAAGGTCATGGCCAATGTGGACGAAATCGTTGAGTTTGAAGAGTTTATGCTTGATGATGCTGAGGTTTGTGTTGTTGCCTATGGCTCAACCTCCCGTTCGGCTCGCTATGCAGTAAACGCAGCACGTGAGCAGGGGATCAAGGTTGGTATGTTCCGGATCAAGACCTTCTGGCCCTTCCCGGATAAGCAGATCAAGGCTCTGGCCCAGAAGGTTAAAGGCTTCATCGTACCTGAAATGAACCTGGGTATGTGTAGTCTTGAAATTGAGCGTTGCGCACAGGGCAAGGCTCAGATCCTCGGGATCAACCGCGTTGACGGCGAGCCGATCAACCCCGAGCAGATCATTGAGAAGATTAAGGAGGTTAAGTAACCATGGCTTTTGATTACGAAAAATATATCCGTCCGGGCAAGCTGCCCCATATCTGGTGCCCCGGTTGCGGCCACGGTATTGTTATGAAGGGCCTGATCCGCGCCATGGACAGCCTCAAGCTTGTGAAGGAAGAGACCGCTATTGTTTCCGGTATTGGTTGTGCATCTCGACTGCCCGGTTACATTGACTGCTGCACTCTGCATACGGCTCATGGCCGTGCCGCAGCTTTTGCAACCGGTGTCAAAATGGCCAAGCCGGAGATGAACGTCATCCTGGTAGGCGGCGACGGCGACGGTACCGCCATTGGTGGCAACCACTTTATCCATGCCTGCCGTCGTAACATCAACATGACCTACATCATCATGAACAACTATATCTACGGTATGACCGGTGGCCAGTTCTCTCCCTGTACTCCCACCGGCCACAAGGCATCCACGACCCCTTACGGCAACCCCGATCCAGGTTTTGATATTGCAAAACTGGCTATCGGCGCTGGTGCTACCTTTGTGGCCCGCGGTACTGCCTTCCATGCCAACCAGATTGACAAGCTGATTGCTGAAGCCATTCAGCACAAAGGTTTCTCCGTTGTAGAGATTCTTGATGACTGCCCCACTACCTATGGTCGCCGCAACAAGTTCAAGTCGGTTATTGAAATGATGAACCGTCTGAAGGAAGTTGCCGTGCCGGTAAAGGCCGCCGAGAAGATGACCGCCGAGCAATTGGAAGGAAAGGTTCTTACCGGAGTCCTGCACAAGGTTGAACGCCCTGAATATTGTGAAGAGTATGCCAAAGTTATCGAGCGCGCTGGCGGCGCAAAATAATTCATTACTTTGAAAAAGGAGAACATAGATGGCCAGGTATGAATTACGTTTTTCCGGCGCCGGCGGACAGGGTCTGATCACTGCGGGGATCATCCTTGCCGAGGCTGCTTCTATCCATGAAGGAAAACAGGCTGTGCAGTCTCAGAGCTACGGTCCTGAGGCACGTGGTGGCGCCTCCAAATCAGAGGTCATCATTGATGATGTACCGGTTGACTACCCCAAGGTCACCAAGTGTGACGCCCTGCTGGCCCTGACTCAGGAAGCTTGCGATAAATACAGCGATGATCTCAAAGATGATGGCATCCTGCTGTATGACAACGACTTGGTAACCAAGCTGCCGGCTGGTAATTTCAAGAAGGTCGGTTTCAACATCATCAACACGGCCAAGAACGAAGTTGGCCGTGAAATTGTCGCCAACATCGTTGCTCTGGGCGCCATGATCGCCCTGACCGGGGTTGTTTCCCGTGAAAACGGCGAGAAAGCAGTGCTCTCCCGCGTTCCCGAAGCTTTCCTGGAGCTGAACAAGAAAGCATATGCTGCTGGCTTCGAAAAGGCAAAGGCTGCGGCAGCCGCCTGATTTTTCGCTTTATAACGTTTACGACAAAGGCCCGATGCGCGTTCGCACCGGGCCTTTGTCGTTGTATATTGAATGCTTGAAAAGCGGCTTATTTAAAAGCGGTAGCCTACACCAATAGCAAAGAGATGTGGGTTCAGATCAAGTTTGTATTTGGTGCCTGCCACCGTTGCCTTGGTATCGGCATTCAAATATTTGTAATCGATATTGAAATAGAGATTTTCGGCAACTTTGACATCAGTGCCGACTTGTGCAGCCCAGCCAACGCTGTTGTCAATCTGGAAATCATTGACACCATTAACCTTGGAGCTGAAAGGGAAAATGACGTTCACACCTACACCAACATAGGGGCTGACCAGAGAACCGGCAAGCGGATGGTATTTCAGGGTGAGCGTAGGAGGAAGCAACCAGGTAGAACCGGCAAAACCGTTATTCAGTTTGATGTCGTGGCGGGTAACACCAGCAATCAGTTCCGTCGAAAAGTTTTTGGTAATAAAGTATTCAAGGTCAAGTTCAGGAATAATGTCATCACTTACTTTTGTGTTTAGTGTGCTCAACAGACCACCGGTTGATTCGTCAGGCTTGACATAAATTGCCCGTATCCGGACGCCAAATGACTTGTAATCATCTGCAGCCACCGAACTCTGTGCCCCAAACAGCGCCAATCCCAACACCCCCGCAAGAATACTGACTTTTCTCATGTTGCCACTCCTTTCCAAGCCGGAATTTTTAGGATATTCAGCCAAACAAGACCCAATTGGTCCGATATCCTCATGCGTCAAATAAGTTCATTTTTGACGTAAGTCAAGAAAATAATTTTTGTGCTTGCAAGTTAAGCTTGCATGACTTTTGGTGCTTGTATTTTGTGCAACCTAAGAAAAAAATACAAAACAGAAACAAAAGTGGCACAGCAAAATTATGAGAGCGCAATCTGATTGACGGTATCTGCACACAGGTAGTATAACTTCCGGTAAACAGGTTGTTTTTACTGCCCGCTTCCAGGAGCGCCATGGCCACCAAGCAGATGGAATCGCTACAGCCAACACCCCGCTACCGGATATTCTTCCGCAAAGCGGTTTTTGGCGTTTCGGTTTTACTGGGGATTCTGATAACGCTTGCAATCTGGCACGCCTACACCGGCTACCACGTGGCCATCAACACTACCGAATACCTGACGCAAAGTTACGCCAGAGCGATCAAGGAGCATGCCGAGCGGGCTTTTTCGGAGGCAGATCAAGCCCTGCAGCATACGATCCTTCTCATCAATAGCCACGGCGGTATTACCTCCCTCAGTATTCCGCAACTACAGCAACAGGTTACCAGCCATGCCGCCAACCTGCCTCAGATCGCCTCGATTTCGGTGGTCAACGCCCACGGCAGAATGATCGTTGCATCAAACACCCTGTCCAAAGCTCTGCCTGACCTTTCAGACAGAGCTTATACCATCCACCATCGCAACAACCCTTCCCTGGATATCTACATCGGTGCACCAATCAAATCACGGGTTACCGGAAGCTGGCGCTTTACCCTTTCACGCCGCTTGAACGAGCCATCTGGCAAATTTGGCGGTTTAGTTATGGTGGCCTTTGAAATCAGCTATTTTGAAAATCTGTACAACTCAATCGTGGAGGGAAGAAATGGCCGCATAACCCTGGCTTCCACCGCCGGTGATTATCTTGTACTGGTACCTGCGGATGAGAAAGTCTATGCAAGCGGCAAGAAAACCGCCTCATTCTTCAGAAGATACGTTGAAGAAGCTCCGGTTCGTACCTATCATAATCAGAGCTCAAATATTGCCGGGGAATACCGGATCATTTCTTACCATAAGCTTGACAACTATCCGGTGGTGGCCATCAGTTCCTTCGGCAGGGCCCAGGCAGTTGCCGAATGGCGCGATACTACCATCAAGCAGGGTATCATTACGATCGTGCTCTGCGTGCTGGTCCTGTTCCTTACGTGGAGGATGCTGCTGCAGGTACAGCAACTTGACCGTACAAATCTGCTGCTCAGTGAAAAACAGCTGGAACTGCAACAGGCCAAGGAAGATGCAGAGTCTGCCACACGGACCAAGAGCGAATTCCTGGCCAACATGAGCCACGAAATCCGCACGCCGATGAATGCCATCATCGGCCTGACACAACTTGCCCTGGAAACTGATCTGACAGAACAACAACAGGCGTACCTGACTAAATTGAAAACCTCCTCCGGCACACTGCTGGGAATCCTCAATGATATTCTTGACTACTCGAAGATCGAAGCCAATCGGTTGGAGATTGAGCATCTGGACATGAGTCTCGAGCAAATTCTGCAGCAGCTTTCAGATCTTTTCCTGCCACTGGCGGAAGAAAAAGGCTTGCAACTGATCCTGGAAGTAACGCCGGATTTACCGAAGCACGTTGTGGGAGACCCGCTGCGTCTGGGGCAGGTGTTGAACAATCTGGTGAGCAATGCCGTCAAATTTACCGAAAAGGGCGAAATCCGCATTCGCGTCGATATTGTCGAGCGCGGCGAACAGGATGCGGAAGTGCGCTTCTCGGTCAGTGACACCGGTATCGGCATTGCGCCGGAACAACTGGAACGGCTGTTCCAACCGTTTATGCAGGCCGACGGTTCCTTTGTACGCCGTTTCGGCGGCACCGGACTGGGACTCTCCATCTCTCGCTCACTGGTGGAACAGATGGGAGGCGCCATTGAGGTTGAAAGCCGACCGGGAAAAGGATCGGTATTCACGTTCACCTCCTGGTTTGGCGTTAAAGACACCGTACCTGATCTGGATTTACCACTGCAACTGACACCGTACAGGATTGCGCAAGCAATCCATGGCGCCCATATTCTGCTGGTGGAAGATAGCCCCATGAACCAGTATGTCGCCAGAGAGTTTCTTGAAAAGGCGGGGCTGAAAGTGACCATCGCCAATCATGGCGCCGAAGGTGTGGAACAGATGCAAACAGCCAATTTCGATGCCATACTCATGGATGTGCAGATGCCGGAAATGGATGGCCTTCAGGCTACACGCCTGATTCGGGAACTACCCGGCGGAAAGAACCTGCCGATCATCGCCATGACCGCCGCAGCTTCACATCACGACCGTGACACCTGTATCAAGGCCGGAATGGACGATTACACCAGTAAACCAATTGTGCCGGTTGATATGCTTGAAACTCTGGTTAAATGGATACTTCTGAAGCGGGAGAACACGCAGGATGTTGCATAGTGTTTTTACAACCACACTATTGACGATGGTTCTCTTCTGTGCCCCAGCAGCTGCGGCGCCACCTGCTGTCGTGAATCCACAGCTACTGCGGCAGCTGCAGGAAACCATCCGTCAGCAACAGGAGCAGCTGCAACAGCAGGCGGAGCAGATCAGGATACAGGCGGAAACACTGCGTACGCTCCAGCAACAGGTCCAGGTGCTCCAGCAACCGGCGGCCCCCGCGCCTCACTTGGCAGAACCTGTCACAGCAGCACAGAAGGCGCCTTCAGAACGTCTGCTGCATTCACCCCCTCCAACCGTCTCATCCGGCTCCGACCGGATCAAGTTGACTATCTCCGGCCAGATCAACCGTGCCGTCAACGTCATAAACGACGGGCGCAGCACCAACCTCTACCATGTTGACAACAACGCCAGTAACAGCCGCTTCCGTCTTGTGGGCACGGTGCAGATCAGCAATGACCTGAGCCTGGGCAGCCGCATTGAAGTTGCCGTAACGCCGGATATTTCCTCACAGGTTTCCCAGACAAATCAGGCTCCCGGCACATTCTTTGACCAGCGCTGGACCGAAGTTTCACTTGCCAGCAAAAGCTATGGAAAACTGTCGCTGGGCAAGGGCGACGCCGCATCCAATACCACGGCAGAGATCGACCTTTCCCGCACCGATCTGGTGCAATATTCAGCCATAGCCGACATCGCAGGGGGAATACTATTCAGCGAAACAAACGGCAACCGCAAACTGACCACCTTGAAAGTGGCGGATGCCTTTAAAAATATGGATGGCTTATCCCGCCAATCACGGCTGCGCTATGACACCCCCAGCCTGTACGGTTTTTCCCTGGCCGGATCGCTGGTATCCGGTCAACGGTACGATGCCGTGCTGAACTGGAGCGGAGAAGGGTACGGCTTCAGGTCAGCCGCAGCCCTGGCGCTCGCCCACCCGAAACTTGTCGGCTATCGCTTGATGTATGACGGTTCTTTTTCTCTTTTGCACACGTCAAGCGGCCTGAACCTGACTCTTTCCGGCGGATTGCTGGAACGCGACTCCGGCAAGGACGCAACAAACCTCTATGCCAAGGCAGGCTGGATCGCCAATTTCAGCAAGCTGGGCTACACGGCATTCGGGATTGACTACACCCGCTCTGAAAGCGTGGCTACTGTCGGGGACAAGGGGTATTCGGTGGGGGCGGCGGTGGTGCAGGCCTTTGAGAAGTACGCAACGGAACTGTATCTGCAATACCGCATTTACTCACTGGACAGGGCAAACCAAAACCCGGTGGCTGATATCACGGTTGGTACCTTTGGCGCGCGGGTGAAGTTTTGAAACGCTTGTGTTCATTCCTGCTCATTGCAGCGCTGTTGAGCGGATGCAGCGGCATCACTCCCTGCGAGTATAGAAATCACCGTGAAGAAGGGCCGCAAAACGGCCTGTTCAGCGGCCCCCGAGGCGCTTACGACATCAATATCCCTGATTCAGCCGCCCAACAGAATTGAGCGCACCTCATCGGTATAGTTTTCACCGTCACTTCTGACCACCAGCGGCGGCAGTACCTGCGTATCGCCAATACGCCCCCCCTTGGTCAGTTCAGCCAGAAAAACCTTGGCATCGGCCCCCGGCGTCCCGTGCACCATTCGCAGGCGGCGCACTGACAGCTTGAGTGCGCCGGCCGTAGCCATGAATTCCGGCAGCCGCGACGGATGGTAGACGGTACAGATCCTGCCGGTCGGTTTTACCAGATATTTGGCAGCCGCCAGAAAATCCGCCAGGCTGGCGGTGGTTTCATGACGGCCCGCCATCCTTCCCGGATGGGGATTCAGTCTGCCCCGGCCCTGCTTGCGATAGGGCGGATTGCTAACCACCAGATCACAGCAGGACACCGGCAGGTGGGTACGGATGTGCAGCAGGTCTTCCTGTAGCACCCTCACACGCTCTTCCAGACCGTTCAAGCGGGCGTTTTGCGTGGCCAGCGCGGCCATCGGCGCTTCCTTTTCAAGAGCTATCACCTGAGCTGACACAGCCATACGCGCCAGAATCAGAGCCATGACGCCACAACCACTGCCCAGGTCGGCAACAGCCTGTTCGTCGTTGGCTTTGGTGAAGTCGCACAAAAGCAGCGGGTCCAGGGTGAAACGGTAGCCGTCTTTGGGCTGTTGCAGAAGCAGACCAAAGCGCTTCAGTTCGTCATTGGTCAGAGATGGTGTGTCAGTCATGGGTTGTTTTCCGGCATGTCAGCCACTCCCGTGCCGCCATCAGGCCAAACAACAGGAAAGCAGTGCAGGTAATCCATTTTCCGATCCTGAACGGCAACGGATCAAAGCGGAACTCCACCCGCTGACCTCCCGGCGGCAGGTAGATACCACGCAGCACGTTGTTGACCGGCACGGTGGGGGTTGTGACACCATTGATGGTGGCCCGCCACCCCTGATGATATTTCTCCCCCAGCACCAGCAGCGCAGCAACTGGCGTTTCCGCCGCAAGTATGATCCGTTCCGCCTCCAGCCGTTCAATCCGTACCTTTCCTCCGGCAACTGCGCGCAACGGAAACGGTGGCGGCGATTCCACCAGCGAGGTCTGCTGCGGATCAAAGCCCGGCGCAGCCAGCTTTTTCAACAGCATTGCCGGGTCATCAACCACCTGTACTGCCGGTGTCAGCCATGCCTTGGGCAGTACCTGGCGGTTTTCCAGCACCAGCTCCCCTCCACCTTTGAAGGCAATCCGGTAACGCTGAGAATCAAGACCGGCCTGTAGCTGGCCATACTGTTGTTCACTACATACCAGCCAGCGGATATTCAGCATGTCCGGCAACCGTCCCTGTAACGTCAGGCTGTCCAGATACTCCTGCCAGCGCCTTTTCTGCACGGCATTGGAGGTGTACAGTACCGGAATCCCGGCTGCTGCGTAGCGCATCGGATCACCATCACCCAATGGCAGGACCCGATACTCCGGCACCTGTTTTCCTGATTTTTCCAGCCCCTTGCCCTCCACTACCCCGTGCCCCTGCTGTTCCCTGATCCACTGCATGGCCGGGGTCAACGACTGCTCCGTCCGTACCGGCGAATCGGTCAGCACCAGAAAAGGTCGGTTCACCCGCCACAGATCCAACGTAAAGACAGCCAGCAGCACTGCCAGGAAGGCCATGACTGCCATACGCACCCTGACCAACGCCAGCAATAGCAGCACCTGAAACGCGGCAAAGGCCAACGCCAGCCCGGTTTCCCGTTCAATGTTGAACCAGCGCTGGGTTACCAGTTCCACACCGGCCTGATAACGGGTGGGACGGGCCAGCAGTTCCATCAGCCAGCCCCTGATCCAGCCTCCGGCAAACGTCTCCGTGGCAAGCAGCAGGGTAAGGCACAGCGGAAAGGCCAGCAGCCACCAGGTCCAGGCTTTCAGCCGCGGAGAGCGGCAGACACTATCGTCCCGCAGCAGATCCATGCCGCGCGCTGCCAGCACCGCCAGCCCCAGGGCGGTGATGAACAGCATCATCTTGGGTACCCGGAACCGGTCAATCCCCGGTAGATACTCGTACAGAAGCTGGTAGAACGGCGTGTACTTGCCCATGGAAAAAAGGATGCCACCAAGCACCGCAACCAGCGCTGCCTTGGTGATCCGGTCATTTCTGAAGATCAGCGGCAACGGCAGCAAAAGCCAGGGCAGCAGGCCGAAATAGGAAGCGGTCTGGGTGAAAACCATCCTGCCCCAGTAGTAGGTGTGCCCCGCTTTTGGCTGATCGCCCCCTTCCTGACGCGACAACCCGAACAAGCCGGGAATGACCAGACTGGCCACCTCTTCCGGCGGCATGGACCACATCATCGCCTCTTCCCGGTCAAGCCCTCCCTTGCCCTGATTGGCGCCGGACTGGACGCCGCGGTTGGTATCCCTGGCCCAGGACGACAGCGGTGCCAGGGAAATGGCCGAGGCCGCCAGAAAGAAAAGGGTCATGCCGATGGCCATCAGCAATGGCCGCCCCAGTTCACCGGCGGATTCACCACTCAGCAGCCCTGACAGCAGACGGATTATCACGTAGACGCCCACCGCCAGACAGGTATAGAAGGCGATCTGCCAATGGGTATTGAAAAACTGCAAGGCCAGCGCCAGACTGGCGCAGAGATAGGGAAACCACCGGTTGGAGCGAAACCCCTTTTCCAGAAAGTAAAAGACAAACGGCGCATGGGCAATGGTTGCAATCTTCATCACATGGCCGGCATTGATCAGGGAGACATTCTCGGTACAGAGAGCAAAGACCATGCCGCCCAGCAGGGATGCAGTGCGGGAGCAGCCGATCAGGCGGCAGTAGAGGAAGGTTCCGACACCGCCAAGAAAGAGGTGCAGCACCATGAACCAGGCTACACTGGCCGGGGCAGGTATAAGGCCGAAAATCAGGCGGTAGAGGTAGAGGAACTGGGTGGAGACCATGCCGCCGTCATTGGTGTGGCCACTGTTGATGTAGGGATCCCACCCGGCGCTGGAAAGATCAATACGCAGCAATGACCAGAGCGGCTTGCCATAGGCATTGTAGACCCCCCAGTAAAACTCGTTGAGGATGTCCGGGGCGCGGACGATTTTGTCCGTGAACAGGATCGGACTGAACAGGGCTACCATCAGCAGCAGCTGGAACAACAACGGCGGCCAGTTGCAGGTTCTGTCGCCTGCTCTTCTCATGGGCGGTTCTCCTGCCACACCCGGCAGTACAGGGTTTCCAGACGCTGTGCCGCCCTGTGCCAGCCGAATTCGCCCGTGGCGCGCTGTGCCGCCGCCTGTCCCAAGCGCCGGGCCAGATCCCGGTCTCCCAGCAACAGACAGGCAGCCCCGGCCAGACCATCGGTATCCCCCGGCTCCACCAGCAGACCCGATTCGTTATGCACCAGATATTCATTGATCTGTCCTACCCGCTCCGCTGCCACGGCAATTCCGGCTGCCGCAAGCTCGGCCAACTTGGCCGGGCATTTGGTGCGGTTCACCAGCGTATCGTCAAAGGGATAGATGGCGGCGTCGGTTGCGGCCAGGCAATCAGGCAGGGCAGATGGTTCCACCCATCCGGCCATAATCAGATTCCCGTGGAATCCCCCCCGGATGGCCGCCTGTTCCAGCTCGCGTTCTTCTCCATGGCCCCCCTGTCCAACCACCAGCAGCTTTGTCCGGGGCTGGCTGGAGCAGACCCGTTGCAGCAGGGCGTGGAGACGTTGCTGGGAAAACTCGAAAAAACGGGTGTACAACAGCAACACCGGTGTGTCGTCAGCAATGCCGAATCGCGCCCGTCCCTGATTGCGGTCACCAGCGGGACGTGTCACCGGGCCATTGGGAAGATAGAGGGTCCGTTCCGGTCGCGCTCCCATCCCCCAGGCCAGCGACTCCAGGGCACGGGAAGCCACGGTCACCCCCTTGGCGTAGCGGGTGAGCAGCTTCTCCTGAAAAGCAAACAGCCATTTTTCAGGCCCGCTGTACGAATGCAGATCATTCATGCCGCCGGTCCCCTCCCGATCATCGCAATCCACCAGCAGGGGCGGGGCCTTCAGGCCAAGGGTCGGCATGGCCGCCAATACCATGGCGGCCAGCCCGCCGTACCCTTTGGGCTTGAACAGGTGTATCAGGTCGGGGTGCTGCTCCATGGCATCCCGCAGCATCCGCCACGCGACAAAAGGAGCAGCCAGTACGCCCGCTGTCGGACCAAGCGCCACATTACGCACCGATACCCCGTCCACCAGCTCCACCAGCCCGGCATCCTCCGGATTAGTGTAAGGCGGAGCGATAATGACTACCTCATGTCCTGTTTTTTGCAGCGCAGCAGCCAGCGGCAGCATGCGGGCCTGCAAGGTCCCCTTGGGGCGGGTTCCGAACGGTGCCAGAAAGACAATCTTCATCCTAATGTCCCATGCTCCTTTTAAGTCTGCGGTAGACAGCTCCGTCAGCAAAGCGATAGTACATCGGTACAAGCAGGCTGAGCAAGCAGGACCAGACGCCGAAAAAGCGCGGATGTTTTGCCATCAGCTGACAATGCAGCGACAGTTTCAGCTCCGGCGGCATGATGGCAGCCATTGATGCAGGATTTTTTCGATAGAAGAAGCCGGTCTGTGGCAGACAGAAAACCCGTCGCCCCAACTCCAGCAGTGACAGCCAGAAATCCCAGTCTTCCCAGCCACGGCGCAGACTCTCGTCATAGCCACCTACTCGGCTCCAATCTTCCCGGCGATAGATGGCCGAGCAGAAGATGATGTTGCCGAGCCCCATCCGCCAGCGGGAGAAGGAGGGTAACTTCCAGGGGCCGGTCTCTGCCCCGAACTTCTCTGCCCGACAGTAGACGATGCCGAGATCAGGGGTAGCATCCAGAGCTGAAACTGCCTGTCCGATATACGCAGGCCCGATCCGGTCGTCAGCATCCAGCGGCAGGATGTAGCGCCCTTTGGCTTCTGCAATACCGCTGTTGCGGGCAGCGGCCAGACCGCCGTTTGCCCGGCGGATCAGCCGGGTTTTGGGATAGTCCAAGACATCCAGTATCCGGCAGGTTTCCGGGTCGGTGGAGCCATCATCCGCCACGATGATTTCCATGTCTGCGAAATCGGAATCCAGCACTGAACCGATGGACTCGGCCAGAAATTGCCCCTGGTTGTAGCAGGGTATGATTATGGAGATGAGGGGCATACGGTTCTGTTTTTTGATATCTTTCGTGGGGATTGGCTAATGATGTAATCGTGCCTGTGCCGCAAGATATACAGCATTTTTATCGCGCTTGCCAACCGCAACTACCTTTACCACAATCAGATCATCCAGCACCTGATATACCAGTCGATAGCCGACGTGCCGCAGCTTGATCTTATAGCAATCCTGAAGGTCGTGCAGTCGTGAGGATTCGATACGGGGCTGTTTCAGACGTTCTGCCAGTCTCTTTTTGAAAAGTTCACGGATACCGGAATCCAGCTTGCGCCATTCTTTTTCAGAAAGTGCCGTAAAGTGGAGTTTATAGATCATCCAGCGAAACCTCGAAGGATGGCTCATTTGCTCGCTCCTTCACAAGTCGCACCAGTTCAAGATCGTCCAGATGTTCCATCATTGCTTCGAAAGCTGCTGCCGGAACCAGATAGGCGCTCGGCTTGTTATGATTGAGTATCGCAACTGGTGCGCCTTCTGATTGGGCTATGATTCTGGAAGGATTTTTTTTCAGTTCTGAAATACTGATAGAGCTGTTTGCATAAATATGTTCCATGTTGACCCCCAATAAGACCTATTTTTGGTGCTTATACTAGGCCTTATACAGATGTTTTACAAGATGGCAGGGAAAGAGGGCGCAGAAAAACCACAAACGCGCCGCTACCGCCCAGTTCCCTGGGAGCCGGGGCATATTCGCTGACACTTCCCTTGCCCTGCTCCCGCAGCCAGGCTGCTACTGCCTGATTCAGCACCGGACCCTCGCTTGAGTGCACTCCTTTGCCGGTGATAACCAGTACCGCTTTTTCGCCTGCCAAACGCGCAGAATGCAGAAAGCGGCCAAGTGCCGATAAGGCCTCGTCACGGGTCAGACCATGCAGGTCCAACTGGCGGTCCAGGCGGATAACGCCACGCTTCAACATCCGCAACCGATTGCCTCCCAGCGGTTTCAACTCGTCTTCATCCGGCAGTTTTTCCTCAAACTTTACATCCAGCTTCAGACGTTCCACCTCCTGCAGAAAAACTTTCTGGCTATCCGGGTCTAGGGGCAGGGCGGCAAGCGGTGTAGCCAATGACTTGGTTGATTGCACGGCTGTTTTTTGTTTGCAACATGCCAGCGACGGGTCAAGGGGGGCAACACCGGTCATGGCCTGTAGGAATAGTTCGCTGTCGTCCGCCGACCGTTTGGGTGCGGCAGGGGCCTGCACTTTCGGAGTCGGCGGAGTTTCTGCAGGTTGGGGGGCAGCAAGCACCACCCCTTTCAGCTCGGCAAAGGGGGTAGTATGGAATTCAGGTGGACGAGGCTGTACAGGTTTTTGTTTTTTGGCGCGAGCGCTCATTGGAAAATTCCTCTAAGAATAAATCAGCCACGGCACCAGCGCTGCGCAGAGCACCAAGGCTGACGGCAGCAGCAGGCGGCGGTAGACTATGGCGGTGTCAGCTTTGAAATATTCACGGGTCAGCACAAAACAAAGATGAACCGGCGAGAGCATGACACCGGCAAAACCGCTGGCAAAAGCCAGCGCTTCAAGCCAGAGTGCAGGCTGGCCGCTACCCATGAGTGGCAGCAACAGCGGGAAAGTTATGCCAATGTAGCCGACGGTCAGGCCGGTCATGATTCCGGCAATAAAGGGGATCAATGTCACCAGCAGCGGTACCGGCAGGGCTGAAGCGGCAAAGAAGCCGGATATGCCTGCGATGGCACCGGTGGCCTTCAGGACTTCCTGAAAGATCATGATCCCCACCACCAGAAAGAGCGCCTTGAAAGAAAGGGATTCCACCAGAGTTTTGACGATTCGGGCCGGTCCGAAGCGGTGGGCCAGAAACAGGGTGAGTACGCCGCCTCCCAAGGCGATAACCGCTGACACCTTGAACGCGACCACCAGCGACAGTGAAATCAGGATGGGGGACGACATCAGTAAAAAATCGCCGAACTGCCTCAGGCGGCTCTGTTTGGGATCGTTGATTAGCGGAGCGATTTCCCGGGGCATATCCTTGAAGCAAAACCATGCTCCGGTTACAATAACAGCCAGGGCGAACGGCAGATGCGCCAGAAAGAGCTGTTGTGTCGAGATGCCGCTTAAGCCAGCGGCCAGAATGATGCCGGGGTAGAGGGGCGAGATGTATTCCCAGATGTGGCGGTACCAGTAGTTGACCAATGCTTTCTGTTCTGCATCTGCGGCCATGTCCCGTGATGCTTCGGCAACCATGGGCGCCGAAAAGACAGC
>DIUT01000058.1 GCA_002423105.1 Geobacter sp. UBA6151 | reverse complement strand
GACATAACCCTGGCCTTTGGCGGCCCGCCGCTGTTCGATGGTATCACCCTGCAGATTGAAGCAGGAGACCGGCTTTGCCTGATGGGCAGAAACGGCAGTGGAAAATCAACCTTGCTGAAGCTGATTGCCGGAACATTACCTCCGGAGCGTGGTGAACTGATCCGTAGCCAAGGCTTGAAAGTGGCACTGGTTTCCCAGGATATCCCCGGTGATATCAGCGGCACGGTCTTTGATGTGGTGGCGCAGCATCCCCATGCCCCTGCGGACAGTGAAACCTGGCAACATGAACAACAGGTGGAACGGGTACTGAACCGTCTGCATCTGGACGGTGAGGCGGAATTTTCCACCCTGTCCGGCGGCACCAAGCGGCGGGTGCTGCTGGCCCAGGCACTGGTCAGTAATCCTGATATCCTGCTGCTGGATGAGCCAACCAACCACCTTGACATTGAAACCATCCTCTGGCTGGAGGAGTTTCTAGCCAAACAGGTTACCACCTGCCTGTTCGTCACCCACGACCGGGCCTTTGCCCGGCGGCTGGCAAACCGGGTGGCAGAACTGGACCGGGGGCGGATCTACGCCTTCAGTTGCGGTTATGACCAGTTTGTGGAACGCCGTGAAGCGTTGCTGGAGGCGGAAATTACCCGGCAAGCGCTGTTTGACAAGAAACTGGCCCAGGAAGAAGTCTGGATCAGGCAGGGGATCAAGGCCCGCCGCACCCGTAACGAAGGCCGGGTTCGGGCCTTGAAAGAGTTGCGTGAGCAATCCCGCCAGCGCCGTAGTCGGCAGGGTACGGCCCGCATGCAATTGCAAGAGGTGGAGCGTTCAGGCCGCCTGGTGGTTGAGGCGGAAGGGGTCTCCTTCAGCTATGTCAGCGGTGAAAAGTCGGTGATCCGTGACCTCTCCACCACCATCATGCGCGGCGACAAGCTGGGGATAATCGGCCCCAACGGTTCCGGCAAGAGCACCCTGCTGCGGCTGCTGCTGGGGGAACTTGCACCGCAGTCAGGAGCGATCCGGCAGGGGACAAAGCTTGAAGTGCTGTACATGGATCAACTGCGGGAGCAGCTCGATCCGCAAAAAAGTGTGGCCGAGAACGTGGGGGAGGGGAACGATACCCTTATTATCAACGGTAAATCGCGCCATATCATCGGCTATCTGCAGGACTTTCTCTTTTCAGCGGAGCGGGCCCGTTCACCGGTCTCTATCCTTTCCGGCGGTGAGCGTAACCGCTTGCTGCTGGCCAAGCTGTTTACCAAGCCGGGCAATCTGCTGGTACTTGACGAGCCAACCAACGACCTGGATGCCGAAACACTGGAACTGCTGGAAGACCTGTTGGTGGAGTACAGCGGCACACTGCTGCTGGTCAGCCACGACCGGGAGTTTCTCAACAATGTGGTCAGCTCCACACTCTCTCTTGAGGCTGACGGCAGGGTGCTGGAGTCGGTGGGGGGCTACGACGACTGGCTGCGACAGAAGGAGGCGGAGGAAGCTGTAGCAGCGCCTCAAAAACAGGCCCAGGAAAAAGCCAAACCGCAGAAAGAGCGGCCCCGCAAGCTATCCTACAAGGAAGAGCGGGAGCTTGAAACGATGCCGGAGCGGATCGGGGAGATGGAGTTGGAGCAGCAGCAGTTGCACGACCGTCTGGCTGACCCTGAACTGTACAAGAACGCCGGGCCTGAAGTGGCGGTCATCAACGCCCGGCTGGAAGCGTTGGAAGCCGGACTACTGGCCGCCTACAGCCGCTGGGAAGAGCTGGAAGCGTTGCGCTAGGGTTTTTGGGAAGAAATGGCGGTAATGACCGCCGTGAGGGTGCCGGAGGGGCGCCGGATCACGACTTCGTCGTCCACCTGCTTGTTTAAGAGCGCCTGTCCCACCGGTGAATCGATACTGATTTTTCCTTCCTGCACGTCAAACTCGTCAGCCCCCACCAACTGGTAGCAGCGCTCGTTGCCCTCTTCATCCTCGTAACAGACCCAGCAACCAAAACTGACTTTTGTCGGATTAATGGGCGGGGTCGCCACTTTCAGCAGCTTGAGGCAGCTGCCCAGATGCTTCAACTGGCGGTCGATCTCCCGCAGCCGCTTTTTGCCATAAATATATTCGGCATTTTCCGAGCGGTCCCCTTCGGCAGCGGCATCGGCCACCCCCTGCACCACTTTGGGACGCTCCACCTTCCAGAGCTGGTCAAACTCGTCTTGCAGGCGCTTCAGACCCGCTGCGCTGATCAGGTTGGTTTTGCTCATGTTCACATCAGAAATGAAGCAGCCATGGACTGCTCTTCGCCGTTAAGCCGCCCCACAATCAGGTGCCGTTCCGTCGCCGGAATCAAAGCTGCCAGATGCTCACGGGCATTGTCCGGGCTTCCGGCAATGGCTGTGGCCATCTGCAACAGAATCGTCAGTGGCAGGCCGGAGCGATAGCCTACCACCAGCTTGCCGATCTCTGCCTGACGCTGTTCCTCGCTCCATGATTGGTAAACATCTGCTCCGATATCTGCGAACATCACGCCTCCCCATGCACCTTGTGCAAGTAATACTGGTAATTGCCCTCGTAGGTCCGCATTTCGCCGTGGTCAACCTCAATCACCCGGTCCACCAGCGAGCGCAGGAAATGCCGGTCGTGGCTGACCAGCACCACGGTGCCGCTGAACCGTTGCAGGGTATCCAGCAGAATTTCGCGGGAGCGGATATCCAGATGGTTGGTCGGTTCGTCCAGGATCAGGAAGTTGACCGGGCGGGCAAAGAGCGTAGCCAGCACCACCCGGCTCTTTTCGCCGCCGGAGAGATTCTCGATCCGTTTTTCCACCGCGTCACCGGGAAACAGAAAGGCCCCCAGCAGGTTACGGATCACGCCGATATTGGCCAGCGGCATCACATCCTGGATGGTTTCGAAGACGGTCTTCTTCGGGTCAAGAACTTCCATGGCATGCTGGCTGAAATAGCCAAGCTCCACGTTTGCCCCCAGGGTGGCGCGGCCTGCGCTGGGCTCGGTCTGACCGGCCAACACCTTCAGGAAAGTGGATTTACCGGCACCGTTCACCCCCACCACCGCAATCTTGGAGCCACGGCGGATGATGCCGGAAACGCCGGAAAAGACGGGATGGAGCCCGCCGTCCGGCAGCTCCCACGTTTTGCCCAGATTGTCCATCACCACCACGTCGTCACCGCTGCGGGGCGGTTCGCTGAAATCAAAACGGACGGTGCGCTCTTCCGGCGGAATCTCGATCCGCTCAATCTTGTCAATCTTCTTGACCCGCGACTGCACCTGGGCGGCATGGGAGGCCCGCGCCGCAAAACGGGCGATGAACTCTTCCTCCTTGGCCAGCATATCCTGCTGGCGCTTGTGGCTGGCAATAAGCTGCTCCCGGCGGATATCCCGCTCCCGCTCGTAGAAATCGTAGTTGCCGCCATAGGTGGTAACGGTCTTGTTGGCCACCTCGATGACGCGGGTTACAATGCGGTTCATGAAGTCCCGGTCGTGGCTGGTCATCAAAAGCGCTCCGTCAAACTCGCTGGTCAACCATTCCTCCAGCCAGATGATCGACTCCACATCCAGGTGGTTGGTGGGCTCGTCCAGCAGCAGTACATCAGGCTTCAGGGTCAGGATTTTGGCCAGGGCGATGCGCATCTTCCAGCCGCCGGAAAACGACTCCACCGGATGGTTGAAACGGTCCGGCCCTATGCCTAAGCCGGTCAGCACGGTTTGGGCGCGGGTGTCCAGGTCATAGCCGCCGCGGTGTTCGAACTCCTCCTGGGCTATGCCGTACCGTTCCAGCAGTGCCGCCATCTCGTCATCGGATTGGGGCTCACACATGGCGGCTTCCATTGTCTTCAACTCACCGGCCAGGCGCATGGTCTCGGCCGAGCCGGCCATCACCTCTTCCAGGGCGCTTCGGCCGGACATATCGCCCACATCCTGGGAGAAATAGCCGATGGTGGTCCGTTTGGCACAGGTAATGTCACCGCTGTCCGGCTCTTCCTCGCCGGTAATGATGCGGAAAATGGTGGTCTTGCCCGCGCCGTTCGGCCCCACCAGGCCGGAACGGGAACCGGGCAGAATCTGAAAACTGGCGTCGCGGAACAGCAGTTGCGAACCGTGCTGTCGGGTGATATTGGAAAGATGGATCATGGGTTGATGATACGCTCCGTTACAAATTATGAACTGTGCCTGATAGCATGGTTGGCTGCGGATGACAACCACCAACACACTTCAGGTTCCGCAGTACTATCAGTACGGCTGATGTACTACTATCTGACACGTTGTATTTTTAGCCGTTTCAGCTAGACTTGCCCTGTCTAAGGGTCTGACAGACCCTAAGGAGGTTGATGTGCCGCGTCCGGTCATGCTCATACTGTTGCTGTTCTGCTGTCTGCTCCTGCCGGTCAGCGCTCTTGCCAAGACCATTATTGTGGGGGGTGACCGTGATTATCCCCCCTATGAGTTCCTGGATGCAAACGGTAAACCGGCGGGCTATAACATCGACCTTACCCGCGCCATTGCCGAGGTGATGGGGATGCAGGTCGAGTTCCGTCTGGGAACCTGGTCTGAAATGCGCAATGCCCTGCAAACCGGCAAGGTTGACCTGCTGCAAGGCATGTCCTGGTCCGCGACGCGAACCATGGAAGTTGATTTTTCCGTGCCCCATACCATCGTAAATCACGCCATATTTGCCCGTAACGATTCGCCCATGATCAACTCTCTGGATGAACTGGAGGGAAAGACGGTTGCTCTCCACCGCGGCGGGGTCATGCATGATTACCTGGTTAAAAACGGCTTCACCGGCAGGCTCTCCCTGACCGACACCCCGGCTGACGCCCTGCGTTTGCTGGCTGCGGGACAAACCGATTTTGCCGTGGTGGCCATTGTGCCGGGAATGTACATCATACGGGAGTCGAAGTTGAACAATCTGCTGCCGGTGGTGCGCAATGTGGCCACCCATCGGTATTGCTATGCCGTGTATAAGGGGAACGAGGAGCTGATATCGCGCTTCAACGAAGGATTGGCCATCCTCAAGAAGACCGGACAATACCAGACGATATACAACAAATGGCTCGGCGTGCTGGAACCGGCGCAGGTTGACCTGCGTACCATCGCCAGGCATGCGGCAGTCGTGGTGGTGCCGCTGGTGCTGCTCCTGGGCGGCTTTGCTCTCTGGTCGCGCACCCTGCATCGCCAGGTGGCCCTGCGCACCGCCGACCTGACCCGCGAGGTTGCCGAGCGGCGCCATGCCGAAGAGGAGTTGCGCCTTCATCAACAGCAGTTGGTGCAGGCTGACAAGATGGCGGCCCTGGGGGTGCTGGTATCCGGGGTGGCCCACGAGATCAACAACCCCACCGGCCTGATCCTGCTGGAGGTGCCGATGCTGAAACGGTTCTACGCCGACGCTTCCAGGGTTCTGGAACAGTATTACCGGGAGAACGGCGACTTTACCTGCGGCGGGCTTCCCTACTCACGCATGCGGGAGGAGCTGCCGCGCAGCCTGGAAAAATTGCACGACTCGGGCAAGCGCATCAAGCGCATCGTGGACGATCTCAAGGATTTTGCCCGGCAGGGAGGCAGCGCCTGCAACGAAGCCGTGGATCTGAACGCGGTTGCCCAGGCAGCCGTGCGGCTGGTGGAACCTTCCATCCGCAAGGCCACCACCCGTTTCAGCACATCCTACGGCGAGCAACTCCCGCTTTTTCGGGGCAACGCCCAGCGTATTGAACAGGTGCTGGTCAACCTGATCCTGAACGCCTGTCAGGCCCTGCCCGACCGGGAGCGGGCAATCGAGTTGACCACCAGTCACGATCTTTCGCGTAAGAGCGTCGTGCTTCGCATTCGGGATGAGGGGAGCGGCATCTCCCCCGAGAATATCTCGCGTCTGACCGACCCCTTCTTCACCACCAAGCGGGACAGCGGCGGCACCGGTCTCGGCCTGTCAGTTTCGGCCGGGATTGCCAAGGAGCATGGCGGAACTCTGGCGTTTGAGTCGCCCCCTGGCTGCGGCACGACCGTGACCCTGACATTGCCTGCAAAAACCACGACGGAGACAAGCTCATGAGCGACACCACCTATCCCGATTTCGGCGTGCTGCTGGTTGACGACGAACCGGCCTGGCTCGGCTCCCTGGCCCTGACCCTGGAGAGTTGCGCCGGGATCTCCAACATAACGACGTGCAGCGACAGCCGTCAGGTCATGGAGATTCTGGACCAGGGCGGAATCGGGCTGATACTGCTGGATCTGACCATGCCGCACCTGTCGGGGGAGGAGCTGCTGGAGCAGATCGCCGAGCGCCACCCGGAGATTACCGCCATCGTGGTCAGCGGGCTGAACCAGATCGAGACCGCTGTCCGCTGCATGCGCCAGGGTGCCTTCGATTATTTCGTCAAGACTGACGACCAGGACCGGATTGTGGGCGGGGTGCTGCGGGCCGTGCGGATGCAGGAGTTGCAGCGGGATCATCGGGAGTTGGCCAGCCGTTTCTGTTCCACCGCAGTCCGGCGCCCTGAGGCGTTCGAGGCCATTGTCACCGGCGACCGGGGCATGCTGGCGGTTTTCAGCTACGTGGAGGCGGTTGCCAAAAGCCCGCAGCCATTGTTGATCACCGGCGAGAGCGGTGTGGGCAAGGAGTTGGTCGCAAGAGCCGTGCACTGCTTGAGCGGCTGCCGGGGCAAGCTGGTAACCGTCAACGTGGCCGGGTTGGATGATTCGGTTTTCAGCGATACGCTGTTCGGCCACGTGCGTGGCGCTTTTACCGGAGCCGAACAGGCCAGGCGCGGTATGGTGGAGGAGGCTACCGACGGCACCCTGTTTCTGGATGAGATCGGTGACCTCTCCATCGCCTCCCAGGTCAAGCTGCTGCGGCTGCTACAGGAAGGGGAGTATTTCCCCCTGGGATGCGACCTGCCGAAACGCCTCAAGGCCCGCATCATCGTTGCCACCCATCAAAACCTGCATGAAAAAGAGCGCCAGGGGACATTCCGCCGCGATCTCTACTACCGCCTGCGAACCCACCAAGTAAACCTGCCGCCGCTGCGGCAGCGTACCGGAGACATCCCGCTGTTGCTGGATCACTTCCTGGAACAGGCGGCCCGCGATCTTGGCAAGAAAAAGCCGACCCCGCCCAAGGGATTGGCCCCGTATCTGGCAACCTACTGTTTTCCCGGCAATGTGCGTGAACTTAAGGCCATGATCTTCGATGCCGTCAGCGTGCATACCGACCGGATGCTTTCCATGGACGCCTTTGTCAGGACCATCGAGCCCTTGCGCTCAGAATGTCCGGCTGCTGCGCCCGGCGCCCCGGCCTTGAACCCGTTTGCCGGGTTTGAGCAGTTACCCACCTTCAGCGATGCCGCCGCCTTTCTGGTGATGGAGGCCATGGACCGCTCCGGCGGGAATCAGACCCTGGCGGCGCGCTTGCTGGGCATCTCACAGCCCGCGCTGTGCAAACGGTTGAAACAGCGGAAGGGGTAACTCGGATAAATAGGATGCACACGGATAACGGCGGAAACCAACCTTGTCAAAGGTTTCATCCGTGGTTATCCCGTAAATAGGGAGTGTCCCGCTTTTCCCCGCTTTTCCGCGGACGGATTCCCTCAATTTCAGTGAATTTACACCTTCCATCCAACCCCCATAACCAGCGGTTATAATCATAACCTCCAGCTATATCCTGACAATTCATATTAAAGATCAGCTAGTTACCAATACAATCCCTTCTTTGCCATAACCGTTGGTTATGAAGGTCTCTTTGGCCGCATAACTTTCTTGTGGAATTTTATCAATGTAATCGAGGTGTTGCGAATATTTGCCGGGCTGGCATTCTTCCTGCTCTTAGTAATCACAAAGAGTTTCGCACTAATCAGCCTTCAGGCTGAATAAGGAGGAATGTCATGGATATCATCATTACACTCGAATTCCTGGTCATCGTCGCCTGTCTGCTGGTGGGCACCCGTTATGGAGGCTTCGGTCTCGGTCTTATCAGCGGCGCAGGTCTGCTCGTCTTTGCCTTTGTCTTCAATCTTGCGCCCGGCAAGCCCCCGGTGGATGTGTTGTTGACCATCATGGCGGTCATCGGCTGCGCGGCGGTGCTGCAGACCGCTGGCGGCCTCAACGTGATGATGCGCTTTGCCGAGAAGATATTGCGCAAACATCCCCAGTACATCACCTTGCTGGCACCCATTACCACCTGGAGCCTTACGGTCATGTGCGGTACCGGCCATGTGGTGTACACCATGTTTCCCATCATCTACGACATCGCCATCAAGGAGGGAGTCCGTCCGGAACGCCCCATGGCTGCGGCATCCGTTGCATCCCAGATGGGGATCTGCGCCTCCCCCGTATCCGTGGCTGTCGTCTCCCTGGTCGCCATCCTGTCAAAATCCACCCATCCGGTCAGCTTGCTGCAATTGCTGAGTATCGGCATCCCCGCTACCTTCTGCGGTGTAATAGTGGCCGCTCTCTGGAGCCTCAAGCGGGGCAAGGACCTGGAAAATGACCCCGATTTTCAGGCAAAGCTCCAGGACCCGGAACAGAAGGCCTACATTTACGGCGAATCCGCCACCCTGCTGGACAAGGTGTTTCCGCGTGAAGCCTACTGGGCCACCTGGATCTTTTTTACAGCCATCGCCGCTGTGGTTGTCCTCGGTGCCTTCCCCGAATTGCGGCCGGTCTTTATGGTTGCCGGAAAAGCAAAGGCCCTCTCCATGAACCTGGCCATCCAGATCATGATGCTGACCGCCGGGGCGCTCGTCCTGATCTTCTGCAAGGTGCGCAGTCAGGATATCCCCAACGGCACCGTGTTTAAGGCCGGCATGGTTGCCGTCATCTCCATCTTCGGGGTGGCCTGGATGGCTGACACGTTTTTCCAGGAGCATTTCCAGTTGTTGAAAGGCGCCCTTGCAGGTATCGTGGCCGCCCAGCCCTGGACCTACGCCCTCGTCCTGTTTGTTGTCTCCAAGTTCGTTAACAGCCAGGCAGCCGCCATCGCCGCCATGGCCCCTCTGGGGGTCAGCCTTGGCGTAGATCCGCTGATGATGGTAGCCTTCATCTCCGCCAGCTACGGCTACTTCATACTGCCAACCTATGCCAGCGATCTGGCCTGCATCAACTTTGACCGCTCCGGCACGACACATATCGGCAAATTCATCATCAATCACAGTTTCATCATCCCCGGCCTCATCGGTGTGGGCACCGGGTGTGGCGTCGGCTATCTTCTCGTGAAGATGTTCATGATGTAAGCGGATCATCCCTTCCCCCGTCACGCGGGGAGGGCTCTGGACACGTTGGCGGATATTCCGTAAACTCCGAAAAATGATGCCGCCGGTAGCATGGTTACCGGCGGCGTTTGTGATGAAAATATCGTAAGTCCTGATTCTACAACGCCACTGTTCCGAGCCCCGCAATTGCTTCACCTTCAAACAGCCGGTCGGTATCCATAATAATCAGCATCCGATCGCCATGGTTGAACACGCCGGTTATGAATTCCTGATCAACGGTTCCGGACACTATGTTGGGAGGCGGCTGAACCTCGCTGCTCTGGATACGGATCACTTCAGACACGCCGTCAACGATAAAACCGGTCAGGCCACCATGGACATCCATAACCATGATACGGGTCTGGGTGCTGTCTGCGGTGTTGCACAGGCCAAACCGGTTGCGCATGGAGATAATCGGGATCACCTTGCCCCGCAGGTTGATAATCCCTTCGATGTAGTGAGGGGTGTTGGGCATTTTGGTGATGTTGACCATGCGGATAATTTCCCGCACCTTCAATACCTCGACCCCGTACTCTTCACCTGCCAGCATGAAGCTGACCAGTTGTACCCGTTCATCATTTCTTTCAATATCGTCAATTTTGACAAGAGCGTTATTGGACATAGGATAATCTCCGTTCAATGGCAGCAAACTTAAATTTTGAACTGGCGCACCAGACGTTGCAGTTCTTCGGCATTGCTGCTCAGCTGCGCTGCTGCTGTGGCTGATTCCTGTGCGCCAACAGAGGTCTGCAGCACCACTTCGGTAATCTGCTGCATGTTGCTTGATATCTCTGCCGTGGTTGCCGTCTGTTCTTCTGCTGCTGTGGCTATCTGACTGACCTGCATGGCCACGTCATTGATCTGGTGCAGAATTTCCCGCAACGCTTCACCGGAACGCGCAGCCTCCGTGGTGCCGGTATCCACTTGACGAACCCCTTGCTCCATGGCGGCAACCGCCCCCTTTGTTTCGTTCTGGATCGCCTTGATCATCTCGCCGATCTCACGGGTGGCGCGGGTAGTGCGTTCGGCCAGTGCGCGCACCTCATCGGCAACCACGGCAAATCCGCGTCCCTGCTCTCCGGCCCGTGCCGCTTCAATGGCGGCATTGAGGGCCAAAAGGTTGGTCTGATCGGCGATATCTTCAATGGTGCCGATAATGGCGCCGATCTGATCACTGCGGGCACCGAGGCTCGCCACGGTACCGGCGGTTTCCTGTACTTTTTCAGCGATCTGTCCCATGACCTGTACGGTTTTATCCACAACCTCGGCACCGTTTTGGGCCGCCTGGGAGGCAAGCTGCGCTCCATCTGCCGCTCCCTGGCAGTTTCTGGCGATGTCGCTGGAGGTGGCTGACATCTCTTCACCGGCGGTTGCGACTGTTCCGGACTGGGCAGCAACCTCTTCCGCGCCGGTGGCGATCCGTTCGGCGGTTGTGTGCAACTGGTTGGCGGCTGAAGCAACCTGGGTGGAGGTGCAGGCGACCTGACCGATGATAGTACGCAGGTTGTCGGCCATGGTTTTCATCGCTTCCATCAGCTTTCCGGTTTCATCCTGACTATCAACAACCACCTGAACGGTCAGGTCGCCCTGGGCCATCCGGTTAGCTATGGCAACGCCATTTTCCAGGGGGCGCTTGATGGCCCGTGCGATAATGGTGCCCAATACTAGTGAGAGAATAAAGCCGACAGCGGTGGCCACGGCAGCAATCACCTCAATTTTAAAGGCCAGATCAAGGGATTCGGCCCCTTCTGTGCGGGCTATTTTCTCGTTCAGCTCAAAGAGCTTGGTTATCTGGCTTTCTACCGCCACCATGTTGTCCCTGGCCTGGCCAAAGGAAAGCTCAATAGCTTCGCCCCGGCTTCCTTCCGCCAGAAGCGATAGAACCCTCTGGTGATCTTTTTTCCAAATCTCCCACTGCTTAACCAGCTCCTTCCAGACCAGAGCCTCTTCAGGGGTATGAGGCAATGCCTCATACATTTTCCAGCCCTTGTCCACATTGGCCCAGGCCGTTTTCAGTTGTTCATGCTGAAAATCAGCATACCTCCTGTCCAGCCCGGCAATCAGCAGGGTTCGCTCTGCGCGTTGCACCGAGGTCTGGGCCTCATTGATGTAGGCCAGGCCAAGGATGCTTGGCATGTTGACTCCGACAACATTGTCCATATTGCCGCTCAGCCTGATGGCCCCAAAAAATCCGATCAGGCCGACAATCAGGGTGAAAATGCTGACCAGACAGAAAGAAAGCAGCAGCTTTGTGCCGATACTAAGATTTTTGAACATGTTTTACCTCCTTGATGCTGTAGTTGCGGATTCCAACGATACCTACAGATGGCCCTCTGCCGTCTGCTGTATTCCTTTAAGTGCCGCAAGAATGATGAGTGGTTCCACCGGTTTTTCAAAATAGAAGGAAGCGCCGTATTCAATAGATTCCTTCTTTGTTGTTTCACTGCCATACCCGGTCATGATGATAACCTGGGCTTCAGGCTGCATCGCTTTTGCAAGCTTCAGCAGATAGAGGCCATCTCTGTTGTCGATCCCTTTGAGGCGGATGTCAGCGATTATTGCCAGATAACGGTAGGTTTCCAGCTTTTCCACAGCCTCGATAAATGAGGTGCCAACATGCACCGCAAAACCCTCACTGCCGAACATGGACTTACAGGCAAAAAGCAGGGCTATTTCATCTTCAACAACCAGAATCCGTTTTTTCCAGTCTGCTGAAGGTATGTCTGTCTGATGGCTGCCAAGCATGTTGGTAGAATATCAATAAGCATGCCAAGGGGTGGTTTAGTATTATCAGCTGTTTGAATGAATAAGGAGGGTGAGACAGTCTTTGATATCAAGACATCTGTCTCAAGTTTGCGACAGAGTGAGACGGTGGGGTACGTGATGCAGCAGGTTCAGCTGCCTGGACTTGACTTCAGTTTGCGGTACAAAGTGGCCCTTGATATGCCCAGCAGTTGCGCGGCCTTGTTAACATTGCCGTCGGCCTGCGCAAGGACTGCCCGGACATGGGCCTGTTCGGCATCACGGATGCTTTGGGTTGTTGAAGCTTGAGCCGTTGGCGGTGGTGTGCGGTCAAGTCCCAGCAGGTGCTGTGGCTGTATCTGTTCTCCCTGTGCCAGCAGGACAGCCCGCTCCAGAACGTTCTTCAGCTCCCGAATATTGCCGGGCCAGTGGTAGGTTTCCAGCCGACTCATTACTGAACGATTGAGGGTTGTTGCAGCAGAGCCAACTGTCTTCAGAATATTGGCCGTCAGACGGGGCAGGTCATCCAGCCGTTCCCGCAGGGGGGGCAGATGCAGGGTAATCAGATTGATCCGGTACAGCAGATCCTGGCGGAACAGCCCCTTGTCCGCTGCATCGGCAATGGTGTGATTGGTGGCGCAGATCAACCGAAAGTTGCTTTTGTGCAGCTTGACATCCCCAAGACGGCGGTAGGTCTTGTCCTCCAGCACCTTGAGAAATGTCGGTTGCAGTTCCAGGGGCATGTCGGCGATCTCATCCAGAAAAAGGGTGCCGCGGTCCGCGCTATCCAGCAGCCCCTTGCTGTCACGGTCAGCAGAGGTGAATGCCCCGCGTACATGGCCGAACAGTTCCCTGGCCAGCAGATTCCCCTGAAGCGCTGAGCAGTTAAGCTCAATACATTCATAGGATGAACGCTTGCTGTTGCGGTGTATCCATGTTGCCAGCATCCCCTTGCCGGTGCCGGTCTCACCGGTTATCAGCACCGGCCCGTCGCTTGCTGCGGCAATACGTGCATGTTCCAGTAGTTTGATCATTGTTTGAGCTTCACCAAAGACAGAATCTTCCCTGCTCTCCTTTTGCTTGCGCATGAACTGACGCCGCTTCAGTTCGCCCAGTTCCAGATTCTTTTTCAGAAAGACAGTCAGACTGATCTCATCAATCGGTTTGGTGATGAAGTTGTCGGCACCGCGCTGCATGGCATCAACAGCAATGGCGATATCGCCTGCTCCGGTCATGACGATGACCGGCACCACCGGGTCGTGCTGCCGAATGGTCTGAATGAAATCGACACCGTTGCCATCTGGCATGCCGATATCAAGCACGATGGCGTCAAAATATTCTGCGGAAAGCAGCTCATCTGCCTGACGCAAGGTTGCCGCCTCAGTGACAACATATCCCTGTTGTTCGTAATAGCGCACAAAACCAAAGCGAGTGGCATCATCATCTTCTATCAGTAAAATACGGGGCTTCATGCTTGCACCTCGCCTGCAAAGGGCAAACGAATCTCTGCCGTGCAGCCCGGAGGAGGACTGTTGTTCCAGATACGCACCCTGCCATCCATGCTTTCGATGTAATGTTTGACCAGGGCCAACCCCAGTCCGGTGCCACCGGTACGGCTGGTGTAAAACGGCTCAAATATGCGGGGCAGATTTTCAGCAGCTATTCCTTGTCCAACATCAATGATCTGAAGCACCGCATAGCCGGGAAATCTGCTGTCTGTGGTCAGGCGTAAATGCACCTCGCTTTCTTCAGGGCTGTTCTGGACAGCGTTTTCCAGCAGGTTGACCAGGCTTTGTCGCAGCTTCTGCGGGTCCGCATGCACGTGGCAGGTTTCAAACCCTGCATCACTGACTATGGTAAGAGTATGGCTGCTTGATGCTTCAGACAATCTGAGGGCATCAAGCGCTTCAGAGCACACGGCGGTTATGAGCACCGGCTGAAACAATGAGCGGGGGATCGGTTTACCCAGTTCCAGCAGTTCGGTCATCAGCGAGGAAAGCCGCCGCACCTGGGTGCGAATATGCTGCATATATGGTTCAAGATCAGGATTGCTACTGATACTCTTCTCCTTGAAGAGCGCCTCGGTGACAAACAGAATGGCATTCAGCGGATTCCTGACCTCATGGGCAACCCCGCCAGCGATCTGCCCTATGGCTTCAAGCCGCTTCGCTTCAACCAGTTGTTCCTCAGCCTGTTTACGGGCTTCTATTTCCTGGCTCAGCTCTTGGTTGCTCTGTGCAAGCTGCGCTGTCCGCCGCTCCACCCGCTGTTCCATCTGCTCATACAGTTGTACAAAATTCCAGGCAAGGCCGAACAGGGCAATGGCTGCTATCCCGAAAAATGCGCCGTACAATGCGGCATGCCATAACCATTCACGCAATAGTGTCTTTGTTTCAAAACCGCTGAAGAGGTACAGGTCAAATCTGTCCAGCTTGTGAAAGGCATAGGTGCGCTGTATGCCATCCTGGGGAAAACTCCCGGTAAATGTGCCCTGCTCTGTAGTGGATGCCAGTGCCCGCATCGGATCGGTGTCACGGGCAAGCAGACTGTTCCCCGGCGTGACCGGTGAAGAACCGGCAAGAATCGATCCATCAGGGTGTAGCAGGTAAGCGGCAGAGCCCGGTCTCTCATGAACAGAGCTCCAAAAGCTGGTAAAGTATTGAGGGCTCAGGGTTATGATTAGTGCGCCGTCAAAAGAGCCGGATGCATCCTCACGGCGAAAACCTATGTTGAAATTGTGCTCTTTAAGGACAAGGGGCTGTACAAGCCGACCTATGGACATCTTATTGCCGTTGCTGCGCAGCGCCCTGAAAAAATGAAGTTCACTGATATTGATCCGGTTCTCCGGCAAAAGCAGGCTGGCAGCGCGTACTCTGCCGCTGCGGTCCGCCAGCCAGAGGGCATCAATCTGCGGATACTGCTGTTGTATGCTTGCCAGATAGCTGTGTAGATCCGTCGAATGTTCGATGGTCTTCCAATCCATTCCCTGTAGCCGCCCACTAATTTTTTCAGCTATCAGTTGATGGGTTTCAAAGATATTCAGGGCATGCTGTTTAAAGATATGCGCGGTGCGGATAGCGTCATTACGGTACTTTTCGGCAATAGAGTTGTAATCTTTCCAGAGGGTCACACAGTAAAGGAAAAGCGGTAGCAGCAGTGAGGAAAGAAGCAGGATTCTATTGCGTTGGAAGCTGGTAATGAGCATGGCTGAATCCGGAAGAGCGCCGTCGACAGTTGGCTGCCGACGGCGTGTGTAGTTGGAACAGCGTGGTCTGGACTTCTTAAACCCGGAACTTGCTTACCATCTGTTGCAGTTCGGCGGCTGAAGCGTTCAATTCCATGGCCGCTGCCCTGGTTTGTTCGGCCCCGGAGGCAGCGGCATGGATAACGGTTGAGATGCTGTGCATGTTGTCGGAAATAGCCTGGGTGGAGGATGATTGCTGGGCCGTGGCATTGGCAACCTGCGATACGTGGCTGTGCAGGGTGCTGATCTTTTCGCGGATGGAGTTGATTGCTCCACAGGAAAGACGGGCTGCTTCGCCGCCGTCGCGCACGCTGTCCGAACTCTGTTCCATTGAATTTACCACGGTGCTGACATCCTTTTGCAGGGCGTCGATGATCGATTGAATCTCGCGAGTCGCTACGGTGGTCCGCTCAGCCAGGTTACGTACTTCATCAGCTACAACGGCGAATCCGCGTCCCTGCTCACCGGCGCGGGCTGCCTCAATGGCGGCGTTCAGGGCCAGCAAATTGGTCTGATCGGCAATGTCACCAATGGTGGCAATGATGTCGCCGATGCGGGTGGAGGTGGCGCCCAGTGATTTGACGGCGCTGGTTGTTCCGCTCATTTCCGTTTCAATGCTGCCCATGGTTCTGGCCATGCCGGTGATGATCCGCTCTCCTTCGTGGGAGACGGCCTGAGCCTCTTCAGCCATGGCTGACATGGTGTCACAACTGTGGGAGATTTCTGAGCTGACCGAGGCCATGCCTGACGCCGCCTGGCTGGCTGAATCAGTTTGCATGGCGGCGTTGCCGGTGCCATCAGCAATGGAGATGGCGGTGTGGCGCAGGATGTTGGATGAGCCGGCAAGGGTATCCGATGTCTGCCGGATGCTTGAGATGATGGTGCGCATTGAGGTCTGCAGAGAGTCTATGGAGCGGATGATGGCGCTGATTTCGTTATTGCGTTTTGCGGAAATGGTCTGGTTCAGGTTGCCGCCGGTCATTTCCTTCAGGTAGTCCAGAATTCGTTGCAGAGCACTATTAACGGTCCAGAACAGCAGTCCGGTGAAAAAACCGCCGACAATGACAAACAGCGCTGTGGTGCCGATAACGTAAATTGTCGGCAGGAATCTGCTGGCGACAACGGCAAAGATGATACAAAAGCTGTAACAGATGCCAAGCAGGTAAATCCGGGCGCGAACTGTCAGACTCATGTATAGACCGAGCAGCATGTTCATGGGAACTCTCCAAAAGTTAAATTCACGAAACTTCCGGTCGAGGACTATAGCTTAGAATGTCAATTCTGTCATGCGCTTGTTACACATTGTTACAAATTCAGGCGGCGCGGACATCAACGGCAACATCGTACAGGGTGCTACCGTCCCCGCGGTCGGTCAAACGCTGGGATGTAAGCGCATTAACACCACGTCTGCCACCAATGAATTCGCTCCACCAGAGCCCTTCGGTGACCACTGTGCCTGCTGGCGTCTGATCTGTAACACGCAGGGTGAAGCACACCTCTCCTTCCCTGTTCCGGGCGATAACAGGGTTTCCATCGACAAGCGACCGTGCTGCTGCGTCGTCCGGGTGCATCAGCAGCACCATCTGTTCCTGTCTGCTGCGTAAGTGGTCCTGTTCGTAGAAACCGGAGTTAAGGGCAAAGGGAGTCACTGCCGGTTGCAGGCGGAGCGGCAGGTCGTCTGTTTCGGCATGGGTTGGCAGCAGGCGGGGCAACGGCTCAGGCTCACGCGGATTATGAATTTCAATTTTTCCTGATGGCGTAAGCCATGGCCCTCGTGGAGATGATGGCGGCGTCAGCAGCACCGGTTCGCCACGGCGCAGTTTCTCCGTTGTCTCCTGGCTGCGCCAGGGGGTTTCCGATGCCAGCAGCTGATCAATCAGGTCGTCAGCCGACTGGCGGAAAAACGGTTCATCCCAACCCATCCCTTCCGCAAGCAGGCTGAAGGTGTCCCAGTTGGACTTTGCCTCACCCACTGCCGGAATTGCCGCTGCGCACCGTTGCGCCTGATAGCCGCCGTAGCTGCGGTACAGGTCGGCATGTTCCAGCGACGAGGTTGCCGGCAGGATGATATCGGCATAGCGGGCGGTATCAGTCATGAACCGCTCATGGACCACGGTAAAGAGGTCTGTCCGCTCAAGCCCTTTGATGACGGCATTCTGGTCCGGGGTAATGGTTGCGGGGTTGGAATGGTACACATAGAGTGAGCGGACCGGGTGCTCCGCATCTGCGCTCAGGGCGTTGCCCAGCTGGTTCATGTTGATGATGCGCGGCAACGGCTGCGGCATGAAATCTTCTCGGGTGATCCGCTCCATGGCAAAGGCCGTCCCGGTGGAGGCGCCGCACAGCAGGCCGCCGCCCTGCTGTGACCAGGCGCCGCTGATAGCGGGCAGGCAGGTGATGCAGCGCACATTCATGGACCCGTTGCCGTAGCGGGAAAGGCCGCTGCCCAGGCGGATAAAGGGGGCTCTGGCCCTGCCGTAGATCAGGGCCAGCCGCTCAATCACCTCCGGCGCGATGCCACAGATACTGGCCATTGCCTCAGGTGTGCAGCGGGGCAGAATGGTTTCGGCCAGCGGCTTGAAGCCGCTGACCTGCTGTGTTATGAACTTCCTGTCCAGCAGTCCCCATACCGTCATGACATACATCATGCCCAGCGCCAGTGCGCCGTCGCTGCCGGGACGGATGAGAATGGTTTCATCCACATGGTCTGCGGTTGGTGTGCGGTAGGTGTCGATGGCCAGCAGCCGCGCACCGCGCTGTTTAGCCTCCTTGGCGTCCCGCAGGGTGTGAATGCTGGTTGCCGCGGCATTGATGCCCCAGAGTATGACCAGATCGCTGTGTTGCATCTCCGACGGGTCCAGTGCCGGAGTATCCCCCATCAGCGCCTGCCAGCCAGCTTCCTTGGCTGGCGAGCAGATGGTACGGGCCAGCCGTGATGCCCCCAGCTTGTGAAAAAAAGGATGGCCGCTGTTGCGCTGCACCAAGCCCATGGTGCCGGCATAGGAATAGGGCAGGATGCAGTCCGCGCCGTATTTGTTGGTCAATGTCCGCCAGCGTGAGCAGATCTCGCGGATCGCCTCGTCCCAATATAGTGGCGCAAACAGGCCGCTCCCCTTGGGACCGCAGCGGATCAAGGGTCTGTCCAGTCTGCGCGGTGAATGGGCCGTCTGCTCATAGTGCTGCATTTTGGGGCAGAGCAGGCCACGGGTTATGGGGTGGTGCGGGTCGCCG
Source organism: Geobacter sp. UBA6151 (assembly GCA_002423105.1). Taxonomy (GTDB): domain Bacteria; phylum Desulfobacterota; class Desulfuromonadia; order Geobacterales; family Pseudopelobacteraceae; genus Trichlorobacter. Next base: position 24,258 of record DIUT01000058.1, on the reverse strand, counting down.
GAAACTTTCAGGGCGCGGCCGTCTTTCACCTCCACCAGCAGGCCGCAGGCATCGGGGCAGTCGTAGGGACAGACGGAACGGACAATCGTGGACATGGCGTTTCCTCCGGTAGGCCGTATGATAACCGGGAATTTCCAGTAGGCAACAGAAATCCGGTTGACAGTGCGGTGATTTTTGCCGTACATCGAGTGTTACGTATATAAACTTCGTGCTACCGCGGTAAGTTCCGAGTCCCTTATGGAGGTCTCCCATGCATATGGCTGACGCGCTTGTTTCCCCGGTTGTTGGCGGAACCATGTGGGCGGTGTCCGCTGTGCTGATCGCCCGTTGTTCCTCGCGGATTAAAAATTCCGGGAACGATCGCCTCGTACCGCTGATGGGGGTGCTGGGGGCGTTCATCTTTGCGGCGCAGATGATCAACTTTACTATTCCGCTCACCGGCTCCAGCGGGCATCTGGGGGGCGGTCTGCTGCTGGCGGTACTGCTGGGACCATCGGCCGCTTTCCTCACCATCGCTTCGGTGCTGGTGGTGCAAGCCCTGTTTTTTGCCGATGGCGGCTTGCTGGCTTTGGGTTGTAATATCTTCAATCTGGGCTTCTTCCCGGCCTTTGTTGCCTATCCGCTGCTCTACAAACCATTGGCGGGATCATCGCCGACGCGGGGCAGGCTGACAGCGGCAGCGGTGATTGCGGCGGTTGTCGGCTTGCAACTGGGCGCGTTCGGCGTGGTGTTTGAAACAACGCTTTCCGGTGTTTCTTCCCTGTCATTTTCCAGCTTCCTGCTGCTGATGCAGCCGATTCATCTGGCCATTGGCGTGGTGGAGGGGTTGGTGACCGCGGCGGTGCTGCTGTTTGTGCACAGGGCCCGTCCCGAACTGCTGGATGGAGCTGTTTCTCCGCAGCTTTCACGCTCCCTTAAACCGGTGATGGTTACCTTTTTGCTGGCTGCGCTGCTGACCGGCGCGCTGCTCTCCTGGTTTGCCTCAGAACAACCCGATGGTCTGGAGTGGTCCATTGCCAAAGTGAGCGGCAGTAAAGAGCTGCGCGGACCGGAAGCCGGGCTGCATTCCGGGTTTGCTGCGGTTCAGGAAAAAATAGCTCTGTTGCCCGACTATGCTTTCCGGAAGCAGAACGAAGGACAGATGGTACAAGCGGGTACACAGCTTGGCACGAGCCTTTCCGGAATTGTCGGCGGGACCGCGACACTTCTGCTTGCCCTGTGCGCAGGTTTCCTGGCATCACGGAAAAAAAGCGCCCTGAAAGGATCAGATGCGTTCCGTTGAAGGGGCGCTTTTGGACTTCAGGCAGCTTGAACGGCTGGCTGAGCGTGACAGTCCATTGCACCATGTTGATGCACGGGCCAAGATACTGGCTACCCTGGTTTTTATCATCTGTGTAATATCGCTTGGCAGATATCAACTGGCGGCGCTGTTTCCTTTCTTTATTTTTCCGGTTGTGCTGATTGCAGGCGGCGGGCTGCCGGTCCGTTACCTCGTTTCCAAAATTCTGCTGGTTATTCCCTTTGTCCTGGTTGTCGGTATTTTCAATCCCCTGCTTGATCGTGAAATAGTGGCAATTGCCGGACCTGTTCAGATCAGCGGCGGCTGGATCTCCTTCTTCTCCATTGTCCTGCGCTCGTTGTTGACCGTCGCCTCCGCATTGATCCTGGTCAGCCTCACCGGTTTTCCTGCACTGTGCCGGGGTTTGGCGCAGTTAGGGCTGCCGAAGGTGTTTGTGGCCCAGTTGCTGTTTCTGTACCGCTATCTGTTTGTACTGGCTGAAGAGGCGGCACGGCTGAAGCTGGCCCGGGATCAGCGTTGTTTTGGCGGCAAGGGTACGGGGCTTGCCTCCTTTGGCACAATGATCGGTCATTTGTTGCTGCGCAGTTGGGAACGGGCGGAGCGGGTCTACCGGTCCATGCTGTCACGCGGGTTTGCGGGGGAGTTCCACTGTCCGTCCGGCAGTTCCTTTGGCGTGGGAGATACATTGTTTCTGCTGGGCTGGGGGCTGCTGTTGCTTGCGATCCGCCTCTACGATCCGGCTCGTCTGCTGGGTCTGCTGCTGACAGGGGGCGTGCAATGAGTCATCATATAGTTGAGGTCGGGGAATTACAGCATCAATACGCTGACGGCACCTGTGCGGTAACGTCGATTTCGTTTCGGATCACCCATGGTGAGGCGGTGGCGATTATCGGCGCCAACGGTGCCGGGAAGTCCACCCTGCTGCTGCACCTGAACGGTGCGCTTGCGGCAACGGCCGGAACAATCAGGATCGGTGACACCCTGCTAACCCCGGCAACCGTGCCGCAGATCCGGCGCACGGTCGGCATGGTGTTCCAGAACCCTGACGATCAGTTGTTCATGTCAACGGTTGCTGAGGACGTGGCTTTCGGCCCGCTGAACATGGGGCTGTCCGGCGCAGAACTGGAGGCGCGGGTTGTTGCTGCCCTGACACAGGTGGATGCCCTGTATCTACGCCACAAGGCTCCCTATCACCTGTCTGGCGGCGAAAAAAAACGGGTGGCCATTGCCACGGTGCTGGCCATGTCGCCGGATATCCTGGTGATGGACGAACCCACCGGCGGGCTTGATCCTTACGCCCGGCGTCAAGTCATGGAACTTTTGTCCGGTTTTCAGCACACCAGGATCGTTGCCAGTCATGATCTGGACATGGTATTGGAACTTTTCCCCCGAACCATTATACTGTGTCAGGGGAAGGTGGCGGCTGACGGCCCCACCACCACTATTTTCCGCGATCGGGAACTGCTTGCCCGCTGTCGGTTGGAGCAGCCGCTGGCCATGCAGGGATGCCCGGTTTGCCGGGAAGGAGCGAAACAATGATTATCGTTACCGGTGGCGCAGGTCTGATCGGTAGTGCCGTAGTTCACGGACTGAACCGGCGTGGACATGACACTATCATGGTGGTGGACCATCTGGGGCTGACGGAGAAATGGCGTAATCTGGCCCCGCTGAAATTCAGGGATTACCTGGAGAAGGATGCTTTCGAGAAGCTGCTGGACAGCGGAGAGCTGCCGTCTCGCCTGGGGGCACCGCTGGATGCGGTAATCCATCTTGGTGCTTGTTCATCAACAACAGAGCGGGACGCCACCTATCTGATCAGAAACAATTTCGAATACTCCCGCAAGCTGGCGCTCTTTGCCCGGGAGCAGGGGGCACGCTTTATCCACGCTTCCAGCGCTGCCACCTACGGTAATGGCGAACTGGGCTTTTCCGATGACGAAGCGCTGCTGCCCCGTTTGCGTCCCATGAACATGTACGGCTATTCCAAGCAGCTCTTTGATTTGTGGGCAATGCGCGAGGGGATGCTGGACAGCATTGTCGGACTAAAATATTACAATGTCTTCGGTCCCAACGAACAGCACAAGGGGGAGATGCGCTCCCTGGTGCAGAAGGCCTTTGAGCAGATATCCGCCACCGGCAGCTTAAAGCTGTTCAAATCCCACCGCCCTGATTATGGCGATGGCGAACAGGTGCGGGACTTTGTCTACGTAAAAGATGCCGCTGCCATGACCCTGCATTTTCTGGACAACCGGGAGGCTGGCGGGATTTACAATGTTGGCGGGGGCAGCACGGCAAGCTGGAACCGACTGGCCGCCGCTGTGTTCAGCGCCATGGACCGGCCCTGCGCCATCGAGTACATCGACATGCCGGAATCAATCCGCACAACCTACCAGTACCATACCTGCGCCGAGACTGAGAAAATACACGCCACCGGCTATACAGCCCAGCCCTGGTCCCTGGAGGCGGCGGTGTCGGATTACATCAGGAATTATCTGATCCCCAACCGTCATCTGGGGGACGAGAGCTGACGGCGCGTTACCGCCCGCGCCGCTCCGGTTTCTCAATGCCGTACTTGTCCAGCCGGTACTGAAGCGTCTTGTAGGAAAGCCCCAGAATCGGCGCCGCTTTGCCGATAATCCAGTCGGCCCGCTCCATGGCCTTGATGATCAGAGCCTTTTCCATCTCCTCGAAGTTGATCCCCTCCGGCGGCAGTTCAAACGGCACGATGCCGCCGTGGGCGCCAAGAGAAGTGATTTCTGCCGGCAGGTCGTCGGGCTGGATGATGCTGCCTTCGGCCATCAGCACGGAACGCTCGATGACCGATTCCAGCTGACGGACGTTGCCGGGCCAGGTGTAGTTCATCAGCATGCGCAGGGCCGGTTTGGCGATCCCCTCCACCGCGATACCGGTCGCTTCGCGATATTTCACCACAAAATAGTCGGCCAGGGTGGCAATGTCGCTACCCCGTTCCCGCAGCGGCGGCAGGTTGATCCTGATCACGTTCAGGCGGTAGAACAGATCTTCCCGGAAGGTTCCCTTGCGTATTTCCTGCTCCAGATCGCGGTTGGTGGCGGAGACGATCCGCACATCAAGGGGCAGGTTGATCTTGCCGCCAACCCGGCGGATCTCCTTTTCCTGTATGGCCCGCAGCAGTTTGGCCTGCATGGATACATTCATCTCGCCGATCTCGTCCAGAAAGACCGTGCCGCCGTTGGCTGCTTCCAGGATGCCAATTTCCCGCGCGTTGGCGCCGGTAAAACTTCCCTTTTCATGACCAAACAGTTCACTCTCAATCAGGGTTTCGGGGATGGCGGCACAGTTGATGGCCATGAACGGTTGTTCATGGCGGGGAGAACGGTCATGGACAGCCCGGGCCACCAACTCCTTGCCGGTGCCTGATTCACCATAGATCAGCACCGTTGAACTGGTGGCCGCAATCTTGGTGACGATCCGGTAGACCTCTTTCATCTTTGGGTGATCGCCGATGATGGAGGGGATCCGTTCGATTTCCGCCACCTTTTTCTGCAGGACGCGGTTTTCCCGCACCAGCGAAATCCGCTCAAAGGCCCGTGCCATGGTCAACAGCAGATTGTCCCGTTCAAGCGGTTTCTCCAGGTAGTCAAAGGCGCCGCGCTTCATGGCTCCCACGGCGCTGTCAACAGAACCGTGGGCGGTCATCATGATCACGCACTGCCCCGGATCATCGGCCATGACCTGCTCCAGCAGATCAAGCCCGCTCAAACCCTGCATCTTCAGGTCGGTTAAAATCAGGTCAAAGGCCCGTTTATCCAGCAGCTTCAAGGCGTCCTGCACACCGGCGGCATCGGCGGTGTCATACCCCTCCTTGCGCAGGATCATGGTCAGGATTTCCCGCTGCCCTTTTTCATCATCCACAATCAGAATGCTGCCCTTCATAGCGTTTCCTCTCCGGTGGGCAAGCGTACGGTAAAGGTTGTCCCTTCGCCGCATCGGCTTTCCACTCGTATCTCACCGCCATGTTCCTTGACGATCCGCTCGGTTATGGCCAATCCCAGACCGATGCCCACATCCTTGGTGGTGAAGTAGGGCTGAAATATCTTGTCCAGGTCTTCGGGTGAGATACCGTTCCCCTGATCCCTGAAGGTCAGGAACAGCCAGCCGGATCGCTTACGGTCCAGCGCAGCGCCCAGCACAATCTCGCCGCCGTTTGGCATGGCCTGGGCGGCATTGGTGATAAAGTTGGCAATACAGTTACGCATCAGTTCGGCATCCAGCAAGAGCGGTGGCAGGTCATCGTCAAGCTGTCTGACAACGCGCACCTGCTGTTCAGCCAGGCGGTCCGACAGGGTCAGCAGGGCGCGCTCCAGCAGTTCGTCATAGCGGATTATTCCTCTGCGTAGTTTTAAGGGACGGCCATAGTTCATGAAGTTGAGTACCATGTAGTTGGCCCGACGCACCTCATCGCGGATTTTGTCCGCCAGCTCACTTACCTGATCTGCTCGTGACGGACACTGTGCCAGCACTTCGTTCTTCAGGTGATCTATGGCCAGGCTGATGTAGTTGAGCGGGTTGCGAATCTCATGGGCGATGCCGGCGGCCAGCTGTCCGACGCGGGAGAGATGTTCCGCCTCGTACAGGCGTTTTTCCAGCGCTTCCCGTTCCCGAAGCTTTTCCACCATTTCATTAAAGGCCTGGGCCAGTTCGCCGATCTCGTCGGAGCTTTCCACCGGGATGGTGACCGACAGGTCGCCGGCTGAAACCTTCTTGAAATCTTCCGCCAGACGATGGATCGGGTCGGTATAGCGGCGGGCCAGGTAGATGGTGATGGCAATACCTACGGTAAAGACCATGGCCGTCGCCACCAGACGCTTGATGAAGTTGGCGTGCTGGATATTGCGGATGTTGTCCAGCAGCATGTTGACCTGCACATAGCCCAGGTGCTCGTCACCGACAATGACCGGCACCACGACGTCGTAGGGTTTCTGGGAGAGGATTGAGGCTTCTCCTGTTTTGCGCGGAGCTGCCCGAACACCTTTTTCAAGTTTTTTCAGATCCTTCAGTTTGCCGATCTTTTCAGGGTTGGTGGAGTCGATGATCTCCCCTTCACTGTTGATGATGTTGATCTCGTTAATTCCCTTTTGGCGCGCGCTGTCAAGAAAGTCGGACAGTCGCGAGGTTTCAGCCTGGGAAGTCAGGTCGGCAATGCTGAGTTGCACCGCCTTGGATATCTCCTGGGAACTGTCCTGAATCTCCTGCACCAGATCGTTCTGGGCGTACTGGTTGAGGGTAAACAGGGTGATGATCGCGATGATCAGCAGGGAGAGCATGATAAGGATCAGTTTTGCGTTCAGCTTCATCAGATGCTCCAAACCAATTAAATACGTGCAAAAAAGAGTAGCAGTAAAGCTGTTGTCAGGCAAGAAATCCGCTGAACGGCCCCGTGACCGGAACATATTGACAGATCAAGCGGCGGCAGTGTACAAGGTTGCCCATGTTGATGAACTACCAATGCTTCCGGCTTATTTTCTGTGTTCTGCCGCTCTGCCTGCTTTTTGCGGGCTGCACATCGTTTGTTCCCCGTACACAGCTTCCACTTGTTACCAGCGAATCCTGCGGCGATCCGGTCAAGGTGGTTTCCGTGCCGTTGCCGGTGATCGCCTCGTCACCCAACGAAGGGATCACGGCAGGCGCGCTGACAGCGTTTCTGATTCACGACAAGAACAACGAAGTGTATTCACTGCTGGCGCCCCAGATTAACCAGAACAAGAACTTCGGTGTTACCGGCAGTCTCTATGGCGCTGTCAACCTCAGCAAAGAGCGCAGTCTTGAGTTCAACCTGGCCCAGTCACAACGAGCCAACTTTGATTATGAGGCGCGCTTCCGGGATACCGGTCTGCAAAACGGCAATCTGGAGTTGAACGGCTTCATCGGCTGGTTTGCCGATGGGTCATCGCGCTTCTACGGTTTTAACGCCCGCACTCCGATTGCTCAGGAAACCAACTACACCAACCGGGAATTTGTCTATAATCTATCCGCCACCTGGTTTTTGGGACGCCGCTATTACGTCGAGCTGGGACACCGCTTCAGGAACGTATCTATTCATGGAGGGGCGGTCAAGAAGGTGCCGTTCATCAAAGACCGTTTTACTGCCGGGGAGGTAAACGGCCTTGACGGTTTCACCACCCATGCCCCCAGAATATCGCTGATTTACAGCACACTTGATACCCGCCCCCTGGCCACTGTCGGCGGCTATGGCCGGATCACCTTCGAGCCGACCGTCAAGGCTTTGGGTGGTGCGGGTGACTACCGTCACTATGAAATTGAAGTCAAGGGCTACATCCCAAAGGGGGAGGACAAGCGTTTTGTATCGGTCTTCCGCGTCATGTACAACCAGACCCTGGGCGATACCGACTCCGGCAAGGTGCCGTTTCTTGAGCAGAGTATTCTGGGAGGGGAAACCACCCTGCGCGGTTATGGGCGCAACCGTTTCATCGATAACAGTTTTCTGCTGCTGAACCTGGAGGAGCGCATACGGTTGTTCCGCTGGGAGATCTTCAACGTAGTCGCGGACTGGGAGGTGGCCCCCTTTGTGGATCTGGGGGTAGTCATGGAAAGATTTGACAAGGTGGCTTCCAACAATTTCGAGTTCAACCCCGGCATCGGCTTCCGCGCCACGGTTCGTCCCAATATCGTTGGCCGGGTGGACCTGGGGGTCGGCAGGGATGGGCCGGCGATATACGTGGGTCTCGGCTATCCTTTTTAATGAAGCGGCCCTTTTCCGCCCAGGCCACGTCAGCCTGCCGTCCCGCTTGTGACTTTGGCCTGCGGCCTCACCCTTCGGGCGCCTTCGCGGTCCAATTTCGCAAGCGAAATTGTGCGGCGTAGCGCTGCTACGCCTCCGCGCAGGCCGTTGACTGCCGCACCCTGAACGAAAAATTCCTCGCTTCTTCAGGTTTTCACGCCTCCCGTTCCCTGCCGCCTGGCCAGTTCCGCGTAACGTCCCCCCTGTTGCAGCAGCTCAGCCGCTGTTCCCTGTTCAACGATCCGCCCTTCATCAAGCACCAGCACCCGGTGGCAGTCCCTGAAGGCCGAGAGCCGGTGGGAGACCATCAGTACGGTTTTACCCTGCCAGGCAGCGGACAGGGCGTTCAGAATTTCATCCTCGTTGCCCGCATCCACCGCGGCCAGCGGGTCATCCAGCAGCAGCAGGGCAGGGTTGCGCACCATGGCGCGGGCCAGGGCCACCCGCTGGCGTTGTCCGCCTGAAAGGGTCACACCCCGCTCACCGATCAGTGTCTCCAGCCCTTGGGAAAAACTGTCCAGATCCGGGGCAAGTCCGGCCAGTTCAGCGCTCTTGCGGCAATCGCCCTCTCCGCCATACCTGATATTTTCGGCAATACTCCGCGAAAAAAGTGTTGCCTCCTGGGGCAGATAGCCGATCATGTCCCGCAGGTCTCCCAGGTGCAATTGATTGATATCCCGGCCATCCAGAAAGAGCATGCCGTCCTTGACCGGTAGCAGGCGCGGAATCAGTTGCAGCAGGGTTGATTTTCCGCTGCCCACCGGGCCGGTAATGCCGATCCGCTCACCAGCCCGTACTTCAAAGGAGATCTCCTGCAAAACCGGTCGCTCTGCGTAGGAAAACGTCAGATTTTTAAACATAACTCCCTGGTTCAGCGGTGCAGTCCTGAACGGCTCGTCCATTTCATGAACAGCAGACCTGGCGGTCAGCAGTTCATTGATACGGGCCATTGAAGCGCCGCCCCGCTGAAACAGGGTAAGGATCCAGCCCAGTACCATGGTGGGCCAGACCAGCAGCGCCAGATAGCCGGAAAACGCCACGAAATCACCCAGGGTCATGACTCCCTGAATCACCTGTCGCCCTCCCACAAATAGCACGGCAAGGGTTCCGGCGCCGGTGGCCAGCGCCATGACCGGGATGATGAAACCGCGCAGCCGGGCCAGCTTCAGATTTTTGTTGAGACAACGTTCCGCCGCATCGTTAAAGCGCTTGCTGAACTCTCCCTCGCGGCAATAACTTTTAATCAGCACTGCTGCTGAAAAGGCCTCTTCAGCATGGTTAGAGACCGTGGCCAGCTCTTCCTGTGCTTCCCGTGAAAGGGTGAAAATCTTGCCGCTGACCGCTTGCACCGTCAAGACCATGACCGGTAACGAGGCCAGTGCGGCGAGGGTAAGCAAGGGGCTGATCAGCAGCATCAGCCAGAGGGCTGCACCATAGATGATCACGGTATTCAGGATGCTCATGGCGCCAAACCCGGCCAGCATCCTGATGTTGGTCAGATCATTGGAAAACCGCGAAAGCAGGTCGCCGGTCCGCTCACGGGAAAAAAAGCTCTGATCAAGCTGCAAAAGTCGGGCGAACAGCGCTTCCCGCACCCGGAACTCCACCTGCCGGGCCCCATGCAGCATGACCGTGCGCGAACCGATCCGTACCAGGCAGTAGGCGACTGCCAGCAGGGCGATCATCAGCGCGTAATCGCCTGCGCTGAAACCGTCACTGCGGGGATGGCTCAATTGCTCCACCGCGCGCTTCAGCAGCCAGGGAACCAGCAGGGCCGAGCCGTTGGTTATCAGCAGCAGTAAAGCTCCCAGGGCATATCTGCTTTTTAGGCCGTTGAAGAACGGCAGCAGATCTGCAAGCTGGCGCATTGATGAAGTTGCTGCGGTTGTAGTGTTGTTTTTCATGGGTATTCTTGGGTTCCTTTACAACGAAAGGCAGTGGAAAACGTGTGACGAGTGCAGGATTGCATTATCAAGCATTGCCAGTTGATGCAATAAAAGAAACTGGTATTGGTTGTCTCCGAGTCTCGGTGCCTCCGTCTTAAATGCATTGTTCTGGATAATGGTGTTAGGCGCTGGACTAATAAGGCGCTTTTCTGGCAGAATATGCCACCTGTCTATTCGTCCCGAAGGAGTTTTATAACCGATGAACAGTTCCAGCGAAACGGCTCCGCTGCCTCCCGCAGTCTCCTTTGTGGCCAAGTCCGGCACCGGCAAGACCACCCTGCTGGAGAAGGTGATTGCCGAGTTGAAACAACGGGGCTGGCGGATCGGGGTGGTCAAGCACGATGCCCACAGGTTCGATATCGACCATCCCGGCAAGGACAGCCATCGTTTTACTGCTGCCGGGGCTGACACCATGCTGATTTCCTCTCCGGCCAAACTGGCCATGGTAAAGCAGCATGCGGAATCTCCACCGGTTGAAGCATTGATTGCCACCTATTTCCGTGACGTCGATCTGGTGCTGACCGAAGGCTTTAAAATGAGCAGCCTGCCCAAGATCGAGGTACATCGTGCCGGGCACAATCCAGCCCTGATCTGCCGTGGTGAACAGCATGACCCCACCCTGATTGCGGTCGCCAGCGATGAGCCGCTTGATCTGGATGTGCCGTTGCTGGACCTGAACGACCCGGTAGCGGTGGCCGGATTTGTGGAACAATATTTCCTGGGTGGAGCAAAGAAGGCATAATCCGCCAGACAATCTTCTGGAAGCACGTCGGCCGCTGGTGGGCCGCCCGGTCTTCAAAACCGGTGGGGGGGATGAGAAATCTCCCCGGTGGGTTCGATTCCCATGTGCTTCCGCCAATACATATCCGGCATAGGCCGACGTAGTGCACAAGCCCCTAGAAAACAGGGGCTTTTTTCTTGTCTGTAGTTCCGGTTAGTCCGTAAAAGTGTGTTGCAATCCGGGGTAACTCTGGGGTAATGTTAGGGGTAACAGCAAGTAGACATGGGGTAACAACCGGTTTTTCATGGGGGTAACTATGGCGATCACAGAACTACAGGCACGCAAGGCGCAAGGGAGAGAGAAGGCTTACAAGATTTCAGATGGCGATGGCCTCTTTTTGCTTGTTACCCCAAAAGGCGGAAAGTGGTGGCGTTTCAAATATCGGATTGATGGCAAAGAAAAATTGATTTCTTTTGGTACTTACCCGGAGGTATCACTTCAACAGGCAAGGGAAAAACGATTTGAAGCCCGTAAGCTGGTAGCGGCTGGGCTTGACCCTTCCGCAGAAAAACAGGCTGCGGTGGCTGCAAAGCGTGAACTTCAGGCGAACAGCTTTGAGGTTATCAGCCGCGAATGGCATAAAAAAATGATTGCAGATAAGAAGTGGACACCAGAACATTCCGCTACAATCATGACCCGCCTGGAAAAAGATGTTTTCCCCTGGATAGGCAGCAAGCCGATAACTGAAGTCACCGCAAAGGACATCCGCACAATACTTGACCGCATCCGGTCCCGTGGCGTTATCGAAACGGCGCGGCGTGTACGCACCATTTGCAGCCAGGTATTCACCTATGCAATTTCGGTTGATAAAGCGCAGTACGATATAGCAGCCAGCCTCCGCAAACATCTTCCCCCTACCAGCAAAACCCGGAAACACATGGCGGCAGTAACCGACCCGAAACAGCTTGCACCGCTTCTGCGGTCAATAGACGGTTATCAAGGTTCGTTTCCGGCACAGTGCGCCTTGAAACTGTTGCCTATGCTGCTATTGCGTCCGGGGGAGTTGCGACAGCTTGAATGGCAATGGATTGATTTTGATGATGCACAGATAAACATCCCCGCAAACAGCATGAAAATGAAGCATCCGCATGTTGTGCCGTTACCAGAGCAGGCGATTGCTATTCTGGCAGAGATCAGGCCGCTGACCGGAACTGGCAGATATGTTTTTCCGTCAATCAGATCGGCGGTGCGGCCAATGTCGGATAACACCGTCAACGCAGCTTTCCGGCGCATGGGGTATGATGGCGATACAGTTACCGGGCATGGATTCCGGGCAACAGCGCGGACAATATTGGATGAAGTTTTACAATTCCCCCCGGACATTATTGAGCATCAGCTTGCGCACGCAGTCAGAGACCCGAACGGCAGGGCGTATAACCGGACTTCGCACCTACCGGCGCGGCGGAAGATGATGCAACAGTGGGCTGATTATCTGGACGGATTGAAGGCTGGGGCGAAGGTTATTCCATTGAAGAGGGCGGCGTGATGGGAACCGTAGCGAGATCACGGCGGGAGCTAATAGCAATGCAGATTAACAGCGGCAGAGATCTAGACTGCGATGACATGGCTTGTATTGTCGCCGTTCTGTTGGGCCGCGCGATTGATTGGGACAATAAACCCCGTGCATATAAGGCGATCAGGAAACCGCATGACAAGACAGACAATGACGGGCGAAGTGTAAAAATGAGTTTGTATGCGGCAAACAGATACGCAGAATTAAGGGAAGCGATGAGCAGTAGCGATGCATATAAACAGCTTGCTTCTGAACTTGGCAGGAGTGAGGAACGGGCTAGAACCCTTGCCAGAGAAGGGCGCAACCGCTTAAAAGCAACGCAAGAGGCTATGGACAGAATACTGATAAATGGAGGTGAATTTATAGAAATCAGCGAATATGCAGCGATGGAGGATAAACCAGAGATATTATAATCGGGGTTGCCATGACCCCCCCCTCATAACAACAGTGAAATAAATAACTCCCTTGTGAAATAGTCGCAATTAGTACAGGCCTGTACTGATTTGACAAATCATAAGGGGGCTTTTTTATGACCACCGCAAACATATTACCATCCGAGGGCTACCTTCGGCTAACCCAGATCATTGGACAGCCTGAAATTACGCCTGAGCAGGCTGAACAACACCGCAATCAGACCGCCACAACCCGCAACGGAAAGCCGAAATTCCGGCACAAACGGCCCCGGCCCGGTATCCCTGCCATTATCCCTATCAGCAAAACACAATGGTATGCCGGTATCAAGGCCGGTATCTACCCGGCACCCCTGCACCTAGGCAGAACAGCCGTATGGAGGGTGGCAGACATCAGGGCATTGCTTGACCGTCAAGCGGCATAGGGGGGCCGGAACATGATCGAGGTATCCACACCAACCATCACCACCCGCCGTGTCGCCGTAGCAGCAGTCATTGCTGCGGCGGAGCATCCAGTCTCAACAATCAAGCTGTCATGCTCGCCTCGTGCTGCATGGAAGTATCCGGATACGCCGCAGATCAGGGCACTATCTGACTTATACGATGCAGGCCAGCCCGTACCGGTATCACAGGCCCGCATCTGGGACGCATACCGCCGCCTTATAGCAGAAGCTCGACAGTTGCAGGCTGACAGGATTGGGGGCGAGGTATGAGCACCGCGCCCAGGAAACGAAAACCTATGGAGTACCGAGCACAGGCGGCAGCAAAAGCCCGAGAGATGGGGTTACAGTCGAGGTATATCAGCCAACATGGCAAGTATGACGACTGTATGTGGTTTGTTGATACCGGACACTGGCCAGAAACGTGGCCCCAACCCAAACCGGTACTTACTCTGGTCAAAACTCCCTTACCAAGCCAGCCCCTGGAACCAGTAAACACGGATTTACCGGCAAAAAACGAAAATGCAGTCAATACGCCTTTACTGCGCGGAAGGAAAAAAAAGGCGGCAAAAGGCGTGCTTGCAAATGGTCGCAACGAAAAGGGTGTCCCAAAATTTGAAAATTGGTTTTGTCGCATCTATCCAAAGGACATTACCTATCCAGCCTGGAAAGAGTTGAGCAAAACTTCAACCGACATAGCCAATATTTGCTTCGCAAAACGTGACCACGCCAGAGCAAGCGAACGGGCAAAGGGAAAGAAGGATAGCGATATTGACCCTGTGTTCCAGTTCACGTTCAAGGAGGCCGTAGGTTTCTTCAGGATTTCTCGGCCAACGTTTGACAAGTCTATAAAGCAGCTCATGAGCCTTGGATTTATCGAGCGAGCAACAGGGGGGGGCATCTTTGACGGGAAGGGGATACCAGCTACCTATCGGAGTATTGAAAACTGGCGAAACTGGCACCCCACGCAACAGATAAAGAGGGCTTGCAATGACAGCCGGAAAACAGCGCTACAGCAGCTCAAAAAAACAAAGTCCCAGTAAACCCGTATTCCTGGAAGCAGTAAACCCACATTTACCGGGCTAGCAGCAAAACAGGAGTGCCAGCGGTAAACCCGTCTTTACCGAAAACGGTACTTTTCGCGGTAAATCGGTCTTTACCCTATCTATATCTCTAGCCATGTGTGGCTGATAAAAACAGGGAAATAACAGGAAATGGCAAAATTTGAACCCGGACATAGCGGCAACAGCGCAGGCAGGCCACGGGGCAGCAGGGACCGCAGAACCGAACTGCGCGGACTCCTACAGCCTCATGCGGAGGCATTGATCGAGAAGGCCGTCAACCTGGCATTGGACGGCGACACCACCGCCTTGAAACTATGCCTGGATCGGATAATCCCATCGCTGAAACCACAGCCAGAGCCGGTACAGGTTGACCTGCCAGGCGGCACCTTGACTGAACAGGCGGCGGCAATCTTCAAAGCGGTTGCTGCCGGAGAGATCACCACCGACGAAGGCGCGGCGCTCATTGGCATACTGCACGATCAGGCCCGGATCCAGGACGCTGACGAAAACCATACCAATATCAAAAAGATAAAAGCACGGCTTGAGGCGCTGAAACCGTTCTCAGTCGAAACGAGGGGCTACCACAGGAGGTAGGGGAAATGCAAACAAAGGCAGAGGTCAAAAAAATCGAATCAACACCAGAAGCACGGATTGCAAAGCGGCTTGAGGATAGCATCAATCAAAAACTCAATTTTGATGGTCGGTGGCATACCTGTTTTAACAGCGAGGGTGTCCTGAGGCTGAGTACGTTGACCCGTGAGGAGTCGGACTTTTTGGGGCGGATGATGGGATGGGATCAGCCGTATTTTAACGACGTTGATTGGGACGCTGTACCCACTCCGTTTCTGGCCGCCTGTATGGAAATTGGCCACGGTATGAGAGCGCTACAATCGTGCTATCCGGCACCAGACCTGCAACCGGTTATGGATGCAGCAAACGAGCAAAACCCGGACGACATCACCG
Source organism: Geobacter sp. UBA6151 (assembly GCA_002423105.1). GTDB lineage: Bacteria > Desulfobacterota > Desulfuromonadia > Geobacterales > Pseudopelobacteraceae > Trichlorobacter. The sequence goes on along the minus strand of DIUT01000058.1, from coordinate 9,060 downwards.
CCTTTTTGCAGGGGGAGCTGACGCTTGATGACCTGAAACAGCGCTATACCGCTGCACATGAGGCCAAGCCATGAGCATAAGCATACCCATACAAGTTGATCGCAGCCAGCTACAGGCAGCAATCAAAGATATTGCAGAGGTAAAAACCGCCCTGAGCAGCATCACCGGCCTGCAACTGCCGGGCATGGAGACGACACAGCGTACTCCTGCCATGCAGACCGCCATAGAGCAGATGCATAACCTCCAGGGCAACAACCGGACCCTCCCGCCAGACATGACCCGCCATCTCTCTGGTATGGACTCAGTGACGCGCAGGATCGCCACCAATTTGCAAACCTGGCAGACAGCGGCGAAACGTGCCCGCGACGAGCTGAAACAGGTTACGGCAGACCTCAAGGGTTTGGAGTCTGCGTCCCACGACCCCAAATTGCAACCCTCCACCCGTGGCGTTATGTTGGACGAGATTCAACAATTGACCTCACGGCGGTCAGAGTTGGAGCGCACCGCTGCCAATGCCGAAAAACGCGCCAATGACTACAAACAGCGTCTCCCTGAAAATTACAATCAAATGCTTGACCATGCCCATGTAACAGTCGGCAGCCGTCAGGATCAGCAACAACAGAGAGCATTGGCCAGCAGCCTGAAAAAAATTATGGGCTACGGGCTTGTTGCTGCTGGTGGTTTCGGGCTGGGGAGCTTCCTGTCCCAGAGCCGGTCCGATTATCGACAATCTATTGAGCACGAAGGACCGTTGTTTGCCCGTGGTATCAAAGGCAGCAGGGACCGCGCCGTAACTGCTGTTGGTATCGGTATGACCCCGCTGGAATACTACGGATTGGAGGAACGGTTGTCCGCCTCCACCGGCTTGAATGGAAAGACCGACATCGGTAAACACGCCATGCTCACAGCCGCTTTCGCCAAAAGCCAGGGCATAGGCACAGATCAGGCCGTAAACCTCCGTGAGAACGTCTACCATGCCACCGGAAACGCCGGATCATTACCATCTGCCACACTGCTGGCAATCAGCAGGAGCACGGCAGATAGCCTTGATAAATCCAAAATGGCCGAGCTGCTGAATCAGATCAATAAAAGCATGGGTATCACTGCCCACAGCTTGGGCGGTGCTGCAATGAGTAAAGAGCAGCTTTCAGCGTCAATGGCAATAGCTCTGGAAGGGCTGAAGCTGGGCGGAGAAAAGGGCGTGTTTGCCAAATCCGGCGAGTTCACCAACGTGATGCAGAACGGGTTGCAGGGCGCCGGGACTGGTGCTGGTGATATCCGGTTGTTTCAGGCTATGGGCGGGTTCAACGGTCCCATGACTTGGGAGAAGATTCACGAGATAAACATGATCAAGCAGGGCGGGTTTATGGAGCGCCCGGAACTGCTGCAACAAATACTCGGTGGACTGAGCGGCAGCAAAGAAGCCAAAGCAGGCCAACTTGAAACCATGTTCCCGCAGTGGAACCTGGGAGCCAAGGGCAGCAAAACCTTGATCGAAATGCAGGATAGCGGATTTTTCAAAAAGCTGTCCAGCAGCAAAAAAAACATGCTGGACGAGCTTGATAAACAGGCCAAGAGCGGCGACAAGCAAGCTGCTCAGTGGCTGGCAGAGATCAAGGCTAATCCGGCACTGGGGCGCCAATCAACGGAGGCCACAAAAGACGCTGTGAAAATTGAAGCCGGGGAGAAACTTTCCAAACTGTTTGAACCTTTGGAAATGTCAGCCGCAAAGATGGCCGGAGCGCTGGCAGATGGCGATTGGAAAAAATCATTTGGCATTTTGGGAACTGCTGCTGGCGAAATGGGTCCGGCAGCAAAACTTATGGTAACGGCAGCCGGATTGTACGCAGCTGGCGGAGCGCTGGGCTTCCTGGGTGGCGCCATGAACCTGGGCAAAGGAGCACTCCCTGCTGGGGCTGCTGGTGCCACTGGTATGCTATCAAAAATTGCCCCGTGGCTATTCAACCCCGTTACCGGAGGGATTGCTCTGGGAGCTGGCACGCTGGGCGCTATCGGCTGGGCAGGCGCTGACAACGACAAGAACTTGAAGCGTGTTCAGTCGGAAAAAGAACTCCGGGATCGTCTCAGTCAGCTTGAAGTCCAAGGCAACCCCAACGGCCCGGAGGGCAAGAGGATCAAGGCCGAACTGGAAAGCCGCTCCGGGATAGCACCATCTCGTTTCAATGGCGTCACCACTATCCCGTCAGCAGACGGCACAGTTACGCACCGCAAAGGCTCCCGCGCTTGGGCAAATCACAACCCTGGCAATATCGAGGATGGGGCGTTTGCCAAGGCACAAGGCTCCATTGGCAGTGATGGCCGGTTCGCAGTGTTCCCCAGCTATGCAGCAGGCCGCAAGGCAAAGGAAAACCTGCTTTTCGGCGATAGATACAAGAACCTTTCCGCAACAGCTGCAATAGCAAAGTGGGCACCGGCCAGCGAAAACCCGAACCTCCCGCAGTATCAGCAATCAGTGCTCCGTGCCATTGGCGGGAACAACATCAAACTGAAAGACTTCACCCAGGATCAGCGGAAATCCTACATGGATGCAATGGAGCGGTTTGAAGGTTTCCAGCCTGGAACGGAATGGAGCACCCGCAAAACTCCGACTATCAGCCAGCGCAAGCCATGGGAGGTTGATGCAGGCAGGTATACTGTGCCGACCCATACGATGGATAACCCCATCATGCAGGTTGAAAAGCCACGGCAGGCAAAAACAGAAACGGGTGCAACGGGAACCACAATACCCCAGGCCACTAGCAACCCGCTGGTTGATCCTAAGCTGTTGGATGTGCTGCTCCAGATTGCCAGCAATACCAAACCACAGCAACTGCCATTGACCGCAGTGGCGCCTTCGCCCCAACAATAGAGGACTTTTTCATGAACGAAACAATCACAGCCAATATCGCATTGGTTAAGCTGAACATGCAGGCAGTGGGATTGATCCAGGATATCGTAATTGAGGCCAACATCGAACAGCAGCGCATTATGGGTATCGGCGATACCGTAGCGCAGGAGATTGTTTCCGGCGAGGTGGAATACCGAATCACTGGTAAAAAAATGGTGATTGCGCGTAATTCACTGTTGGCTGTGGGGCTGCCGGATGATGACGAGGGGTGGATCACCGCCGCGCCAATCACGCTTGAGCTGATTGATAAAATGCGGGGCAACAATATCCAGATGCTGGGCTGCAAATTCATTTATTGGAAACTGGAATTCGCCGCCCACAAAATAGCATCAGAACATTTCGGCCTGGTGGCGCAGCGGATGGACCACGGGTGCTTTGGGGAGAATAACCCGCCTTTCGACCCCGAACGCCAACACAGGATGATTATGTCTGAGGTGGGCGCGGTGCTGAAACGAGGATTTAAATAGGGGAGGTCACACAATGCTTACAGCAAAAGCAAAGCAGAGAGCAAACCAGCAGATACGGGCATTGATAGAGATAGGCACACCGAAACCAGAAGCAATTTCTATGATTGCAAGAGGGACGGCGCGGCGAATCAGGAAATCCCTGCCCGGAGAGGTGGACGACAGGCCGTTGCCGACCGTGGACACCAGTGCAGCAGATCGGCGCCGGGAAGAGCAGGAGAAGGAGCAGCGGCAGAAGCCGGCTGAACAGTCCGGCAAGGCCAAAGATGATGTGGCTGGAAAATACTTTGCCAAAATAGCGGCACTTCAGCGCAAAAAGCCGAAAGCCCCGGCACCGGCTCCCAGATCAGTGCAGGTTGGTACAATACTCCGCACTGTTTACCCAGACGGCAGACTGAGATTGAGCCGGGTGACGGGGTGGGCAAAAACTCCGTATTTCACCCCGGCAGAGTGGCAAAAGTATCTGTCGCTGAAACGAAAAAAGCCCGTAAAACTTGAAACTATAGCCGAAACCACTACACCAGACCAGAAAGGGGCGCAACCCGTCATGCAAAAATCAAAAAAACTCGAAACGCTTATCGCAGCGGCCAGGAACAACCCGGCCAAACTCACCGATGGAACAAAAGCCGCAATCAATGCGTATCTGACAAAAAACGGACAGCCACCCATTGTCACGCCAATGCCTAAAATTACTTTCGGGCGGATGACCACCCTGACCGAAATAGCGCAGTTACGGCAGCATGAGCGAGACACCACGCTTGCTTCTGCACAGGCACCTGTTGCCGGTCCTGGCCTGAAACAGTCACGAATGTCCGTTGCAGAGGTTCAGCAGCACCGTTTGCAACAAGCCCTTGATGCACAAAAGGAGTCGGCAAAGCCGAAGCCACCGGAGACAGGTATGTCAGTCTCTTGGTTGGGCAGATAACGACCATAGCCGGGGTAGGCCCCGGACAGACCCGCGCCGGAGCGCTTGCCGGTGGCGGGAAATAAAAGCCCCGCTGCAACTCCCTCCTTTGTTGCCAGCGGGGCTTTTGTGTTCTGGTCTATGTCCGACATTCGCCGGCAATCAAAAACGCGGCCACAGAGACGCAAAACCCCCGGCACCAGGGCCAGGGGTAGCGAGCAACAACACTCCAAAAAATGTGCGTCAATGACGCTTTGTGTCTATACCATATCATCACCAGTTACACCGGGCAAACTCTTTGCAACCCGCACCAACACTGCATTTACAAGCCACCACCTAAAAAATCATGTTGTTTGTCCATCCGTTGTCCAGTTGTCCGCCTGTTTTCATAAGTGGTTGATTATGAACTATTATGAACAGTTCGCTAGAGAGTCTTACACCCTCTGGCGTTTGTCCAGATGTTTGATATACGCTACAGCTACATGATATTATTAAATATTTTTTGTTGACGGCGTGAAAATGCACTGGTAATTAATCGACTCAGATGGACAAACAACAAGCTTCTGACGGGGGGCGATATGTTTCAGGCAGGGGAGATTATCTATTACCGGAGGACAGAGGATTGTAGGGCATTACGCGGAGAGATCGTTGAGCAGCAGGGAGACAACTACATCATCCGTGGTATGCGAACAGCCACAAAGAACAGCAGGCCGCTGTTGACCATACCTGCATCACAGGTATTGCCGCTGCAAACGATCCGGAAACCGAAGAAGCACAGCCGGGAAAATGGCAACGGCGCCGGTATGTGTATCCCCGCTGCCGAGAGTGTGTTGCGGTCTCAGATCGGCGCGGTACGTCTTGGGCTGACTGAGGAACAGATATTGAGGGCTAAAGCAATGATTGAGTTACGTCGGCGTATCGTGTGCTCTCTGGCGACTAGCAACGGCATTGCCTGCACATCCGCTGATTATGAGTTCCAGGAGATTGTCTCCGAGTTCACCGTTGCGGCCCTGGGTGCGATCAGGGCCACCACCAGCAAATCACCGTTGCAAGAGCTGGAAGAGTTCCGGGCATTCATTGAAGGCCAGACCGCCGAAAGCAAGATCATGACAACCATTGCTCGGACTGGCAAGACAGCGGTGGTGCGTTATCTCAAGAAGAGGCGTAAATACCGCCTGACTCATATGGACCTTTGCGCGTACAACATCGAAAGGAGGATGGCCGTATGATGATCGAGAAGATGGAACCGCGCCAAAGCGATTTCTGCCAACTGGTGGGGCTGCTGACATTGTACCTGGAAAAACATCCGGAAGATGGTACGGCCCGGATCAGGGAGTTCCTGACCGATGAAACCGGCCTATGGGATACCGCTCATGTTATGGAATACACCGGATGGGGAAGGACGCACGTACAGCGTTTAGTGTCTGAAGGAAAGATTCCGTACATTCCCGGCAAGCCGAACAAGTTCATTCCTGCAGCAACAAAGAAGGCACTGGAAGAATTACAGACAGGCGGCGTCTATGGCCGTCGCAAATCAAAGACCACCAGGAGGTTGACACCATGACGCAACAACAGACAGCAACGATCTTGCGGGAACTGGACGCATGCAATGCAACTTTCACTGTGCTTGCGCACCTTCTGGAGAATAACGTCGGAGTTGCGGACCTTTACCCGCTTGCAGTGCTGGCAGAAGAGGGCAGACGGAAGACGGACGCCATAGCGGACATGCTGGGCAGCATAGGCTCCTTTGCTCAATACCAGCCGGACTTGCATTAATATATTGTATGGCGCTATAGTATTTATGTATACAAAGATGGCATTCTCTTGTTTTAGTTTAAATAGTCTGTTTTTATTGAATATTTATAAATACACTCCGATTAATGGGCTGCTGCGACAAAAATACAGATTCAAAGGTTTCAATTTTTTCTTTAACTCGGAACTTTTTTTTGCTATAGACTTCCGTTCAAGCATTGCAAAATGTAGGCAAGTCTCCCATCAGTGGCAGCAAACAAAAATGGAGGAAGTTATGGCGGGGAGAATTTTTGAAGATATTACCGGGTACAAGGTAACAGAATTCAATACGTCAACAGAAATCTGGAATGCTGTGGTTGCTGCGCGTCCAACTGTCGAAAACTATGGAGGCCGTGAATATGGTGCTGAAATAGTGACTAAGAGAGGCGGTATCTTTGCGTTTAAGGACTATAGTTTAGATATTGATGCTCATATAGCCCAGCTGTAAACATCCTCAGCCCTCCCTCTGGAGTCCTACCTTGTCTATCGATGAATTTATCCGTTTCTATAAAGAAACGCACCTACCAATTTATTCTGATGTTGTCGGTTATCTTGGAGACAAACCCAGGCAGATACTCGTTGAGATTGAGAACATATTTACTCATTATGTAAGGTGGTCGGATGCGTCTGAGAGCGCCGAAAACAGGAGTGAAAATCTCAAGAGAGCACATAACCATTTGGTCCGTGTGACAATTGACTGTTATAAAATTCTGTGGATTGAAATCAAAAACGACATTGTTGAGCTTGATGGTATTCAGCAAGGCATGGCCGATAGCGGTGTTTCTTCTGTCGAGTTCTTTGCAAAAAAGCAAGAATTTAAGCAGCTTTCAATGCACGCCCGTTCTCTTGAAATGGCTTATATAGGGACAAAGCCTACAGAATGCATCGCAGTCTATGAAGCTGTTATAAATCTTGGTTGGGATATTTTAGGTAAATTCAAGGACTTACTGATTCGTCATCAAGCATCCAAAACAGTTTGCACTGGTGATGACCCCCCAACACATTATAGCCCGCCTTTTAAGCTGGCATCTACTATCGAAGAAGGCATCAACGAACTCTGAAATTCAGCCGTAATAATCGGGGTAACTTTTGGGGTAACAGTGCGAATTTGTTTCTGTAGATGTAGGATTAACAGTGGTTAAAAGCTAAAATTCGATTCCCATGTGCTTCCGCCAATTATCCCCAGTGGCCGCCCTCGGCGTTGATCCTATGAAATAGCCCCCAACTCGGAAAAGTAGGGGGCTATTTATTTCAAAATCGTTTGATCTGCCTTGTCACCATACAGGGAATGGGGTTTGATAGCTAATACGGAAAGTGCCCCTATTACCTGAAAACTGGTTTAGATTTCATCCGTATAAAATCGGGAGCCGTTGCTGATTTTTCCGTAGTATGTGGTATACACCATCCATGTATTTCAATATCTCTGAACGAGCGCTGATGAAATCTCTCACAACACTACCTTTCCCCCCGGTTCTTGATACTTCAACGAACGATATTATCAGGGATTTTTTCAATCCTGCGTTGGCCGCCTCGGTGCGCTATGACCGTGGCGCTTGTGTGGACTTAATTCTGCGAGATAGGCAGGGGTAATGCAGTTATGAAGATAATGTTTCTCGACGAGTCAGGTGATCACAATCTGCGTCTGATTGACCGTCAGTACCCGTTGTTTGTGCTTGGCGGTATCATCGTGGAGAAAGATTATGCAGAAGGAGAGATGACGCACAAGCTGGCTGGATTCAAGCGAGAACTGTTTGGTAACGAAGACCTGATTCTGCACACTGCTGATATAACCAGAAATCGTAACGGTTTTGAAAAGCTGAAAGACAATGAATTTCGTCAGGAGTTTTACGATAGGCTCAATAATTTGATGGATGAGTTGGACTATACCGTTGTTGCTTGTGCCATTCGCAAGGATCACCATTTGTCCCGATATGGTGTGGCAGCCCTTGACCCGTATCTGCTCAGCCTGGATGTCCTTGTGGAACGGTTCTGTATGGAGGTTGGAAACGTGGAGGGTGGTGGGTTAATTGTTGCCGAGCGTCGTGATCCGACACTTGATCATGAATTGGAGTTGGCTTGGCTGAACCTGAAGATCCAGGGAACCCGCTACTTACAGGCAAAGCAGATTGAGGGGCGGATTCTCGGTTTGAACCTTCGGGACAAAAAGAGCAACCTTGCGGGGCTGCAATTGGCTGATCTGGTCGTCACACCGATTGGCAGAACAATCTTGGGAAAGACTGTCAAGGAAGACTACCGGATCGTGGAGAGCAAGTTTCGAAGAAGCCTGAGGGGTAAGATAGAGGGTTACGGCTTGGTGGTATTGCCCAAATAAAAAGGCCAGCCCCCGCTACGCAGTGACCAGCCGAACTTCTGAACTAACTGTATATCATTCTATAGAAAGTGGTCAATAATTACTTTGATAATATGTAACAGGGAATGGGAGTTTGATAGCTAATTCGGAAAGTGCCCCTATTACCTGAAAACTGGTTTAGATTTCATCCGTATAAAATCGGGAGCCGTTGCTGATTTTTCCGTAGTATGTGGTATACACCATCCATGTATTTTGGGGAGTAAGAACATGGCACGAATAGCTTTTGAAAAAATCATGTCAGGACTGGATGATGCGCTGGCGTATGCGGATGGTGACAGTTCGCGCGGCACATCCCATCAGGTAAAGGTTGCGGATGTCGATATCACCCGCCTGCGGGAGAAGCTGGGATTGTCCCAGGACCGGTTTGCCGCTCTCTTCGGACTGAGTTCCAGGACAGTTCGTAACTGGGAGCAAGGTGTTCGTCATCCCGAAGGACCTGCGCGGATTTTGCTTCAGGTGATCGACCGGGAACCGGAGGCGGTTATGAGGGCGTTGCGGGGGTGAATTGAATACACTGTCCCGAATGGCGCTAGTTTAAGCATTAATTAGCACGATATCTGTTCCGGTGTGAGATCTCCTTCATTTTCTTCCTTGGAACAGTCATGAGTTCGTAATTTTTGGG
>DIUT01000031.1 GCA_002423105.1 Geobacter sp. UBA6151 | reverse complement strand
CAAAAATTCTGCTGAAGAGCCAAAATGTGAAGTTGAATGAAACTACCCCAAATATAGAGGAGCTCATTAATAGAATATCGTCGGGCATGGCGATCTTATTCACTGGCGCTGGTTTTTTAGAAAATAAGCGGGACGCTTCCCATTATTTCAGGAGCCTTACATGTGGAACTGGAAGCATCTGAAAAGCGGCTCAACGTATTACGACTGATTAGAGGACAGCTTGTAAAATATCTCACTTAGTGATACAGTTTTTGACATGAGGGTGTTCAAAAATAAGTGGTTCAACCACTGGGCGAGCAAGGAAGGTATTTCGGATGCCGTTTTGCTAAATGCGGCGGAGGAGATCGCTTCGGGAAAGGTTGACGCTGATCTTGGCGGCTGCTTGTTCAAGAAGCGTTTGCCACGGACAGGGGCAGGAAAACGAGGCGGATACCGTGTTGTTGTGGGATACAAAAGGCCAAATACGGAAAGAATCGTTTTTCTGTACGCATTTGCCAAGAACGACAAGGCCAACATTTCCGTGAAGGAAGAAGCCGCTTTAAGTCTTGCCGCGCAATCTTTTGTTGAAACTACAGATAAACACGTTCAAGAGCTTTTAGCGATTGGCTCGATTTGGGAGGTACAATACCATGAGTGAAATACTGAATATTGCACATGAGATGGCTCAAGATCTGTTTAAGGTTGGAGCCATGAACGAAATCACCATGCGAGAAATGGACAAGCTTTGCTTAACGCCAAAGCCCCCTATTCAGGCCGAAGATGTCCGGCGCATCCGCTCTGAAAACCATGTAAGTCAAGCAGTGTTTGCTGCAATTCTTGGTATTGGCAAAACTACTGTGCAGCAATGGGAACAAGGACAGAAGAAACCCAGCGGCCCTGCGCAACGCCTTCTTGATCTTATTGACCGTAAAGGATTGGCTGCACTTGGCTAACACCCCTTGAGAAAGAAGAAAGCCATAGAGTCGCGTCTCAGCTTCGGACAGTGTAATCGAGTTGAAGACGCGACTTTTTTATTTCTAAACAGAGTGTCCAATTTGCGGCTAGGATAATGTTCTATTTTACTGCCTTCCACCACAACAGCCGAATGGCAGCCAACACAAAACAGGCAGGCGAAAGCCATGTGGCACCAACATAATCACTGCCCTTCAGGTAAAAGGCCAGCGCCACCAGGAGTCCTGCCCAGCCCAGTCTTTGCAGCCAGGCCTGCAGGGGCCGCAACAGGGCACGGCGATCTTCATCAGCCAGATGTACGGTCAGATCACCCTGTTGCAGGGTATCCACCAGGTGGCGGGTCTTAACCAGGGTCAACGGCAGTTGAGCCAGCTCATGGATCACCACCCCCCACAAGCTGTCCCGCTCTCCCAGAGCTCTGGTCAGGTTGGCCCGAAGGATCGGCAGCACATCCTTGATTCCGTTGTAGTTCTCGATGTAGCTGGTGCCCAGCCCCTCAATTATCGAACTGGCTCGCATGACGTAGATAATTTCCTGGGGCAGCTTGAAGGGATAGTCCTTAAGGGCATCCATGCCCCCGAAGGCCAGCTCCTGCATACTGGTGGCACTCAACTGATCATTGTCAAAGATCCGGAACATTTCTTCAGCAAGGCCGGTCAGTTCATCCTGCGGAGCGCTGTCTGTGATGATTCCCAGCTTGCGGGTAGCCTGCACCAGCAGCTCAAAATCACGTTCAAATGCTGCCTTGACCGTATTGATCATGGCCAGCCGGGTGGCATTGGGGATCCGGCTGACCATGCCGAAATCCAGCAGTACCAGTTCTCCGTCAGGTGTCACCAGCAGGTTGCCAGGGTGGGGATCGGCATGGAAGAACCCCTTGACCAGCATCTGCTCGGTATAAAACAGCACCAGCTTTTCCATCAGATTGACAAACGAAACATTCAGATGTCCCAGACGTTCCCGATCGTCAAAGCGGATACCCTCTTCAAAACTCATCACCAGTGCGTCATGGGAACAAAACTGCGGATAGGGAAGTGGCATGCGAACGCCTGAGTCAGGATAGGCCTGTCTGAAACGCTCAAGGTTGGACAGTTCCGCCAGCATATCCACTTCCTGCAGGATAGTGCGGCTGAAGGCGGCCAGCACCGCTTCGATGGAGTTGCGGGTGTATTCTGAAAACAGTGGGTGCAGCACCGCAAGGAACCAGCCCAGCAGGCGGATGTCTTCCCGGACTACCCGCTGGATCCGATTGCGGCGTAGCTTGACCGCCACCTGATCGCCGTTTTGCAGGAGAGCGCGGTGTACCTGGCCGATGGAGGCGCAGGCCAACGGTTCCTGTTCAAAGCTTGCGAAGCAGTCCCCCTCGCCAAATGCCCGGGCAAAGACCGCCTGAAAATCATCCTGTGGCATGGGAGGCAACTGATCATGCAGTTGCCGCAGTGCCTCCAGATAGCTGGTGTCAAAGAAATCAGCCCGGGTGGCCAGTACCTGGGCCAGTTTGATAAAACTGGCCCCCAGCCCTTCGATGGCTGCTACCAGAGGCATCGGATCAAGCGGGCCCACCCCCAGCCATCCGGACCGCTTGCGGATCAGCAGAAAAACCGTCAACAGCACCCGGAAAACCAGGTAAATCCTGAGTGGATGATAGAGCTTGAAAAAAAGTAGCAATGACCTCACAAAGACGGCACCGTCACTGACGCTGCTGTCTCAGCTCTTGCCGTAATGCATCCAGGTCAGCTTTGGTAGCAAGCCCCAGTTCATCAATCGCTTCTTTCAAGATCTCTTTAATGCTGCCCTTCAGTTGTTCCCGCTCTTCACTGCCCTTGGCCACAGCCTCATCAAAAAACTCTCTCGCCTTGCGATCATTTTCCTCTTTTATGCTTTTGGCTGAATTACCGGCCTGTTCAAGTTTTTCCTTGGCCAGCAGTGCGCTGCCGATGCCAAAATAAAATAGTTGCTCCAGCTTTTCTTTCATGGCGTTACTCCTTTTTTACTGGTGGTGCGGGTTGGGCTGCCTGTTCAGGTTTCTTTTTCCCCAGATCCAGTTAAAACACTATACACCGAGTCAAAGACTTTCATCAACATAGCTGCAAACCATCCGCCACAGACAGAACTGCATGTGCTATGTTGCAAAAAGTCAACGTCCGGCGTGCAGATAGTGACACCTTGAGGGGAGGTTTTTATGAACAGGCTCTTCCGGAATTTCAGGCTTTTCAGTCTGGTTATTCTGATACTCGTACTACAGTTGGCAGCGTGCGGGAGTGATTCCACCACCACCAGCAGCACCCCGGTGGTGCTGTTTTCAGATGTTCATTTTAATCCCTATTATGACCCGGCGCTTTTTGAACAACTGGTTGCTGCTGACGCCAGCCAGTGGGCAGGAATTTTCAAGACATCTACCAAACAGACGCTTTCGAACTTTGGTGAAGATACCAATTATCCTTTGTTCGTGCTTACGCTCTCAAGCATCAAGCAGAATCTTGGGGCGAGTCCGCTGGTTGTATTTACCGGCGACATTCTCGGCCATCATTTTTCGCAACTGTTTTATCAGAATCTGAATGGAACCCAAAACCCCCGCAACGCAGCAGATGTCGCAGCCATGCAGGCGTTTGCCAATAAGACCGTGGCTTTTTTCATAGATCAGGTCAGGTCGTCTGTGGGCACTATTCCGGTCATGTTTGCCTTGGGAAATAACGATTCCTACGATGACACCGGACCGGACAGCACGTTTCTTTCCGGCACGGCGGAACTTTTTTATACCAAATTTCTGAACGGCGCTGCGGATCGTCAGGAGTTTCTTGCTACGTATACAAAAGGAGGCTATTACTCGGCAGAGTTGCCCGGAACAAATCTGATGGTGATAGGACTCAATACCGTCGCATTTTCCACCTATGTTTCTGGCAATAACGATACTGCGGTAAACGAAGAACTGGCCTGGTTTGATGCAAAACTTGCTTCAGCCAAGGCGAGCGGTAAAAAAGTATGGCTCTTGCTGCATGTGCCACCAGGGGCGGATATCTACACAACCGCCAAATCTGCTGATGCAAATGGCCATATTACTGCCACAAGCGCCACCATGATGTGGAAGGCAGCGTATCAGACCAGCTTTCTGGGGATAGTTGCAAAATATCCGGGTGTTATAAGCATGACGCTTGCGGGACATACCCACATGGATGAATACCGGATCCTGCCCTCTTCCGAGGTGATTGAAATTATTCCTTCCATATCCACACGCTCCGGTAATGATCCTGCCTTTAAGGTGCTGGCCGTTACCGGTGATGCGCTTGCATCCGGTGACTATGTTTCCCTGAACTATGACCTTGCTGCCAAGCCGCTACAGTTCACAAACTATTACACGTTTTCAATGGCATTTGCCGCGCAGGGTCTGTTGAACGACTCTTTGAAACAGCTCTTCCCTTTGTTGTACACAAATAACGCACAACAAGCGCTGTACCGGGGGTATTACTATTCCGGTAACAACGCTTTGAGTTCCATAACGGACACAAACTGGCCTATTTACTGGTGCGGCATTGGCCATATGGGGCAAGCGGAGTTTATCAATTGTGTGAATTCATATTGATATCGCTTGGGAGGATTGAGCTATGGCGGCGATAGCAGTTCACTGCCCTCAATGCTTCGTATATCATCCACCAGGGCTTTGATATCCGCTTCCTCCGTTGCCCATGAACACATCAGGCGGGCACCGCCAGCGCCGATGAAGCTGTAGAAATGCCAGCCGATTGCGCGTAGCTGCTGGAGTAACTGCTCAGGCATTGTGACAAAGACCGAATTGGCCTGGCAGGGGAACATGATCTCCAGGCCGGGCATTGCTTGCAACTGTGCGGCAAGCGACTTGGCGCAATCATTGGCATGTCCGGCCCGTTTCAGCCAGTTTCCGTCTTGCAGCATACCGATCCAGGGGGCTGCCAGAAAGCGCATCTTTGAGGCAAGCTGACCGGCCTGCTTGCAGCGGTAGTCAAACTCCTCCGCCAGATCGCGGTTGAAAAAGACCACCGCTTCCCCGACAGCCATGCCATTCTTGGCCCCGCCCAGACAGAGCACATCAACCCCTGCCCGCCAACTGATATCGGCGGGGTGACATTCCAGCGCGGCCACAGCATTGGCAAAGCGGGCGCCGTCCATATGCAGACGCAGTCCGTGCTTTCTGGCCAGTTCTCCGGCGGCGGCGACCTCTTCCGGCCTGTAAACGGTTCCCAGTTCGGTGGCCTGAGTCAGGGACAACACCTTGGGTTTGGGATAGTGGATGTCGTTTCGCCTGGTGATCACCTGTTCCACCGCTGCAAGGTCGAGCTTTCCGGCTGCTCCGGGAACCAGCAGGATTTTCGTGCCGTTGGAAAAGAACTCCGGGGCGCCGCATTCGTCGGTCTCCGTATGGGCAAACTCGTGGCAGACGATGCTGTGATAGGAACGGCAGAGGGCCGACAAGGCCAACGAGTTGGCAGCAGTGCCGTTGAAGACGAAAAACACCTGGCAGTCGGTCTCAAAGGTTTCCCTGAGCAGGGCACAGGCGCGGTCGGTATGGGGGTCATCGCCATAGGAACGGGCAAAGCCCTGATTGGCTTCTGCCATGGCTTGCCAGGCTTCGGGGCAGATACCGGCATAGTTGTCGCTGGCAAAGGCAAGATAGTTGGGCATGGAATACTCCCTGGTTGAGATGGGGCTTCTCACGTGGCAATGCTGCAAGTTTCGTGTTTTTATACTACCTGCCGCAGCCGGTGCAACGTAATTTGTCCGGTTGCTTGACTTGCTGATGCGCTCTGTTACGCTGATTCAATGTTTCTCGGTCTCCCGTTATCTGTCATGATCAACGGCGGGTTGCCAACCTATTGGAGGTGCGCCATGGAAATAACCCGATGATTGCCAGACATGATTACAGCATCCTGAGGCGGATGATTGAAATTATGAATGAGGTCTCCAGGGGAGACACGACAAACGTGGAGACGCTCTTTGAGCTTACCAAAGAGGGCATGTATCCCCTTGAAATCGTGAACCTTGCCGAAGCATTCGGTATGATGGTTGTCAATATCGATGCAAAACAGCAGCATCTGGAGCTGGTGCTGGAGGATCTGAAGCAGAAAAACACGGCGTTGAAACAGGTTTCAGGCAATCTGCTCAATGCCAACGTCGGTATGCTGGAGGTGCTGGGAAATGCGATTGCCAAGCGTGACAGCACCACCAGCGACCACAATTATCGGGTAACCATTCACTCAATCCACCTGGGCAAAGCAATGGGTCTTGCTGAAAAAGAGTTGTGCAGCCTGATTAAAGGGGCGTTTCTGCATGATATCGGTAAAATTGCCATCAGTGATGCGATACTGCTGAAACCAGCCAAACTGACCAGTCTGGAATTCGACCAGATCAAGACGCACGTTACCCACGGTTGTGACATAATCAAAGCATATCCCTGGTTGTCCGATGCAACCGATGTGGTGCTCCATCACCACGAAAAGTATAACGGCACCGGCTATCCTGACCGGCTTGCCGGTAAGCAGATACCGGTAAACGCCCGCATTTTTGCCATTGTTGATGTCTTTGACGCATTAACGTCAACCCGTCCCTACAAGGATTCATACCCCTTTGACATGGTTATGAAGATCATGGCAGATGATGCCGGAAGCCATTTCGATCCTGATATTTTCGAGCTGTTCAGGCAGGATGCCGTGCGTCACCATGACGTCATTGCCGGTTATACAGAAGCGCAGTTGGTTGCGGTCCTGCAAACGCTCATGCATGACTATTTTGAAACGGCGTCTGAGCATGTATAATTCTTTTTACGTTACAAAGGGCCTGCAAAATAGTTTTGCAGGCCCTTTGTAACGTGTACTGAGATTGTCGTTTGAGTCAGGTTGGATTTCTCAATCCAAAGCTATTTTTTTGACCCTGGTGTAAACAGAGATAGCAACAACCTTGGAATCCTTGCCAGGCTCCATGTAGCGAACTTTGATAGAATCCTTGGCCTTGTTGTACGTGCAGATAAACACGCCGTCATCATCAACCATGTAAATTGATTTGCCATCGTCATCAATCACGCCAAGTATGGTTTCTTTCGTTTTTGCGGTAAAACGTTCTCCATGGAAACGGTGACCGTCTTGCTTGGTAATCCGCAAGGTGAAATCGGGTGAAGCAGAACTGAACTTGGGTGTTTCGGTGGATTCAGTGTGACCGAGTTTCCCCATGGCAACGCCACCCTTGCCGGTGCCCTTCCAATCCCCTACCAAGCTTGGCATGGCTCCGGCAAAGGCCATACTGGTCATCAAACAGAGCGAAAGAACAGTTGCCAACAAGATTTTCTGGTTCATAGCGTCCTCCTTGAAATGTGGAGCATATGGCGAAACAATAGGCCAGATCATGAGTAAATGCAATACATTGCAAGGTGTTCGGAGCGTCTTTTTATGATACATGCCATCCTAGTCTTCATGGTTGTGATTGCAGCAGCTACTGCACAGGCATTTTCTGATGGTCCTGTGAAATTTAATAACACGTTTGCCCTTATGTACACTGACGACGCAGCGTACACGTCCAGACTGCTGCACATGCCCCATTATCAATATTCCATCCTCAGCATTAAAGGTGATAACAAGCTGGATTTTGATAAGAACTTTGAACTGAGGCGATACTTTTTAAAGCCGAGGGCTTTGGTGCGCTTGACGCCGGAGTTTCCCCTTGAATTCTGCGCTGTAGGACAAGTTGAAGCGTTCTGGCATAAATTTGATGTCACCATCAGAAAATCAACGGTAACGAAACAGGCGGATTGGCTGGAGGGGAGGGCCGGGGTAGCTACGGTCTTGAAACATCACGATTCAAATTTTTCGATACATATGGAACTGGATGCTTTTCTGTACGAAACGAGGAGCAACGGCAGCGTCGAAACCTATGTGACCTTAAAATATAAGGATGTATGGGTTAATAATCTGCTGCATATACACTTTGATGCCAGAAAATCCTACTTCGAGCAAGTAACGGTTGGCTATACTATCGCCAAAAATATGTCTGTTTTTTGGCAAGGGCAGTCAATTACAGACAAAGCTCTGGTTAACAGGCTTGGGCTCGCAGTCACGTTCTAATGCAAAGAGCAGATATGCACGGGATGCAGATACTGACGTGGAAGGGCAGTGATGGTACCTGGTGGTGAGGAGAAGATAGAGCAGGGTACCCTGCTGTTTTACCGGCTGAATCTGGCGTTGTTTATCGCCGGGTTCATTACGTTTTCCACCCTGTACGATTTCCAGCCGCTGTTGCCGATGCTGGTGACCGATTTTAACGTCAGCCCGGCCTTTGGCAGTCTTGCCCTGTCCGTGGCAACCTTTTCCCTGGCTTTAACCCTGCCGGTGTCCGGCAGTATTTCCGACGCCCTGGGGCGGCGCTCAATGATGATGACGGCGGTGGTGGCCACCTCGCTTCTGGCTTTGGCAACCGCTGTCTGCCGGTCGATGGAGCTGCTGATCGTACTGCGGCTGCTGCAGGGGGTGGCGCTGGCCGGGGTGCCTGCGGTGGCCATGGCCTATCTGAATGAAGAACTGTCGCCCCGGGCGGTGGGTAAAGCCATGGGGTTGTACATCGCCGGCAACGCCATCGGCGGCATGACCGGCCGTATCCTGACCGCCTGTCTGGCCGATTATCTTCCCTGGCGGGGGGCCATCGGTGTTATCGGTGTCGTAAGTCTGGTGCTGGCCGTGGCCTTCCTGTTTCTGATTCCGCCTTCCCGGCATTTCCGGCGCACGCCGTTCCGGATCACGCCGCTGACCCGCTCCCTGTTCGGACATCTGGCCAAGCCGCAACTGCTCTGTCTGTTTGCGGTTTCCTTCACCGGCATGGGGGCCTTTGTCACCCTCTACAATTACGTGACCTTCCGCCTGCTGGCGCCGCCTTACCTGCTGAGCCAGTCCCAGGTGGCCTTCATTTTTCTTTCCTATGCTTTGGGTGCGTTGGGGTCAGGACTGATGGGGGCGGCTGTGGACCGTTTCGGGCGCAAGACAACGCTGTTGGCAGCGCTGGTGATCATGGGTTGCGGGGCCTGTCTGACGCTGCTTCATCCCCTGGTTGCCGTGATCAGTGGCATTGCCGTCTTTACCCTGGGGTTTTTCGGCGCTCACACCGTCGCCTCCACCTGGGTGGGGTTCCTGGCCACCAGTTCCCGGGCCCAGGCCTCCTCCCTCTACCTCTTTGCCTACTACCTGGGGTCCAGTGTGTCCGGCACCGGCGGCGGTTTTTTCTGGTCAGGGTGGGGATGGCCGGGGGTGATCCTGCTGGTGTTGTTCCTGATCTGTTTGGCCTTGAGCTCGACGCTGCTGCTGAACAGGCTCAGCCGTCAGGGAGGCTAGGTTTTTGGAGCTTCCTGAATCCGTTGCAAGCAGGGTAGTCGCTACACCCCCAGAAAGAGCCGCCTGCATGGGGACCGGAGCGGGCGGTACGTTGCCGCATCGGTTTGCCGCACTTCGGGCAGGCTGGTGGTGCTGTATTGTCGGACACGTCTGACTGGTCTGACCTGTCAGACAGCTTTTCCCTCACTTCTAACCTGGCCCTGCTCATCCGCTCACGCAGACCACCGTGGGTTAGAAACTCCTGTTCCAGGTGGCGAAGTTGCCTGCCGAGCAGGCTACTGGCCTGGTTGATCAGGCAGATAAGGGTATTGGCAACCACCTCGGCAGAAGCGGTGCGAAAAGCATAGCTGTCTGACAAGTCCGACTCATCAGACCTGTCAGATAAATAAAGAGTCCTTACTGCCTGAGCCTCAGGCGCTTCCTTACTCCACTGGCGCAAGCCGCGCTGACGCAGAAAATCCTCATAGTCGAGCAGCAACTCTCCCAGGCTGGCCCTGGCCACGTTGGTCAGCTTCAGCTCGGTTTCCTTGGAGGTGGCCGATGCCAGACTACCTTCAGCGATATTCTGCACGCCGCTCCGGGCCGCCTGCACCATTTGGTCATGGGTGCGGGAACGCTTGTCGATAAACCGGTCGCAAAAGATGGCCGTGCCATCGTAGGCAAGCTGTGCCGCCTGGAAACTGAGCAGTTTACGGAAACCGCCATGTTTGGGGATAAAGCTGTCTGTCATAGTGTTTTAACCAAGGAGATGGTGAGGATGTGGGGATATCCTCTTGTTATTCCTGAGTTTGTTCTGGACATTCGAAGTACTCGTACCATCACATTCATCACAAGGAAAATCATTGGACTGTGAAGCAACCCAATATCTGCAAATTTCACAATCACTGCCTTTCATGGTTGCTCCTTTCTGATTATTCTTTCGACAAATCGATAAGCTGATCCGTAATCTCTGTAAATGCCACATCATGACTGACAAGGAATAGCTGATCGTACCAGTGTTCCGTCACCTCTTCCCTTCCTATATCAATGGCGCGGAAAGCGTGAGCCAGATTTTCCCGGCGGGTAGCGTCGAGATTGGAGGTCGGCTCGTCGAAGAAAGCGACCCGAGCGCCGATAGTCTGTAACAGCGCCAGCCGCAGAGCCACCACTGCACTCATCATCTGGCCGCCTGATAGCTGATCGTCACTGCGCTCACGTATGGTGCCATCCTGAAGGTCACGCAGGACTATCTGGTAATTGTCTCCCCAATACAACTCCTCGTCCGACTCGGCAATGGTCCGGTATATCCTGTCAGCCCGCAGGCTGATCTCCTCTCGAAACCGCTCGGAAAGCTGGCTGGAGACGTTCTTGAATACTTGATTGCGGAGAAACTTGACCAGCTTCTCCTTTTCTTCGAACCCCTTGATCTCGGCTTGCTTAGCCTCGATTTCCGCCTTCACTCTGATAAGCTGCTCAATCTCGATTGCCAGACGTTTGGCGTTCTTCTCCAGATCGATGAGCTGTTGACGCAAGGTCGCCGTCTCAGCCACCAGTTGTTCCTTCTGCTTGCGAATATCTTGATGCCGTTCCGGCTGATATGCTGCCTGCTGGCCTGCAAGTTCATCCTGCTTGGCTTTAAGTTGCTGTTGCAGTTCTGCTAACAACCGCTGCATCTTTTCCAGGTGTTGGGTACGGCTTTCAAGATCAAGTGCGACCGACTGATTGGCGGTGAAGGCATCGCGGGCTCCCTGATGTTTTGTCTGTTCCTGTGTCGCCTGCGCAATCTCCTGATCCAAGGCGGCAAATGTCTGCAAAGCTGCCTTGCGCGTTTCGGCCAGCTTGACTGCCTCGGCCTGCTGCGTTGCCAGAGTGGTCAGGCCGTTGGACCGTTCCCGGTTCTGGCGCTGCTTCAGCTCAAGGGTCGTCGCCTGCTTGTCCAACTCCTGGAGCCTCACCTTTCTGGCGTTCAGCTCCTTCTCGGCGGTTTCCGCTTCTTTGACGTGGCTGGACAGCGCCTGAATCTGGCCGTCCAGTTCCTTCGCGTTGCGTTCAAGTTCTGTGAGTCGACTGCTGAATACGTCGCGGGGTGCGTTGCCGGCAGTATTACGGCACTCCTCCTGAAAGAATGGACAGACCCCTTCGGCCAGCTTCTCCTTGCCTTCCAGCAGGCTTTCCCGCCGTCCGTCCAGCAGTGACCTTTGTGCCCGAAGCTTCTCGACCGTATCACGAAGTTCGGACAGCCGGCCTGCCGCCTTGACAAGTTGGTCGTTGGCCTGCAATTCCCGGCGTGCCGTGGTAATACGCTCCTGCTCCTCCGTCAATTGCTTGCCTGTTTTCTCGATCTCGGTGCGTTCGTGGTCTAGTGCCTGGGTAAGCCGTAGCGCTTCTTTCTCAAGGCCGGTGATTTCTTGCTCAATACCTCGACGCTCCTGCTCCTTCTGACGGAGAATTTTCAACTGCGCCTCGGTCTTGTCGTATGCCTCCTTGCCGGGCAGAGAGGCAGTAACGATCTTGCCGGCCTGTTCGGCTTCCGTCAGCCGGAGTTTCTGGTCGGCAATCTTGGCGTCACCGTCCGTGATGCGATTGTCAAGGATTTGCAGTTCATTCCGGAGAGCAGTGATTACCTTTTCCCGGTTATCCAGATCGTTAAGCTGTCCCTCCGCTGCCGTAAGGGCCGCACTGGTCTCCTTGAGCCGCTGTTCCTTCCGGGTTGTCTCAGTGGTGATTCCCTTGAGTTCTGTTTCCTTGTCCGGCAACACAGTCAACTGTTCCTGTTTGGTCCGGATTTCAGCTTGCAGAACATTGACCTTGTCCTGAATAGCCGAGAGGAGACCGCTGGTTCCCTTATAGGTTTTACGCCACGCATCAATGCCAAGAATCTCGTCAAATGCCTCTTGGCGCTTGGTCGGTTGCTTGATGACGAACGGACCAAGGAAATCGTTCTGGAACGGGCCGATCACCAGCTTGAACTGTTCGGCCAGCGGCCTGCCGTTGACCAGTCCGAGCAGTTCGGCAATACGTGCCTCTGTCTCATCAACCTTGGCGTGGTCCTCCACCTCAAAGCTGCCCCCCAACTCCTTCGCCAACAACCACTTGGCGCCAGCCCCGACAGTGCGGCTCACACGATAGGTTTCACCGTCGTCAGCCTGGAAGACAACGCTGATCTCCCCCTTCTTAGTACCGATGGAGAGGAAGCGATCCACGTTGGATACGAAGTCTTTGGCGTCAACTCCGAAGAGGGCATAGCCGATAGCTTCGAAGATGGTGCTTTTGCCGACGCCGTTCGGGCCTGCCAGCACGTTGATGCCGGAGGAAAAGGAGAGTTCCGTGTCGCGGTGGGACTTGATGTTCTTGAGATGGATGGAAAGTATCTGCATGACTATGACTCGCGGGTAAGGAGACCCAACAACTCTTCTCCCTCCACGTCCCCTTTCACAACCATATCCCGGATGGTGATCGCCAGGCTGATCAGCTCGTCCCTGCGTCCCTTGTAGCTACTATTGGCGGCAATCAACTCCCCCAGCACATCCCGTTCGATCTCGACCAGGCTGCGCTTGATCTCTTCCCCTTCGCCGCTTCTGGTCACCAATGACAGATGGTTCTTGATCTCCACATGGAGCGGGTGGCAGATTTCATCCAGGGTCAGGCGCAGCCGCTCCCGCCCGAGCTCGAAGGTGTGAAACGCCACCCGGCCAGCGAGCCTGATCTCCAGTAACGGCCGACGGTCATCGCCGGTTTTGGGCATAATCTCGGCGACCTGGCTACGAAAGCTCTCCAGGGCTTCATCGGCATGGGCCGCGCCATCTAGGTTGACGGCGGCCACCACCATCGGCCGGGGTGAGGTGGGGCGGAATTCGTGGTGGTAGCTGCCATCATCTACCGTAACCAGGAAATACCCCTTGTCGTACTTTTCTTCGCCGAAGTTGACGCGTTCCGGCGCGCCGGGGTTGAAGGCGTAATTACGGCCGTCCGGGGTGGCAATGACGTAGGACTTGTGCCCGTGCCCCAGGGCCACGTAATCAAACTTTTCCGCCAGCGGTAGCGCCTCGTCCGGTTGCATGTTGCCGATCTCTACCGGAGAGTAGGTCCAGACCCCCACGTGGAAAAGGAGCAGGTTGTTCTCGGTGGTCACCGCCTCGCAGATACGGGCCACGTGGTGGCCCGCCTGGGTGCCGATGTAACCGACGCCGTAGATGTTGAGCCCTTTAATTTCGACATGTCCGCCCATACCGGTTTCGGGGTCGAACGGGTCGAAACAATAGCCGCCGTTCTCCGTCCGCGAGGGACGCAGCAGGTGAATGTACCCCATCTGTGACAGCGCCTCCATCCACGAAATGCTGTCGCGGCGGTGAATCCAGTCGTGGTTCCCCTCCACGGCAATGCAGGGGATACCGGCATCTTTCAGCGGTTGCAGAATTTCGATGGTGTGGGCAAAGGTGCGGGGGAGGATCTGGCCGGTGTGGAACAGGTCACCGACGATGAGGACGAAATCTACCTGTTCGGCGATGGCATCGGACACGATGCTGCCGAGCATACGAAAGAAATCTTCGTAACGCTCGGCTTCATCGGCAGCAGTGCGGTATGTTTTGCCGAGGTGAATGTCGGCGGTGTGGAGGAAGCTAACTTGCATCAAAAAGACCTTTATGTTATCAAAACTTGTGAGTGTTATTCTCATTTACCATCAACTGCAGCCTTAAGTTCTTCCTCTGTCTTCCACGCAACCGCCTGAGATGGTAAAGGTTTTGTATCATCCAACAAGGAATCAAGTAACTGTTCAATGGTAGCTTTTACTCCATTGTCAGATTTGATTCTAGTGAGCGCATTATATGGCTTTTCTTGAATGCATTCTTTTTCCAAATAGGCCTCTTCAAAATTGGGAACAGATGCCACAACACGTACATTTGAAATTGATTCAGAAGCAGTGTCCATAATAGTTTTATTGTGTACCCATGCGGGATTTCCCTTTTCTTTCCCATCCTTCCCTATGTACTTTGGCCGATCACTATCATGTAAAATGGCATAGGCTGTTCCGAACTGATTGAGTACTTTGGCCAATGACACAATTGTAGCTTTTCCGCGTGCTCGAACGATATGTATATCCCTGAATTTATCTGGCACTAAAGAAGCCAGGGTCTTGAATGCTGTATATTCGGTATCGCCTTCGACCACAATGGTTCTGCCACCAAAAAAGAATTCAGCAACATACGGATCACAATGGTTAAGCATTTTCAATTCACGCTTGTCGTCATCTGTAAATTTGGCTTTTTCAGGTCTGAAAATAGTAGTACCTGACACTTGCCCTGAGAGTGAACGCTCAACGCGTACAATTGTTGTATGATCACGCGAGAAATCAACAAAACAGGGCGAATGGGTTGTGACCATCACCTGCCAATTATTAATCGTTTCAGGGAGCCCGTAAAGAAGAGAGCATGACTCTCTAATAGCATTAGGATGCAGGCACATTTCTGGTTCATCAAGGAGTAAAACGTGTGGCCTCTCTGAATCTTTCTTTTTCTTAGCCCCTGATTCTGCGAGCAATTGCAAAGCTGACCATAATAAAGTACGACGTGCCCCGCTGCCTTGCCTGTCAATGGAACTGAGATACCCATCCTTTGGTCCCATCAATAATTGAGGATCAGTTTTAAATAGATTTAAAGCTTTGTCAGTGTCGTCCTCCGGTTTTGCATCAAAAACGACCCGATGATTGGGGAAAACACGCTCTATCGCCGAAGACAGAGAGTCTTGAATGGTCTCAATCTGCTCCTGGCTTTCTTCAACAATCTTTTTCTGGAGTTGGGCGATACTTGACAACAATTTAGCATAATCTGTTTCATTGTTGTCTTTTGATTCGGTTTCATGCGCCTTAACACGCTCTTTAATTGCCGTCATCAACAGATCGACAATGGCCTTTGCTTGTTTTTCTGGTGATTCAAACGCATCGATTCTGTGAGGTTGTGGCCTACGTGCGTTCGCAACCCCTGCCGCTCCCCATGGGACCTTTTCCTTATCGCCATCAGTAGCCCAAGTACCTTTCAAGACATTATATCCGCGGCGAGTAGGTGGACCAGGCTGCGTCCATATCCAACGTTCTTTGACGAGATTTTCCCCCTCGCATGTCTGCTCCATCCACTCAGGCCCAGGGCTATTATCATAAACTATCGTGTGTAGTTCTATTTCTGGCAAAGCATTAGAATCAACCTTGCCACCTGGAAAATCCTCTAAAGTTAATTCACCAAGCTTTGATCCTTCTGACATTATCAGTTCATAAGCTTTCAGCACTGAGCTCTTACCAGAGTTGTTTGGGCCGACCAATACAACAATGTCATCAAGATCGATAGAGACTGGTTTGGAGCCTATACACCTAAAATTTTTAATAATAAGGCGAACAAGTCTTGGCCGCTTGCTAGATTCTGGTGTTATTTCAGGCGGTTCATTATCTACCTTTACTTTGCTTGGCATATTTTTTATTCTCCTTGCATAATAGTTCTACAATAAAAATAAACCAGTTATTAATTTTTTAGATTAAACAACTGTCTAGTAAATTAAATCAAAATATAATATAGCTACCTTAACTTACTCGCATACATATTTTTTACATATTTGTTAATATAACTGTTTAATCCATCACCGCTTAATGCTAATACTTTCATTTTTTCAGTATATTCTCGTCCCGTACTTGCATAATTATACAAATAAGTAGCTCCACCTTTGAATTCAACCGTAATTGAATCATCGCCAATTTCGAATGCATAAACACCTGAATCCCCACTCAAATCTTGATAACGTTCCATAAACAATTCACTCCTTTCTGTGTAAAATTACTTTTCCCGTAATATCGTACATCAGTTCATCCCAACTTCCGACAACCCGAATGTTATTTTCCTGCAGCAACGCCAGAAGCTTTTTGGAGCCGCCGTAAAAAAGCACCCACACAACTTCGGAGAATACGCCCTGATCCAGCAGATATCTGTCCTTTGCTATTTGCTCCCTGATACGCCGCGAGGCAACAACCCGTGTAAACTTCGATTCAACCGCCTGTCGTGTCTTCTCCATGAAGTTATCCACTCTTCGGCTGCCCCATGGAGTCTCAAATACTGCATTGTCGTACAAGACCCCATCGCGAATTTCACGAGGGAAGATACTTGCAGCCATGACTTCACCTAACCTGCCACGGGTCCTGGAGCGGACACTGTCCACCTTTCGTTTATAAGATTGTGCAAGCGCTTCTTTCTGCTTCTGCAGCTCCAATTCATTGCCCATGTTGCTCAAGCCTCTCCCTCAGATCGGGAACATTGTATCGTGCGCCCCCCTTGCCATCGACATGCAGGTTGTATTTGTGAATGCTGGCGGCGACCCTTGTCCCGTCTTCCAGTTCCATGAGCATTCCATCAAGTTCTTCAGAATCATCGAGCTCTATATATTCCAGTCCTTCTCCTTCGCAGATTTTCTTGAGATCCGTGGGAACATTGACAATGCTGTATTTCCTCAAAACTTTTCGAGCCGTATTGCGCGCCAATGCATAGTCTGCCGGAATCATGCAGCGCCTCCTACCTTATTAACATCCCCAAGGGCCGCCTTCACCTTTTCAAGATACTCGTCGCTCACCAATTTGCGATCTGATGTTGTACCCTTTTTCTGTGCAAGTTTTTCGAGGACCTTGTTAACTGTGCTTGCCTGGATAGCTGCGCCCTTGGCGTCGTAGCTGGTAGAGCGGGCATGCACCATGTTTGCCGAACTCTTCATGTTAAACACCGTAAGTGTGGCATTCAGAAGCCGTTTCAAGTTGTCGAGGTTCAGACTGAAAAACTGGACAATGCGGGCAGTAACTTCCGGCGAAATCGTTTCCGGTGCAAAGTCGTTATTTTCAATTTTAGTCAGGTCTGCGGGCTCTATCTTCAATGAGTCACAGACCACGTCCGGCAGAAGTTTGGTAATAAAGATAACCTCCCGTATGTACTCGCCAAAGGATATGTATTGTTCCAGCAAGGATGTGTTGGCCTTTTGGATGGCAGCGGCCCGGTCTCCAGGAAGCAGGTTGATTCGGGCATCCGGCACTTTTTCGATCAGGTTGTGAACCAACAGGTTCATGGAAGGGGTAATTGCCACTTCGCCACGCTCCCAGCGACCGTAAGTGTTGCGACCGATATGCAACAAGTCGCAGATATCATCCAGCGTCATATGTAATACGCGCCGCAAGGTTTTTAACTGCTCCGGCGTCAGGAGCGGTTTAATGCCGAACTCCAACGAAATCCGTTTCTTGTCGATTTCCAAACTTTGGGCGTGGGTAAAGATAATGTCGCCGCACGCCGGGCATCTCTCACATGCAAGGTTAGTAAGGATGTGGTCCTCGCCGCAGATAGTTACTGTAAGTTCGGTGGTTGCGGTCGTGTATTCAGATGCAAAACAATTTGTGCAGATCATTGTCGAAATCCTCGAAGTACAAACCGTATGCCAAGGCCGTTTATACAGTCGGCTTACAGCTCAGCCGTCATTGCGCGTCATCTTCAGCGGAACAATCCACTGATCATACTGTTCAGTCGTAACCAGCCCGGAATCCAGTGCCGCCTGCCGCAGGATCAGGCCCTGATGCTGGGCGGTCTTGGCTATTTTGGCCGCCGCGTCGTATCCGATATGGCTGGTCATGGCGGTGACCAGCATCAGGTTGTTGGCCAGGTGTTCGGCTATCTTTGCCTCATCCGGCTCAATCCCCGTTGCGCAATGTTCGTTGAAGGCCAGAGCTGCATCCCCCAGCAACTGGATGCTTTCCAGCACGTTGTGCACCATGACCGGCTTGTAGACGTTCAACTGAAAATTGCCCTGACTGCCGGCAAAGGCCACGGCTGCATCATTGCCGAAGATCTGCACGCAGACCATGGTCAGCGCCTCGCACTGGGTTGGGTTGACCTTGCCCGGCATGATGGAGGAGCCGGGCTCGTTTTCCGGGATGATCAGCTCGCCGATGCCGCAGCGGGGGCCGCTGGCCAACCAGCGCACGTCGTTGGCCAATTTCATCAGGCCCCCTGCCAGGGTGCGCAGGGCCGCCGAGGTCTGGACCAGGGCGTCGTGGGCGGAAAGGGCGAAGAACTTGTTGTCCGCACTGCGGAACGGGTGGCCGGTCAGTTCAGCGATCTTTGCCGCAGCCAGATCACCAAAACCGGGATGGGCGTTCAGGCCGGTGCCTACAGCGGTGCCGCCGATGGCCAGATCGTAGAGGCCGGGTAGGGCAGCCCTGACTGCTTCCATGCTGAACTGCAACTGCGCGGCCCAGCCGCTGAACTCCTGACCCAGGGTGATGGGGGTGGCGTCCTGCAGATGGGTGCGGCCGGTTTTGACCAGCTCCCGGTAGGCGTTGGCCTTGTCCGACAGGGTGCTGTGCAGGATCTCCAACGCTGGCAGCAGATGATCGTGAATCTGTTCCACCACGGCGATATGCATGGCAGTGGGAAAGGTGTCGTTGGAGGATTGGCCGCGGTTGACATGGTCATTGGGATGCACCGGCTGCTTAGAGCCGATCATTCCTCCGGCCAGCTCGATGGCCCGGTTGGCAATCACCTCGTTGGCGTTCATGTTGGACTGGGTGCCGGAGCCGGTCTGGAACACCACCAGCGGAAAATGGGCATCCAGTTTGCCGTCGATCACCTCGGTAGCGGCCTGTTCGATCAGCCGGGCCAGCTCCTGTAACAGTTCACCCAGTTCGGCGTTGGCCTGAGCAGCTCCTTTCTTGAGCAGCCCCAGGGCACGGATTATCGGACGCTGCCAGCAAAAGCGGTCCACCCCGATGGGAAAGTGATGGATGGAACGCTGGGTCTGGGCGCCCCAGTAGCGGTCCGTTGCAACCTCGATGCCTCCCATGGAATCGGTTTCAGTGCGGGTGGTTTTCATGGCCTTCTCCTCGCCGGTGACATTCATGCCGTTCTGTTGTATAAATTCCTGGTACATGCATCAATATCTTACCAGAGCATTTTCAGGTGTCCATGCAAACCCTGCACCGTGACCATAGCGGCAGTCTGATCATTCCGCCGGAACTGCTGGAAGCGCTTGGACTGCAAGCGGGGGACAGCGTCAGTGCCGAGCTGATTGACGGGGCCCTGCTGCTGCGCCGGGTGGCTGCGCCGCCGGTGAAGGATACGCTGCGCCAGGCCATTGCCCGCAAGAATCTGCAAACCGGCATTCAGTTTATCAAGGGGGTCGGGCCCAAACTCTCGGAACTGCTGGCCAAGCGGGAGATCCGAAACGTTGAGGATGCTCTGTTTTGTCTGCCCCACCGCTACGAGGACCGCCGGGAGCTGACGCCGATCCGTAACCTGAAACCGGGTTCAACCCAGGTTTTTCACGGAACGGTACAGACCGCCGATACCATGACCACCAAAGGGGGGCGTCGCTTTTTTGAGGCGATCGTGATTGATAGCAGCGGCTCCATCAGCCTGAAATGGTTCAACGCCAACGCGGTCTGGATGAAGCGCACCTGGAAGATCGGGCGTAGCGGCATCTTCAGCGGTGAAGTCAGCTTCTTCGGCCACCAGCGCGAGATGCACCACCCGGATGTGGATTGGCTGGAGGAGGGGGCGGACGTTGCGACGGTGATGGCGGCCGATCAGCTTAATTTTGGTCGGATTGTGCCGGTCTACCCGCTGACCGAGGGGTTGCATCAGAAGGGGATGCGCCGCGTGATGGCCCAGGTGGTGGAGCAGTTTCTGCCGGATGTGGAGAATGTGGTGCCGCAACGGCTGTTGCCCCAAGACTATCTGCCACTGCGGGAGGCCTTGGGGCTGGTGCACCATCCCCCCTCCGACGCAGCCCTTGCCGATCTGAACGAGGGGCGCACCGCTGCCCATCGCTCACTGGCCTTTGACGAGTTCTTCTTCTGGGAGTTGGGGCTGGCCCTTAAGAAACGGGGCGTGGCCCTTGAAGAGGGGATCGCTTTTCAGGTGACCCACCGCTACACCAAGGAACTGGCAAAGCTGCTGCCGTTCCAGTTGACAGCAGCCCAGCGGCGGGTGCTGTCCGAAATCAAGGAAGATATGATGGCGCCGCACCCGATGCACCGGTTGGTGCAGGGGGATGTGGGCAGCGGCAAGACCGTGGTGGCGCTGATGGCGGCGCTGGTGGCCGTGGAAAACGGCTATCAGGTGGCGATCATGGCCCCCACCGAGATCCTGGCCGAGCAACACTGGCACAATATCCACCACTGGTGCGAACAGCTGGGTATCACCGTGGCCCTGCTCACCTCCGGCATGAAGGGCAAGGCCAAGAAAGAGGCGCTGGAGCAGGTGGCTGACGGCCGGGCGGCCATCGTCATCGGCACCCATGCCGTGATCCAGGAGAAGGTGGAGTTTTTTAAGCTGGGGCTGGGGATCGTGGATGAACAGCACCGTTTCGGGGTTGTGCAGCGAGGCGTGCTGAAGAAGAAAGGGCAGAATCCGGATATCCTGGTGATGACCGCCACCCCGATTCCGCGCACCCTGGCCATGACCCTCTTCGGCGACCTTTCCCTGTCGGTGATTGACGAGCTGCCGCCGGGACGGACCCCCATTGAAACAAAACTGTTCTACGAGTCGCGGCGCTCCCAGGTGTACGCCCTGATCCGTGAGGAGGTGGCGCAGGCGCGGCAGGTCTACCTGATCTATCCCCTGGTGGAAGAGTCGGAGAAATCGGACCTGAAGGCAGCAACCCAGATGGCGGAGCACTTGCAACAGGATGTATTTCCGGAGCTGCGCATCGGCCTGATTCACGGCAGGATGAAGCCGGAGGAAAAGGAGCAGGCCATGCTCTCCTTCAAGGGGCGTGAGCTGGATATCCTGGTTGCCACCACCGTGATCGAAGTGGGGATCGACGTGCCCAACGCGACATTGATGGTGATCGAACATGCCGAGCGCTTCGGCCTTTCCCAGTTGCACCAGTTGCGGGGCAGAGTGGGGCGGGGCAGCCACAAATCCCGTTGTATCCTGCTGACCCAGGGCAATCTGTCTGAAGATGGCCAGAAGCGGTTGCAGGTGATGGAAGCCACCACTGACGGTTTTCGTATTGCCGAGGCTGACCTGGAGATTCGCGGTCCTGGTGACTTTCTGGGAACCCGTCAGGCTGGTATGCCGGACTTTCGGGTAGCCTCCATCCTGCGGGACGGGGTCATTCTGGAGCAGGCCCGGAGCATCGCCTTTGCCCTGCTGGAGGCGGATGACTGGCTGATATCGGCGGAGGGGCAACAGATACGGCAGGAGCTGGTGCGGCGCTGGGGGACACGGCTGGAACTGGCAGGAATTGCCTGAAGCAGGGGAGAAACCATGATTAGTGTGCCGACAAGCGATGTGCATTCAGTGGGACAGGCTATTCAACTGGCTGTTGCTCCGGTCTTTCTGTTGACCGGCATCAGCGGCCTGCTGTCGGTGATGACCAACCGTCTGGGACGGGTGATCGACCGGGCGCGGGTGCTGGAGCATCGCCTTGAATCGGCAACGGAAGAGCAGAGCGTAGCTATTCGCACACATTTGCAGACCCTGTCCTACCGGGCTGTCTTGATCGGGCGTTCAATCGGGCTCTGCACCACAACCGCCGTGCTGATCTGTACCGTTGTGGCCATGATGTTTATCGGCGCGTTTCTGGGACTTGACCCCTCCATAGCGGTGGGACTGCTCTTTATCGCTGCCATGATCTCACTGGTATCCGGCCTGCTCTGGTTTCTGCGGGAGATATTTGTGGCTACCAGGAGCCTGCATATCGGACCGCAGAACGGTGAGCACGATTCCGTGAAAGGAGCATGGCCATGATCCGTCAACCGGCAGTGGCAGGTCAGTTTTATCCGGGAAGCGAACAGGCGCTGCGCCGTGAGTTGCAGCAGTTGATACCGCACGTTGAGCAGAAGCGCTCCGTGATCGGCGTCATTTCTCCCCATGCCGGATACGTCTATTCAGGCAAAGCTGCCGGACAGCTTCTGGCAGGCATTGAGATTCCCCGCACCGTGATCATTCTTGGGCCAAATCACCGGGGCAGAGGCGTTTTGGCGGCCCTGTCGCCGGAGGATGGCTGGCAGACCCCGCTGGGATATGTGCCGATTGAAAAACGGTTAGCAGGCCTGATCCGGCAGCAGCTTCCGGCGGTGCAGGAAGACAGCGCCGCCCATGCCCAGGAGCACTCCCTGGAAGTGCAGGTCCCCTTTTTACAGTATCTCCGTCCCGATGTGGCCATTGTGCCGCTCTGTCTGGCCTTTGGCGACTACGGTGGGTGCGAACTGCTGGGCAATGGTCTGGCGTCCGCCATCCGCGCCTTTGGTGAGCCGGTGCTGATCCTGGCCAGCTCCGACATGACCCACTACGAATCGGCGGAAGCGGCCAAGCAGAAGGACAGCCTGGCCTTGGAACGGGTCATGGCCCTTGATCCGCAAGGATTGGTGGAGGTCTGCCGGGCCAATCGGATCACCATGTGCGGGGTTATTCCTTCGGCGGTGATGCTGGTGGCGGCCAAAGAGTTGGGGGCTACGCAAGCTGAGTTGGTGGCGTATACCACCAGCGGCGAAGTAACCGGTGATAGCCGTGAAGTTGTGGCCTATGCGGCGGTGGAAGTGTGGTAGTGACATCGTTCTCGCTGACAGACTGCCATCAGAATGAGCGTATGGACAAATAGTTACTTGAGATGTACATTGTTTCTTACATCAATATGTACAAATAGGTGATTTTATGAAACAAGCAACGTTCTCAGAATTGCGTAGCCATGCCAAGCAGTATTTCGACATCGTTGAAGCAGGTGAAGCAGTACGGGTTGTACGTAACGGCAAGCCGATTGCCGATATTGTGCCGATTCCACAGGACTTGCCATCCTGGAAACGCCGGGTGGCGCAACCGTTGATGGTCGAAGGAGTTTCGATCAGCAGGATGATTCTCGAAGAGCGGGAGACGGCTCCCTGATGCGGGTCTTTTTCGATTCATCCGCCTTTGCCAAGCGCTATCTCCGTGAGGATGGCACCGAGCTTGTCCTGTCGTGGTGCGACCAAGCCACTGAACTCTGTCTTTCCGGTATTGCCCTTCCTGAAATCATCTCCGCCTTCTGCCGCCTGCAACGGGAAAACCTGATTACTCCACTCCAGTACCGGCGCCTCAAGACCATGCTCATGGCCGACATCACCGATGCGGCAATCTGCGACCTGACCCCTGAAGTGATACGCAGTACGGTCATTGCGCTGGAGAATAACGTCTTGCGCGGCATGGATGCCATCCATGTCGGAAGTGCGGTGACGCTCAAGGCAGATGTTTTTGTCTCCGCTGATGCCCGGCAATGTTCGGCAGCGCAGCAGGCCGGACTACGGGTTGTGCGGGTGTGATACGAAAGAAGTTTTTTACGGCTGGTGTGTAGATGGTGACATCGGCTTGCTTAGTGGACCGGTCAATAACGAGTTAGGACATTAGGAAGGTTGAAACATGGCCGACATTTATCCAAACAAATATGAAACCAAGAAGATATTTGATCCAAGAATGCCACATTACAAGAGGCGTATACTAGAAAATGTATTTGCAGGTTCACTTCCACAAGTGGTTGAATTGAAAACCTTCGGATACGCTTTAGAGCAAGAGAGCTTTGCGTCGGATTACGATGGTCATCCAATAGATACTTAACAACACCGTTGGACACCGCTCGGGAGATAAAGCCGCCCGAACGGGTCAACGGCCGAGCCGTTGTCCACCACCCCATTACACAGACGACACAGCGCGCATATGGCCCGCCTCCAAAGTAGCCTTGCCGCCAGTTCCACCAGTCCGGGCATGCCTTCTCCCTTGGGCAGGCAGTCTGTCGGAAAACAGGGGGCGACGCAAGCGGGCTGAACGGAGTTGCCGCAGCCGTCCTGCTGAGCCATTGACATTCACCGGTATAAATTGTATACAGTATGCTCTTTTTACCTGGCCTCAAGTTGTCTCAAATAGCTATCAACACAAGGAGGATTTACAATGATCGAAGCATATCTGGCCCATGAAGCGGAACGTGCCGCCCAGGGCATCCCGGCGCTGCCCCTGACTCCTGAACAGACCACCGAGCTCTGTGCGCTGCTGGTAGCGCCTCCGGCAGGTAAGGAAGCGTTTCTGCTCACCCTGCTGAAAGAGCGCGTCTCTCCGGGTGTTGACCCGGCTGCCAAGGTAAAGGCCGAGTTCCTGGCCGGTATCCTGAACGGCAGCAAGACGTCACCCCTGGTCTCAAAGGTTGATGCCGTCCGTATTCTGGGTACCATGATGGGTGGCTACAACGTGAATCCGCTGGTTGAAGCCCTCAAAGATGCCGAGCTGGCCGAAGAGGCAGCCTGCGCCCTGTCCGGCATGACCCTGGTGTACGATGGTTTCGACCAGGTGGTTGCTCTCTCCGCTTCCAACGCTGCTGCCAAGAAGGTGCTTACCTCCTGGGCCAATGCCGAGTGGTTCACCAACAAACCCGGTGTACCTGAGACCATCAAGGTCAAGGTATTCAAGGTTGAAGGCGAGATCAACACCGACGACTTCTCACCTGCCGGTGATGCCTGGAGCCGTCCCGACATCCCGCTGCATGCGTTGGCCATGGGCAAGACCCGTTTCCCCAACCGACTGAAGGACATCGCTGACTGGCGCGCTGCCGGTAACCAGGTGGCCTTTGTGGGCGACGTGGTGGGTACCGGTTCTTCTCGCAAGTCGGCTTGTAACTCCGTGCTGTGGCACATGGGCCAGGAGATCCCCTGCGTGCCCAACAAGAAGACTGCCGGTGTGATCATCGGCGGCGTCATCGCTCCGATCTTCTTCAACACCGCCCAGGATTCCGGCGCACTGCCGATCAAGGCCGACGTGACCAAGATGAACGACGGCGACGTGATCACCATCAACACCGTGAAGGGCGAGATCAGCAACGAGAAGGGGGAGGTTATCTCCACCTTCAAGCTGGCCCCCAACACCATTGCTGACGAATACCGTGCCGGTGGCCGGATTCCGCTGATCATCGGTCGTGCCGTAACGGTCAAAGCCCGCAAGGCGCTGGGTCTGGGCGATACCGATGTGTTCACCCTGCCGGTTAACCCTCAACCTAAGGCTGATCAGGGGTACTCCCTGGCCCAGAAGATGGTTGGCAAGGCCTGTGGCGTGGCTGGTGTGCTGCCCGGCACTGCCTGCGATCCCAAGATGACTACGGTCGGTTCCCAGGACACCACCGGTCCCATGACTGCTGACGAGTTGAAGGAACTGGCCTGTCTCAAGTTCCTGTCACCGATGTACATGCAGTCTTTCTGTCACACTGCGGCGTACCCCAAGCCTGCTGATGTGAAAATGCACAAGACCCTGCCGACCTTCACCGCCGAGCGGGGCGGCGTGGCCCTGAAGCCGGGCGACGGCGTTATCCATAGCTGGCTGAACCGTCTGCTGCTGCCTGACACCGTTGGTACCGGTGGTGACTCCCACACCCGTTTCCCCATCGGCATCTCCTTCCCGGCCGGTTCCGGTCTGGTGGCCTTTGCCGGCGCCATGGGTTTCATGCCGCTGGATATGCCTGAATCAGTGCTGGTGCGCTTCAAGGGCAAATTCAACCCCGGTATCACCCTGCGGGACGCGGTGAACGCCATTCCCTTCTGGGCCATCAAGCAGGGCCATCTGACCGTGCCCAAGAAGAACAAGATCAACATCTTCAATGGCCGTATTCTGGAGATGGAAGGTCTGCCCGAGCTGACCGTTGAGCAGGCGTTTGAACTGACTGATGCCGCTGCCGAGCGGAGCGCTGCCGCCGGTTGCATCCAGCTCTCCAAAGAGTCGGTGGCCACCTACCTGCGTTCCAACGTGGCCCTGATGAAGAAGATGATCAAGGACGGCTACCAGGATCCGCAGACCCTGCAGAACCGCATCGACGCCGTCAACGAGTGGCTGAAAAATCCGCAACTGCTGGAAGCGGACAAGAACGCCGAGTACGCTGCCGTAATCGAGATCGACCTGTCCGAGATCACCGAGCCGATCCTGGCCTGCCCCAACGATCCGGACGATGTCAAGCTGCTGTCCGAAGTTGCCGGTACCCCGATTCAGGACGTCTTCATCGGTTCCTGCATGACCAATATCGGTCACTTCCGTGCTGCCGCAGAGATCTGGAAGGGGGAGAAGTTCAACCCCAATGTCCGTACCTGGATCACCCCGCCAACCCGTATGGATAGCGACCTGTTGAAGGACGAGGCTGTTTTCTCCATCTACAGCGCTTTTGGCGCTCGGATCGAGATTGCCGGCTGCTCGTTGTGCATGGGTAACCAGGCGCGGGTACCGGATGGTGTGAACATGTTCTCCACCTCAACCCGTAACTTCGACGACCGGATCGGCAATGGCGCCAAGGTCTTCCTCGGTTCAGCCGAGCTGGGTGCGGTTGCGGCCCGTCTGGGCAAGTTGCCCACCCCGACTGAATTCCTGGCTATCTACAACGAGCGGGTGGAGCCGAACAAGGAGAAGATTTACCGCTACCTGCAGTTTGATGAAATGCCTGAATACAAGTAGGAAGTTCCAGACTCCGTAACACGAGCCCCCCGGAAACTCCGGGGGGCTTTTTTTTAAATTCAATTCAAAGAGGAATTTATGAAAAACAGCAAAATTGTTCAGGAACGGCATATATATATCACTGACGTTGACCTGCAGCGCTTGCAGAACCTGATAGAAGATCGTCTGGGACAGCCGTCCCGTGAAAACCGCTTGCTGGAGGAACTGGAAGCCGAGTTGCTGCGTGCCGAACTGGTAAGCCCGCAGGATACACCGCCGGATGTCATCACCATGAACTCGACGGTGCGTCTGCAGGATCTTGCGACAAAGAAGGAGTTGGAATATACGCTGGTATATCCCGCTGAAGCGAATATTGAAAACAACCGGGTATCAATACTGGCTCCGGTGGGTATTGCCATGATTGGTTACCGGGTAGGTGATACGGTCACCTGGAAAATTCCGGGCGGTACCAAGCGTCTCAAGGTCAAAAAGATACTCTATCAGCCGGAGGCTGTCGGCGATTTTCATCGATGATTGGATAGTGCCATGGGTTCCAGTTTCAGTTTTCGTCAAAAAGTCGCAGTTGATGTCGGAACATTCCGAATCCGTGTCGCAAGCGGTATGTTTCAGCTCATGGAACGCCCCTCGATGTCCGCTTTGCAGGCAGGTGTCATCGTTGATGCCGATGCCGCAGTAAGCGTGCTTGAACCGTTGTTGGCAAGGGTGAAAGTTCTGGGGGTTGTCAAACCCCAGGTGCTGACCTGTGCTCCCAGCGATGTGACCTGGGAGGAGCGGATGCGGCTGATCGAAGTGCTGATGCGCGCTGGTGCAACATCGGTGGTGGTGGTGCCGGAGCCTCTGGCAGCAGCCATCGGGGCCGAGATGGATGTGTCGTCGCCCTACGCCCAGATGGTCATTGATATCGGTGATGGAGTGACCGACTGTGCGGTGATCAGATCAAGCAGGGTTTTGACCGGGTTTTCTCAGCGCACCGGCTGCGCGGCCTTGCGCAATGCATTGGTCAAACGCGTCAATGTTTCTCAGGAGCAGGCTGATAAACTGCTGCACAGCTTCGGCGTCAGCCTTTCGCGCAACCGACTGCATCACCAGCCCGATGAAACTCTGCGGGATGAGTACGAACAGTACTGCAGCGCCGTTGCACCGGTTGTAGAAATTATCCTGTCTGCCATAGACCGGTTCCTGAAGGATATTCCGGCAGGTATGGGGGCAGAGGTGATCGACAGTGGTATTGTCCTGACCGGAGGCGGAGCGCTGATGCCCGGTATGCGCAGCCGGGTTGAGACGGAAACCGGCATTCGCACCACCTGCCCCGGAAACCCCCAGACAGCGGTGATCAAAGGAGCCCACGCCATTCTGCCGGTGGTGACAGCGCTTAATCAATGGCCATGACAGATCAGGATGGTGTGCGATCTGATGAGAACGAATCGTGCATAGTTGCATTTCCGGAAAACTGCAGTAAACTGTATTTCATGTATTCAGCAGGGCGCAGAGCCCGAATTAAGAAAGGGGGATTTATGAATGTTGAACGGTTGAAAAAAAGTTGTGTGATGCTTGTTGCCCTCGCATCTACCGGCATGGTTACAGGGTGTGCAAACATGGAAGTAAACACAGGACGAGGCAAGATTCCTGGCCACTACATCCGTTACGAGATGCAGGAGGCTGACCGTGCCGTTGAGGCCGCCCGGCAGGCAGGCAAGGATAAGATCTGTCCAGTCGAGTTTAAAGCTGCCGAGGACGCCAAGAATAAGGCCTATGACGTGTTCAGGGCCTGTCGCACTGAAGAGGGCGCTGCCCTGGCAAAACAGGCCACACAAAAAGCGAACGCACTCTGTCCGCCAAGGCCAGTCGCCGCTAACCTGACGATTAATCCGTCCTCAATCAAAAAAGGGGAGTCAGCACAACTAAGCTGGACATCTGAGAATGCAAGCGAATGCACAATTTCCCCGGCCATTGGCAAAGTAC
>DIUT01000055.1 GCA_002423105.1 Geobacter sp. UBA6151 | reverse complement strand
GTGCTGTCGTTCGCGACTGTATAACAATGCTTAGACCGCATCTATGCGGCCTATCACAGACAGCTCACCATATCAAACTACTGAAAGGATTAGGCCATGAACGCATTACGCAAATACGAAACCCCGCATTCCCAGCCGGTGCAGCAGGTTGATGGCAAGCCCCGCGTTCTGGACCTGATCCGCAACACTATCCGGGTGAAGGGGTATAGCCCAAAAACCGCAGACGCATATTGTGATTGGGTGCGCCGCTTCAGTCAGTTTCGCCACAAGCGCCCGTTGTCTGAGATGGGCGGGCCGGAGGTGGAGCAGTTTATGACGTATCTGGCAGTGAAGGCGGATGTTGCGCCGTCTACGCAGAATCAGGCGTTTAATGCGCTGCTGTTTTTTTATACGCATGTTTTTCCCCGTGATCTGGGAAAGATTGATGGCGTGCGGGCAAAAAAGGCAAAGCGGTTGCCGGAGGTGTTTACCAAGTCTGAGGTGATGGCGATCTTTGGCCAGATGTTCGGCACGGAGAAGTTGATGGCCCAACTGCTGTACGGCTGTGGGCTGCGCCTGAATGAATGCCTGGGCCTGCGGGTGAAGGATGTTGATTTTGAGCGGATGACGGTGACTATCAGGGAGGGTAAGGGGAATAAGGATCGTACTGTCCCGCTGCCTGGATCGTTGAAAGAGCCGTTGCAAGTGCATCTGCTGCGGGTTGCAGAGTTGCACCGGCAGGATGTGGCCAATGGTGTTGGCGTGTCGCTCCCCGGAGCGTTGCACAAGAAGTATCCGGCGTATCCGTTTGCCTGGGGCTGGTATTGGATATTCCCGGCACGGAAAGCCTGCACGGATGAACGCTGGGCGTCTCCTGAGAAGCCGCTGCGGCACCATATCCACGAAACAGTTTTACAGAAAGCGGTGAAGCAGGCCGTGCGGAAGTCGGGCATTACCAGCCCTGGGGGTTGTCATACGTTCCGGCACAGCTACGCGACGCATCTGCTGGAGGATGGCTATAACGTGCGCCAGGTGCAGGAACTACTGGGGCATGTAAGCCTGGAAACGACGATGGTGTATTTGCATGTGATGGGTAAGGCAACAAGTGTGACGAGTCCGCTGGATAGATTGTAACTGCAACCAGAGCCAACTGAAGGGGCTGTTGATGAAAACTGATTCCTCAAAATATAGAGCTGTGCTGGATACGTTTTGGGCGGATATGGATGTTCTGGAGTGGACACCGGATGAGAAGCTTTTCTATCTGTGGGTGTTTACGAACCAGCATCTGGATATCTGCGGCTGTTACCAGGTGAGCACGAAGGTGATGGCCCACGAGACAGGTGTCACCCTGGAGCGGATACAGGAGTTGATTGCCAAGTTCTCAAGCGAAAACAAGATCAGGTATAATTTTGAGACGCGGGAGCTTTTGATCCTGAACTGGAAAAAACACAATGAAGGGTTCTTTCGGCCTGAGAATAAAAACAGCGTGAAGGCGATCAGTGAAGGGGCTGCAAGAATTAAATCCGAAGAGTTACGCAATGTTGTGCTTTTGTGGTTAGGGGTTAGGGTAGCCCCTGCCCCACCCCCTACCCAAGCCCCTGCACCACAACCTAAACCTAAACCAGAACCAGAACCAGAACAACGTATCTCCGATGATGCTTCTTCTCAAGCATCTACTACCCCCCTACCCCCCACGACCGACAAAAAGCAGCGCCACCACCAACAGCCGGATAACGAGCAGCGGATCAGGCAGGCGTTTGAAGAGCGAAAGGCGTTTTTAACGGAGCGGTTTCCGTGGCTGGATTTGGCGGTGGAGGCGGAGCAGTGCGTGGCGAAGTACCAGAACAAGGCTATTGGGGCTGATGCTGCGGTTTTGGTTTTGGAGTGGTGCAAGCGGAATCCGAAGCCGGAGGCCCGTGGGAGAGACAGACCTACAGCCGGAAAAGGTGTGGAGAGGGGCGAGCGGGTTCGTAGGTCGTTTGACGCGATTGACCGGGTGACGAGGGCGATTGATGCAAGCACAGGCGTTTAACGAAGGGATGAAGCTGCTTTCGCTGTACTTCGGGCCGATGTCTGACCGGGTGAGCGAAGCTGACGAGGATAAGCTGACGGCGCTGTATTGGCGGGGTTTGTCTGATCTGCATGATGGAGCGTTTGCGCTGGCGGTTGATGAGGCGGTGAAGCGTTGCCGCTTCTGGCCAAAGGTGGCTGAGTTGCGGGAGTTTGCAGCACCGTACCGGATTCCGAAGCGGTTGCAGCAGCAGAGCGGGGCCGTGCAGATTGAGGAGTTTTCTGTCTGCACGCAGGAGCAGGCAAAAGAAGCGATTGCCCGGATCGCTGCCGGGCTGGATGAGCGGTTTGATGATCCGGTTCCGCTGCGGTTGCGGGTGGTGCCGGGGCGTGAGGAGCGGGTGCTGCCTGCTGCGGAGTTTGAACGGCGGCGGCAGCGGTTGCAGGAGCAGGCGCAGAGATTGGCGGAGGTTGCGTGATGGTGATAGAGCCGTTGGAGATTGTGCGGGAGGCTGACGATATCGTGGTGCGGGATCTGCGGTCTGGCCAGGTGAAGGTGATTTCAGTGGCGGAGTTTGCGTTGATCTGCTTGCGTGGTTTGAGGTGGGCGCTGTAATGGCGGAGCACTATACGCGAAATACGGTGAAGGTGTTGGCGTATTGCCCTACCTGCAATCGCCAGACGATGCACCGGGTTGATGACCGGCGCTTGGGTTGTTGCCTGGAGACGCATGTTCGCCGCTCTGAGGTGTCGGCTGCTGAGCGCCGGGAGATTTACCGGCTGATGACTCCGGCGCAGGAGGAGCTGCGGCAGGAGCGTCTGGCGATTATGACGGCTGAAGGGGTGCCGGAGGATGAGGCGGTACGGTTTTGTGATGGAAATCCGGCGCTGTATGGGATGGTGGGCGGAGATGAGGAACAGTGCGCTTTAGTTTTGTGATGCACAAAATATAGTGTTGAAATAAGTTGTTGACACAAAATGTTGTGTTTGGTACAGGGTGAATATGGACCCTGTAAATCAAACAGATTTTGAAGCTACTGAAATACCTGGACAAGCGGTTTTGCCGGGGTTTCAGGATTTGCTGCAATGTGAAGCTCAAGCACTGGCCAAGCCGGAGCATGAGCTTTTTTGCGTCCGGTTTGTGGAGTTTGGCGGAGATACGGCCAAGGCATGGCAGGCGGCGATTGATAAGGATTGCTCTCGCAGGCAGGCACAGAAGAACGCACAGAAGTTACTGAAAAATGGAGACATACGGAGTCGAATACAGCAGATTTCAGCAGTTATGCGTAACCGCACGATTGCTGATGTGATTTCATACCAGCGCCGGGCTATGGAATTTGATCCGGCAGAGTTGTTTGATCCGGTTACCGGCAAGCAGCGCAAGGTGCATGAGATTCCGGAACATCTGCGTAAGGGGATCGGCCTGGAGGCCCGTGTGCATGACGGCGCTATCGTGTACCTGCCAGTATTCCCTGCGCCACAGAGGGCGGCTGAGTCCCTGGCAAAGATGATGGGCGTTGAGAAGCAGATTATTGAGCTGTCCGGCAAGGACGGCGGGCCGATTGTAACCAAGATAGAG
Source organism: Geobacter sp. UBA6151 (assembly GCA_002423105.1). Classification (GTDB taxonomy): domain Bacteria; phylum Desulfobacterota; class Desulfuromonadia; order Geobacterales; family Pseudopelobacteraceae; genus Trichlorobacter. Next base: position 6,806 of record DIUT01000055.1, on the reverse strand, counting down.
CGGGTGATTGTTACACCGTGAGCGTTCTGAGAATTAAGACAGCCAAGGTTTTTACCCCTCTGTTGCAACCAAGCCGTTACAAGGGGGCATACGGCGGCAGGGGATCAGGTAAGTCCCACTTCTTTGCCGAGAAGCTGATTGAGGATTGTCTGGCGGCCAAGGGTGATTATGGCGAGGGGATGCGGGCGGTGTGTGTCCGTGAGGTACAGAAGGATCTGGCGCAATCTTCCAAGCTGCTGATTGAGTCAAAACTGAAGGCGTTGGGACAGGGAGAGCCGCAGGGCTTCAAGGTGTTTCGAGATGTGATCAGTACCCCTGATGACGGCATTATCATTTTCAAGGGGATGAACGATTACAACGCTGATTCGGTCAAGTCGCTGGAAGGTTTCAGGCGGGCATGGTGGGAAGAGGCGCACGGAGCGCGGGCACATAGTCTGAACATGCTGCGGCCAACGCTGCGGGCTGCCGGGTCTGAGTTGTGGTTTTCATGGAACCCCAGGTTAAAGAGTGATCCGGTTGACAAGATGTTTCGGGGGGAAGAGACACCCACCGGGGCGGTGGTGGTGCAAGCCAACTGGCGAGACAACCCCTGGTTAACGCCGGAACTGGTGCAGGAACGGCTGGATGATCTGCGGTTACATCCTGATCAGTACGATCATGTCTGGGAAGGCGGGTACGTTTCGGTTGTGGCCGGTGCGTATTATGCCAGGGCGATTGCCGAGGCCAGAGCGCAGTACCGGATAGGTAAGGTTGGCGCTGATCCGTTGATGACGTACCACGTGTTTTGTGATCTGGGCGGTACCGGTGCCCGGTCTGATGCCTTTACGATATGGGTTATGCAGTTTGTGGGCCGGGAAATCAGGGTGCTGAATTATTACGAGGTGGTTGGCCAGCCTCTGTCGTCTCATGTGGAGTGGTTGCGAGGTGGCAACTATACCCCGGCCAATGTGCAGATATGGCTGCCCCACGACGGAGAGACACACGACAAGGTGTATGATGTATCGTTTGCTTCAGCCTTCAGGCAGGCCGGTTACAAGGTTGAGACGGTGCCGAATCAGGGCAAGGGAGCTGCCCGGCAGCGGATAGAGGCAACCAGGCGGGTGTTCCCGCAATGCTGGTTTAATGAGCCGACGACTGAGGGAGGGCTGGCGGCGCTGGGCTGGTATCATGAGAAGATGGACGAGCGTCGGAGCCTGGGACTGGGGCCGGAGCATGACTGGTCAAGCCATGGCGCTGATTCGTTTGGTCTGATGGCGATTGTGTATGAGGATATTGTGCAGTCTGCCAGCAGGCGGCAGCAGCAGGGGACGGGAAAGATCAAGCGACCGAATGGGAGGGTGGCGTGACAGCAAGCAATATTCTGCTGAAGATGTGGAGTACCGGAGAGCTGAAGCGCGAGTTTCGGCATGTGGGTAGCAAGGAGGCCATGGTTATCCGCAGGCCGCTGGAGCCTGGCGCTTCTCCGGTGGTGATCATGCTGGAGAATATGCACGTCTATTATCCGTTGGATGAAACTGAGTTCAGAAGCTATGTGCCGGTGTATACGGCCCTGGCTATCGGGCACCTGAAGTTGCCGGTGGGACATTCTCCTTCTGATCTGGAAAAGACCATCAGGCGCTTTGTGGATTATGTGCAGGACGGTTTTGATGAGTTGAAGAAGATGAAGCCGGAGGACAGACAGAAAAAGGTTGTGGGGGAGTTTACGGCGCATTTGAACGGGGAGCGGTATTCAGGGGAGATCACACGATGAGCGAAAGGCCAGTTGTCAAAAAAAATATTGGTATAAGGACAGACGCTTTAGATCATTATGAAAAAAAAGAGTTGACACATTTTTTGCGCGACCTTAAGCTTGGCATGGATCAAGGAAAGGTGGTTATACACTTCAGCCAAGGTGGCGTAAGTAAGGTGGAGCCACAGCCAGTATTGATGTAAGCAGTAAAACATAGGACGGTACCCTGAACGCGGCGTGAATAACGCCTCCTCTTCGTAGGCCCGAATGACAAGAGTTAACCCTCTCTCGTTGTTCGGGCCTTTTTGTTTTTCCGGTGACTACATGGCCCACGATATCGAAATACGCCCCAGGCGGAAGAATAAAGAGCAGGACGATCAGTCGCCCGTTAGCAAGAGCGTGCATCCGCTGGAGACTGAAGAGGCTACTGCCCGGCTGCATAGGGTGCAGGACTGGCGGAGACAGGCGCAGCAGGCCCAGGCTCAGAACCGTTTTGAGATGGCCCGTGATGAGGATTTTGTTGACGGTGACCAGTGGTCTGCCGAAGACAAGGCGGCGCTTGAAGAGCGGGGCCAGTTGGCAACGGTGTTTAACCTGGTGGCTACCACGGCCCGCTGGGTAACCGGTACCGAGAAGCGGACCCGTGTTGATTACCGGGTATTGCCACGGCATAAGGCCGGACTGAAGGATGCAGAGAGCAAGACCAAGCTGCTGAAGTATATCGCTGATGTAAATAAGGCCGGTTTTGCCAGAAGCAAGGCGTTTGAGCAGACCACCAAGGCAGGGTTAGGTTGGCTGGAGATCGGTATCCGTAGCGATAGCGACGATGAGCCGTTGTTCCTGCGTTGGGAGAGCTGGCGGAATATGTGGTACGACCCGCTGTCTGTTGAGGCCGATCTGTCTGATGCGCGGTTTGTGTTTCGCGAGAAGTGGGTTGATCTGGATGTTGCAAAAGCGATGTTCCCTGACCGGGCAGATGCGCTGAAGCATGAGGCTTACAACGTGACCGACCCGGCACAGTTGCAGGAGGATAGCGAATACAACCCGTATCTGTATGGGGATACCGGCATACAGACGCTGGTGTCGGTTGGCGATCTGGTGGATATGGGCAGCCGGGAGCGGGTGAAGCTGACGGAATGCTGGTACCGGATGCCGCAGAGCTGCAAGGTGATCAAGGGGCACGACGAGTATCAGACAGCCGGTTTCAACGGAGCGGTGTTTGATCAGAAGGATATGGTTCACCAGTGGGCGGTGCAGAACGGTTATGCCAGTACGCATGACGCGGTGAAGATGTGTACGCGGGTGATGATCTATTGCGGCAGTACGTTGTTGCAGGACATGGCAAGCCCTTATTGGCACAACCGCCTGCCGTTTGTACCGGTGTGGGCGTATCGCCGGGGCCGGGACAATGCGCCGTATGGTCTGGTGCGGCAGTTGCGCGACCCGCAGGAAGACCTGAACAAGCGGCGCAGTAAGGCGCTGTACCTGCTGTCTACAAATCAGATTATTGCCGACGACAATGCGGTGGACGATTGGGACGAGGCGATGGAAGAGGTTGCCCGGCCTGATGGTGTGATCAAGAAGAAGAAGGGCAGCGAGTTCCAGATACGCAATCAGGCAACACTGGCGCCGATGCACGTCAGTATGATGGATCAGGATGCCCGGTATATTCAGGAGGTGGCCGGGGTGACTGACGAGAACCTGGGCCGCCAGAGCAATGCCATCAGTGGCAAGGCGATAGAGGCCCGCCAGAATCAAGGCTATACGGTTTCGTCTGATCTGTTTGACAACCTGCGGTTGGCGGTGCAGTTGGCCGGCGAGCTTCAACTGGCGCTGGTTGAGCAGTTTTATGATCAGCCGAAAACTATCCGTCTGACCGGCGAGCGGGGTGATGCCGAGTTTACCGAGATCAACAGCGATCCGGACGGCAAAGATCAGATTACGGCGTTTCAGGCTGATTTCATTGTTGATGAGCAGGACTATCGCGGCTCTATCCGGCAGGCCATGTTTGACACGATGCTGGAGATGAGTGCGAAGTTGCCGCCGGAGATCGGTCTGAAGTTGCTGGCTCTGGCCTTTGAGACCAGTGACATGCCGATGCGTGATGAGTTTGTGCGGGTGTTGCGTGAGGCAACCGGTATGCCGGACCCCAACGAGGAACTGACGCCGGAGCAGCAGCAGGCAAAGGATCAGCAGCAGCGACAGGCACAGGCACAGCAGGAAGCAGCGCGGGCCACGCAGCAGCGGCAGATTCTGGCACAGGTTGGTCTGATTGAAGGCAAGGCCAAGGAGGCCATGGCCAAGGGTGACAAGGCTGATCTGGATAAGATGTTGACCCGACTGAAAGCGCTGCGGGAAAGCATGGAGATTGCCGGGAGCGTGGGCGCAAACCCTCAACTGGCAGCAGCAGCGGATGAGATTATGCGGGATGTTACCGGTGTTAATAACGTGCCCCCTGGCTTACCGGCTGGGGTGGCGTAACTAAGGCCAGGAGGCTATGACATGAATATTACAGCAGAAGAAGCAGCAGCAGCAGGATTGAGTCAGGCAGAAATTGACGCCATTAACGATGTGGAATCGGCTGACCCGGAGAATGACGAGATTCTTGGCGAGATTGCCGGTGATGATGGTCAGGGTGGCGATGGCGAGGGTGGCGGGGACGATGGTAGCGAAGATGATAACCAGGGTGATGATGCGGCTGGTGATGATGGCGCTGCTGTTGCCGGTGATTCTGGGGCTGGTGATGATCAGGGCGCTGACGCTGGTGATGTAGCGGCTGCTGATGACCTGTTTGCAGTTGACCCTGCTGATCTTCCGGCGGTGAACTTTGTACCCCAGTTGACCGGCGAACTGCTGCCGGAGTTCGCGGAAGCCGAAACAGCAGCGTACACAACGGCTGATGCAAAGCGGGCAGAGGTTGAGGCCAAGTTTGAGGCCGGAGATATTGACGAGTCACAACTGAGGGCTGAACAGCGCCAGGTTGAGCAGGAGCTGAATGCCGAGATTCGCAAGATTAATGCCGCCAACACCAATGCAGAGCTGGGTAAGCAGCGCTGGGAAGCAGAGCAAGCGGCGTTTTTCAGTAAATACTCACACTACGCCCAGACACCCGTTCTGTTCAATGGGCTGAATGCAGAAGTCATGCGCCTGGCGACGCTGCCGGAATCTACCGGTAAGACCGGCCTGCAGGTGCTGATGGCGGCCAAGGCTTCGGTGGATAAGCAGTTGCAGGCGTTTACCGGTGGTGCCGGAGGGCAGGAGCCAAAGAAGAACGACAAGACCTCTGCACCAAAGCCCAAGGCAACCATGCCGGATATAAAAACTTTGGCCGGCGTCCCTTCAGCCGCCCCGGCAGATGTGGGCAAAGGCAGGTTTGCACATCTGGATAACCTGACCGGCCTGGAGCTAGAAGCGGCTATTGCCCGGTTGAGCGAAACAGACCGAGTCGCGTATCTGGCTGATAACTAAGCCATGCCCCGGCTTATTGTCGAACTAATAGAGGGCGAATCAATTTCCATCGGCAGTGCGGTCGTGACCCTCCAGCAAAAGAAAGGCCGCCGTGTGCGGCTGAAGGTGGAGGCTCCCCAAGACCTGAAGGTGGAGACAGGTATCAAACCAGCAGTATAACCAGATAACCGGCTGAAGGATTCAGCCGTACATTTTGGGGGACAACCCCGTACAACCGGCGCAGGAGTGCTGACCCATTTCAAGTTCCTTTGAAAGGAGACGCACTCATGTCGCGTACAATTGTTGGTCTGAACGACCCCAAAGCAATCAAGAAGCAATCGGCCCTGCTGGCTGTGGATGCTCCGAAGAAATCATTTTTCGGTGACCGCATGACCGGAGAGGGCGAAAACGCTGAAATGCCGATTCAACGGCTTTCCGAGCTGGAAAGTGACGCCGGAGAATCCATCAGCTACGACCTGTCCATTCAACTGAAGGAAGAGCCGGTTGAAGGGGACAACACCCTGGAAGGTACCGAAGAGGACCTGACGTTCTATACCGATACCGTCTACATCGACCAGCAGCGCAAGGGCGTGAACGCAGGCGGACGTATGACCCGCAAGCGCACCATCCACAAGCTGCGGGATATCGCCCGCCGCCGCCAGGCCGAATACTGGTCCCGCCTGTTTGACGAAATCCTGTTTGTCTACCTCTCCGGCGCCCGTGGCGTTAATGCCGGTTGGATACTGCCGCTGGGATATACCGGACGTGCGAACAACTCTGTTACAGCTCCTGATACCGAACACCTGCTGGTGGCCGGCAAAAAGACCAGCGGGCCGGGCGGATCGCTGACCACGGATGACAAGTTTAACCTGGCGCTGATCGACCGCTTTGTGGCCATGTCCGGCACTATGGGTGGCGGTACGCAGGAGATTCCCCGTATTCAGCCGGTCATGCAGAACGGCGAGAAGCGCTTTGTGTGCGTGATGCACGACTGGCAGGAGTATGACCTGCGCAACGGCACCAGCACCGGTCAGTGGCTGGACATCCAGAAGGCTGCCGCAACCGCGCTGGGTAACGATTCTCCTATCTTCAAGGGCAAGCTGGGCATGCACAACAACGTGGTGTTGCAGAAGCACGAGAACGTGATCCGGTTTAACAACTTCGGGTCCGGCTCCAACGTGCTGGCTGCCCGTGCGCTGTTCCTGGGTGTGCAGGCCGCCGTTGTTGCCTACGGTTCGCCGGGTGGCAAGCAGCGCTTTGACTGGCACGAAGAGGCAATTGACCGGGGCAACCAGCTTGTTGTTGATACCTCCTGCATCTGGGGATGCAAGAAGGTGACGTACAACGGCCTGGATTACGGTGTTGTTGCTGCCGATACCGCAGCCGCCAACCCGAACGCCTGATAACCCTTGGCACGGTGGCGCTGCTACCGTGCCTTTCCTTTACTCCAACATTTACTGTGAAAGGAGAACTGACATGGCAGTTCTGACCCCTACGGGATTCCCTAATACTGTTCGCCAGCTATCTGGTGACACTACGAGTGTTGCTGCGCTCACTATCGTCACCACCGACCTGGCTAGCGCCAGCGATTTTTTGAAAACAGCGATTCTGCCGCCCGGCTACCGGCTGG
>DIUT01000047.1 GCA_002423105.1 Geobacter sp. UBA6151 | reverse complement strand
TCCACTATTGACAGGACAGGTCACTATTGAAACTCCTTAATTCGGACAACCCCGATATTCAGATTACAATGTTTGCTGCGCTCAAGCGTCACTCACTTCAAAGTGAATCAGACGCAATTCAGCTACTTCGACAAAAACTTGACAGTCCCAATGTCGCTATCCGGGAAGCGGCAAACCACGCACTACGGCAATATGGGCCTAAGTTGCCCAGCGTCAGCACTGAGGAAGAAGTGCTTCTCCCATGGCCATAGAAACCCACTTTGACACTCCTTTCATTCCTCTCCGTACTTCGAAAACAAAATCGCTCTGGTCTGTATCGTCAACAGTCCTTAAACAGGCCGTTCCATAAGAATCGTAACTTCCCTTCTCAACCCATTGCCTCCATCCGCACCCCCGCAGCCTGTAGTTCCTTCTGAAGTAATGCCGCCAACTCCGGCAGCCGTGCCGTCAGTTCTGGCGAAAGCTCAATTCCTGCCTCATAACTCTTGGGGGTGACCCCGAAGAGGGTGACCTGATCCGGGCAGCGGCCGCGGATGTCGGACAAGAGCAGCATCTCCTGGATGCCCAACTGGTGAGGGGACATCTTCACCGGAATGGTGCGGCCGATGAAGGCCTCCTTTTCAAAACGGTGCAAGGCGCCCGGCTCACCGGGGGTGGTAACCACGTCGATCATGTAGACTGCCTGCGCTTCCTCCAGCTTGTGGGAGGCCATGAAGCCCAGGGTGCCGCCGTCGTACAGTTCCACGTCGTCGTCAAAGCTGAAGTGCTCGGCCAGATAGCGCACGGCATGCACGCCGAACCCTTCATCCGACAGCAGCAGGTTCCCGGCGCCAAAAATCAGAACTTTCATGGTGTGCCTTTCATAGAGTCCTCAATCGTTCAATTTTTCGCAAGGCCAAGAAAGGCAAGCGGTGACGCGGAGGCGTACTGTACAGTACGCCGCACAAGACGCCGCGCAGCCTGACGCCGGGATTGCGGAAAAGGGGACGATTGCTATACCACCTTCACTTTCGTGATCTCATTCCCCTGTGGATCAATGGTATGCACCGCGCAGGCGATGCAGGGATCAAAGGAGTGGACGGTTCTCAGCACTTCCAGCGGCTGGTCCGGTTTGGCCACCGGGTTGCCCACCAGGGAGGCCTCGTAGGGTCCGGCGTTGCCCTGGTCGTCACGGGGCGAGGCGTTCCAGGTGGAGGGGACCACGGCCTGGTAGTTTTTGATTTTCCTGTCCTTGATCACCATCCAGTGGGACAGCACGCCACGGGGGGCCTCGTGGAAGCCGACCCCGCGATGTTCGCCGGAGGGGATTTCGGTGTGGTTGGCGTAGGCCTTGTCCCCCTTGCCGATGTTGTCCACCAGCTTGTCCAGATATTCCAGGGAAAGGTCGGACAGCAGATGGGCGCGGATGCCGCGGGCTGCCAGGCGGCCCATGGTGGAGTGCAGATCAGCCACGCCAACGCCGGCCGCCGCGCAGGTGCTGTCCACCAGGCTGCGCACCCGCCGGTTACCAGCGGCGTAGCCGGCCAGCAGTTGCGCCACCGGCCCTACCTGGATCGGCTTGCCGTCGATGCGTGGCGCTTTGCACCAGGAGTATTTGCCGTTTTCCTGAAAGTCGGTGTAATCCGGCTTGGTCTCCCCCTCCCAGGGATGAAGCGCTGCTTTTCCTTCGTACCAGGCGCAGGCCACCGATTCCTTGATGCTGCCGATCAATTGCGGGTCCTGGTGATCGGAGATGACCCGCGCCTTGGCCACATCGCCCCCCATGATCAGGCCGCCTGGCAGGGCAAAACTGCTGTTTTTTGTGTCCTCGGCAAACTCCGGCACCGCCAGGTAGTTGACCACCCCCTTGCCGTGCTTGAACCAGTCCTTGTAGGCCTTGCCGATCACCAGCAGGTCCGGGTAGTAAACCTTTTTGACAAAGTCGCGGGTTTCGGTCATCAGCGCCTTCAGGTAGGCGATCCGCTCCATGTTGATGGTGGCCAGGTTTTCCATGTTGAGGGCCGTGGCCACTCCGCCGACGCAAAGGTTCTGGATGTGCGGGTTCTTGCCCCCCAGGATGGCCACCGCCTGGGCCGCCTTCTGCTGGTAGTCCAGAGCCTTCAAATAGTGGGCCGTGGCGATCAGATTGATCTCCGGCGGCAGGATCATGGCCGGATGGCCCCAGTAGCCGGAGGCGAAGATGCCCAGCTTGCCGGAATCCACAAAGGCCTTCAGCCGCTTCTGAACGTCGCTGAACTCCTTTTCGCTGTTGCCGGGCCAGTCCGACACCGACTGGGCGATTGCTGCGGCCTTTTTCGGATCGGCCTTCAGGGCGGAGACGATGTCCACCCAGTCCAGGGCCGAGAGGTGGTAGAAGTGCACGATATGGTCCTGCACCGAGTGCTGGGCCATGATGATGTTGCGGATATACTGGGCGTTGAGCGGCACCTCCACCTTGAGGGCGTGCTCCACGGCGCGAATGGAGGAGATGGCGTGCACGGTGGTGCAGACGCCGCAGAAACGCTGGGCGTAGATCCAGGCATCCTGGGGGGGGCGGCCTTTGAGGATGGTCTCGATGCCGCGCCACATCTGGGCCGAGGACCAGGCTTTGCTTACCCGGCCGTCGCTGACTTCCACATCGATGCGCAGGTGTCCTTCAATGCGGGTGATCGGGTCAATGGTTATACGTGCCATGTATCTGTTCTCCTTGCGGTTGTAGGTAGGTTATGCCTGTTGTGGCGCAGGCTGCGGAAGGTCGTGTGGTTGTGTAACTGCCGGGTCTTCATGGCCGTGCAGGCGCGGCAGCACCGGGAAAAGCTTGACCAGTACCTGGTAGCCCAGGATTTCGAAGGCCACGATCCCCACGGTGATCAGCAGTTCGGCCAATGAGGGGAAGTAGCGCCAGCCCTGGCCCGGATTGAAACCGATCAGGTAGACGTTGAAGCGGTACAGCGCGCCGCCCAGCACGATCAGCACGGCGGTGATGAACAGCCAGCGCGGGGACTGGCGGCGTTTTCTGGAAAAGAGCAGCAGCGAGCCGCTGGCCACCAGACCGAACTCCAGCAGGAAGAAGCCGGAGTAGAAGTCCAGGCGCAGGGCGTTGGCCAGCTGGCCGCGCCAGGCCAGATCCCCCACCACCACCGCCAGCCAGAGGCCGGTCAGGTAGGGGACGATGGCTGCCAGCCCGGAGAGCTGTTCCATCTCAAAGGGACGCTTGAAGCCGTAGGAGGAGATCACCGATTCCAGGATGGCGATGGAGTAGCCGATGAACATGCAGTTGATCAGGAACAGAAGCGGCAGGAAGCCGGTGTGCCACAACGGATGCAGCTTGGTGGAGGCGATCAGCAAGAGCGACCCCAGCGACGACTGGTGCATGGTGGGCAGGGTGATGCCCAGCACGATCACGAAGATCAGTACCTTGTCCAGCTTGGGCTGTATGCGCAGCGCCAGTTGACGCAGCTTATCCAGTTTTTCCAGCACCACCGGCGTATCCAGGCCGAAGCGGCCGTGGTAGGTGTCCAGGAAGTCGCGGGCGCGGCTCCAGTTGGTCTGTTGCAGCCGGTTCAATACCGCGGGCAGAAACTCGATGGCCAACACGGTGGTATAGGCCATGACGCACAACGCCACCTCGAACATGGCCGAATTGGCCTGCCACTGGGAGGGAATGAAGAAATTATAGGCGTTCCAGGGGCGCCCCACATCCACCATGACCGAGAAGCCGGCCAGTCCGTAGCCGAACAGCGAGGTCAGCACCGCCGAACGGATCAGCGGATGGTAGCTCATCTTGTTACGGATATAGACCAGGATGGCCACGGCGTAGCCGCCGCAGGCGATGGCGGTGCCGGTGGCCACGTCATAGGTGATCCACAGCCCCCAAGGGTAGCCGTCGCTCATGTTGGAGACTGCGCCGATGCCCCAGATGAAGCGCACGGCAATCAGGGTGAAGCCGATCACGGTCAGGGTCAGCAGCACCCAGAAGGAAGGGGTCAGGATTTTGCCCCGCTGGATCTGATACTCGTCATGGCTCATGTTTTTCATCCCCTTTGCCGCCAACGTCCGGCTCCTGCTTTTTCATGTTCCTGACCGCGATGAAGCAGAGTGCGCCGTAGAGCGCCACCGGCGCGATGAATCCTTTGTAAATGGTGTGCTGGATCTTTTCGGAGAACTCGGCCGGCGCATCATGTTGCAGCTCCGGCAATCCGAGTTTCTTGACCGGCAGGGCGGTCAGGTAGAGGTGGTTGGTCCCCCCCAGTTCATGTTCGCCGTAGATATGGTTGACGTACAGTTTGGGCTGCTCCGCCAGGCGTTTTTTTGCTTCAGTCAGCAGTTCGCCGCGCTTGCCGAAGAGGATGGCACCGGTGGGGCAGACCTCGGCGCAGGCGGATATTCCCGCTGATTTGAGGTTGGTGTTCTTGCAGAGATCGCACTTGACGATCTGGGGAATGGCCTTGTCCCACTGGAACTTGGGGATGTTGAAGGCGCAGGCCACCTGGCAGTAGCGGCAGCCGATGCAGGCGTCTTTCTTGTAATCCACGATGCCGGTGATCTTGTCCTTGACCATGGCCGCCACCGGGCAGACTGACACGCAGGACGGTTTCTGGCAGTGCATGCAGGAGTATTTTACGTAAGACCACTCACTGGGCGACTCCTTGAAGAGCTTGATCAGGGTACGGGTGGAACCGGTCAGGTCCTGGGGGGCGTCCCACAGCTTGTCCGGGTCGAAGCCGGCCTGTTCGTAGGAAAGAGCGCCGTAGTCGCTGTTTACCCGCTTGCAGGCCGACATGCAGGCCTTGCAGCCGACGCACTTGGTGGCATCGTAGAGCATGCCCAGTTCGTTGTTGTCAACCGGCGCTTTTGCGCTTTCAGCCACGGCCAGGGCGGGAGCTGCCACCAGTCCGGCACCGGCCAGTCCGGCCAGTTTGAGAAAATCCCGTCTACTCTTGCCGCTCATGATCCCCTCCCTGTTTCTGCTCGCCGTCCGGCAGCTTGCGGGCCAGCATGGCCCCCGCTCCCAGGGCTGCGCCAGCGGCCAGACCCAGCACACCGGTGGTCAGCGGGCTGGCTCCGGTGCCTTTCTCCTTCAGGTCCACCGGCGCATAACTGTCAAAGGGGGTCGGTTCGTGGATCTGGACCTTGTCGGCGATGGCGGTGCGGAAGAGCAGTTCCGGTTCGGTGCAACCGATGCAGGGGTGGCCTACCGATACCGGCCAGACGCCAACGTCGTTGAAGCGTTGCACCGAACAGTTGGCGTAGGTGGCCGGTCCCTTGCAGCCCAGCTTGTAGAGGCAGTATCCCTCGGCATGGGTGGGATGACCGTAAGCCTTGGCAAAACGACCGGCGTCAAAATGGGGGCGGCGCTCGCAGTGCTCGTGAATCCGGCGTCCGTAAGCGAATTTGGGGCGGCCCAGCTGGTCCAGTTCCGGCAGCTTTTTGAAGGTCAGGTAGTAGAGCACGGTGGAAAGCAGGTTGTAGGGGGAGGGCGGGCAGCCGGGGATGTTGATGATCGGCTTGTCCTTGATGATGTCGCGCACGCCCACAGCGCCGGTGGGGTTGGGCGGTGCGGCCTGGATGCCGCCGAAGCTTGAACAGCTGCCCACGGCGATGATGGCTGCGGCCCCCTCGGCGGCCTTGCGCAGCGACTCCAGCGCGGTTTTGCCCCCCACCTTGCAGTGGATGCCGTTCTCTTTGGTGGGAATGGCTCCTTCCACGATCAGGATATATTTGCCGTGGTTGGCCCGCATTGAGTCATGCAGCGATTTTTCCGCCTGATGTCCCGATCCGGCCATCAGAGTCTCGTGATAGTCCAGGGAGATCATTTCCAGAATCAGGGTGGCCGGAGCAGGATGGTTGGCCCTGAGCAGCGATTCGGAACAGCCGGTGCATTCCTGGAAATGCAGCCAGATTACCGGCGGCCTACCCGGCGCCTGAGCCGCCTCCGCCACTTTGGCCGCCATGCCGAAGGGCAGTCCCATCATCGCCGTGGCGGCGACACAGGTTTTGATGAAATCACGCCGGGAAACCCCGCCGCTAAACAACTGATGCTCAGGCGCCATAGTATATTCCCTCTCCTTCACCGTGGATTTTCCCGTATACAGAATCAACTCAGTGCCAGTACTAGCAACGTGCGTACCAAGTTAGTAGGTTCAGTAAATTCAGGATGTTTTGGCTGTAAATGGCTGAAAGACCATGCTGGCGGGACAAAATGATTGTGTACATCTGTCTGGTATTGTATCGTTTTGTCCGGTATCTATTTTCGGAGACTGCGCCATGCCATGCATCTACATCTGTGACGACGAACAGGGAATTTTACGCTATCTGGCCAAGCTGCTGAAAAGCCACGGCTACGAAACGGAGAGCTTTAGCAGTGGCCTGGCGCTGTTGGAACGCTTGTCCAGCGCGGCACCTGCAACGCCTGCCTTGCTGCTGCAGGATGTGCGGATGCCGGATCTGGATGGCATCGAGGTGCTGAAGCGCGTCAGGCGTCTGTTGCCGGAACTGCCGGTGGTGGTGATGACCGCCCACGGCACGGTTGATGACGCCGTGCATGCCATCAAGCTGGGAGCCTACGATTATGTGATGAAACCTTTTCCCAAGGAGAAGATCCTGGGGGTGTTGGCCAGGGCATTGGAGCATCGGCGGCTGGCGGAGGAAAACCGCCGCTTGCGGGAAGAGTTGCAGAGGGATGACGATGTGCCGATGGTCTTCACCTCCGCAAAATTTCGGCAGGTGTACGACCTGACCCTGCAGGTGGCGGCCAGTGAAGCCAATATCCTGATCCTGGGCGAATCCGGCACCGGCAAGGAATTGATCGCCCGCACCGTGCACGGCAACAGCCTGCGCCGGGCCAAGCCGTTCGTGTCGCTCAACTGCGCGGCCCTCACCGACAGTCTGCTGGAAAGCCAGCTGTTCGGCCATGTGCGGGGGGCTTTCACCGGCGCGGTGATGAATCAGAAAGGGCTGCTGGAGGAGGCTGACGGCGGCACGCTGTTTCTGGACGAAATCGGCGATGTCAGTGCCGCGGTGCAGGCCAAGCTGCTGCGGGTGATCCAGGAAAAGGAGTTCATCCCCATCGGTGCCACCAGAATAAAAACCGTGGATGTGCGTTTTGTGGCGGCCACCAACCGGGATCTGCATCAGGATGTGGCCCAGGGCCGCTTCCGGGAGGACCTCTATTACCGGCTGAACGTCATTTCGCTCACTGCTCCGCCGCTGCGGGAACGGCCCGAGGATATTGAGCCGCTGGCGCAGCATTTTCTGCGCCGTTTTGCGGCCCGTATGAAAAAGGAACTGCATGGCATCGATTCTGAAGCGCTGCGCTGTATGGAGCGTTATCACTGGCCCGGCAATGTGCGTGAACTGGAAAACGTGATTGAGCGGGCCGTGATTCTTGCCCAGAGCCGTCTGCTGACTGCGGAACTGCTGCCGGTCTGCAACCGCAAACAGCCTTCCGTGCCGCCGGAGGCTGCGCCGCCGGTGTCGCTGGAGGAACTGGAGCGGCGGCATATCCTGGGCATCTACCGCCAGAGCAGCGGCCACAAGAGTAAGACCGCTGAAATTCTGGGGATCTCCCGCAAGACTCTGGACCGTAAGCTGGCGGAGTATGGTGCATAATGGCGACGCAGGTTACCCGGGAGCATATCCGCTGCCGTCTGCTGCTGACCGCCCTGCTGCCGTTGTTGACGGCGCTTTTGGTG
>DIUT01000059.1 GCA_002423105.1 Geobacter sp. UBA6151 | reverse complement strand
ATCATGAACCGCCGTATACGGAACCGTTCGTACGGTGGTGTGGGAGGACGGCGTGGGAGACCCCGCCTCCTACCCGATTCAGCAGCTTCACCGTTGCCCTGCCGTCCGGATAATAGTCAATGATATTCAGGCAGCCGTAGTTCTGCTCGATGTTGAACATGGCGTTAAGCGGCGCGCCGATGGCGGAGAGCAGGATAATGCGGTTCACGCCGCCATGTCCCACCAGCAGAATCTCCTGACCCTGGTGCCGTTCCACAACCTCCCGCACCACCGGCATTACCCGCGCCTCCACATCCAACAGGTTTTCCCCCCGTGGTACCCGGTACCGCACCAGATCGTTCAGCCGGGCCTGCCATTCGTCGGGCCAGCGGCTCTGTATCTCCTGCCAGGTCAGCCCTTCCCAGATGCCGATGTTCAGTTCCCGCAGCTCCCCGCGGTGCACCGGTTGAACACCGAACTGTTCACAGATTATGTCCGCTCCGGTACGGCAGCGGATCAAGTCACTTGAATAACAGGCCGAGATCCGGCTGTCCGCCAGACGGTCCTTCAATTGATGGTACTGTTCTATTCCCAGGTCGGTCAGGGTTACGTCGGTCTGGCCGTTGTAACGGCGCTCTTCATGTCCTTCCACCTGTCCGTGCCGGATCAGGTATATGCGGGTTGCCGGTGTCATTGATTCCTCTTCTTGGTATGATTATTCTAGTGCAATCAAGATGACGGTAACACCACTGCCTTTGTGGTGATGAATCCACCACGGATCGGGCGACCACAAGGGATCGCCCCTACAGAATAGATGTCATCTTGAATGTAAATCGGAATTAGCGACCGCAACACTTCTTGTACTTGATGCCGCTGCCGCAACTGCAGGGATCGTTGCGTCCCACTTTGTTCGAGAGCAGCGGCCGTTGCTTGGCCATCTCTCCTTCGGCAAAATACCAGGAGCCGTCTTCCTTGATGAAACGGCTGTTTTCATGGTGTTCGTGGGGGGCTGCGCCTTGCTCCCTGAAGCGGGCGATAAACTCCACTTCACCGCTGGTGTCATCCTTGCCGCCCTTGTTGGTGCAGATGATCTCCAGTCCCAGCCATTCCGAATTCTCGGCCCAGGTTCTGGTTCCTTCGTGGTCATAGCCTTGGCGATGATCAGGATGAGTGCTTTCAAAGACAAAATCCATTTCTGTGTTTACATAGGCTGAATACCGGGCACGCATCAGTGCTTCCGCTGTTTCGGCAAGGCGGGTACCGGTGATGACCGGTTGGCAGCATGCAGTATAGGCAGTATTGCTGCCGCAAGGACAATTGTTCATGACTTTTTCTCCTTATTGATAGTGATGCAAAGACACTGCCCTTCGGCAAACAGGGTGTCGCCGCAGAACAGGCGGCCATGCACCATGATCTTGCGTCCTTCCACCGATACCACTTCGCTTTCCAGGGTCACCACTTTCTGCAAGGGCAGCAGATTGCGAAAGCTGACGTTCAGGTTGCCGACCACGATCGGATAGCCCGCTGCCCAGGCCGCAAGACCCAGCGCCTCGTCCATCACCGCTGCCACTGAGCCGCCGTGGGCGTGACCGGGAGGGCCTTCGGTTTCGGGGCCGAACCAGATGCGGGCATGCAGATGGTGCTGCTCATCGCGAAAGTAGCGGACCCGGAAGCGGTTGCCCTCCGGTTCGCCGGATACGAAACGCAGTGATTCGCCAACCAGCGAGGGCGCGTCAAACGGGGTCCAGCCCGGTTCTCCGTTCAGGTTAACCGGGGCTGCTGTAACTTCTGAAGATGGTACGGCCACAACGCACACTCCTTGGAAAAAATCGCCGCAGGATTGGCAGCACCGCCAACTGTAGCAGATTTGAGCTTGACAATAAAGACCGGTGCTCAGAAATATAGGAACCAAGGAGCGAATGTCTGTATGTCTTTCCGCGATCTGTCCGGTCATTATGAGCGCCATCCCTATCCCCACTACCCGCTGTTGGCCTCCATCAGGCTCTGTGATAGCTATGCCACGAACCTGACCGCCCTGTGGGCCAGGTTCAACGGTGAGCTGCTGCCGGAACGGGAAGGCCGGATTCTCCTTGCCGGTTGCGGCGCCTTTTCTCCCTATACCATGTCGGTTGCCAATCCCGCCGCGACAATTACGGGTGTTGATCTCTCCCGGCGCAACCTGCGGCGCGCCAGGGCGCACTGCCTGGTGCATGGGCGCTGGCCCGCACGCCTGCTGCACGGGGATTTCCTCGATCCATTGCTGGTGCCGGGGTCGTATCATTATATCGAGGCCTTCGGCGTGCTACACCATCTGGATGACCCGGCGGCAGGTCTGCAATCCCTTGAGCGGCGGCTTGTGCCGGGCGGGATCATCCGGGTGATGGTCTATGGCCGCTATATCCGCCAGCAGACCGAATCAATCCGGCGAGCTCTGCGGCTACTGCGGATCAGCGACCTGTCGGCCTTGAAGCGGCTGATTCGCGCTGCTCCCCGTGACAGCAGACTGCGCAGCTACGTTGAAGATCTTTGGGAGGCCCGTACGGACAGTGGGCTGGCGGACCTTTTTCTTAATCCCAATGTCAGAACCTACCGGATCGACGAGTTTCTGGAGATGGTCTCCTCCACCGGTTTGCAGCCACTTTTGTTTGCCCACCAGGGGGCGCTGGCTGATCCGGAACAGGAAATTGAGCGGTTGCGGGGGCTTGAACGAAGGCGGGAGGCCGGTGACAATATCATCTGCTACCTGGGCCATGACTGCACGGGGGAGGCCGCTCCTACCACGCAATCCATGTTGCTGTTGAATCCGGCGCTGAGAGAGGCGGTCTCCCGCCTTACGTTGATGGCACAGACTCCCATGGAGCGGCTGGGGCATGACAATGCGCCGCTCGACCGGCAGGCCAGGCGCTTTCTGCGGCGCTTCAGGCATCCGCTTGAAGAGCAGAAGCTTACCGGTGATGAGCATGTTCCGGCCGGGAAGTACCTTGAAAAACTGTTTCTGGTGCGGCTACGTTGAGGCTAAATTCACTACGGTACGGCCTTTTGATTCGCCGCGCAGCATGGCCTGAATGGCCGGCTCCAGCCCCTCCAGTGTGATCTCGTGGACAGCATCCCCCAGGTTCTCCAGTTTCCACTCTGTGGCCAGTTTCTGCCAGACCTTTCGGCGTGGCTCCATGGGGCATTGCACCGAATCAATCCCCAGCAGACTGACCCCGCGCAGGATGAAGGGAAAGACGTTCATGTTCAGATCAGCCGAACCCACCAGGCCGCAGCAGGTGACGCTGCCGCCATAACGGGTGGATTTGATGGCAGCCGCCAGGGTTTCGCCGCCCACCACATCCACTACTCCGGCCCAACGCTCCTTCAGCATGGGGCGTTCGGCCCCTTGCAGCAGCTCGTCGCGCTGCATGACCTCAGTAGCTCCCAATCCTCTCAAAAACGCTTCTTCAGCAATTTTTCCGGTTGATGCGGTCACCCGGTATCCGGCCTTTGCCAGCAGTGCCACGGCAATGCTGCCCACGCCGCCGCTGGCGCCGGTGACCAGGATCTCGCCCTGCTCCGGCATTACGCCGCCCGCAGCCAGCTTCAGTACTGACAGCGCCGCAGTAAAGCCTGCTGTGCCCAACATCATGCTTTCCTTCAGGGTGAGTCCATCCGGCAGCGGCACTGCCCAGGCCGACGGCACGCGGATGTACTGCCCGAAGCCGCCGCTGGTGTTCATGCCCAGATCATAGCCGGTGGCCAGTACCTGCTGACCGATGTTGAAGCTGCCATCGCTACAGGCTGCAACGGTCCCGGCGGCGTCGATGCCGGGGGTGTGGGGAAAGTTTCTGGTGACGCCGGGGTTGCCGGTGGCGGAGAGGGCATCCTTGTAGTTGAGGGATGACCAGGACACCCTGATCAACAGCTCTCCCGACGGGAGATCGCCAATCGTCCGTTCGCCGACACGGCGGCTGAACTGTTTGGGAGCGATTTCTTCGACAATCAATGCCTTGAAGCGGCTGGTTTTCATGGGGTTTCCTTCCTGCGGTCAGGCTGTACGTCTGTTCCGTAAAACCATAGTGTGTTCCGGCGCTTTCCGTCAATCAGTTTGACATTTGACAACCTCGCTGTTACAAGAAGGCTCGTTTTTTGTGTCGGATCAGGGGAAGGAGGTGCGATTCCTCCGCTGTCCCGCAACTGTAACAGGGTGTATGCCCTGAAGCCAGGATGCCTGCCCGACACGTGCTTTACCGAAGACTTGAAAAACGTGATGAGGAAGGCCGGATACGAGGCGCATGGAGCGCAGCGACTGAGACATGCCGCGTCAGGTAGTCGAGGAAGCGAGCACCACGCAACGAAGTAGACGGCCTCCGCAGTAGTTTTTCATGGCTTCGGTGCGGAACCTCCGTGGAAAGAGGGGCCAAAGCCGTGGTAATTCATACATGGTTTTTGTGCCCTTGTTCCCGTTACTGGAACAGGGGTTTTTTCATTCCAATTCCAACTCAAGGCGATATCTTCGTTGGCTCGTCTTCGGCTCCTCGACGTACTTCCGTGTACGCCTGCGTCGCCGAATTCCTCGCCGCCTTGATCTCATCCTTGATTTGGAATTGGAGTCAGGAGTGCCTATGTCCCACACCATATTGATAACCGGTGGCGCCTGCAGCGGCAAGAGCCGCTTTGCCGAGGAGCTGGCCCTGTCCCATGGCGGCCCGCTCTGCTATCTGGCCACGGCGCAGGCCTATGACGATGAGATGACGGAGCGGATAGCACGACATCGCTCGCGCCGGGGAGGCGTCTGGCAGACCATCGAGGAGCCGCTGCTGCTTCCCCAGACCCTGGCCCGCATTGACGGTGAACATCGCGCCATACTGGTGGACTGTGTGACCATCTGGCTTTCTAACCTGCTCCTTTCCTGTGACGGCACACAACCGGAAACCGAAGAGTACGTGATGGCGAACCTGCATCGCCTTTCCGCAACCCTGCGGGAAATGACCACGCCGGTGATTCTGGTCACCAACGAAGTGGGGATGGGCATTGTGCCGGATAACCCGCTGGCCCGGCTGTTCCGGGATGTTGCGGGGCAGTCCAATCAGCTGCTGGCTGCTGTGGCGGATGAACTGCATGTCGTGATCAGCGGTATACCGCTGCAACTGAAAGGGAGAGCGTCATGAGTCTGTTACAGACGACGTTACAAAGAATCCAGCCCGTTGATGAAGTCGTCCTGGCCCAGACCCAGACCCGCCTGGATAACAAGACCAAACCACTGGGCTCACTGGGCAGGCTGGAAGAGTTTGCCCGCCGCCTGGTGGCCATCAGCGGCCAGCCGCTGCCGGATCTGTCCAGAAAGGTGATTTTCACCTTTGCCGCCGACCACGGCATCACCGAAGAGGGGGTTTCGCTCTATCCCCGCGAGGTGACGGCCCAGATGGTGCTTAACTTCCTGAACGGCGGGGCCGGGGTGAATGTGCTGGCCCGCCATGCCGGAGCCGAGGTACGGGTGGTGGATGTGGGGGTGGACCATGATTTCGGCGACTGTCCGGGGTTGATCCAGGCCAAGGTCGCCCGTGGTACCCGTAATTTTGCCAAAGGCCCGGCCATGAGCCGGGAGGAGTTGGAGGCGGCGCTGGCCGTGGGCATCGGGCTGGCGGAGCGCTGCAAAGCGGAAGGGATCGGCCTGGTGGGAACCGGCGAAATGGGGATCGGCAATACCAGCCCCTCGTCGGCCATCATCGCCGCCATCGGCGGTCTGTCGCCGGAGCAGGTGACCCACCGCGGCACCGGCATTGGCGATGATGCCCTGCGGGTGAAGGTCAAGGCTATCAAAAACGGCCTGGAACTGAACCATCCCGATCCGGCCGATCCGCTGGATGTGCTGCAAAAAGTGGGCGGTCTGGAGATCGCCGCCATTGCCGGGCTGGTGCTGGGTTGCGCCGCCAACCGGATTCCGGTGGTGGCGGATGGCTTCATTTCCACCGCCGGGGCCCTGATCGCTTCAGAACTGCATCCGGCGGTGCGGGATTACCTTTTTGCCGCCCACGAGTCGGTGGAAGTGGGTCACCGCTTCATGCTGGAGCGGATCGGCATCCGGCCGATCCTGCATCTGGATCTGCGCCTGGGAGAGGGGACCGGCGCGGCGTTGTCCATGCCGCTGCTGGAGGCCGGAGTGAAGATTCTGGCGGAGATGGCAACGTTTGAGCAGGCAGGAGTAACCGGTCATTAATGGAGTGCACATGAAAACCCAGCTTGAACAGGCCCGTGAAGGGATTATCACCCCGCAGATGCAGCAGATTGCTGACAGCGAAGGAGTCTGCGGCGAACAGGTACGCAGCGGCGTGGCCGTCGGGAGCATCGTTATCCCCTGGAACCACAACCGCAAGCCGTCACGGGTGGCCGGGATCGGCACCGGGCTGCGCACCAAGGTCAACGCCTCCATCGGCACCTCCAGCGACATCATCGATTATGCTGCTGAAGTCAGAAAAGCCCTGGCCGCCCAGGAAACCGGGGCCGACACCCTGATGGAGCTGTCCGTTGGCGGCGACCTGGACCGGGTGCGGCAGGAGGTGATCGCCGCCGTTGACCTGCCGGTGGGTAATGTGCCGCTCTATCAGGCTTTCTGCGAGGCGGCCCGCAAGTACGGCGATCCCAACAAACTTGACCCGGAAGAGCTGTTCGATCTGATCGAGCGCCAGTGCGCCGACGGCATGGCCTTCATGGCGGTGCACTGCGGCATCAACTTCTGCACCATTGAACGCCTGAAAAAACAGGGCTACCGTTACGGCGGTCTGGTCAGCAAGGGCGGGGTCTCCATGGTGGCCTGGATGCTGGCCAACAACCGCGAAAACCCGCTATACGAGCAGTTTGACCGGGTGGCCGGTATCCTGAAGAAGTACGATACGGTGCTCTCTCTGGGGAATGGTCTGCGGGCCGGAGCGATCCATGACTCCTCGGACCGGGCGCAGATTCAGGAACTGCTTTTTAACTGCGAACTGGCCGAACTGGGTCGGGAGATGGGCTGCCAGATGCTGGTGGAGGGGCCGGGGCATGTGCCGCTGGATGAGATCGAGGGCAACATCAAGCTGCAAAAGCGGATGAGTGGCAACGCCCCCTACTACATGCTGGGACCGATCCCCACCGATATCGCGCCCGGCTTCGATCATATCACCGCTGCCATCGGCGCGGCCCAGTCCAGCCGTTTCGGCGCCGACCTGATCTGCTACATCACCCCGGCTGAGCACCTGGCCCTGCCCACGGAACAGGATGTGCGGGACGGGGTCAAGGCGGCGCGGATTGCCGCCTACATCGGTGACATGAACAAATACCCGGAGCGGATGCGGGAGCGGGACAAGCAGATGTCCAAGGCCCGCCGCGACCTGAACTGGCAGAAGCAGTTCGAGCTGGCCCTGTTTCCCGAAGATGCCCGGGCGATCCGCGCCAGCCGCACGCCGGAGGATGAGGCTACCTGCACCATGTGTGGCGATTTCTGCGCCTCGCGGGGGGCGGGCAAGCTGTTTGCCGCCGACCTGAAGGGGGACAAGATCTGACAGGTTGTTTAAAAACGGGCATCTCGCCGCCGTCCTCGCCAGCCCACTTGTGCGGCGTAGCGCTGCTACGCCTCCGCGGGGCTTTCTGCGGGTGCGACGATCTGTCCATTTTTAAACAACCTGAGAATTTCAACATCCTGCTGATGACAGGACGGTGCGTCGCTGGTACACTTTCACCGTAACCCTGTTCAGGAGGAAACCATGACCACGCCTAACGCAACATCCCTGTACAAGACGCTGCCCCTGGCGACAGACCCGGCGGTACGCCGCCGCTATATGATTGTGGACGAGCCGATTGTCGGCAACTTCAGGTTCGGCCTGTTGCTGGAGGATCTGGACATCATGGCGGAACAGGCTGCGCTGAGGTATGCGCGGCAGATTCATCCCGATGCCAAAGTGGTTACCGCAGCCATCGACAACATCATCGTCCGCCATGTGGTGGACAATGATCGTGACATCCGGATTGACGCCCGGATCAACCATGTGGGCCGCTCGTCCATGGTGGTTGGGATGCGGGTGGAACATACAGGTCTACCGGCCACCCATATCGCCTCCTGTTACTTTACCATGGTGGCCCGCGGCGGCGAGGCGGCGGAAGAGAGCCGGGTGCTGACGCCCTTGGAGTATAAGGATGATCTGGAGCGGCGCCGCGCTGAGAAGGCGCTGGAGGAGCGGGAACTGTACCGGCAGCAGCAGGCGGCCCTGCTGGAGCCGCCCAGCCGCGAGGAGTACGAACTGCTGCGCCACCTGCACACGGCCCAGGATGAACCCGGTTTCAGCGGCCTGAAGGCGGACCGGCTGGTGGTGGATGCCTGGGAGCGGATGTATCCGGAGCAGGAGTACGTGCCGCACCGCATCTTTGGCGGCTACATCATCAGACGGGCCTACGAGCTGTCATCAATCTGCGCCGAACTGGTGGCCCCCAACCGGGCGATCATCGCGGCGGTCAATCGCATCAACTTTTTCCACCCGGTACGGCTGGGGGACAAACTGCATTACACCTGCCGGGTCGTCTACACCGACGAAAACTTCATCTGTGTTGAAGCCGGTATCGAGCGGATCAGCCGCGACTGCACCAGCAAGGCCCTTTCCAACTCCTGCCTGTTCACCTTTGTCAATGTGGATGCCGAACAGCGCCACCAGCCGGTGCCGTGTATCTATCCCACAACCTATGCCGAAGATGCCCGCTACCTGGCCGCCCATCGCAGCCATCGGGCCATGATCGGGCATTATGCGCTGTTGTAAAATCACCGGTGACATCAATCGTAGGGGCGACCCCATGTGGTCGCCCAATTGATTACAAAGTGAAGTTACGACTGTGCTTCTTCCCGTACAAACATCAGAAAAGCCATGGAAGGGCGTTTGCTGCTCTCACGCATGGCGAACTGCATGCCGTCAAAGCGCCAGCCTTTGGCGGTCCATTCGTTCAACGCCTCTTCAATGGATTCCTCGGTAACACTCGAAAGTTCCACAACTTTGTACTGCAGCATAGCCACCTCCAGGTTGTTTTGCATAGTAGCTGAGGAGTGCCCGGCCTTCAACTGCAAAGGGGGAGTCTGCCTTGACATCGGCTGTTTTTGAGGTATGAGAGTGAAGCAGGTTTCAATGAGGAGGCACAATGTCCGAGCATCATGAACATACCGTGCTGGCTGATGATCCGCGACTGAAGCTGGTGGATCGGGCCATGAAGCGCTTGCAGTACCAGCCCGATGCCTTGATTGAGGTGTTACATACTGCCCAGGAATCGTTCGGTTTCTTAAGCCGTGAGCTTCTGGCCCATGTTGCCGCCTGCTTGAAGCTGCCGGAGAGCCAGGTGTTTGGCGTGGCCACCTTCTATCACTTTTTCACCCTGCGGCCCAAGGGGGAGCATAGCTGCATCGTCTGCACCGGCACCGCCTGCTATGTGAAGGGGTCGGGAGAGATCGTACACAGGCTTGAAAAAGAATTGCAGGTACGGGCCGGTCAGACCACTGCCGATGGCAAGCTGTCCCTGGGTACGGCCCGTTGTCTGGGCAACTGCAGTCTGGCGCCGATGCTGACTATTGACGATCAGGTCTTTGGCCCGGAAACGCCGATCGGTGCGGAGACAAAGGTGCGGCAACTGTTGGAGGGTTCCGATGACAAGAGCTGAACTGGCGGAACTGGCGGAAAAGGAGCAGGTTCAGCGCGACGCAAAGAAGCTGCGCCTGCTGGTCTGTTGCGGCACTCCCTGTCTGGCTGCCGGCAGTGAGGCGGTGGTGGCGGCGTTGCGGCAGAAACTGGCGGAGTCCGGCAGTCCTGCCGAGCTTGAGGTGGTGGGTACCGGCTGCCTGGGGCCCTGCAGCAGAGGCCCACTGGTGACGGTACAACGGAAGGGCACGCCGGACATGGTCTACGAGCGGATGGACCCGCAGCAGGCGGTGGCGCTGCTGGATGCCTATCTCGCTGCTGCGTCCCTGCCGCAACAAAATCTGCTGCCGGAAGATTTGCCGTTTTTCAGGCGTCAGCAGCGGGTGGTATTGCAGACCTGTGGTCTGATTGATCCAGAGGATATCCAGCAGTATATTGGTCATGGCGGCTACGAAGCGCTGGCCCAGGTGCTGCACGAGATGACCCCTGAAGAGGTCTGCGACGGTGTGACCGCCAGCGGCCTGCGGGGGCGGGGAGGTGGCGGTTATTCCACCGGGCTCAAGTGGCAACTGGTGCAAAAGGGAACCGGGTCCAGGAAGTTCGTGGTGGCCAACGGTGACGAGGGAGACCCCGGCGCCTACATGGATCGGTCGCTCATGGAATCCGATCCCCACCGGGTGCTGGAAGGTATGGCCATTGCCGGGTACGCCGTGGGGGCAGAGCAGGGCTACATCTACGTGCGGGGCGAATACCCGCTGGCGGCCCAGCGGCTGAAGACTGCCATACGGGATGCAGAGCGGATGGGTGTGCTGGGCAGCCGGGTGCTGGACTCCAACTTCAGCTTCCGGGTTGATATCCGCATCGGTGCCGGGGCCTTTGTCTGCGGTGAGGAAACCGCGCTTCTGGCCTCCATCATGGGGCGGCGTGGCCAGCCGCGCATCCGTCCTCCCTATCCCGCCCAGTCCGGTCTCTGGGGCTGCCCCACCCTGATCAACAATGTGGAAACCTTTGGCAATATCGCGGCCATCTTCACCATGGGGCCTGCCGCCTTCGCGTCAATAGGCAGCGGCAAGAGCCGTGGCACCAAGGTGTTTGCCCTGTGCGGCGAGGTCTGCAACACCGGCCTGATCGAGGTGCCCATGGGGATGCCGCTCAGGGAAATAATCTATGATATCGGTGGCGGTCTGCCCGGCGGCGCAGCCTTCAAGGCGGCCCAGACCGGTGGTCCCAGCGGTGGCTGCATTCCTGCATCCAAGCTGGATACGCCGGTGGATTACGAGCACCTGCAGGAGCTGGGCTCCATCATGGGCTCCGGCGGTCTGATCGTGATGGGTGAGAAAAGCTGCATGGTGGATGTGGCCCGTTTCTTCATGGAATTCTGCCTTGATGAAAGCTGTGGCAAGTGCGTCCCATGCCGTACCGGCACCATCGAGATTTACCGCTTGCTTACCCGCTTGTGCAACGGCAGTGCAGCTGCCCGTGATCTGGAAAATCTGGAGAAACTTTGTCATCTGGTGAAGGATACCTCGCTCTGCGGTCTGGGCTCTGCTGCCCCCAATCCGGTGCTTTCCACGCTGCACTGGTTCCGGGATGAGTATGAGGCCCACCTGACTGATCGCCGCTGTCCTGCCGGAGTCTGCGGCATGGATGTCAAACCGCTGCACCTGATGGCTGAAGAGCTGCTGCAACGGGTGGTGGCGTCGCGGGTAAACGGGGAGGCGTTCTGATGTCAGCCATAACCTTAACACTGAATGAAGAACTGGTTACGGCCCGGCAGGGTCAGACCATCCTTGAGGTGGCGCGGGAGCACAGTATCCATATCCCCACTCTCTGTTATCTGGAAGGGCTGGAGGAGATGGGGGGCTGCCGCCTCTGCATGGTGGAGGTGCAGGGAAGCGCCCGACCGGTCCCGGCCTGCATCACCAAGGCCCAGGAGGGGATGGTGGTGGCCACCGACAGCGAGACCATCACGGAGTACCGGCGGATGATCGTGGAACTGCTGCTGGCGGAGCGTAACCATACCTGTGCGGTCTGCGTCCAGAATGGCAGTTGTGAACTGCAGACCCTGGCGGCCAGGCTGGGGGTTGACCATGTCCGTTTCGACTACCTGCACCAGCAGCTTTCCATGGATGCCAGCCGGGAGCGTTTTGCCCTGGATCACAACCGTTGTGTGCTCTGTCTGCGCTGTGTGCGGACCTGTGATGCGGTGGAGGGGGCCCACACCTGGGATGTGCGGGGCAGGGGGGTAACCAGCCGCATTGTGGCTGATCTGGATCGTCCCTGGGGGGAAAGCGTCAGTTGCACCGACTGCGGCAAATGCGTCCAGCTTTGCCCCACCGGGGCACTCTTCAGGAAAGGGGCCACTGTGGGTGAGATGGTCAAGGAACGGGAGTTTTTGATGCGGCTGCTTGAGCGGCGGCGCGCCATCCAGGGGAGGCAGTCATGAAGCGTCTGCGTCTGGCCACAGCCTGGCTGGGGGGCTGCTCCGGCTGCCACATGAGCCTGCTTGATCTGGGGGAATTCCTGGCTGATATCGCCGGTTCCATCGAACTGGTCTACGGCCCGCTGGTGGATGCCAAGGAGTTCCCGGAGAATGTGGACGTTGCCCTGCTGGAAGGGGCGGTGGCCAACATGGAGAACCTGGAGCTGTTGCAGCAGATACGGGAACGGAGCCGTATCGTGGTCAGCTTTGGCGATTGCGCCATCACCGGCAATGTCACCAGCCTGCGCAACTTCTTTTCCGTGGACGACCTGCTGACCGCTGTCTACCAGGCCGGTCCCGGCACGCTCCCCCGCAGTGACGAGGCGGGGCAGGTGCTGCCGGAGCTGCTGCCCAGGGTGCTGCCGCTGCATCAGGTGGTGGCCATTGATGCCTTCATTCCCGGTTGCCCGCCGGAGCCGGATCGGATCAGGACCGCGCTGGAATCCTTGCTGAAGGGAGAAGCGGTGCAGCTTTCCGAGGAACAGAGGACGTTCGGGTAATGAGGAACTCATGTCAAAAACCATAACCATAGCGCCGGTGACCCGTATCGAAGGTCACGCCAAGATTACCATCCAGTTGAATGATGCCGGAGAGGTGGCTGACGCCCGTTTCCATGTCACGGAATTCCGGGGTTTCGAGAAGTTCTGCCTGGGGCGCAGCTACCGGGAGATGCCCTCCATCACCGAGCGGATCTGCGGCATCTGTCCGGTCAGCCATGCCCTGGCTTCGGCCAAGGCCGGTGATGCCCTCAAAGGGGTGAAGATTCCGCCTGCGGCAGAAAAGCTGCGCCGCCTGATGCATTGCGCCCAGATCGTGCAGAGCCATGCTTTAAGTTTTTATCTGCTGTCCGGCCCTGACCTGCTGCTGGGGATGGAAAGTGACCCGGCCAAACGCAACCTGATGGGGCTTTTGGAGGCCATGCCCGATACGGCACGGGAGGGGATCCGGCTGCGCCAGTACGGGCAGGAGGTCATCCGGCTGTTGGGGGATCGTTCCGTGCATCCGGCCTGGGCCGTTTCCGGCGGAGTGCGGGAGCCGCTTTCCCCGGAAAAGCGGGACCGCATCGCCGCCGGTCTGCCGGAGGCCTTGGCAACGGCTAAAAAGGCGCTGAAGATGGGAGGGGAAGCGCTGGAGCGGCTGACGGAGGAGGCAGGCTGTTACGGTAGTTTTCCCAGCCTTTATCTGGGCCTGGTCAGTGAAACCGGCGGCCTGGAGCATTATGACGGCGCCTTGCGCATGATGGATGAAAGCGGGGGCGTCCTTGAGGAACAGTTTGAACCGGCCCGCTATGAAGAGATTATCGGCGAGGCGGAGAAGAGTTGGAGCTACCTCAAGTTTCCGTACTACAAACCCCGGCAGGATGGCCCGGATGCAGGCATGTACCGGGTGGGGCCGCTGGCCCGGCTGAACGTGGCGAAGTTTGCCGCTACGCCCTTGGCCGATGCCGAACTGCGGGTCTTCCGGCAGTTCGGGGAAGGGGGCGGGCCGGTGCAGGGCAGTTTCTACTACCATCAGGCCCGCCTGATCGAAATCCTCTTCTGTCTTGAAACCATAGGACTCTTGCTGGATGACCCGGAACTGCTGGATACGAACGTCCGCAGCCATGCCCGCACCAACAACCGCAGCGGTATCGGCGTGGTGGAAGCTCCTCGCGGCGTACTGTTCCATGAATACCGGGTGGATGGGAATGGCTTGCTGAATTATGTGAATTTGGTTATCGCCACCGGCCAGAACAACCTGGCCATGAACCGCACAGTGTTGCAGATAGCGAAAAAGTACCTGAACGGAGCACGGCTGGATGAAGGGTTGCTGAACCGGGTGGAACACGGTATCCGTTGTTATGATCCCTGTCTTTCCTGCTCCACCCATGCCGTGGGCAAGCTGCCGATGCAGGTGGCTTTGTACGGACCGGAAGGCGAGTTGTTGGACAGCATCGGGCGTTAGCGTCCTGGGAGAACAACTATGCGTGAATCAGCAGTTGGGCACAAAACCATCGGCGAGATTGTTGCTGCCGATTACCGGGCAGCCACTGTCTTTGAAAAACACGGGATTGATTTCTGTTGTGGCGGCAAGGTTGCTCTTGTGACAGCCTGCCGGGAAAAAGGGGTTGATATTGCCGTGGTTGTCCATGAACTGGAGGCGGTGCAGGGGCAGCCTGTTGATCGCAGCCGGAACTATTCATCGTGGGCACTGCCCTTTCTTGCCGACTACATTGTCAATACCCACCATGCCTATCTCAAGGAGAACGACGCACAGATCGCCGCCTATGCCCGGAAGATCGCCGCGGTTCATGGGGTGCACCATCCTGAAGTTATCAGGATTGCTGCCATCTTTGACAAAATCGTAGTTGATATGGCGGGTCACTTGAAGGAAGAGGAAGAGGTGTTTTTTCCCGCTCTCAAGCGAGCTGAGGCTGCCAGAATTGCCCGCGTTTCACCGGATGCACAGGACCGGGAAACGATCCGGGCATCTCTGGTCAAGCTTGAACGTGAGCACGAAGAGATCGGCGACGCCGTCCATGAAATCCGCCGTCTTTCGGGGGAGTACGCGCTTCCCGGCGATGTCTGCAACACCTTTATGGTCACGTACCGGAAACTCAAAGAGTTCGAAGACGACCTGCACAAGCATGTCCATCTGGAGAACAACATCCTGTTTCCGAAGGCGGCGGAACTTTGATGAGCGGAAGAAACCGTATGCTTAACGTTATCTCATCTCTCTTCATTGGGATATGTGTGATGCTGTCATGTCTGGTATTGGTGCCGCAGCCGGCTGAGGCCACTGAGGAATATGCCAAAGAGACCGGTCAGCCATGCGCTGCCTGTCATCTTAATCCGGGTGGTGGCGGCGAGCTGACCGCCGCCGGGAAAATATTTGCCGCCACGCAGCCGGGTAGCGCAGAAAAAGCTGAAAGCACTGTCATAGCCAAGGGGGTTCGGCTGGCGGTCGGCTATATCCACTTTCTGACGGCAATTTTCTGGTTCGGCACGATACTCTATGTGCACCTTATTCTCAAACCGGCCTATGCAGCCAGCGGCCTGCCCCGCGGTGAGCTGAGGGTCGGCGTCATCTCGATGATCGTCATGGGCATAACCGGCGTCATCCTGACGCTGTATCGGATAAGCTCGTTCGAAGTGCTGCTGCATACCCGTTTCGGTATCCTTCTGCTGCTTAAGATACTTCTCTATCTGGTGATGGTGACGTCTGCCGCCTTTGTCATCACCGTCATCGGACCGCGTCTCAAGGCAAAGCGGAAGGAACCGCCAACAGTAGATCAGAACGATGAACTAACCCTTGAAAGCCTGGCCGCTTTTGACGGGCAGGATGGACGGCCTGCCTGTTTTGCCTTTGAAGGAACTATCTACGATGCAACCCACAGTAAACTCTGGAAGCAGGGAGTGCACATGGGGAGGCACCATGCAGGCAGCGACTTGACGGAAGCGCTGCAGCTTGCACCGCACGGCCGTGAGAAGGTGGAAACCATGGCAGTCGTTGGGAAACTCGTTGCGACCGGCCCGCGAAAAGCTCCGTTGCATGAACGGATATTTTTCTTCATGGCCTATATGAATCTTGCAATTGTCTTCATGATTACTCTGATACTTTCCCTCTGGCGCTGGGGGTGACCCCTTGACAGCAGAAAGATGCTGCTTATCTTTTTCTCATACTGATGAAGTTACAGCATAATCAATCAAAGGAGGAATGTGTCATGGCAATCGTCAAGTACAACCCATTGCGCGAACTGCGCAGCATGCAGGACCAGATGGACCGGCTGCTGAACCTTTCCTGGGGAGGCAGCGGAGAATTTTCCGGTGAGGATATCAAAGAAGGGGTCTGGCAACCGGCGGTGGATATCTACGAGACGGTGGATTCCATTGTTATCAAGGCGGAACTGCCGGATATGGAGCAGAAGGATATCGATGTGCGGATTGAAGACGGGCTGCTGACCATCAAGGGGGAGCGCAAGCATGAGTCCGAGGTCAAAAAAGAGAACTATCACCGCATTGAGCGTTATTTCGGCAATTTCCAGCGTAGCTTCAAGCTGCCCGGCACGGTAAGCCAGGAGAAAGTGACTGCGGTCTGTGAGCGCGGCGTGCTGACCATCACGCTGCCGAAAAAGGAAGAGGTGAAGCCGAAGCAGATTCAGGTGGAAGTGAAGTAGAACACCACCTCGTTTAGCTGCTTCTGCAAACGGCAACGGGCCGGGGGTTTTTCCCGGCCCGTTGTGCGTCGGACACCATATGACGGCTACTTCAGGACAATGCCCAGCCGGGAATAGTCTGCATTGCCTGTATTGTTGGTTTTGGTATAAACCGCGATTTTTTTATTCGGCGTCATAATCCCCTCAAGCTGGTTCGGCGGCACATCTCCGGACAATTTGCCCTCTGCGTTCAGTACGACCGGCGCGGTTGACGTGTTGTCAGGCTCGGCAATGCCATTTGTTACAACGCCGAAGGAACTTACGATCCCGGTGGCATCGATCAACGCCTGGGAGCTGACCCAGAAGTTGTTGCTGGTGCCGATATTGATATGATTGCTGCGCCAGGTTCCCTTCAGGTCAGCCTGTGAAAAGGTCGTTCCGCCGCTTCTGACGAGCAATGCCAATGAAACCGAGCCGTCCTCGTTGATTGTTGTCAGGACCCCCAGGTTTTTGTCCTTTGTCATGGCGCCCCCTCCACCGGCGATCAAGCCTGTAGAGTCAATTGTGACAGGGATGCCTCTGCCGAACGAGGTGAGGTTGGGGTTGCTGGACCTAAAGTTGGACAGCGTGGAGGTACCGTTGGCGGCAAAGGAAGCATCGCCGCGTATCCAGCCCCGCTGAGTATCCGATACCGTCAAGCCGTGCATCTGCCAGGCGCCGATCATGTCGCTCTGACTGAAGCCGGTGCCGGCTTTCACAGCTATGACCATGGACCTGCTCTGGCCGTCGTTGTCGTTTCCAACGCCGACGACAAGGTCTTTGCTTTTAGTCATGACCGCCTTCTCGAAAGGGCCTGATGCTGTGCTGACAACACCGCTGGGGCTGATCGTCAGCGTATGGTTTCTTGTTTGTGGGCTGGGATTATTCGACGTGATCAGGTTTGTGGTGCTTGCCGCGCCAGTGGTGGTGATAATATAGGTGGCCCGCGACCACTCACGATCGGTGACGTTGAATCCAAAAATGTACCACGTGCCGGCCAAGTCGCTTTGGCTGTACACGGATGACTGGTTTGTCACGACTCCGGCGGGGACGGTCTTGTCTTCACCGGCGCCGGCGAACTGCGTGGGCGTGTTGGCCGGTACGGCGGTGCCGCCGGCGGTACTGACAAAGCCGAGATCACAGGTTCCGGCGCTCAGGCTGAACCTGTTGCTGCTGCCGATGTAGAGCGGAAACACGCGCTCATCGCTTGTTCCCTCGTTTTCAACCAGGTAAAATTTGTATTGCTTGCCGCTTTGCACCTTGATGGAGAACGTCTTGCTCCCATCTGTCTGGGTAGCGGCGGCCTGCCGGGCAACCACCGTGCTGTTCGCTGCATCGACCGCGACAAAGGTCGTATCCGCCACTTTGCCACTTATAGTCACATCGCCGGAGTCGGCTCCGGGGCCACTGCCACTACCGCCTGTGCCTGTGGCGCCACCGCCTCCGCCACCACAGCCTGCCATTACCACCAGCATTACCAGGAACAACAGCCTTTTCATGAAAAACCTCCCCGTCATAGAAGTTGTCGTACTGTAAGTACGATTTATTGGCTAAATGATGCTTGGCTGGCGGCATATTCGCATTGTGAGTATTACTTTGTCAATTAATGATCTATTTCAATAGGTTTTAATTCGTCCCTCTCGACATGATTATGATCTCTTGGAGGGAAACATGAAAACCACACGCCAATTGCTTGGAGCGCGGATCAAAGAGATCAGAAAAGCTCGGGGTTTGTCCCAGGAGCAGCTTGCGGAAAAGGTCAACCTTGATTCCAAATTCATCAGTAAAATTGAAGTCGGCCGCAGTTCTCCCTCTCTGGAAACCATGGAAAGCATCGCCCGTGTCCTTGACGTGGAAATTAAGGACCTGTTCGAGTTCATGCACCTGCAACCGGGAGGGATTACGGCGGAAGGAATACGGGAAATCCTGGGGGAGATGGATGAGCAGACGGCGCGGACGGTCTTCAGGATGCTGCGGGCCGCGGCGCGGTGAAGGTAGGACAATTATGACGGTAAGAAAGTAGGTAGGAATGGGCGTCGCTTGACACCTATACTGTATGTTGCTACGGTAGCTACATGAAGAATGGGGAGGCATAGCATGCAAACCGTTGGCGTGAGGGAACTGAAAAACCGGCTGACCCATTATCTGGCTGAAGTCAAGCAGGGTGAGAACGTTGTGGTCACCGACCGGGGTAAGCCGGTGGCTATCATGCACCGGCTGGACAAGATCGAGGAGAACGCCGGGCTGGATGAACGTCTGGCAGCGCTGGCCGCACAAGGGCATGTACGCCTGCCGACCCGCACCGGGCCGTTTCCCAAGATCAGTCGATTACGGCTGCGGGAGGGGGAGGAGCCGGTTTCCGAAACCCTGATACGGGATCGTCGATGAACTGTTTCTTTGACAGCAGTGCGCTGGTAAAGCGCTATATTGCGGAGCAGGGAGGGGATACGGTCAACTCCCTCATGGACGGGGGGCGCATTATTGTCTCCCGTCTCGCATATCCCGAGGTGTTGTCGGCACTTAACCGGCGGAGAGCTTCGTTTGACGCTGACGATGACGAGATTGCCGCCCGAATCCAGACATTCAAGGATGATTGGCGTGGTTTTATTGTTTTCGAGGTGAATGACAATGCCTTGGGACAACTTGACCATGTCATAGAAAAGCACAGACTGCGTGGTGCCGATGCCGTTCACCTGTCAACCGCACTGTGGATAAAGAGTTCCTTGGCTTCCGATATGGTCTTCGTCGCTTCCGACCGGGAACTTCTGGAGGCCGCTCGCAGAGAACGCTTCAAGGTCATTAATCCGCAGGACAGGTGATCCTGACCTGCCGCAGTGCCGCTCCTTTCCACACGACAATCATTTCCTGTACAACAAATAAGCGTGAAAAATGGGCCGGGGGTTTTTCCTCCGGCCCGTTGTGCGTTGTCGGTACGGCGGCTCCGTGGCGAGGTGGAGCGGTGATAGAGGGAGATTCAGGTCATCGTCCCGATGGTCTTGCGGAAACGGGCCAGCGACAGGGTAAAGAGCACCGCTCCGATCAGCAGCAGGGAAACGAACTGGGGCCAGACCACCTCAAACCCCGCGCCACGGAACAGGATGGCCTGGGCAAGCTTGACGAAATGGGTGGTCGGCGCCGCCAGCATGACGGACTGGACAAACTCCGGCATGCTCTCCCGGGGGGTGGCGCCGCCCGAGAGGATCTGCAGCGGCATCAGGATCAGCATCATCAGCAGGCCGAACTGGGGCATGGAGCGGGCAAGGGTGCCGAGATAGATCCCCAGGGAAGTGGTGGCAAGCAGGTGCAGCAGCGCACCGGCCAGAAACAGGGGGATGGAGCCCTCGATCGGCACCTTGAGCGCCCCCTTGATGACCAGGAACAGGGCGCAGGTGGAGGAAACCATGACCACCAGCGCCATGGCCCAGACCTTGCCGGCCATGATCTCGAAAGGGGTGACCGGCATCACCAGCAGGTGCTCCACCGTGCCGTGCTCCCGCTCGCGGATCAGGGCCGCGCCGGTGAGGACGAGGGAGAGCATGGTAATTCTGTTGATGAGTTCACTGACGCTCCCGAACCAGGATTTGTTCAACTGGGGATTGAAGCGCGCCCGCAGCTCCAGATCCACCTGCGGAGTCGTGGTTGACCGGTATCCCTGGAGGAAAGCGGCAACCTCGCCGGTGATGATGGTCTGGATATAGCCGCTGCCGGCAAAGGCTTGACTCATGCGGGTGGCATCCACGTTGAGCTGGATGGCGGGGCTCCGTCCGGCCAGCACATTACGCTGGAAATCAGGCGGGATGTTCAGGGCAAAGGTGTCCAGACCGGCGTCCATCCGGGCATCCATCTCCTTCTGGCTGATCAGCACCGGCTGCTTGAAGTAGGGCGGGTAAAAGGCATCGATAATCCGCAGGGAAAGCTGGGAGCGGTCCTCGTCCACAATGGCGATGGGCGCCTTGTGCAGGGTCTCGGGCATGGCGGTGGCGGCGGTGTGGATGGAGAGGCTGAAGGAGTAGACGATCAGCACCAGCATCACCGGATCGCGCAGCAGGCTGCGCAGCTCTTTGATGCCCAGATGGAGGATGTTGGCCGGCCGCATGGTCAGCGCTCCTGCTTGCGCAGCAGGACGGCCCCCAGGGCGGTCAGCAGCGGCACTGCCAGCAGCAGCGGCATGAATGAGGCCTGAAGATCATGGAAGCCGAGCCCCTTGGAAAAGGCGCCGCGGGCTATGGTCAGAAAGTGGGTGGTGGGGTAGATCCGGCCCAGAAGGGCGCCAAATCCTTCCAATGACGAAACCGGATCGGTCATGCCGGAAAGCTGCACCGCCGGCAGAATGGTCAGCAGGGCGGTGCCGAACAGGGCGGCCAGTTGGCTGCGCATGAAGGCGGAGATGACCAGCCCCAGGGAGGTGGCCG
This sequence comes from Geobacter sp. UBA6151, assembly GCA_002423105.1. GTDB lineage: Bacteria > Desulfobacterota > Desulfuromonadia > Geobacterales > Pseudopelobacteraceae > Trichlorobacter. The sequence goes on along the minus strand of DIUT01000059.1, from coordinate 128,061 downwards.
CGATGACGTACAGCAGGGCCCCGCAGGCCAGGGCCGGGAAGCTGCCCGTGACCGGCACCCCGAACAGGGTCACCGCCATGACGGTCAGTGTCAGAAAGTTGAGCATGGCCAAGGCCACGTAGGGGAGCTGCTTGCCCAGCAGGAACTCCAGCCGGGTCACCGGGGTGACGTAGAGGTTGACGATGGAGCCCAGCTCCTTTTCCCGCACCACTGAAAGCGCGCTCAGGATGGCCGGGATCATCATCAACAGCAGCGGGATCACCGCCGGCACCATGGCCGGCAGGCTTTTCACATCCGGGTTGTAGCGGAAACGGGTCTCGACGGTGGCCGCTGCCGTGGTTGCTGAACCGGCGGAGGCCTGCCGCGCCATGGTGGACAGCCAGTGGGCATGTATGCCCTGCACGTAGCCGCGCACTGTCTCGGCGCGGGTGGGCATGGCGCCGTCGATCCAGGCGCCGATACTGACCGGCACCCCTCGACGCAGGTCACGGGCAAAGCCGGGTGGGATCTCGATGGCCAGGCTGATCTCACCGGCCCGCATCCGCTGGTCCAGCTCGGCGTAGTCCCTGAGCGGAGGACGCTCGCTGAAGTAGCGTGATCCCGAGAGGTTGAGGGTGTAGTCGCGGCTGATGGCGGTCTGGTCCCGGTCGAGCACGGCAAAGGTGAGGTCCTCCACGTCCAGGGTGATGCCGTAGCCCAGCACCAGCATCAGCAGTACGCTGCCCAGCAGGGCCAGGGTCAGGCGGATCGGGTCGCGGTGCAGCTCCAGGGCTTCCCGCCGGCTGTAGCTGGACATGCGGGCCAGGCTGAAGAAGCCCCCCTGTTCCGTCCGTTCCGCCGCTGATGCAGGAGCGGCCTCCTCCGTTTTCCCGCGTGCTGTTTCGAGAGGCTCCTTCACCTCGCCGGCGGCCTCTTGCAGGTAGCCGATGAACGCCTCCTCCAGGGAGGCAGCCCCGCGCTGGGCAATCAGCGTGGCCGGTGCGTCGCTGACCAGCACCTTCCCCGCGTGCATCAGCGAGATGCGGTCGCAGCGCTCCGCCTCGTTCATGAAGTGGGTGGAGATGAAGATGGTCACCTTGTCCCGGCGCGCCAGATCCACCATGATCTGCCAGAAGGCGTCCCGGGCCACCGGATCCACGCCGGAGGTGGGCTCGTCCAGGATCAGCATCTCCGGCCCGTGGATCATGGCCACGGCCAGGGAAAGCCGCTGACGCTGACCAAGGGGCAGGGCGTCGGGCAGGCTGTCCATCACCTCTTCCAGTCCGAACCGCGTTGCCATCTCCCGGACCCGCCCCTTGATCCGCTCTTCCGCCATGCTGAACAGCCGCCCGTGCAGCACCAGGTTCTGGCGGACCGTCAATTCGCTGTAGAGGGAGAACGACTGCGTCATATAGCCGACCCGCCGCCGGGTATCGATATCACGGGGGTCCACCGGATGACCGAACAGCCGGGCTTCCCCCCGGCTGGCCGGCAGCAGGCCGGTCAGCATCTTCATGGTGGTGGTTTTGCCGCAGCCGTTGGAGCCCAGGAAGCCGAAGATCTCTCCCCGCTCGATACGGAAGCTCACCTGATCGACGGCAATGAAATCGCCGAAGCGCATGGTTAGATTGTGGGCTTCAATGGCCGTCTCACGGTCAACGCCTGTCTCACGGGGCGGGATGATCACCGGTTGGTGGCCGTCACGCTGGGAGGCGGGCAGCAGGGCGATGAAGGCCTCCTCCAGCGAGGCGGCGCCGGTCTGGTGCAGTAACTCTTGCGGGCTGCCGGTGGCAAGTACCCGTCCGTCATTCATGGCCATCAGCCAATCAAAACGTGCCGCCTCCTCCATGTAGGCGGTGGCAACCAGCACGCTCATGCCGGGCTGCCGGGCGCGGATGCGCTCGATCAGCTCCCAGAACTGGCGGCGCGACAGGGGATCGACCCCGGTGGTGGGTTCATCGAGGATCAGCAGGTCGGGATCGTGGATCAGCGCGCAGCAGAGCCCCAGCTTCTGTTTCATGCCGCCGGAGAGCTTGCCCGCCGGGCGGTCGGCAAAGGGGGACAATCCGGTGGCAATCAGCAGTTCGCTGATGCGCCGCTGCCGCTCCTGGCGGCCATGGCCGAACAGGCGGGCGAAGAAATCGACGTTCTCGGACACCGAGAGGGTGGGATAGAGGTTTTTGCCCAGCCCCTGGGGCATATAGGCTATCCGCGGGCAGACGGAACGGCGATGATGCCGGTCGGCCATGCTGCCGTCCAGCACCTCCACCTGGCCGCTCTGGATGGCGCGGGACCCGGCGATCAGCGAGAACAGGCTGGACTTGCCCACGCCGTCGGGACCGATGACCCCCACCATGCAGCCGGCGGGCAGGTCGAGGGTAATCCGGTCCAGGGCCGGGGTCCTGCCGTAGCGCAGGCTGACCTCCCGCAGCCGTACCACGGACGGGGACGTGGCGGGAGAGGCGGTCATTGCGGCAGCTTTACCCGGAGATGTTCCGGCCATGCCTGGCTCGGGTCAAGGAGCACGTAGGCGACGCCGGGCAGACCGGTCTTGACCTGGGTGATATGCTTTTTCAGCAGTTCCACCGGGATCTGCGCCCGGATGCGGAACATCAGTTTTTCCCGTTCACTGGCGGTCTCCACGGTTTTGGGGGTGAACTGGGCCACATCGGCGACAAACGACACTTGGGCCGGAATGACGTACTGGGGGGCCGCATCCAGCACCAGACGCACCTCAGTACCCAGTGCAACCTTTCCGGCCGCGGAGGTGGGCAGAAAAAAGGTCATGTAGACATCGCTCAGATCGACCAGGCTGAGCACCCGTCCGCCCGCGCCGACCACTTCGCCCGGCTGGGCCACCCGGTACTGCACCCGGCCGTCACGGGGGGATTTCAGGCTGCTGTCCCGGATTTCGGCCCTGATCCGGTCAACATTGGCCCCTGCCGCCGCAACAGCCGACTGCGCACCGGCAATCTGGGTGCGGGCCGTCACAACGGCTGATTCGCCGGCGGCAACCTGGGCGCGGGCTGCGTTCAACGCCGCTTCGGCATTCCGGAGTTGCGCATGGTCGTCGTCGGCATCCTGCTGCGCTATAGCTCCCGTTGTCACCAGTTCCGCCGAGCGGCGGGCATGCTGCCGTGCCTTGACAAGTTCCGCTTCACGCTGGCTCACCGCCGCCCGTGCCGCCCTGTTTTCGCTTTCGCGCTGTGACAACTGGCTTTGTGCGGTGGCAACCGCGCTGCCTGCCTGCTGTTGCTGGGCCACGGCCTGGTTCAGTTGGGCCTCCAGGGTCTCGGTATCCATGGTTGCCAGCACCTGTCCGGCGGTGACGAACTCCCCTTCGCGGACCAGAATATCCTTGATCCGCCCCGCCGTCTTGGCGGCGATATCGATCTCCACCGCCTCGATACGGCCGTTGCCGCTGACCAGGCCGCTGACCTTGCCGTTGCCGCCGCCGAATTTCTGCCAGACGAAGACACCCAGGAGCGCCATCACCAGCAACCCCGCAACGTTGATCATCCATTTCTTCCGTTGTCCGTCCATGGCGTTTCCTTCCGCTGTCCCGGTCCCCGGCGGTCACTCCCGTCCTGTTCCGAATCTCCGACGCCGCAGGGGAGGCTCCATGGCAGGCGTACTGCAGGTCACCAGCACCAGCTCCCTTCGATCAGGTGCAGTCCTCACGCCATAAGCATGTTGACTGGCCGCATACCGCTGCTTTGCCGGTGCCGAAGCAGGGGATGTTTCCCTCTGCCGTCTGGATGCTCCGGATCAGACCGCCCTTGTTGAGCTTCCCTGTTTTCAATCCCAGCTTCCCGGCAATTTCTTTTATCTCCTGGACTTTCATGACGACTCCCCCCTTGTGTCCGTTGGCTGATTAAGCCGTTACGTCCACCAGTGCAGTTGCGCGGTAAACCCATGACAGGTTAACAGGTCGTGCCAACACGGCGAGGTTGTCATGCCGGAGCGTGTAGTGAGACTTTACCGCAGAAAACAGGAAAACCAAGCAGACGCCGCGTATCTTTTTCAAAGACAGCAGGTGCGTATGTTTCCGTGCTGCCCGCTATCGCCCTTTAAACCAGGGATCGCTCTCTTCGACTTTCCTTTTCCGGTATTGGACAAAGGAATCGCGCATCGCGGTATAGGGGTCCAGCACGGCTTTCAGGAACGACTCATACTCTCCTGTCCTGAACGAAGTGTCGTTTACCTTCTCGTGTGCGGAAATACCGAAGGTTGCCGTGACCGGAAGATCAAGCCAGCCTGCATAGGTCAGCGGATGCAGCAGGCTGTCTCCGGCAAAACCGACTGTATCACGGAGCGAAGAAGGCCCGAAAACCGGCCATAGAATATACAATCCGTGGCCTATGCCATAATGGCCCAGCGTCTGCCCGAAATCAGCTTCCTGTTTTCTGATCTCCAGAACATCCCCGGCAATATCCTTAAAACCGGCGACACCGACCGTGGAATTGACGAGAAACCTGAGGAATTCAGTCCCTGCCGCCTTGAGCCTGAACTGCAGCAGGCTGTTTATCATCCTGGCGGGGGTCTTTAAATTATCGTAAACGCTGCTGAAGCCCGTTCTGAAATAGTGGGGAACCAGATGGGAATATCCCGTTGCCGCCGGTTTGAGCACCCAGAAATACAGCCTGTCATTTACGTGGAACATGGCCTTGTTCAGCGGCGCTATCGGGTCGTAAATCCCCTGACTCTCCTCTTCATCCTCATATTCATCCTCATCCGTACCGTCGCTTTCGGCAACGGTACCACTATCCTGCTGCAGCTCTTCAGCGCTATCGACCAGCTCCGGCGGCAGGGCTTCCGGCTCTTCCGTCCTGCCGGGAGGGGGCTGCGATGGGGCAGGGGGTGCGGAAAGGGGAGAATCCACGCTATCAGCCGTTGTTGATGGGAGCCCCTCGGCATGGAGGGGCAGCGGACACAATGCAAGGGCAGCGGCTGTCAGAAAGCCCGCTATGACGTGATGACTGAAATTCAAGACACGGTTTCCTTTCTGTGGGGGCCTGCCCCAAAAATCCTCTCCGGGTATGCTAGGGTTTGTATTTGAAAAGCAGGTGAATCAGGTTTATCGGCCAGCCCGGCGGCGGTGTCTGGGCCAGCAGGTACAGTGCCGTCGCAAGGGCGAGGAGTGCTATGGTCCAATAGAGAATCATCCTGGAAGTTTTCATGGTGTCCTCCTTGCTGTTCATAGCCGCTTGTCTGCGGGGCAGCCCACTCTTGACCACCCGCCTGGGTCTGCATGGCTCGCTCACGCCGTCTGCCGTGTCGCCGCACGGACGGGACGCGGCCCCATTAGAACCGATAGCCGATTCCCCCCAGAATGACGTCGGTATCCCGGTTGTAATCGGTTACGATACGGTTCCAGGAGATACGCGCGGACCACTGTGGATCAAAACGATAGCTTCCGGTCAGGGTGCCGATGGCCGAGATGATCCGGTCGCCATCCGGAGTGTGACCTGCCTGCCGGTCTACGGCACAGTATGCCCCGACGCCAAACCCCAAGGTCAGCCGTTCATCCGTGAAATCCTTGACCGCCCATACCTGACTGGCCAGACCATGCCGCCTGATCAGGCGGTTGTCCCCTTCATAAAACCAGGACAGACTCCAGTCCAGATTCTGCGCGAGTCTCCTCCGGTACTCAATACTCAGCGATGTTGCGCGCTCCGAATCAAAACTGACCAAAAAAATTGAGCGTGATTGCTGGCATCCGTCTACTCCGGCATGAGCGCCTGCAACATCATGAAATTCTTAGAAATTCCAGCTTACCCCGATCATATGCATATCCAGGCCGGGGTTCGGGGTCCTGTTGGTATACAATATGCGGTTGTTTGACACATGCTGCAGGCGATATCCCACCCCCAGCCCGCCGGCAAAGCGGTAGGCAACCCCCATATAGGCGCCCCACAGGAGGATGCTTCCGAAATCCTGTTGGCCGAACTGGCGTCTGTCCAGAAGGTTGAAGCTCGCACCTGCCTCCAGGGCAATACCGCTGCCCGGTTTGTTGAAGATAAGACCTGCTCCTGCCGAACCGATGAATCCGGTTGTATTGCCGCCAACCAGAGTGCCGGCGGACAGATTGAGCCGGGGAGCCAAGCCCCAGCCGGAGGACATCCGCCAGTCCCAGGGCAGGCCATACACCGCAAAGGCTTCGTATTGGCGGAAATATTCATGCTTCGGCCCGGCCTGAATGCCGATGCGGACACCGGCTTCCTGCCAGTCTGCTTCCGCTGCCGTGCCTGTCAGAAGGAAGATAATGCACCCGGTCAGTACGATCATTTTTTTTCGCATACATAACCTTCTTTATCCGTTTATTCGCTGTCCTGATGCTTCAGCAAAGGACATACCTGCATCAAACCGGAGGGATAGGGGAGCGAGATCCGCTCCAGTTCCTGTGCCACCGGGCCTTCCCCCCGCAGCCAGTGGTCAATCTCGCTGTGGTGAAGCAACAGCGGCATTTTGGGATGAAGCGGCGCAAGCAGTACGTTGGCGGAGGTGGTGAGCAGGGAAAAACAGTCCTGAACCGTGCCGCCGAGGTTTTGTCCGGGCTTCAGGATACCGGTGCAGTTCATCAGTGAATAGTCCTTCATGGTGATGTAATGGCATGAACCGTCTCTACAGATGCAGTAGCCATTGACCGGTATGATGCAACGGTTGCCTTGACCAAGGCGGGAGACCCGGGATACCCCGTCGGCAGACAGAACATCTTCACCCCCCCGCATGCGCAGAACTGCTGCCTGACGCCGTCCCCATTGGTCATGGCGGATAATCAGTCCCTGCCGGCCCTGTCTGAGATTGCTGCTGGGCAGCCAGCCGGAAGGTATCTGAACACCGTATCTGGCGGCCAGCAGTTCAGCAGGCCCTGTTGCGATGAGTCGTCCATACATACCTGTCATGGTATTCAGCCTCTGGCAGGCATACCCTGCCTGTGCCGCACGGTTATCCCGGTCCTGTGCTTCCTGGAGCTGCATGATTCTCTTTTGTCGGTATTTTGTGAATGAATATTCATTCCGATAAGGGCGTGCCACGCTGCACTAACGTTTGACCGCATCCCAGCAGGCTTCAACCGTTTTTTCAACAAGATGTTCATCCAGTTCAAGCACCTCCAGAATATGGTCCCGGCTCACCACCAGCAACGGTCCGAAGGTCAGGGCGAAGAGGACCGGCAGCGGAAGTTCCTTGAGCAACTGTTGCGCCACGGCATCTTCAAACAGCCGTGTTACGATATCGCCTTTCCCTTCCACCATTCTGCTTCGACGGCTCTCCGCCCCATAGGGAGAATTATGGAACTGCTCAAGAAAACGGAATTGCAGGGGAGAGGCAAGAAAGCTGCGGGTCAGCGTCCGGCCGATATGCATGAAGCGCTCCCTGACTGAACGCTCTGCAGGGTATTCCATGCTGACAGCCGCAAGAAGTTGGCCCTCCAGCTCTGCATAGGTATCTCTGATGAGCATCTCCTTGCTCTCAAAGTAGTGATAAATGGTCCCGGTCGCCACGCCGGCCCGTTTGGCAACCAATGACATGGGTGAACCGTGGAATCCGTTTTCCGCCACCAGCTCCATGAGCGCCTGCATGACAGCCTCGCGCTTGTCGATAGATTCCATAAGCCGTCCGCACCGTTACCGAATGATCATTCAATCTATGCGAAGTGTACCAAGGAAAAACCTCCTGTCAAGCGGATGGCCCTACAGAACGGTGTGGCGTGCCTGCGGCGGAACCTTACAGCCAGTCGGTCAGCATCACCCCCACACCGATCCGGTTGTTGGCATGGTTGTAATCCACCAGGCTTTCGCCGTAACCGTTGAAATACTGAATGTACCCTCTCAGTTTTTTATGCAGCGGAAAGCTCCAATCCACCTGCACCGCCCCCTTGTTGCCGGAGGCGCGCAGGTTGTTGCGCAGCATCAGGGTCAGGGTGTGATCGTGCAGCTTGTGCAGAAGATGCAGCTCTCCGTAGCCGAAATACTTTTCCATGTGGGGGTTGTCGTCGTCCGCGCTGCGCTCGGGAATGCGGAACCAGGGCTTGAGGGTGATGTAGGTGTCGCCTGTATTGAATACAAGGTTTGCGACAATGCGGTTCCAACTGCGGGAAAGTGGTTGGGAGCGGCCATTGGACTGATGGTTGAAGCCGACGGTCAGCAGATTGCCGGTCATCCCCAGAAGCCGGTAGTCGGTCTTGAAGGCCAGAAAGACTTCCGGTTCAAAGTTGATCTCCCGGAACGGCGCTGAAATTCTGCTGTTGTATGCCTGCCACAGGGCCAGTTGGCTGTAGGCCACGTAGAGGGTGCCGTTATCGCCGAAGATGTTTTCCCAGAGCGGGGTTTTGATACTCAACTGGAATTTCACCTCCAGCTCGTCCAGTTCTTCCCTGTTGTTTGTCAGACCGGCATAGGCGCCGTTGTTGGGCGAGACATTGTAGGTCAGCGGCAGCAGATAGTTGGTCTTGTGCGGCAGGATGGAAAATTGCGATTCCTTTGCCCGGCTTTCCTCGTGCATGCGTTGGGCCAGGGCTGATTGCGCCGGAAGGGACTGGGGCGGCGGCGCGAGGCTGTCTGCGGGGCTGTCCGGGGTTATTTGATCGGCCCGGGCTGCCGCTGCTGAACCTGCCGCCAACAGGGTGAACAGCAGCAGCCGTATGGGTCGTAGTGCGATCATTACTTGCCTGCTCCGCCACCCAGCACCTTGTAGAGGGTTACCTGATTGGCCAACCGGGCCAGCCGCACATTGATCAGGTTTTGTTGCGCGCTGTAGGTTGAGCGCTGGGAGTCCAGCACCGTAAGATAGCTGTCAACGCCTCTGTTGTAGCGAGCCTCGGAAAGCCGGAAACTGTCCAGGGCCGCCTCGGTCAGCGATTGCTGGGCTGCCAGCTGCTCACCGATGGTGCCGTTGGTTGCCAGGCTGTCGGCCACTTCCCGAAAGGCGCTCTGAATCGCTTTTTCGTACTGGGCGATGGCGATATCCCGCTCTGCCTTGCTTACATCGAGGTTTGCCAGATTACTGCCTGCGTCAAACAGCGGCACGCTGATCTGAGGCACAAAATTCCAGGCAGCAGAACCGGGCTGGAACAGGTCGGTCAGTTTGGCGCTGGCGGTGCCGAAGCTGGCGCTTAAGCCGATGCGGGGAAAGAAGGCGGCGCGGGCCGCGCCGATGTTGGCATTGGCCCCTTGCAGCCGGTGTTCGGCAGCCAGGATGTCGGGACGGGCCAGCAGCACATCTGAGGGCAGGCCGCTTGGCAGTTCCGCCAGAGTATTTACCGGTGCAAGCTGGTTTGGCAGCAGTTCCTTCGGCACTGTTGCGCCCACCAGCAGGTTGAGCGCGTTTTCCGACTGGGCCAGCCGGGCGGTGTAGAGGGCGCTGTCCACCCGTGCCGCATCCACCCGTGTCCGGGCCTGGCTCAGCTCCAGTTGCGACGAGGCTCCCGCCTCAAAACGGTGTTGGATCAACTGATAGCTTTCCTGTTGACTGCCGAGTGTTTCCTGGGCCAGCTTCAGCCGTTCCCGGTCTGCCGCCAGGGTGAGCCAGGCATTGGCCACTTCCGCCACCAGACTGATCTGAACGGCGCGGCGGGCCTGCTCGGTGGCCAGATACTGCTCCAGCGCCTGATCCTTCAGGCTGCGTACCCGGCCGAACAGGTCAAGCTCGTAACTGCTGACCCCCAGGCCGACGTTATACTGCCGGTTGATACGAGCCTGTCCGGTGCTGGAGAGATCGGCCGGCAGGCGTTGGATGTTGGCTCCGGCAGTTCCGTCGATCTGCGGAAACAGATCGGAGCGCTGGATCTGGTAGAGGGCGCGGGTCTTTTCGATGTTAAGCGCAGCAACCCGAAGATCGCGATTATTGACCAGAGCCAGGTCGATTACTTTCCGTAACTGCTGGTCGATGAAAAACTCTTTCCAGGGGATGTCAGCCACCAGCTTGCCGGCAGGCTTGCCGGTTTCAGTTTTGTAGGACGGTCCGCTGGGCCAACTGGCTGGCACCGGAGCCTCTGGCCTGGTGTACTTGGGGGCCATGGTGCAGCCGGACAGGATAAACAGCATGCTTGAAACACAGAGCAACGGAGCAACTGAGAAGATGCTTTTCTTCTCTTTTGACGGCTTTTCGTTGCGTCGTTGCGTTGTTGTTTGAAAAAAAGTTTTAATGCTCATATCAGTGCGCCTCCCCTGCAACAGCCGCTACAGGCTGCTCCGGATGCTTCTTGTACTTTTTGCGACCGAACAGCCGTGACACCATCACAAAGAAGAACGGGATAAAGATCAGGTCAATGAAGGTGGCTGACAGCAGCCCGCCGGTGACGGCGGTGCCGATGGCGTTCTGGGCTGCGGCTCCGGCCCCTTTGGTCAGGGCCAGCGGCAGGGTGCCGAAGAAGAAGGCCAGCGAGGTCATGATCACCGGACGCAGCCGTATTTTTACCGCCGACAGGGTGGCCTCCACCAGTTCATGCCCCTGATGCATCTGTTCTTTGATGAACTGGATGATCAGGATGGCGTTCTTGGTTGAAAGACCGACGGTGGTCAGCAGGCCGATCTGCAGGTAGACGTCGTTGGGCAGCAGCCGGAAGGTTACAGCGGTAACGGCGCCCACCAGCCCCAGGGGCAGCATCAGCAGGTTGACAAAGGGGATGGTCCAGCTTTCATACAGAGCTGCCACCGCCAGGAACACCACGAGAAGCGAAATGGCGTACAAGGCCGGTGCCTGTTTGCCAGCCTGGCGCTCTTCATAGGAAAGACCGGTCCACTCGTAGCCGATGCCTGGCGGCAGTTGTGCCGCCATCTTTTCCATCTCAGCCATTGCCTCGCCGGTGCTCACCCCTTGTGCAGCCTGCCCCATGATCTCCACCGAAGGCATACCGTTGTAACGCTCCAGGCGGGGGGAACCGTATTGCCAGTGGGCGGTGGAAAAGGCCGAGAACGGCACCATCTCCCCCTGGGTGTTACGCACATACCACTTGTTGATATCCTCCGGCAGCATGCGGTCTTTGGCATCAGACTGCATGTAGACCTTCTTGACCCGTCCGTTTTCAATGAAGTCGTTTACATACGAGCTGCCCCAGGCGGTGCCCAGCACCTCATTGATGCTGGCCAGTGAGACTCCCAGCGCACCGGCCCGCACATCATCGATATCCAGTTTGAACTGGGGGGAGTCATCCTGTCCGTTGGGGCGCACCGCCATCAGCTTGGGGTTCTTCATGGCCATCCCCAGTAACTGGTTTCTGGCCTCCATCAGCTTGTCATGGCCCAGGCCGCTGCGATCCTGCAGCATGAAGTCAAAGCCGTTGGCCTGTCCCAGCTCAACCACTGCCGGTGGTGAAAAGGCAAATGCCATGCCATCTTTAATCTTGGAGAAAGCGGCCATGGCCCGGCCGGCCACTGCCGGAGCTTTCAGATGGGGGCTTTTTCTCACCTTCCAGTCCTTCAAGCGGACAAAGGCCAGGCCCATGTTCTGGCCGCGTCCGGCAAAGCTGAAACCGGCCACTGCGATGATGGTTTCAACCGCCTCCTTCTCATTTTCCATAAAATGTTTCTCAACCTGTTCAATGACCTTGATCGTCCGCTCCTTGGTGGCGCCGGCCGGCAACTGGATCTGGCAGATGATAAATCCCTGATCCTCATCAGGCAAAAAAGCGGTGGGCAGGCGCATGAAGAAAAAGACCATGATGGCTACGATACCGCCGTAGAGCACCAGATAGCGGATCGGTTTGCCAAAGGAACGGCTGACAATCCCTTCATATTTGGTGCGGGATGTGTCAAACATCCGGTTAAACCAGCGGAAGAACGGACAAAACCAGCCGCTTTCACACGGTTCATGCCCCTTATCCACCGGTTTGAGCAGGGTGGAACAGAGGGCCGGGGTAAGGGTCATGGCCACAAACACGGAAAGGATCATGGCCGAAATGATGGTGATGGAAAACTGGCGGTAGATGACACCGGTTGATCCGCCAAAAAAGGCCATGGGCAGGAAGACCGCGGTCAGCACCGTGGCAATACCCACCAGGGCGCTGGTGATCTGCCCCATGGATTTGACCGTGGCGTCATGGGGCGACAGCCCTTCTTCAACCATGATCCGTTCCACGTTCTCCACAACAACGATGGCATCGTCAACCAGAAGGCCGATCACGATTACCAGGGCGAACATGGTCAGGGTGTTGATGGAGAACCCTGCTGCCGACAGCACCCCCATGGTGCCCAGCAGCACCACAGGCACGGCGATGGTGGGGATCAGGGTGGCACGGATATTCTGCATGAAGAGGAACATGATCACAAAAACCAGGAAGACCGCCTCGATCAGGGTTCGCACCACCTCTTCGATGGAGACCTTCACAAAGGGGGTGGTGTCGTATGGATAGACCACCTTCACCCCGGCCGGCATGTACTTCTCCAGCTCAGCCATTTTGGCTTTAACCCGGTCAGCGGTTTCCAGCGCGTTGGCGCCGGATGCCAGGCGCAGCGCCATGCCGCCGATCGGCTTGCCCTTGTAACGGCCATCGATATCGTAGTTCTCGGTGCCGATTTTGCTGTCAGCCACATCTTTCAGCCTGACGGTGGAGCCGTCCGGGTTGGTGCGCAGAATGATGTTGTCAAACTGCTCCGGGGTCTGTAGCAGGGTGCGGGCCGTGATGGTGGCGTTCAGTTGCTGGCCGATGTCGGCCGGGGTGCCGCCGAACTGGCCGGCTGAGACCTGGGCGTTCTGGGCCTGTACCGCTGCGATGATGTCGCTGGTTGTCAGTTTGTAGCTGTTCAGCTTGTCTGGTTTGAGCCATATCCGCATTGCGTTCTGTGAACCAAAGATGGTCAACTCACCGACCCCTTCGGTCCGGCTGATGATGTCCTGAACGTTGGCCACCAGATAGTCGGTCAGGGTATAGCGGTCCAGGGAGCCGTCTTCCGAAACCAGACCGACCATCATCAGAAAGTTTTTGGTGGACTTGACCACCTGAATCCCCTGCTTCTGAACGATCTGGGGCAGCAGCGGCGTGGCCAGTTGCAGCTTGTTCTGCACCTGTACCTGGGCTATGTTCGGATCAGTGCCGGCCTTGAAGGTCAGGTTGATGGCCACGGCTCCGGCGGAATCACTGGTGGAGGACATGTAGATCAGGTTATCTATGCCGTTCAGTTTCTGCTCTATCACCTGGGTGACGGTATCCTGCACGGTCTGGGCTGATGCGCCGGGATACATGGCGTTAATGGTTATCTGGGGCGGCGCGATTGGCGGGTACTGGGAAACCGGCAGGGTCTTGAGCGCCAGGAGTCCCGCCAGCATGATCATGATGGCGATAACCCAGGCAAAAATTGGTCTGTCTATGAAAAACTTGGCCATGATAAGGCTCCTTGAGGTTTAGCGTTAGGACATATAGGTCCTGCGGGACGTATATGCCCTATTATTTCTTTTCAGCCGGCTGAGCAGGCTTTCCCTCAGCCGGTTTGGCCCCGAACGGCACAGCCTTGACCGGCGTGCCGGGACGGGCCCGCTGGATTCCTTCCAGGATCACTCGGTCACCGGCTTTAAGCCCTTCCGATGCCAGCCAGTTGTCGCCCACGGTGCGCAGCACCTTGATAACCCGAGGCTCAACCTTTTCTTCGGCTCCCACCACCATCGCCACGGCCTCGCCTTTGGGGTTGCGGGTCACGCCGCGCTGCGGCACCAGGATAGCCTGATTAACCGTCCCCTCTTCAATGATGGCCCGTACGAACATGCCGGGCAGCAGTATCTGTTTGGGGTTGGGGAAGATTGCCCGCAGGGTGACGGAACCGGTGCTCTGGTCAACAGTTACCTCCGAGAACTTCAGGTTGCCCGGCAACGGATAGGGGCTGCCGTCTTCCAGCACCAGTTTGACTTTGGCCTGGTTGACGCCGCCTTTGTTCAAAAGCCCGCTGGCCAGGTTCTGCTTCAGTTTGAGCAGCTCGGCGCTGGATTGGGTCACATCCACATACATCGGACTCAACTGCTGGATGGTGGCCAGGGCGGTGGCCTGGCTGGCGGTGACCAGGGCGCCGTCCGTCACTGACGAACGGCCGATCCGGCCGGAGATGGGAGCGGTTATGCGGGTGTAGGCCAGATTGATCCGGGCGGTTTCCACCGCGGCTTTGGTTGCGGCGACATCGGCTTCGGCCTGTTTCAGCGCAGCGTTGGCCTCGTCATTGTCCTGCTGGCTGACCGCCTTGATCTTCACCAGATCCTGATAGCGTTCTGCCTTGAGACGGGCTGAGCCCAGGGTTGCCTCGGCCCGTGCCTGATTGGCGCGGGCCGAGGCCAGTGCCGCTTCAAAGCTTGCCGGATCGATCTGGTAGAGCACCTGACCGGCCTGGACATCGCTGCCCTCAGTAAAGAGACGTTTTTTGATAATACCGCCCACCTGGGGCCGTACTTCAGCTATCAGGTGCGGAGAGGTTCGGCCGGGCAGCTCGGTGGTGAGTGCAACCGTTTGCGGCTGCAAGGTAATTATGCCCACTTCCGGTGGACCTGACTGGGGCATGGGGGCCTGTTTATTGCCGCAGGCGGTTACGGTCAATCCTGTTGCCAGAAGCAAAGTGGCAGCCATCAGTCGTGTGCAGGTAATTTGTCGCATCTGTGACACCTCGTGGTCATGTAATAGGTTGTAAAAATGAATAGTTGTTCAGGTTATGTCAGTTTGCTCAGCGTTTCATGGAATCCCAGCAGGCTGCGGCAATTTGTGAAATCAGGTTGTCATCCAACTGAACAACACCCAGAATGTGGTTGCGTGCCACCGATACGGTCGGGCCAAAAGCCAGATCGCACAGAACGGCCAAGGGCAGGTCTTTCAAAACCTGTTGTGCGATGCCCTGTTTGAACAGCTCCACATAGATGCCGCAGTCTTCAGACTGACCCATGATCCGGTCTCTGCGGAAGGCAACCCCATAGGGAGAGTTGTGAAACTGTTCGATATATTTGAACTCTTTGGGATGCAAAATGAAAAAATTCAACAGGCCGGTCACCAGATGAATGAAGCGCTCCCGGAACGGCTTGTCCAGACTGTAGCCGTCCAGCAGGGCGCTATTGATCTTTGTTTCCAGTTCCCGGTAAAGCTCCAGAATCAGCACATCTTTGTTCTCAAAGTAGCGGTATATGGTGCCTGCCGCCACTCCGGCCCGTTCCGCAATCAGTGAACAGGGAGCGTCGTGGAAGCCGTGCTCCGCAACCAGTTGCAGTGTAGCCTGTAAAATTGCTTCCCGTTTGTCAGGTTTTACTTCATCCATGTCAGTTCCTCTTTAAATTTAAATGAACGTTCATTCATTTATCAGGGGCGCTTTCCGCTGTCAAGAATAAAAAAGGGATTGCCTCATGCAGGCAACCCCTTGTGTTAATAATGATTTGATACGGCTTTACTTGGCCTTGATCAGTTCCACTTCAAGGTTGATGGTCACCTCGTCCCCCACCACAACTCCGCCGGTTTCAAGGGCTTTGTTCCAGTTCAGGCCGAAATCCTTGCGGTTGATCCGGGCGGTTGCGGTTGCACCGCTACGGAGGTTGCCCCAGGGGTCCTTGATCTCTTTTAACGGTCCTTCCACATCCAGCACCACCTCGCGGGTAATGCCGTGCAGGGTCAGATTGCCGGTCACCTTCAGCTTGCCTTCGTCGGCTTTGACCACCTTTTTGGAAACAAAGGTCATGGTGGAGTATTTGACGACGTCGAAGAAGTCGGCGCTGCGCAGGTGCTCATCGCGCTTGGTGACGTTGGTGTTGATGGATGCTGTTTCTATGGTGACTGAAACTTTGGATTTCGTGATGTCTTTTTCGTCGATCTCAACGGTTCCCTGGTATTTTTCGAAGAGTCCTTTGACATTGGCCACCATCAGGTGGCGCACTTTGAAGCCGATGCTGGAGTGTTCCGCGTCGATGTTCCAAATGGCCGCCAGAGCCAGGGAAGGCACTGACAGGGCGGTGACGGTGGCGATGATTGCGATCAGTCGTTTCATGGTGTTGCTCCTTTCGTGTGGGAGATGTTCCTCCTGCGAGGACTGTTAACCGAAAACATGGTCCAGCACCTGGCTGTGCCGCTCGATTATGGCCAGGGCCGGCAGTTCGGACTTGTAGGCGATGAACGGTACCCCGGCTGCTGCCGCTGCCTGCATATCCACCGCGCTATCCCCCACAAACAGGGCCTCGTGCGGTGCAATGCCGTAATGCTCCAGCACTCTCAGCAGCGGCTCAGGGTGGGGCTTGGGATGCTGTACCTTGCCGGCGGTCATGATGCAGCCGAAAAACCCCTCCAGACCAAAATCCTCGATGATCATTTCCATGGAAGAAGCACGGTTGGTGCAGATGGCCAGCTCCACATGTTCCTTCAGTACTGTCAGGGTTTCCAGCAGTTCTTCTTCCCGCTTCATGTAGGGCATCAGCTCCCGGTAGCGAATGGTTTTGCCGATGGCCAGAGCCTTTTCTTTTTCAGGATCATTGCCGAAGAAATGTTCAATCACGTTCATGTAGGAATAGGTGTGCAACACCTGCTCAGATTCGGCGCAGCAGCGGTCAATCTGCTCACGCCCCAGCCTTTGCATGATCCGGTTGTAGAAGATGTAGTTGGATTCGATGGAGTCCAGAATAACTCCGTCACAGTCGTATATTACTACCTTGTAACGTGCTGTCATCTGTCTTCCTCATCGTTCTGTCGGGCCTTTTCCAAAAATTCTTCCCATTCCATCGGCAGCAGGTATTTCTTGCGGCTGTTGCATTCCTTGCAGCAGGCCACCACGTTGTTGCGGCTGGCCTTGCCGCCTCTCGTTACCGGCACGATATGATCCATGGTCAGTTCATCGGGTGGAAAACTGCCGTTGCAGTAGTGACAGCGACCTTGAGCCAAGCGGTTTTTCCACCAGCGGCTTTTGCGCAGTTCGCGAGATTTGTCCCGTTCGCGCCTGATTTCTGCTTCGGATATCTCTATAATGAAGTCGCTCATGCACTACCCCAGCTCTGCAATCGTTGCCCCGTCCCGTCCTTCGTGAGGTTCGCCCGGTCTGAAGGACGCCACCTGGGGATGACGCCCCAGAAACTCCCGCACCGCCCGTTGTAAAACGCCGCTGCCCATGCCGTGCACAATGCGCAGTTCCCGCAGTCCTGACAGCATGGCTTGATCAATACAGACTTCCAGCAAGGTCAGGGCTTCATCCACCCGCTTGCCGATCAGATTGAGTTCGGAAGGAGAGGGCTCGGCATCTTGTGTCCAGGCTCCCGGTTTGAATTTTACTTGCTGCTTGTGCCGAGAGGCTGACGTTTCGCTGCCTGCCTCCGGCATCATCAGCCCGTGCAGCGGTACTTCCAGTTCAATGTGGCCAGCCCGTACCCGTACCTTTTCCCGCGCGGCATCGACGGATACCACTACGGCGTTCTGTCCCAGGGAGCGGACATGGACGGTGTCACCCGCTTTCAGAAGGACGGCAGATGGCGGTGTCTGACCGGCAGGGGCAAAGGCGGTTTCCAGCTGGCTGGCGCGGTTGCGCAGTTTTTCCGCCGTTTCCTTGCGGCGCTCTTTACGAAACTCTTCCAGCAGTCCGTTCAGTTCACGGCGGGTGGCGGCCACCACTGAGCGGGCTTCTTCACGGCCCTTTTCCACGATACTGCGGCGCAGCTCTTCCAGCTCCTGCCGTTGTTGCTCAAGCGCGTTCGTTTGTTCTTCAAGCTGTCTGCGCCCATATTCTTGGGTTGCCAGTTCAGTTGCCAGATCATCCCGCCTGCGGCGCAATTCTTCGATGACATTGGCAAAGGCGCTGCCGGTATCGCCCAGCAGTTCGCGGGCGAAAGCCAGGACCGATTCAGGCAGTCCGTAGCGCCGGGCGGTTTCCAGGGCATGGGACTGCCCCGGCTCGCCCATGACCAGGCGGTAACGCGGACTCCAGGTAATGCTGTCGAATTCCATGCCGGCATTGCACATGTCCGGGGTGCGCTGGACAAAACCTACGATCTCGGTCAGGTGGGTGGTGGCGATGACCAGCGTCTGGCGCTTTTGCAGTTCGTGCAGGACTGCGCAGCCGATGGCTGCTCCTTGCAACGGTTCAGTGCCGGTACCCAGCTCATCCAGCAGTGCCAGGCTGCGGCGGTCGGCCTGCCCCAGGATGCGGGCCATGGCCGCGGCGTGGGCCGAGAAGGTGGAAAGGCTCTGTTCAATGGATTGGTCGTCGCCGATGTCTGCCAGCAGGTGGTCCAGCATCGGGATGACCGAGGAGGGGGAGGCGGGAACCGGCATACCGGAAAGGGCCATGATCGTAATCAGGCCCACGGTCTTGAGGGCAATGGTTTTGCCGCCGGCATTGGGGCCGCTGATGACAAGTACCTGAGACGCCGCCTCTGCCTTAGTAGACAACTCCAGATCCAGCGGCACCACCGGCGGTTCATCCGCTTTGCCGACGCGCATGGCCAGCAGCAGCGGGTGGCGTGCCGACAGCAGGCGTAAGCGACCCTCTTCGGACAGTTCAGGAACTGCCATGTTGAAGCGTTCGGCATAGGCCGCCAGGCAGTCCAGCCGGTCCAGCTCCACCAGGGTGCCGAAACAGGCGGCGATCCGACCGGCATCCTCCCGTATCCAGGCGGACAAACGGCGCAGTATCCTGATTTCTTCGGCTTTTTCCTCGGCGCTGAGGTTCTCCAGTTCGTTGACAAAGGGGATGATCTCCAGCGGTTCCATGAAGGCGGTTTCGCCGGAAGAGGAGACGTCGTGCACCACCCCTTGTACCATTCCCTTGGAATCCATCCGAACCGGGATCACCCAGCGGCCGGAGCGGATGGTGATGAAATCATCCTGCAGAAAGATGGCGGTTTCGTGTTGCCGCACGATCTCCTCCAGCTTTTTGCGTACCCTGGCCGCCAGAGTACGTTTGGCCTTACGGATCGCTGCAAGCTCGAATGAGGCGCTGTCCAGGATGTTGCCTTCGTCGTCCAGGGTTGCCGAGAGCGGCTCCAGGATATCACTGAAGGCCACCGGCTGCGGTTCGATGGACTTGAGCAACGGGATGTCCTGGCGGGGGTTGAACTGCCGGGCCAGGGCGGTCAGCGATTCCAACACCGGGATGAAGCGTAGCAATGACAGCGGAGGAAGAATCGCTCCTTCGGGACGTACCTCTTCCAAGAGCGGGCTGATGTCATCAAAGTGGCAGATGCTCAGGCTGATCCGCTGGCGCTCCAGGGTTCTGATCTCCTCCACCTGGCCCCACTGTCTGCGGATGCCGGCCGGAACGGAAAGGGGTTTCATGGCGGCAAGGGCCGCTTGTGTGGGCAGGCTGCGGGCCTGTCCGGCAACGGTGTTCAGTACCTTGTCGAACTCAAGGCGTTTCAGGGTGTCGTTTGGTATCATGGGCCGGTTTCTTCCGGTACTGTGGAGTGTGCCGAGCTGGAGCGGCGCTGTCTGCGGGCTTTCTGTTTGCTGATTTTCGTGATGCGGTCGTCATGGCTGGTGGCCAGGCCGCGGGAGCGGGCAATTTTTTCCAGCAGTTCACGACGGGCCAGAAAACGGTTCAGGGACTGGCTGCGCTCCCGTCCGCACCGTGCTTCCAGGCCGCTGGGCAGATGCCGCACCTGCACGGCAGAAGAGGTTTTGTTGACGTGCTGACCGCCACGACCGGAGGAACGGACAAAACGTTCTTCCAGATCTGATTCCTTGATTTCAAGCTCAAGCATCCGGTTGTGCAGCCAGAGGTTTTTCGCTTCGCTGACGGCAAAGGTGATGCTCATGCCTCTGCGGTTCCGTGCCAGTTATAGGCTTTGATCTGGGCTTCCATCAGCAAATGGTAGGGGATGGAAAGTTCTTCCAGTATTCTGGCCGATGTGGCGAAATCCACCTGCTCCACCGATTCCACCAGATTCAGCAGTGCACCGAAATTTCCTGTACGGGACAACAGCGCCTGCTGAACCACTTCCGGCAGATTCAACTCAAGGGATATCTGCTCCATGGAAATGTCGTAGAGGGATTCCAGCAGTGACAGGATACCGATCATGAACGCCTGATCGGCGGCGTCACCGTTGCCCCGCAATCCGGGGCAGGCCATGGCCATCTGCTCCATCAGGTTGCCGCGTACCGCCGCCATGTCCACCAGCGGGTTTTCCGTGGCATGACTGTCACCGGAAGCAAAAAGGGTTAATTGTATCCAGCGCTTCATCTGGGCACGTCCCAGCATGCTGATGGCGTGGCGCACAGTCTGGATTTTTTCCAGCCCGGAAAAAGAAACCGAATTTACCAGCAGGAGCAGTTTGTAGGTAAGGCCCGGACTGCTGCGGAAGGTCTTTTCAATGTCGTTGATCTCGGCGTCATCCATCAACTGCCGCATCAAACGCAGCAAGGCTGCCCCGCCGTCGTCAATCTTCTTCTTTTCGATCAATGACGGTTTGGCGAAATAATAGCCCTGAAAATAATCAAAGCCCATGTCAAGGCATTTAAGAAACTCTTCCTTTGACTCAACTTTCTCAGCCAGCAGTTTGAACGGGTAGGGAAGGTATTTTTCGATGGTCGGTCCCAGGGTGTCCACCGGGGTGACGAACAGGTCCACTTTGACGATATCCACGATCTGGTACAAGTCTTCGTAGACCGGTGAAAACACATGGTCGTCCAGAGCCAGGGTGAAGCCGGTCTCTTTCAACTCACGGCACCGTTCAATCAAAACAGGTGTCACTTTCAGGCTCTCCAGCAGTTCCAATACCACCATCTCCTTGGGCAACAGCTCCAGGGAGTCGCTCATCAGCATGTCCAGTTCCAGGTTGATGAAGCCCAGGTGGTTGCCCAGAATCTGCTGGATGCCAAAACCGGAAAGGGTGCTGAGGATGACACTGGCCGTGGCCTGGGAGGCGTCGTCCACATTGGCTTCGTGCAATGACTGTGTGGAGCGAAATAGCAGTTCGTAGGCGCAAATCTGTTCGTCGCGGTTCAGAATCGGCTGGCGTCCTATGAGATACTTCTGTTCGGTCGTTTCCATATGCCTGTGTAAATCCTGTCCATTGCAGCTAAATCTGAATGCTGACAAAAACTATACGATATATCCTGGCTGACTGCAAGGCGGCTCCGGTGTTGCCGAAGAAGAGCAGGGCATGGTATAGAACTGACCGGGTATCCGCTTGATGCCACAAAAGGAAGAGGTGCGGGTGTGAGCGTATCATTACTGCGCAGGGTATGGGTTACCTTTTCGGCCCATGTTATTGGGGTCTATGCTTCCCTGTTGAATCGCCTGGAAATCAAAGGGGGCGAAAATATTCCCTCACGGGGCGGCGTGCTGTTGGCGTCGAACCATATCTCAGCCTATGAAACCATATTTCTGCCCTGGGCGGTGCTCCGTTCATACCCGATGCAGATGGTCTGGGCTCCCGCCAAGGAAGAGTTGTTCAGGAAACCGCTGTCACGTCTGATGTATTCGTCGTGGGGGGCCTTTCCGGTCAGGCGGGGCAGAGATGTCAAGGCCGGCAAGGTGTTGAACGAACTGCTGGCTGATCAGAAGGTGATGCTGTTTCCGGAAGGAACCAGACACCGCGATGGTCGATTGGGACATGGCAACCGGGGGGTAGGCAAGGTGATTTACGATACCCGTCCCGCGGTGATTCCCACCGCTCTGATCGGTCTTAATCACTGGAAATTTCCCAGCCTGGGAGCCAGGGGAGCGATCGTGTTCGGGCTACCGCTGAATTTTGATGACCTGTTTGCGCGGGAAGACAACAAGGAGACCCATCAGTTGATCACCGAACGGGTAATGAACGGGATTGCGGAGTTGCTGAAGAAAGAAGGGGCATATGTCGGCAGAGCTGACTGAAGTTGAGCTGTTCTGCGACGGAGCCTGTAGCGGCAATCCGGGGCCGGGCGGCTATGGCGCCATATTGCGCTGCCGCGGCGTGGAAAAGGAGCTTTCCGGAGCCGCGCCCGATACCACCAACAACCGGATGGAGTTGACCGCTGCCCTGGAAGGGTTGTTGCTGCTGACTCGTCCCTGTCGGGTTACGGTGGTGACCGATTCCCAGTATCTGGTGAAGGGGATGACGGAATGGATGGTCGGCTGGCTGCGCAACGGCTGGAAAAACAGCAAAAAAGAGCCGGTACTGAACCGGGACCTTTGGGAGCGGTTGCAGGAGGCCGCGCGGCAGCATCAGGTCTGCTGGCAGTGGGTGCGGGGACATGCCGGACATGCTGAAAATGAGCGTTGTGATGTTTTGGCCCGTGAAGCTATTGAACGTCTCAGAGCTAACGTGTAAGTGCTGATGGAGGAGCCATGCAGGATTCTGATGTAGAAGTCGGCATAAATGATATCGTTGAATTTTATATCAAGATCGATGACAGCGCCCGGGCCAAGAGCGATATTGCCAAGCTTTCGGCCAGTGACAAGGCCAAGGCTTTTGCCCAGATTGCCCACTCAAATGCCAGCAGGGACTTCAAAGTTGAAATCGCCCGCTACTTCGTCAATGACCTGGATGCTCATATCCGGCGCAAAGCGGAGCTTTTGCTGGAAGACCTGGTTCCCGGCTGGGTTGCAGACCCCTCTTCCAGCATTCTGCAGGTGCTGCGTTCCGCTGAAAGCAAGGGGCCTATGCGGCGCAACGCAGCGGTACGCTTTCTGTTCGGGATCGTGGATGCCGATTCGCTGCGTATAACCATTACCAGCCTGCTTTCCAGCAACAACCGCAGCCACCTTGTGGAGATCATCGAGATCATCGAGCAATACATCGCCGAGTCGGAGGACGAAAAGGAACAGGTGAAAATATTCAATGCCTGTCTCAGTATCGTGCTCTCCGACGAAATTGAGATGTCGGTCAAGCACCATGCCAGCAACCTGTTGTCGGCGTTTTTTAAAAAGGTTGCCAGCACCGGACTTGGCGAGCATCTCAAGGCCAAATACATCGAGCGCCAGACGGAAAAAGCCGAGAGCGTTTTTAGTTTCCTCTGCAGCGGTTCCTGCCTGCTGACCGTCGAATACCTGGAGGATCTGCTGCGTCCGCTCCAGGATGGCTGTAAGACCTACCAGTTGAAGATTCTCTTCTACTTTGCGTTTCTGCTGGGCAAGCTGGGGGATGAGGCGGAGGCGGGCAAGCATATCGACATCATGCCTGCCATGTGGCAGCAGGAGTTGATCGGCACGGCGCAAAAGGTGCTCTATTTCCGTAAAAAGATACTGCGGCAGGTTGAAGAACTCTGGGAAATCATGGATGACGACGAGGTAAGGGATGCGGTCATCGGCGTGGTCTACTCCGGTCAGCCGGATAAAAGTGAGCTACTGGCTACCATCGCTAACAGACTGCTGACAGGCAGTCCCGGAGGAGCGGCAGTAGAAAAGATGTACCGCATGTTGCGCTGTTTTCTTAAAAGCGGAGAAAATGATCTGCTGAAAGCCAGGGCTGCCCGTCTGCTGCTTGTGCACTGTGCTGATGAACGTTGCCATGATGTGGCATTGCGCTATCTGCTGCAAAGCCTGGATAGCCAATTGGATCGTGATGTTCAGGAACAGTTGACTGCCGATCTGACGGCGTTTATTGATTCCGCCAGCGGTGAGGAAGAACAGAGCTTGGCCTGGACATTGATTTTTCTGCTTGATCCGCAGCGCCTGGAAGGTGAGGCTGTGTGCAAGCAGGTGCTGAAACGGCTGCGCGAGATGGTGGAGCAGGAGGTGCTCTCCAGTGGAGTCCGGGAGCGGATGATTGCTGCTCTGAAAAATGTGAGGGGGCAGTTTCCTGCGGAAGAAAAACTGCAAAAGGCAGTGGCCTATTTGCTGTTCAAGCTGGAAAATCCCGGTGAAAAGCCCACATGGGAGCAGCTGAAGTGAAAATAATCAGGGTCAAGGGTCCAGGGGCCAAGGGCCAGGTGTTATGCCTTGTCGGCCCCTGAACCCAAAAAATAGGGACGTCCCATACTGTGAAATCAGGCATTCTTCAAGGGACAGCGTTACTTATTTTGCTCCCACGGGTTACAAACCTGTGCGCCGCAGCGTTCCAGATCCCCTGTATTGCGGGTAACCACCAGCATACCATGTGTTTTTGCACTTGCTGCTATCAGTGAATCCATAACCGGCAGTTTTTCTCCTTTTTGCTCTGCAATTCCCTGCAACCGCGAGAAAAAGAGTCTGTTCCTCCTGCGCATCCAGCCAGGCCACCACACCTGGATTCGGCTTCTTCTTTACCAGTTCGGAGATCAGACAGGTATCAAGCAGATATTTCACAGCTCCACCTCTCGGGAGAGATCGGCACTGCGGTTAAGATCAAGCTCAACTTCACACAGCGGCGATTGCCTGAAGAATTGTGATAAACCGGTGCGAGGCATGGTCAGCTTGCGGTACTCTTCAAATGAAACAACGACCGCAGAAGGTTTGCCGCGAAGGGTAATGGTTTGGGGGCCATCATGCAGAGCCTGGTCAACCACCTGGCTGAGGCGGTTCTTGGCTTCTTGCAGTTGCCATTCCCGGTCATGGGATGATCGGTCAATTTTACTGGTTTTCATGTGCCCTCCAATAGATAGCCAGACAGTCTAGCCTGAAGTACTGTGTCACACCACTATGGTAAAGGCAAAAGTTTTACGGTTGGCGTGATTTGATAAAGCTGACCAGGTCGTGTTCCGACAAGGGACGGCTTAAGAAATATCCCTGCATTTCATCACATCCGCGGTCTTCCAGAAAGACCAGTTGTTCCCTGGTTTCCACTCCTTCGGCAATAACCTTCAATTTCAGCGAATGGGCCATGACGATGATTGCCTCCGTTATGGCGGCGTCATCCGGGTCGATCAGAATGTCGTTGATAAATGACTTGTCGATTTTCAACCGATCAAGCGGAAAATGCTTAAGATAGGAGAGTGATGAGTAACCGGTGCCGAAATCGTCAATGGCAAGGTGGATGCCCATCGCTTTCAGGGCTTGCAGTTTTTGTTGCACCTGTTGTTCGTTGCTGACCAGCAGACTCTCTGTCAATTCCAGTTCCAGCAGATCAGGGTTAAGAGCGCAGGACTCCAGAGTTGAGGCCACCAGATCGACGAAATCAGGTTCGCTGAACTGTCGGCTTGAGATGTTGACTGCCATGCGCAAGGGCGGCAAGCCCTGCTTCAGCCAGGCGGCGGCCTGTTCGCAGGCTGTTTTCAGTACCCAGGAACCCAGACGGATGATAAATCCGTTCTCTTCTGCCAGGGGAATAAAACGGTCCGGCGGAATCATGCCCAGTTCCGGATGCCGCCAGCGCAACAGGGCTTCAACGGCAACGACGGATTCTGTTTTCAGGTCAAGTTGCGGTTGGAACTGGAGGTAGAAGTCGCCCCGCGCAAGACTGGTGGGCATGCTGTTGTCAAGTTTCAGTAGCTGAACCGCCTGAAAGTTCATCTCCCGGGCATAGAAGCGGAAGCAGTTTTTGCCGCTGCGCTTTGCTTCATACATGGCGGTTTCGGCACTCTTCAGCAGGCTGTCCGGGTCTGTGCCGTCCTCCGGACTAAGCGCTATGCCGATACTGCCGGTCAGGGTGACCAGCTGGTTGCCCAGTCTGAAGGGTTCCGTCAGGCCGGCCAGGATTTGATAGGACATGGTGATCGCTTCGTGACGGCTTTCCCGCTCCGGCAGGATCATGGCAAATACGTCGCCGCTGAAACGGCAGAGCGTATCACCGGTGAGCAGCATCTTGCCCAAGCGTTCGGCGGTCATAATCAGGATGCGATCTCCCACATCGTGGCCCATGGTGTCGTTGATCAGCTTGAAACGGTCGATACCGAAAAACAGCACCACCGTGAATGAGGTGACTGAACGGTTGCGTTGGCCCAAGGCCAGGGAGAGGTGGTCGGTCAGCAGGGAGCGGTTGGGAAGCCCAGTCAGGAGATCGTGCAGCACCAGGTGGGATACCTGCTCGGCCAGCTGTTTGCGTTCGGTAATATCGGTGCTGCTACCGCGTCGTCCCAGGCAGGTGCCGCCATCATCGTAAATCGGCTGGAAAGCATGACGGATCCAGCGGATAGCCCCCTCTTTGGTGGTTATCCGGTATTCGATCTCGTCCGATGTGTAGCAGGTACCCTCTTCGGAGACCATACGCAGGGTGGCGGCCACCGCTTGGTCAGCCGGATGCACCATGTCCAGCAAAAGCGCCGGGTTTTCCATCAGTTCTTCGCGGCTGTAGCCGGTGACATCAAGACAGGCGGGGGAGATGAACTTGAAGCTGCCATCCAGCAGCTGCCAGTAGGTAAAGTCGGCGGCTGATTCGATGACGATGCGGTATACCTGTTCGTTTTCCTGTACAGCCATACAGTGCTGCTCAAGCTCGCTGATCATGGTGTTGAACGCGTTTACTAGCTTGCCGATATCGCCGTTTTCTGCAAGGTGCAGGTAACGGGCGTCACCGCTTTTTTCCGGCAGCTCTTCCATATGCCGTGTCAGGAGCGTTAACGGTCTGGTCAGGAGGCGTACGAGAAGGGTTACCAGCAGAGCCACCAACGCCGTTCCGATCAGGGTGGCTGCCAGGAAACGGTGCCGGGCGGTCTGAAGAATGGCGCTAAAGTCGGCTGGAGCGGCGTTGAGGACGGTGGTTGTGTTGCTGGTCAGTATGTGTGTGTACTCCCGCGTCACCTGTTCCAGAGTAATCAAGGCGGTGGCAAGCATCAGCAGCAGGACCAGTCCGGTGACGGCCAGGGTTATGCGAGCGCGGAGCGAGAGGTGAAAGCGGTTCATGGAGCGCTATATTCCGCCCATACAGAGATATTTTACTTCAACAAACTCTTCGATGCCGTAGCTGGAGCCTTCCCGTCCGATACCGGACTCCTTGACACCGCCAAAGGGGGCCACTTCGGTGGAGATCAGGCCGGTGTTGATTCCCACCATGCCGTATTCCAAGGCTTCCGCTACCCGCCAGACCCGCCCGATGTCACGGGTATAAAAATAGGAAGCCAGACCGAATTCGGTGTCATTGGCCATCTGCACCGCTTCCTCCTCCGTATCGAAGCGGAAGATTGGCGCCACCGGCCCGAAGGTCTCTTCCTTTGCGACCAGCATAGTGGCGGTAACATTACACAGAATGGTCGGTTCAAAGAAGGTGCCGCCCAGGGCGTGACGCTTGCCGCCAAGTTTGACGGAGGCTCCCTTGGCACATGCGTCGGCGATATGTTCTTCCACCTTCAGCACCGATGCCTCATCAATCAGCGGTCCCTGCTGTACATCCCCCTTCAGGCCGTCACCTACCTGCATGCGGGATACGGCAGCAGCCAGTTTTTCGGTAAATAGATCGTAGACGCCGGTTTGCACCAGCAGGCGGTTGGTGCAAACGCAGGTCTGCCCGGTGTTGCGGTATTTGGAGGCAATCGCGCCATCCACGGCGGCGTCCAGGTCAGCATCGTCAAAAACGATGAACGGCGCGTTCCCCCCCAGCTCCATGGAAACCTTCTTCATGGTACCGGCGCACTGGGCGGTGAGCTGTTTGCCGATCTCGGTGGAACCGGTGAAAGTCAGCTTGCGGATGATCGGATTGGCCGTCATTTCGTTGCCGATCTCCTTGGCTGAGCCGGTGATGACGCTGAATACTCCGGCAGGCAGTCCGGCCCGTTCTCCCAGTTCAGCCAGAGCCAGAGCCGAAAAGGGGGTGGCAGTGGCCGGCTTGACCACCATGGTGCAACCGGCGGCCAGGGCCGGTCCGGCCTTGCGGGTAATCATGGCCGCAGGGAAGTTCCAGGGAGTGATGGCTGCGCAGACGCCGATCGGCTCCTTGATGACCACGATCCGCTTGTCTCTGGCATAGGAGGGAATCGTGTCGCCGTACAGCCGTTTGCCTTCCTCTGCAAACCACTCGATAAAGGAGGCGGCATAGCTGATCTCGCCCCTGGATTCGGCCAGTGGTTTACCCTGTTCGGCGGTCATGATGATGGCCAGGTCTTCCTGATGTGCCAGCATCAGCTCAAACCAGCGCCGCAGAACAGAGGCCCGTTCTTTGGCGGTCATGGCCCGCCAGGCAGGAAAAGCTGCGTTTGCTGCGTCAATGGCGCGGCGGGTCTCATTGGTACCCATTTTGGGGATGGTGCCTATCACCTGGCCGGTGGCCGGGTTGGTAACCGCTATGGTTGTGCTGCTGTCGGCGTCCTGCCATTGACCGTTCAGGTAGCACTGCTGTTTCAGAAGTGTAGGGTCTGAAAGGGTGAACATGGGAAGCCTCCGTTGGTTTAGGGACGGGCGGAACAATAGCACAATTTCGGGCAGGCTGTATAGTATGAGACATGATCCTGAGACAATTGACAGGACTGTCATCCTGCTGCATATACAAGAATACCATTTTTCGGAGGCTGACCCCATGGCCCGACGCACCCGTATTGCGCAACTCCTTTTTGTGACCAAATCCGGCGGTACCTATACCGTCTCGGGCTGGGTCCGTTCCATCCGTGTTTCCGGGGATGTGGCGTTTATTGTGCTGAATGACGGCAGCAATCTGTCCGGCATTCAGCTGGTCCTGGAGCGTTCACGGCTGCCGGAGTTTGAAACCCTGTGCCGGATCGGAACCGGCGCTGCTCTGCAGGCCGGCGGTGAACTGACCGACTCTCCTGCGGCGGGACAACGTTTTGAGTTGCGGGTGACGGATGTGTCGGTGGTTGGAGATGCCGCTCCAGACTATCCGCTGCAGAAGAAACGGCACAGTTTTGAATACCTGCGCAGCATAGCCCATCTGCGGCCCCGCACCAACACCTTCGGCGCGGTTTTCCGCCTGCGCTCCCGGCTGGCCCAGGCGATTCACCGCTTCTTCGGGGAGCGGGACTTCCTCTACGTGCATACGCCGATCATCACCGCCAGTGATTGCGAAGGGGCGGGGGAACTGTTCCGGGTTACCACCCTGCCACCCAATAGCGCACCCCGGAACGAAGGGGGGGAGATTGACTTCAGCAGGGATTTCTTTGCGCAGAAGACCGGACTGACGGTCAGCGGTCAGTTGGAAGGAGAACTGTTCGCCCAGGCTTTCGGTGATATCTATACCTTTGGACCCACCTTCCGGGCCGAGAATTCCAACACCCCCCGCCATGCGGCGGAGTTCTGGATGATCGAGCCGGAGATGGCCTTTGCCGACCTTGCTGATGATGCTGACCTGGCGGAAGAGTTTGTCCGGTTCATGTGTCTCTTCGCCCTTGAGGCATGCGGGGAGGAGATGGCCTTTTTTGACCAACATATCGAAAAGGGAGTGATGGAACGAGTCCATAGCGTGGCTGAAGCGGAATTTGTCCGGATGGACTATACCGAAGCGATCCGTCACCTTGAAAAGGCGCCGGTCGCCTTCCAGTATCCGGTGCACTGGGGGCTGGATCTTCAGACAGAGCATGAACGCTACCTGACGGAGCAAGTGGTGGGCGGGCCGGTGTTTGTCCTGAACTATCCGAAGGATATCAAGGCGTTTTACATGCGTCGGAACGATGATGGCCGCACTGTGGCTGCCATGGACCTGCTGGTGCCCAAGGTGGGTGAGATCATTGGCGGCAGTCAGCGGGAAGAACGGCTTGATCTGCTGGAGCGGCGGATGCAGGAGCTGGCAATAGCGCGGGAGCCGCTCTGGTGGTACCTGGATTCGCGGCGCTGGGGCAGCAGTCCCCATGCCGGATTTGGCCTGGGCTTTGAACGGCTGATCATGTACCTGTCCGGCATGGAGAATATCCGTGACGTGATTCCGTTTCCACGGACGCCGCGGCACGCGGAATTTTAACCTGAACCTGCCAGGTGGCGGTCTGCATTTAACAAGCAAGGGCCGGAGAATTTCGTTCTCCGGCCCTTGCTTGTTGTTATGCTGCTGAAGAATCAGGCAGACTTTTTGCTTTCATCCGGTGAGGCGGTCTTCTCAGTGGCGGCATTGGCAGGAGCCGCATCCGTGGTTGCGGCTTGCACGGTTGTGCTTTCTTCCTGAGCCTCAACTTTACGGGCCTCTTCCTTAATGTTGTTTTGGAAATCGTCTGAGGCTTTTTTGAATTCGGCCAATCCTTTGCCCAGTGATTTGGCCATTTCCGGAAGCTTGTGCGGCCCGATCACGATCAATGCTATTACCAGTATGACAATCAATTCCGGCATTCCGATTCCAAACATGGTGAACTCCTGTACTGGTGTATGGTGCATGAAGCAGCACCATTAAACCTTGACATGACGGTTAAGGCAACAAAAAAATGCCCTTGTGGCGGTGCTTCGGCTGCGTTGTTTGCACTGCCTGCCAATCGTGCTAGTATGCCTAAAATTTAACCACATGTGCACAAATATGCATCAGGAGTGGCAGTGTCCCTTTTACGTTCCCTTGCTATCGGTAGACTTGTCGTGCCTCATAATTTGATGCTGGCCCCCCTTGCCGGTATCACTAATCATGCATTTCGCCTGATTTGCCGTCAGGAAGGCGCCTGTATGGCCTTTACGGAGATGGTCAGTGTCAACGGCATGGTTCGTGAAGGAGAAAAGTCCTGGGAGCTTTTACAGAGCAGCCCTGAAGATCGTCCCCTGGGGGCTCAGCTTTTCGGCGATTCACCGGAACTGCTGGCAAAAGCCGCTGAAATGGTGGGAGATCAGGTTGATCTGCTCGATATCAACATGGGTTGTCCGGTACGTAAAGTGGTGGGAACCGGGGCAGGCAGCGCGTTGCTGAAAGATACGGCACTGATTGCGGAGATACTGAGGGCGGTACGGCGGGTAACCAACCTGCCATTGACCATCAAGATACGTTCCGGCTGGGAGAGCAATGACGAAACCTGGCGCGAGGTGGGACGGATAGCCGAGGCTGAAGGATGCGATGCCATTACGCTCCATCCCCGCAGCCGTTCACAGATGTTTGACGGAACTGCCGACTGGAGCAGGATTACCGCACTCAAACAGCAGGTGAAGATTCCGGTGATCGGCAGTGGAGATCTTTTTAGTGCGGAGGATTGTCGCCGCATGCTGCTGGAAACCGGTTGTGACGGTCTGATGGTGGCCCGCGGGGCAATGGGCAATCCCTGGATATTCCGGCAAGCCCTTGAGTTGTTGAAGGGGCGGGCGGTGACTACGGTTACGGTTGCACAACGGATGGCAACGGCACGGCGCCATCTGGATTTGTTCATTGCCCAGGCAGGTGAGGCGGTGGCGGTACGGGAGATGAAAAAACATCTGGGCTGGTACATTCACGGCGTAAGCGGCGCGGCGGCATTGCGGCGCAGAGTGCATGGGTCCGGCTCCCTTGGAGAGTTGCTGGACGTCATGGATGAAATCGGCGAAGCAGGAGCGTGACACGAGTGGAAACTGATGTGAGCCAATATGCCGCCACGGTGCTTGACAGCGTGGGGGACGGGGTGATCGTGGTGGACAGGGGAGGGGTGGTTACCCTGATGAATCCTGCTGCCGAGGAGATGACCGGTCGTTCCCGCAGGCAGGTGCAGGGGGCTGTTTTTCAGGTCACGTTCCGGGCCGAACCGCTGTTGGTGGAGATGGTGGAGCGGACGGCAGCCAGTGGTGTTTCACTCTCCGATCAGGACAATATCGTACTGCGGGCTCCGGGACGCCTGATCCCGGCCAATGCCACCACCTTTCCCCTGCTACGCGCCGATGGCGAAGTAATCGGTGTGATTTTGACCTTGCGGGATATGACTTCCATCCGTGAACTGGAGGCTGCAGTGCGGCAGGCCGACCGGCTCTCCACCCTGGGGACCCTGGCTGCCGGTCTGGCCCATGAGGTGAAGAATCCCCTGGGGGGCATCAAGGGCGCGGCCCAGTTGCTGGAGCGGGAACTTGATCCGGACAGTGACTTGCTGGAATACCCCAGGGTAATGATCCGCGAGGCGGAGCGGATTGACCGGATCATCCGCCAACTGCTTGAACTGGCATCACCCCGTGGTCCACGTTATATGCCGGTGAACCTGCACCGGGTGCTGGGAGATATTATCCTGCTGCAACGGGAGGCGGCAGATGGCCGGGATGTCTCGGTCTGCACCGGTTTTGATCCCAGTATTCCCCCGCTTATGGCTGACGAAGCCCAGTTGACCCAGGTGTTTCTGAACCTGATCCGCAATGCGCTGGAGTCCATGACGGAGGGCGGGCGTCTGACGGTGACCAGCCGTGTGCTGGGAGAATACAGTCTGGCCAGTCATCTGGGACGTTCCCGAATGGTTGCTGTGGAGATCAGCGATACCGGACCCGGTATTGCTGAGGAAAATCTGCTCAAAGTGGGCACACCGTTTTATAGCACCAAAGATGGGGGCACTGGCCTGGGGCTTGCCATCTGTCAAAAAATTGTGGCGGAACACCGGGGAATGCTCAAAATAGATTCCCGACTGGGGGAGGGGACCCGTGTCAGCGTATTGCTGCCCCTGATCCAGCCTCCGGCGAAAGGATAATACCAATGGCACTGCATCGGATACTGGTGGCTGATGACGAAGAGAGCATGCGCTGGGTTCTTTCCAAGGCGCTGCGCAAGAA
The DNA here is from genome assembly GCA_002423105.1 of Geobacter sp. UBA6151. Lineage (GTDB taxonomy): Bacteria > Desulfobacterota > Desulfuromonadia > Geobacterales > Pseudopelobacteraceae > Trichlorobacter. Next base: position 95,755 of record DIUT01000059.1, on the reverse strand, counting down.
AGGCTATTCCGTTGAACTGGCTGCCGATGGCAATCAGGCGATGCGCATGGTTCGTGAGCAGTCTTACGATCTGGCAATTGTGGATATCAAGATGCCCGGTATGACCGGCCTGGAATTTCTGGATAAGGCGCGGGAACTGCGCCCTGACCTGCTGGTGGTGGTGATGACTGCCGAAGCCAGCATGAAGAACGCGGTTGAGGCGATGAAACGCGGCGCCTATGACTATATCACCAAGCCGTTTGACCTTGAGGTGATTGACGCCATCATCGAGAAGGTGGGACGGGCGCGGGATGTCAGCAACCAAGTGTCGTTGCTCAAGCAGGAGTTGAAAGACCGCTACCAGGTGGAGAAGAACATTATCGGCAATTCACCGGCCATGCAGGAGGTCTACAAGACCATCGGCAAGGTGGCGGGCAGCGATGTGACGGTGCTGATTCAGGGGGAGTCAGGAACCGGCAAGGAACTGATTGCCCGGGCGATTCATTTCAACTCCACCCGTCTGGGCAAGCCCTTTGTGGCGATCAACTGCGCCGCCATTCCCCGCGATCTGCTTGAGAGTGAGCTGTTCGGCAGCGAACGGGGGGCATTTACCGGTTCAACGGAGCGCAAGACCGGCAAATTCGAGCAGGCGAACCACGGCACCATTTTCCTGGACGAGATCGGCGACATGCCGCTGGACCTGCAGGCCAAGATTCTGCGGGTGCTGCAGGAACAGGAGATAAACCGCATCGGCGGTTCCCAGAATATCCCGGTGGATGTGCGGGTGGTGGCGGCCACCAATCAGGAACTGCTGGAAAAGGTGCGCAACCGCGAATTCCGGGAAGACTTGTTCTACCGGCTGAATGTAGTTCCGATTCATCTGACGCCGTTACGTGAACGCCGCGAGGATGTACCATCGTTGGTGGATTATTTTCTGGAGCGGACCTGCGGCGAGATGGAGATGCCGGACAAACGCTGTGCTCCTGAGGCTCTGGAGTTGCTCTGCAACCATTCGTGGCCCGGTAACGTCCGTGAATTGGAAAACACCATCAAGCGCGCGGTCATCCTTTCCAGTGATCCGTTGTTGACGCCCCACGACTTCACCGGCTTGAGTGATCATCAGGCTACCATCCATGCCGCTCCACAGGAACAGTCGCTGGAGGCGTTGGTGGAGGCGAAACTGCGTACCGCTTTCTACGGTATCGAGAAGCTGGAAAAGGGGGACATTTATGATCGGGTGCTGGAACAGGTGGAACGCCCGCTGATTCGCTATACCCTGGAAAAAACCAGGGGCAATCAGGTGCGTACTGCCGATATTCTGGGGATCAACCGCAATACGTTACGCAAGAAGATCACGGAGCTGGGGATACAGATCAAGCGGGATTAAGCAAAACGGGCGTCGGAAACGGCGCTCGTTTTTGATGGTTTGCCTGCGGTTCATCACTACTCCTGGCGGCATTCAACCGTATCAAGCATTACCATGCCGACCTGTTCTTTCAGCAGTAGCGGCCCGCTCTCTGCAAGTTCCTGCTCACCTTTTCCATCTTTTATTTGCAGGGTTCCGTGGTGGTAGGCAATCCCTTTGAATCGTACTGTTTCACTTTGTGAAGGGGCTTTTCCATACTCAGGAACGTTTGTCAGTGGCTTGTCTCTTTCAGCAGGGCCGACGCCGGGTATGAGGGGAATGCCAGCGGCGACTGTTTTCTCTTCACGGCTGAAGGATACTTTGAATCCGGCTTTGTCATTGGCTGCATAGCTGTAGTGAACGGTGCAGACATAACGCAACGGTATGTTCATTTCAGCAGGCCCGCGCGCCTGTACGTTGCCGCCTGGAATGCACTCGTTTGATGGGCGGCCCTGCATCCCGCAGCGCAACGTGGGGAGGGTTACCGTGATGCTGACCGGCATAGCTGTTGTGCGTGGAGGGTGGTAGGTCAGGTCAAGGGCGGCAGCGCTTGCGGCGCTGAAGGCACAATACGCTGCCAAAATGATAAACGATATGATGTTTGGTAGAAGTGTCATCTTGGATGTCCTGTACAAAAAAATCCGGTGAATGGCTGTATTGCCGTAATGCGAAGAGACGTATGGTCAGGAAGGCGCCAGCCCCTCGTTGATACTGCGCACCACCTGCGGCAGTTCTTCCGCAGGTACCGGGCGGGAATAGAGAAAACCCTGAACGAATGTGCATCCAAGTTCGCGCAGGATAGCCAGTTGATCAAGCTGCTCGACCCCTTCCGCAACCGTCAGCATATCCAGATTATTGGCAAGAGCGACCACCGACTGGGCAATCGCCCGGTCACCGGAATTACGGGCAAGATCACGGACAAAGGTGCGGTCAATCTTGAGAATGGTGACCGGAAACTTTTTCAGATAGCTCAACGATGAATAACCGGTGCCGAAGTCGTCAATGGCGATACCGCAGCCCAGGGAGCGGATCTGCTCAAGCACCCAGGTTGCCTCGTCAGGCTTTCCCACCAGGGTGCTTTCGGTGAGTTCCAGTTCCAGCATCCCGGACTGCATCCCGGTTTTGTCGAGAATGGCGGTGATCCGTTCGATAAGTGTCACTGATTTGAACTGCACTGACGACAGGTTGACCGCCATGGACAACGGCAGTCCCTGTTCCTGCCAAAGTACCTGCTGACGGCAGGCCGTCTCCAGCACCCATTCTCCAATGGGAATGATCATCCGTGTTTCCTCAGCCAGCGGAATAAACCTGAGTGGCGATACCATGCCGAAATCAGGGCTGTTCCAGCGCACCAGCGCTTCGACCCCCACCACCTTGCCGCTGTTCAGATCCACCTTGGGTTGATACAGCACCAGCAATTCATTCCGCTCAAGAACACGGCGCAGGCGTTGTTCCAGCTCTATCCGGTTGCGGCTGGCGCTGTTCAGTTCCTCATCAAAGAAGGAAAAGGTGTTTTTGCCTTCTCCCTTGGCATGATACAGGGCTATGTCCGCATTTTTTTCAAGGGTCCTGACGTCATCACCATCCTTGGGAAACAGCGCGATGCCGATGCTGGCGGTCACCACCACCTCGGAATTCTCCAGTGAGAGCGGCAAGGCTGCTTCTTCGAGCAGCTTGTGGGCAACGACGACGGCATCCTCGTCATTGTGCAGATCATGCAGTATAACAGCAAACTCATCCCCTCCCAGACGGCAAACCAGGTCGTCATCCCGCAAGAGTGAGGTAAAGCGGGTTGCCATCTCCTTGAGCAGACGGTCACCGGCCGGATGCCCCAGGTTGTCGTTGACATGCTTGAAACCGTCGAGATCGAGATAGAGGAGCGCCATGCCGTTGCTCTGACGGCGGCTGCGTCTGAGTGCCATCTCAAGGCGATCCTGCAACATGCGCCGGTTGGGGAGGTCGGTCAAGGGATCGTAGTAGGCCAGATGCTCAATGGTGGCCTCTGCGTTTTTACGATCATTGATATCTTCCACGTTGGCTATGAAATGGGTGACATGGCCAAGTTCGTCACGTAACGGGCTGATGGAAGTGATTGACCAGTACAACTCTCCGTTTTTGCGGCGGTTCAGGAGCTCCCCTCGCCATTCCGAGCCGCTCAGAATGGTGCGCCAAAGGTTATCGAATACCTCGCGGGGAGTTGCATCTGATTTGAGGATACGGGGATTGCCGCCGATCGCTTCTTCGGCGCTGTAACCGGTCAGTTGGCAAAACTTGCGATTGACATACTCTATAGTTCCCTCAAGGTCGGTAATCAATACCGCACTGGCGCTGTTTTCGATGCCGTGCGTCAGTTTGCGCAGTTTGGCGTTTGCCGCTGCCGCCTGTTGCTGCTGAATCCGTTTGATCTGTTGATAGCGTATCAGGGCGAATGACGATAACAGGCAGATGCTAACGAGCACCAGCAGCTGGTTGCGCAGGTGTGCGCGCCATCCGCTGAAAATATCAGACTGTTTCCGTGCGGCAGCCACAATGATAGGACGGTCAGTGTTCAGTCCTTCGACACGTACCGTACGAAAGGCAAGCATGCGTTGGTCGCCGGTGGCATGGAACAGGCCGCTGAACAGGTTTTCAAGCTTGCCACTGGCCATATGGTCTGAAAACAGTGTGCCGGGCAGAGACAGATTCTTGCCGGACAGTTCTTTCCATTCCGGAGCCATGGAAAAGAGCAGGCCGTCACCGTGGATGATGGCGGTTATCATGTCCCGGCTGTAGTTGACTGTGCTGAGCAGGGTGGTGAAATTAGCGGGATCCAGGGTGGCAACGACAATGCCATTAAATTTGCCATCAGAGCCGGTGAGGGTGCGGATGAGCGGTATTCCCCAAATCCCCAGCACGGTCTTGAACGGCGGGGATACAAACAGGATGTCATCGGTGGCATTGTCCTGGGCTTTTTTGAAATACTCACGATAGGCGACATTGGTACCCACCAGCTCCCTGCGGCTGGAAAAGCGGACCTGCCCATTTCGATCCACCCCCAGAAAGGTTCTGACGCCTGGAATCACATCTTCAAGCTGTTTCAGACGGCCAGCATCAACAACCGTGTTCCAGCGTTGTGCAGGTATGAAGCCGAGTTCTGCACGAATGGCGCGCAGTACCCGATCCGTTATCTTCATCTCATCCGCAATGTTTTCGGATACAATACGGGCCTGGGTGCCGAGGCGCTGCTGTTCAATGGTTTCGGTATCCCGATAGCCGTTGTAGAGGTTATGGATAACCGCGCCACATAGCAACATAAGCGCCAGTCCCAGTACTCCCCACTGCTTGAAAAACGTATTGTCGGATTTCGCAGACATCAAAAAATCTCCATGGCTTAAGACCGGATCAGTCTTTTTACAGTCGACGCCAGCTGAATGTCAATAAAACTCGGTAGAAAAAAGGCCCTGGAACAATCCATTCCAGGGCCTTATTGCAGTATCATGCAATAAAATTACTTCTTGGGTTCTTCTTTTTTCGGTTCTTCCTTCTTCGGCTGAGCTGCTACAGCCATGGCATCTTTCAGAACCTTGACGCCTGCCTTGGAGGCAGCGATGGAACGGGTCAGGCTTTCACGTGCCTGCTCAGGGTTGTGGAAGCCGTCAGAGTTCTCTGCGGTCCAGTACTCCCAATAGGCGTGAGCCTCTTCATGCTTCAGGCGTGCCTGTTCCAGAACAGCCGGGGCAACACCGGAGCGCTGTGCAACGGCAAAGGTATCGATCAACTGGCCCAGCCAATACTCGGACTTGCGCATCTTGCCTTTGGTGTAGTTGCGGATGGTCTCGATCATGAACTTGGCTTTGTTGACCGAGTAATCCTTGTGGCACGATACACAGGACTCTTGGGGAGTCTGGATCGGCTTGACCACACCGTGGGTGGAGAATTTCTTGCCGTCCTTGCCTTTCATCTGCGGCATATGGCACTGGTGGCACTGAACGCCAGCCTTGTCATGGACGGAACCGGCATAGGTTTCTGCTTCGGGATGCTGGAACTTGATCAGCTTGGCGCCGGTAACGGCATGCTTGAAGTCAAAGAAGTCAAGCTTGCGATAGTGCTCAAGAGCCTGCAGGGAGTTTGCAAGCGGAAAGTGGTTGGTGCGGGCGTCGGCAAAGGTTACCGGCTTGCCATCACTGCGCTGGGTGCCAGGGTTGCAGTTGTACTCGACGTGACACTGGGCGCACATCATACGGGAGTCAGTCTTCTCCATCACGCCGATCTTACGGAAACCGCGGAAGTCAATTACCTTCAGGTCGGTCTTGCCGTTTTTGGCAAAGATGTTTTTAGCCGGATCTTTTTCAATAGCCTGGATCAGGCCGTCACGGACGATCCGCGGTTGTGTGCCATGCGGGTCGTGGCAGTGGATACAGCCAACCGGGTTGTGTACATCCTTGATAACGTCATTGACGTTGGAGGTGCGGTCGAACTTGGCCCGTGGGTCCTTGTCACCCAGGTGCTTCCACTTGAGGATCAGGTCGGAAGACTTGCACTGCACGCAGGTGGGGTTACCGGCCATGGCGGTCTCAGTCAGCTTTTTGCTGGCACCATTGTCCTGCAGGATGTCCCAGGTTTTGCCGACTTTGTCATAGTTCTTCCAGCCACCCTTGAACTGATATCGGCCACCCTGGAAACGGTCAACGGCAAACTGGTCAACAACCATGTAGGCGTGGCCGCGGGGTTCGGCATGCTCAAAGGTAAAACCGTGGCCTGCCAACAATTTGTCCTGAATTGGTGAACGTCCGGCAGGAACACCCTTTTCCTTGCGGGCGCCGGTTGGGTCATGGTGTACGGCATAGAAGCTCTCGTACTGGTTCTTGTGGCAGGAACCGCAGACAGCCTGGTCGATCTTGGTGACCGGGCGGGTTTCACGGCTCGGATTGTCCAAATGCTCCTTGGTCTTTTCATGACAGACCGTACATGAGATAGAGGCGTGCTTTGATTTCTCCTTCAGCGCCTTTACCTCGGTGTGACAGGCGTAACAGGTCTCACGTCCGTCGTTAGCTGCTTTTGCGGTCGGTTTAGCCTTTGCTGCCACTGACGGAATAGCCAGTAAAGCGCCGAGACCGACAATGGTTGCTGCTGCTGCCAGTTTCTGCTTCAACATACTCATTCTCCTTTCCTTCCTGTGGTGATTACATTGCATTGTAGTTATGCAACAAACGATTATTGTATTCTTATGCCTAAAATTTAGGCATGTCAAGTCAGCTTGACGGTTGTTCCTGATTCTCACGACGGACCAGACGGATCGCCTTTGGTGTCACCGGACAGACATCGTAACAGACACCGCAGCCAATACAGATATCGGTATCAACCTTTACACCGGCACCGGCAACCATGGTGATGGCTTGGTTTTCACATTGTTCAATGCAGGAAAAACAGCCACAACTTCGTGCCAGGCAGTGCTCGTTGTCAGCCTTGGCGTACCGTGGCAGACCATCGTCTGATTTTTCCGGTTTGCTGTCAGACTTATGTACTTCGCTGGGCTGAACTATCCCAACACTCTTGAGCAGGGTGTCTCCCAGGCTAAAAAGCCCCTGGCAGAAAAACTCTTTCCGGGAAAGACTCACTTCTTTGACTTGCCCTTGGCTGGTTTTTTTATCGCTCCCTGCACATGGCACTGGGTACAGTTAAGACGCTCAGGATGTGATGTGGGTGGCGCCTTTTTGATGCCGGTCCGATGGCAGGCATTGCAAGCTTCGCCATCTTCGCCAGGCTTCATGGCATGGGGGACAGCCATGGGCAGACCGGTGCCCTGGGCAGCATCCTTTGCCAGATCAGGTTCCGGCTGCTCATTGGCAAATACAGGGGCAAACAGCGCCAGTGCAGCGACCACGCCAACGGTTGTTACAAGCTGTACAATTCTTTTCATCAGGAATCTCCTTGCAGTAGGGGGATAATCCATCATTTATAACCAAATTTGACGGTAAGGGCCTTGGACGGGCAGACATCAAGACAGGCCATGCAGCGGGTACAATCTCCGGCAGCCACCTGTGGCGCATCCTGTGCCAGTGAAGGTTCCAGCACCTCTTCTACCGGACAGACCGCCAGGCAATCGCTACAGTGTGTGCAGCGCTCCGGGGTAAAGCCCAGCCGAAGCGGGCTGAAGTGCCCAAGCAGGCTGTAAAAGCCCCCCAGCGGGCAGAGGGAACGGCACCAGACACGCCGGGCAACCAGCAGTTCCAGAAGCAAAATGGCTGCAATCAGCAACAGCGGCAGCAGTGAGTAAAATACAATGGCGCGGTTTATAATGCCGATGGGGGAAAGAATTTCAAACAACGGCGCACCGGTGATTGCCACAACAACCAGGGTAAGCGCCAGGGTACTGCGATTTGAGGCAAGCGGCAGGGTACCATTGCCGGTTCCCCATCTCTTTCGCAGCTTGTCTGCAAGTTCTGTCACCAGGTTCACGGGACAGACCCAGCCGCAGAAACTGCGTCCGCCCAGCAGGAAATAAAAGGCAACCACGATTAAGGTGCTGATCAGGTACGATACAACAAAAACCCGGCCACCAATGAGCGCCTGAAGAAAAGCAAGGGGATCGGACAGGGGAAGTCCCAGCAGTTCTCCTGCCGCCAAGTTTCCCTGAAAAATCGTAAGGCCGACCAGCGGTGACGCTATCAGGGCGATCACCAGGATTTGTACAATCCTGCGTGCTATGGTCCATTTAGAACTCATAATGGTCCTTTTGCAGAGTCGGGGTCTTCTGTACTACGATTACCGGTGTTTCACGGACGCACACCTTCTCACAGATACCGCAGCCGACACATTTGTCCCGATGTATTACCGGCTCCATAATGGTATGGGTGTCGGTGCGGACGTTGTGACGTGTCTCCAGGGTAATGGCCTTGTCAATCAACGGACACTGGCGGTAACAGACTTCACAACGCAAGCCGCGGATGGAAAGGCATGCGGAGCGATCAACAATAATCGCTGTACCCATCCGTATTTTTTCTACGTCATTCAGTTTCTTGTCCAGGGCGCCGGAAGGACAAACCTTGGTACAGGGGATGTCCGGGCACAGGTAACAGGGCATTTCGCGCGGCACGATGTAGGGTGTTCCGATGCCGACCACAGCTTCGCCTCCAGCCATTTTGATTGATTGGTAAGGGCAGGCCTGGGCGCATCGTCCGCATTTGACACAGGCTGCCAGAAACCGTTTTTCTTCTATGGCTCCGGGAGGACGCAGGTAAAAATCCCGTGCCTGCGCAGGACGCAGGTAGACCGCTGAAATGGCTGCCCCGCCCAAGGCCAGGGTTAGAGGGGTCAGGGCAGCACCTTTCAGAAACAGCCTGCGGCTGATAGCCATATTTTTTGATTCTGAATCCATGAATTCGTATTACGCTTTCTGAATCTTCACAGCGCACTTCTTGAAATCCGGCTCTTTGGAAAGCGGATCGAAGGCATCAATACAGAGATCGTTGATCAGTTTGCTCTCGTCAAAGAAGGTGGTAAAGACGTTGCCTTTCTCCGGCTTGCCCCGGCCATTGATCTCGGCTCGCAGTATCACCGAACCCCTGCGGGAGCTGACTTTTACCTTGTCACGGTTCTTGATACCCAGCTTCCTGGCATCTTCCGGGTGTATCTCAAGAGTGGCCTCAGACATGGCTCGCTTCAACTCGGGAACCCGACCGGTCATGGTTGCTGTGTGCCAATGTTCCAGCAGACGGCCGGTGCAGTACCAGAATGGATAATCCTTGTCCGGTGACTCCGCAGGCGGCTCGTAGGGGCGGAACCAGATATTGACCTTGTGGTCCTTTGCTTTGTAAAATTTAATTCCTTCGCCCTTCTTGACATTGGGGTCGTCAAAATCGACATACCGCCAGCGGGTTTCCTCGCCGTTTGGTTTGACGGGCCAACGCAGGCCACGCACCTTCTGATAAGCTTCGTAGGGAGCCAGATCCTTGCCGGTGCCGATGGTAAACTTGCGGTACTCTTCCCACATCTCCTTATAAAAGCCCTTCTCGCTATATGGGAACAGGTGCCCCAATCCCATCCGCTTGGCAAACTCGATCAGTTGCCAGGTGTCTTCCTTAGCCTGACCCGGCGGTTCAATCATCTTGAACCAGTGCTGGGTGCGACGTTCGGTATTACCGAAGACCCCTTCTTTCTCAACCCAGGACGCGGAAGGAAGGATTACATCGGCCACTTCCGTGGATTTGGTGGGATAGATGTCGGAAACAACGATAAACGCTTTGTGGGCTTCAGCAGCCTTACGATACCTGGAAAGATTGGGAAGGGACTGGAAGGGGTTGGTGCACTGGATCCAGAGGCACTTCAGCTCGCCCCGGTCAATGGCACGGAACATTTCAATGGTGTGTAATCCTGGCTTAGCCGGAATCTTGTTGGGATCGATTCCCCAGATAGCCGCAGTCTTCTTGCGGTGGGCCTCGTTCATGACTACCATGTCGGCGGGCAGGCGGTGGGCGAAGGTGCCAACTTCACGGGCGGTACCGCAGGCGGAGGGCTGGCCGGTCAGGGACAGCGGGTTTTCGCCCTTTTTGCCGATTTTACCGGTCAGCAGGTGCAGGGTATAGATCAGGTTGTTGACCCAGACGCCGCGCACATGCTGATTGACGCCCATGGTCCAGAGGCTGTTTATCTTGCGGGTTTTATCGCTATAGAGCTTGGCCAGCTCTTCGATCTTTGCGGCGGGAACTCCGGAAAGCTTTTCCGCCCACTGAGGCGTAAATGGCTTCATCAACTCCTTGTATTGATCGAATGTCAGGGGAGTAGGAGTCTCTTTTGGCGCCTCCTTGTCCTTGAGTCCGTAAGGCTGATTTTCTGTGCCCCGCTTGAAGTTGACATGCTTGGCTACAAACGCCTCGTCATACAGCTTGTCCCGCAGAATGACGTGGGCAATGGCGTTCAGGGCAGCCAGGTCGCCTTGGGGATGCATCGGGATGTACTCATCGGCCATCTGGGTGGTGCGCGTCCTGCGGGTAGCGATGTCGATGATCTTGACCTTGGAATTTTTCAGTTTGTTATCAATCAGGCGAGAGAACAGAATCGGGTGGGCTTCCGCCATGTTGGCGCCCCAGAGAATGAAGGTATCACCAATATCCAGGTCGTCGTAACAGCCCATCGGCTCGTCGGAACCAAAGGTATTCATGAAGGCTCCAACTGCGGAAGCCATGCAGAGACGGGCGTTGGGCTCCAGGTTGTTGCTGCCGAGACCGCCCTTGAACAGCTTGACCGCAGTGTATCCTTCAAAAACCGTCCACTGTCCGGAACCATACATGGCAACAGAACCCGGGCCGTGGTTGGCAATGGCTTCCTTGTATTTGGAGGCGATCAGGTCAAGGGCCTCATTCCAGGTGGCCGGAACCATCTTGTTTCCCTTGCGGATCAGCGGTGTGGTCAGGCGATCCTTACCATACAGCGCTTTGGACAGGAAATAGCCCTTGATACAGTTGAGCCCCTTGTTGACCGGACCGGCCGGGTCACCCTTGGTGGCCACAATCTTGCCATCCTTGACCCCCACCAGCACACAACAGCCAACACCGCAGTAACGACAGGGAGCCTTGCCCCACTTGATGCCTCTGTCGTCGGCTGCATTGGCCAGTTTCGGCGCCAGCATCGGCGCTCCAGCAGCAGTCAGGGCCGCCGCCGCCGCACTTGCCTTCAGGAAATCACGCCTCGTCAATTCCATACCCGCCTCCTTGTTCTGTGGTTTCATCTTCAAAATTATGGTAGGCCACCTGCACTGATATCACTCCTTCAATATCCTGCAGATGCATAGCTCGTTCAGCCTCCTGCTTTACCGTGCCTGCCTCAATTACCACCACCACCTGACCGTCAGGCAATACGGCGTGTACCTCAACACCGGGTAACAGCCGTGCACGTTCGGCAACCGAGGTTGCGGCTCCGGGAGTACATTTCAACACCACACCGGAAATCGGCATAGTCATCACCTCAATTCATGCGCTGAAAAGGAATAAATCCATAAACCGGTTTGTATACAGCATGAGTTGTGCCAACTGAGGGTCTGGTTGTAGTTTGTTGATATTAAATGATTTTTTCGGGTACACTGGGCTGGAGGGGGAGGGAGAGGCGTTACTTTTCGGTAACGTATTGTTGTCGACGTTACGTTTCTTGCATTTGTTTCAGTTTTTCCCAAAGTGTTTTCCGGGAAATGTTCAGGAGCTTTGCGGCTTCCGCTTTGCGGCCCCCGGTTCTTGACAGGGCATCGAGAATGACCTGACGTTCATAATCACCCCTGGTACGGGAAAGGGAGATGGTTTCTCCGTCGGCAAAGTGGTGTGGGAAAACAGGCTGCTGACCGTCGCTCCGGGCCGCCACAAAGCTGTCGGGAAGGTCTTGCGGTGCGATACAGTCGCCTTGGGAAAGGGCCACGGCATGTTCAATGGCATTTTCCAGCTCACGGACGTTGCCGGGATAGCCATGGGCCAGTAACAACGAACGGGTACCTTCGCAAATTCCCTGTACCTTCTTGTCCATTGAAGCTGCAAATTTGGACACAAAAAAATCCGACAGCGGCAGGATGTCCTCCCGCCGTTCACGAAGCGGCGGAATCCGTATGCTGATGACATTCAGGCGATAAAAGAGGTCTTCGCGAAAACTGCCGGATGCTACCATGGATGGCAGGTCCCGGTTGGTGGCTGCTATGATCCGCACATTAATCTTGATCTGCTTTTCGCTACCCAGTCGTATCACCGTCTTTTCCTGGAGCACCCGCAGCAGCTTGGCCTGGGCGGAGAGTGGCAAATCAGCAACTTCGTCCAGAAAAATAGTGCTGCCGTCAGCCTGTTCAAACTTGCCTCTGTGACTGGAGGCTGCGCCGGTGAATGCCCCCCTGTCGTAGCCGAATAGTTCAGATTCCACCAGATTTTCCGGTAAGGCGGCACAGTTGACCGCGATCATCTGCCGATTGCCTCGTTTGCTGTTACGGTGGATGGCCGAAGCGACAAGCTCCTTGCCGGTACCGCTTTCTCCGGTAATCAGCACGGTCGAGTCAATGGGTGAGGCGGCACCGACCAGTTGAAAAACCGGCAGCATGGCCGGGCTGATGCTGACAAATCCCTCAAGTCCGCAACAACGGCTGCCGGTACACTGCTTCAATGACTGGTTTTCCGCCTGGAGTTGTTCCTTTTCGGTAACATCGCGGCTGACCAGCAGGGTGCCGATATAGGCACCATTCGGTTGCCGTACCGGATAGTAGGTGTTCTCAAAGTAACGTCCACGTACCTCAATAACACGGCGTGACTGCGTGAGTATGCCGTCCCGCAAGCTTTGCAGCAGATTGCTGATACGCTCTGACGACTTCGGCGAATGTACGGCATGAATGGAGCGGCCAATGAAATTTTCGGTCTTGATGCCACGAATGGTGGCGGCGGTCTGATTGATATAGGTGAGACGGTCCTGCTGGTCGGCAAAGATAATTCCTTCTCCAATGCTTTCCAAAATTGATTGGTAGGTCTCCAGCAGGTTGTTCTGTGACATGGTGTTTCCTCACGTTACCAAAAAGTAACACGGTCATCTGCGTCTTGCATAGAGTTATTAACAGCACAGTTGAAAAAATCAGGAAACCATTGCATTTTCAGTGTAGTTGCCGTATTAGTGGCACTCGAAAAACTTGTGACGGGAGGGAGTAATGAGTTTTGTGACGTTGAGGCAAGTGGTTGATTTTGCTGTTGAGCGCGAGGAGCTGGCGTATCAGATCTATAAGCGGGCCGCTGATCTGACGGAAAGTCCGGCGGCACGGAAGTTGTTCGAAGAACTGGCTGCTGAAGAGGCAACACATAAGGAAGTGTTTTCCCGTATCGATCCGGATAAGATCGCAGACCACAACAGTTGCAGCTTGCCGGAGGTGACCATCGGCAAATACTTGCGTCACGTTGCATTTCAACCGCAGATGACCTATCAGGAGATTTTGACCTTTGCCCTGAAGGCAGAGGAGGAGGCATACCAGTTGTATAAGGCGGCAGCGGGTATGACCGAAGATCCGAAGCTGCAAAAGACCCTGCTGACATTTGCCGAGGTGGAGCTGGGGCATCGCCGTAAGATTGAAGGATTGTACAATGAGAAGGTGATGACTGAGGGATAGAGACGTTCCTGTCGCATATCAAAATCACAAGGGGCATTTATGCCCCTTTTTTTGTGACGGTTGTTTTTTTGACTTTAGTCAAAAATAGTGATTTCCATTAGGGTTAACAGTTATTCAGCTTCACTGAATGCGGATCATTAAGATATATATAATCCCATTCGATCCGGAGGTAGTACCCAATGTTCAAGAATCTGGCAATCCGTACCAAGCTGTTCCTGCTGCTGCTGCTGCCCATTCTGGGGCTGGTGATTTTCTCCGGTCGTGAGGTGCTGAACAAATACTCTACGCTGAAAGACCTGAAACGGACCGAACATCTGGTTGGTCTTTCCGTTCGTACCGGTGCGCTTGTGCATGAGTTGCAGAAGGAGCGGGGCTTTTCCTCCGGTTTTATCAATGCCAAGGGTGAAAAGTTTAAAGATGAACTGGCCAGGCAGCGCAAACAGTCAGATGACCAGTTTCAGCAACTGGCTACGTTTGTCAGCGCCAATCCCGATGCGGCAGACATTGTAAAAAGTTCCCTTGCTGCCGCAGCCAAAGAGCATGAGCAACTGAAGGATATCCGCAACAAGATTGATATATTTGGCATATCCGGCAAGGACTCCTTTGCCTTTTATAGTGCTATGAACTACTCCTACCTGGATGTGGTTGCCGCAGTGGGCCGAAACAGCAGGGAGCCGGAACTGATGCGGGCTGCCATTTCATACTTTGCCCTGTCCAAAGTAAAAGAGGAGATGGGCAAGGAACGGGCTACGCTGAATGCCGTCATTGCAGCCGACAAATTTAATGACGAAACCTACCAGCGTACCTTTGCCATCCTTTCGGCGCAGAAGAGCTTTCTGGAAGGGTTCCGGAAGTTTGGATCTGTAGCGGCAGTTGCCGCCTACGATGAAAAGGCCAAATCAGCCCAGTTCAAAAAGGTCGATGAGTTGAGCGCAGCAGTACTCGGCAAAGGAATGGCAGGAGGTTTCGATATTGCCCCTGAAGCCTGGTTCAGTGCCATTACTGCCAAAATTGATCAGATGAAGGAGATTGAAGACAGCCTTGCCAAAGAGATTCTGGTGCTGGCCGGAGAGTTGGCAGGTAAGGCCAGGCTCGCCCTGACTCTGAGTATAGCCTTTTCAGCGGTCATGGGGTTGTTGACACTGGTATTGACCTTCGTCATTGTTGGCAGCATTACCGGCCCTTTGAAGCAACTGGTGGAGATGCTGAAGGATATCGCCCAGGGTGAAGGAGATCTGACCCGCCGTCTGGATACTGACCGTAAGGATGAGTTCGGTGAAGTAAGCCAGTGGTTTAACCGCTTTGTGAGCAACATTCATTCCATAATCTCGCAGGCATCATCCACGACGGTGCAGGTGGCAACCGCTTCGAACCAGCTCCAGGGAACTGCCGTACAGATTGCCACCGCGGCTGAGGAGGTGGCATCACAGTCAGCGACTGTGGCTACTGCCAGCGAAGAGATGTCTGCCACCTCCAACGATATTTCCCGCAACTGTTCCATGGCCTCTGATGTGGCAAATCAGGCATCTCAAAATGCCCACAACGGGGCTGCCGTGGTACAGGAGACCATTGCCGGCATGCAGATGATTGCCGACAAGGTACGGGAGTCGGCCCATACGGTTGAAGCGTTGGGAGCTCGCTCAAATCAGATCGGCGCCATTGTGGGCACCATTGAAGATATTGCTGATCAGACCAACCTGCTGGCCTTAAATGCTGCCATTGAAGCAGCGCGGGCAGGAGAGCAGGGACGCGGCTTTGCCGTGGTTGCCGATGAAGTCAGGGCGTTGGCGGAGCGCACGACCCGTGCTACCCGTGAAATTGGTGAAATGATCAAGGCGATCCAGTCAGAGACAAGCGGAGCAGTTTTCTCCATGGAACAGGGAGTTCGGGAAGTTGAAAAGGGGATTGATAGTTCCAGTCGCTCCGGTAAAGCGTTGGAGCAGATACTGGAAGGAATCAACGAAGTGACCATGCAGGTGCACCAGATTGCCACGGCAGCCGAAGAGCAGACTGCGGTTACCGGTGAAATTTCCACCAACATTCACCAGATTACCGATGTGGTTCATTCGACAGCCAGCGGAGCCCATGAAACCGCTGCTGCTGCTGCTTCACTGGCTTCCCTTGCCAAAGACCTGGAAGCGCTGGTGGGAAGATTCAAGCTGTAACGGAGCTGCTTTGCTTACAACACAAAACGGGGTGTCGGCTTTTGCCGCACCCCGTTTTTGATGGCAGGCACGATTATCTGGCCGGTTATTTGGGCATCACCACAAAAAACAACAGCGAAAGCCCGGCCAACACCCACATGCCGCCGGATACTTCCCGCATACGACCGGTACAGAGCTTGATCAGAGGATAGGAGAGCAAACCTGCGGTCATACCGACACCGATATTGTAGGTAAAGATCATCAGCGACACGGTCAGAAATGCCGGGATCAGCTCTGTAAGGTCATTGAAATCAAGCCGGGTAACTGGCTGGACCATCAATGCGCCGATCATGATCAGGGCGATACCTGCGGCATGGGCGGGTACCATGGTGAATAGCGGCGCAAGGAAGAGTGACAGACCGAACAGGGCAGCCACCACCAGTGCGGTAAAGCCGGTTCGTCCACCGGCTTCAATGCCTGCTGCGGATTCAACATAGGCACCGGTAGTGGTAGTTCCCAACAGCGGGGCCATGGTGGTGGCAACGGCATCGGCCAGCATCGGACGCTCTATTTCCGGCAGGTTACCCTTTGCATCCAGCAGTTCGGCGCGCATGGAAAGGCCAATCAGGGTGCCGATGGTATCCAGAAACGCCATCATGAAAATTACCAGTACCACCGGAAACATGCCTGGTTGTAGCGTGCCGACAATATCGAGTTTTAAAAAGATCGGCGATAACGATGGCGGCAGACTGACCAGTGATGACGGAAGGCGGGTAATGCCAAGTAGTACCGAAATGGCGGTTGTTGCCAGAATGCCATACAAAAGGGCGGCAGGAACCCGCCGTACCATCAGTACCACGGTCAGTAGAAAGCCTCCGACGGCTAGCAGTACTGGCGTCTGGGCGATATTACCCAGTTTGACCGGCGCTCCGGCAACACCTAGTATCACCAGCCCCACCTCGTTCAGTCCGATGAAGGTCAAAAAAAGCCCGATACCCACTGCAAATGCAGCTTTCAGCGATATCGGTATGGACTCGGCCAGCCAGGATCGAACTCTGAGCAGCGTCAACAGCAAAAAGGCGATTCCGGCCCAGAATACCGCGCCCAGCGCCACTTGCCAGGAATAGCCCATGGTTTTTACCACCACAAAGGCGATGAAGGCGTTCTCTCCCATGTAAGGGGCAACGGCAAAAGGACGGCGTGCCCAGAATGCCATCATCAGGCAGCCGATAATTGCAGCAAGGATAGTAGCAGTCACTTGGGCGTCGCGCGGAATGCCGGCTGCTTCAAGAATGGCGGGGTTGACCACAATGATGTAGGCCATGGTCAGGAAGGTAGTCAGTCCGGCCAGCGTTTCCTGACGGTAGGACGTTTTGTTCTGTTCAAAGCCGAAGAAGGTTTTCATGCCCTACAACCCCTTCACCGCATAAATTCCCGGCGCATTGCGCCACATACCGTCGTAATCCAGCCCGTAGCCGAACACGAAGCGATCAGGAATCTTCAGACCGGTAACGTCGGCTCGGTAGCCCGGCTCTATTTTACGGTCGTGCAGCTTTTCAACCAGCACAGCGGTCAGCACTTCCCGTGCTCCCCGCTTGCGGCAATCATCGGCCAGGGATTTGAGGGTCACCCCTTCATCAAGGATATCATCCACCAGCAGTACCGTCCGCCCAGATAGATCAATTTGAGGTGATACCAGCCATTCCAGTTCGCCGCCGCTCAGTTCGCGTCCGTAACGGGTGGCATGCAGGTAACCGGTTTCCAGGGGAAAGGGCAGGCGGGGCAGGAGCTGTCCGGTGATAATCAGGCCACCGTTCATGACGCAGAAAACGACCGGGTTGCTTTTGCCGAGCCGAGCCGTAATTTCCGTTGCCATTCTGACAATGGCCTCTTCAACCGCTTGCCGGTCAGCAAGGCAGTCCGCCTCTTCAAACACCCGTAATGCCTCAATCCGTTCCATGCAATCCTCCTGCGATACCGTTTATGAATTCGAATAATTATACTGCCAAATCCGGCAACTGCAAGCATCCGCAACATTATCCGGAGGCGGTCTGTACGTATTTTTAAAACTCATACTGACATAATGCTGTCAGCACTCTATGATATTTGAACTCGCTATCCAATTGGTGAGTGTCCTGAAGCAGCTACTGACCGGACATCCAACATCCCAGGCGGAACTCGGAAAATGTCTAACAATCTGAGCAACAAACTCGATGCGTTGGTAAAAATAGTCAATCTGCTGGATATGCGCAAACCGTTGACAGCGGCCACTATGGCTGAAACGCTGGGTGTAGGAGAACGCACGATTTACCGTTATCTCAGAACCCTGCAGGAAGCAGGATACCCGATCTATTTTGACAAACAGCAACGTAGCTATCATTTTGCCGAAGGATTTCAGCTAAAGCGCCCGGAATTCGGACCGCAACTCTATGACCTGTTCGAACTTAAGCGTTGCGTCATAAACTCATCTTCGGTGGGAATTGCCGTATTCAGGCGTTCCGGCCAATGCATTCTTGCCAATGATGCCATGGGGCAGATACTTAGGGTTCCTCGGGAACAGCTTCTTTCCCAGAACTTCAATACACTTGACTCATTGAAATGTTCCGGACTTCTGGAGGTCGCAGAAAACATACTACACAGCGGTACCGAGCAGCATCGCGAACTTTGTGTGCCGGTTACAACCGACAGAGAGATATGGATCGCCTGCACCTTGACGCCATTCGAGAGCCGGGGAGCACATTACCTGCTCCTGGTTGCCTACGATATTACACAACTGAAACAGGCCCAGCAGCACCTCCAGGACAATGACTCGGTCACCTGGAAGATCATGGAACTGCTGCCGGTCGGCATCATCTGGTCTGACAAGAGCGGGCAGGTTGAACACTTCAACGGACACTTCTGTGAACGCTATGGCTGGACCCGTGAAGACATCCCGACATTCCGGCTCTGGCTGCATCACGCCTACCCGGACCCTGTATATCGGGAAAGCATCAGCCGACGCTGGAAACTGTTACGTGACAAGGCACTGCAGGACGGTTCCAGGACTATCCTGATGGAAGCCACCATAACCTGCAAAGACGGTACCAAGCGTCCGGTAACCATTACCACGCGCCTTGCCGATGACCAGGCGCTGGCTGTCTTTACCGACCAGCCATCAGAGTATTGAAGATTATTTTCTGCGGATTTCCGCACCACTTTAATCAGACAAAGGGGTTGTCCCGGTGGTAGATGACAGAAAGAAGCATATCTGCATTGGAGCGATAAAGGACGAGGAGATTATCGCAGCAGCAGGAGACGGCATCACGGTACATGATCTTGATTTCAGGATCATCTACCAGAACCAGACCATGAAAAAAATGTTCGGTGAATGTATCGGGCAATTGTGCTACGAGGCGTACCGGCAAGCGACCAATATCTGTCCCGGTTGCCCGGTGGCAGCCTGTCTGGCCAGCGGTGACATCCATACCGTTGAACGGACAGTGACAATGGATTCTCTGACCTACATTTTTGAGACCTGTGCCTCGCCGATTCGTAACTATTCCGGTGAAACCGTGGCTGTTGTCGAGGTGGTTCGCAACGCCACCGAACGCAAGGAGCAGGAAGACCTCCTTTTCCGCCTCAAAAACCTGTACGAAGCTTTAAGTCATACCAACAAAGCAATCATGCACCTGAAAAACAAGGAAGAGTTGTTCAATGAGGTTTGCCGCATTGCGGTTGAAAACGGCAAACTGCTCCTTGCCATAATCGGAACCGTTGATCCGGAATCGGGCAAGATTATCCTGGTCTCGTCCTTCGGTAAAGCAATCGAATACCTGAATAAGCTTACTGTTTCAATAGATCCTCACCGTCAGGAAGGTTGCGGACCAACCGGCATTGCCATACGCAACGGAAAACCATACATCTGCAATGACTTCCATAACGATCCCGCAACCACTCCATGGCGGATTGAAGCTCGTGCCAACGGTATCAACTCTTCAGCAGCCTTTCCCTTCAGCCAGAATGGCACAAACATCGGAGCGCTCAAGGTCTATGCCGGAACAAAAGATTATTTTGACGATGAAAGCCTCTGTCTCTTTCAGGAAGTGGCGGAAAGCATCTCCTTTGCACTGGACAACTTTCAGTTTGAAGAGCGGCGCAAACAGGCTGAATCACTGCTCAAGGCAAGCGAAGAACGCCTGAAACTGGTGCTGGAGGGGAGCAATGACGGCCTGTTGGACTGGGATATCGACAGCGGAAGTATTAACCTGAGCGATCGACTGATCGAAATGATCGGATTTCCGAAAGAGAGGCACAGATCAACCGTACATACGCTGATGAAACTGGTTCACCATGATGATCTGGAGCGTGTACGGACCGTCATATATGATCAGTTGACCAAAACATCATCAGCCTTTGAGATAGATATCCGGATAATCACTCGGCACAAACAACACGAATGGGTAAATTTCAGAGGCAAGGTGGTCTCAAGGGATGAGAACGGGACTCCTACACGGGTTTCCGGAATGCTTCGCAATATTACCGGAAAAAAGATGCAGGAGGAAAAACTTCAGTATATCAGCATGCACGACTCGTTGACCGGGCTGTTCAATCGCTCCTATTTTGACATTGAAATGGCACGGCTGGAACAGAGCCGCCAGTATCCGGTGAGCATCGTCTTTGCTGATATTGACGGGCTGAAGTTGGTAAATGACACCTTCGGGCATCAGGATGGAGACCGGCTGATCATACAGGCAGCCTGCGCATTTCAACAGTCGTTCAGGGGTGACGACATCATCTCGCGCATAGGTGGCGATGAGTTTGCCGTTATTCTGCATGGTACCGATGCGGAAACAGCCAGGAAAGCGATACAACGGATACATGCATGCCTGGCTGTACTCAACAAGAGCAACCAGTGTTACTGTCTGAGTATATCCTTGGGGTGCGCCACGGCCGAACGGAGCGAGCAGTTGCATGATGCGCTGAAACGTGCTGATGAAGAGATGTACCGGAACAAACAGCTGAAAGGATCACAAGTGTACAGTATTTAAGACGCCACCCACCACCCTGTTAATACCGGCATTATCCGCTGCGGTAATGACACCGGTAAACCCTGCCTTGACAAGCAGTGCTTCAACATCACCATCTTGTCCTGCACCCAGTTCCAGTAACAGCCAGCCACCGGGATTCAGAAAGTCAGGAGCTTCAGCAATAATGACGCGGTAGGCATCCAGACCGTCCTGTCCGCCATCAAGAGCCAATCTCGGCTCAAAATCCCGCACCTCCGGCTGGAGGTCGGCAAGATCAGCGGTGGTAATATAGGGGGGATTGGAGGCGATCAGGTCAAAAGTTCGTCCAGCTACCGGCTGCAAAAATGAACCTAGCAGGAATTCAACTGCCACACCGTTACGTTCTGCATTGTGTCTCGCAACAACCAGCGCATCTGTCGAGAGATCAACCGCCACAACCACTGCCTGTGGCAGACGGTGAGCCAGGGCGATGGCGATACAGCCAGAGCCGGTGCCGATATCCAGCACTGTTTTGGCATGCGGAACCACTCGCAACGCTTCCTCAATCAAGACTTCCGTATCATGCCGAGGAATCAGGACCGCAGGGGAGACTTCAAAGGAAAGGCCATCAAACTCCTGGGTTCCCAGGATATGCTGGAGCGGCTCCCGCTTGCCACGACGGGCAACAAGTGCGCGGAAGCCAGTCAGCTCCTGGTCATTCAGAGGTTTTTCAAAGTTAAGGTACAGCCCAACGCGATCCAGGCCGGTGGCGGCGCAAAGCAGCCATTCCGCCTCGCGCCGGGCGTTTTCAACGCCCTTTTCTGTGAGGTAACCAGTGGTCCAGGTCAGGACCTTGAGGGTTGTCCAGATGTCGTCAGCTTGCTTCACTTTGGGCCTTCAGCGCCTCCATCTGGTAGTGGGTGCGCAGGGCGTCGGTAATCTCTTCAATATCTCCGGCTATGATGGAATCAAGGCGGTAGAGGGTCAGACCGATGCGGTGGTCGGTCATCCTGCCTTGGGGGAAGTTGTAGGTGCGAATTCGCTCGGAGCGGTCACCTGAGCCCACCTGCTGCTTGCGGTCTGCGGCCATTTTGCTGTTCTGTTCCTGCAAAATGTTGTCAAGAATGCGGGTCTTCAGCACTTTCATCGCCTTGGCCCGGTTCTTGATCTGGCTGCGTTCTTCCTGGCAAGCAACCACGGTGCCCGTGGGCAGGTGGGTGATCCGTACCGCCGAGTCGGTTGTGTTGACGTGCTGGCCGCCGGCCCCGGAGGAACGGTAAACGTCAATCTTCAGATCATCCGGTCGGATCTCGATATCCACATCTTCAGCTTCGGCCATGATCGCCACGGTACAGGCGCTCGTGTGAATCCTGCCCTGGGCCTCGGTCTCCGGTACCCGCTGCACCCGGTGGGTGCCGGATTCGAACTTCAGCTTTGCATAGACATCCTGCCCTTCAATGGAGGCGATCACCTCCTTGAAGCCGCCTCGTTCCGACTCCGAACAGGAAAGCATCTCCACTTTCCAACGATTTTTCTCGGCAAAACGGGAATACATCCGGAACAGATCGCCAGCAAAGAGGGCTGACTCATCACCGCCGGTTCCGGCCCGGATTTCCAGGATAACATCCCGGGAATCGTTGGGATCCTTGGGCAGCAACAACAACTTGATCTCGGCATCCAGACTGTCCCGCTCTTCAGTCAGGCGGCTCAACTCCTCTTCCGCCATCTCCTTCATATCCGGATCGGACAACAATTCGCGGTTTTCCTCCAGTTCGGCAAGCACCTTTTTGTAGCGGCGAAACGCCTCGACAATTGGAGACAAATCCGAGTGTTCACGGGAAAGCTTACGGAACTCCGGCTGGTTGGAGATGATCACCGGGTCGGACAAGAGTGATTCCAACTCCTGAAACCGTACTTCAAAATCTTGTATTTTATCGAACATGCATGAACCTCGTCAGACCACAATCCGGTCATCGCTATACCCGGCATTTTCATCCAGCGCTTCTTTTACGGAACGGATCGCCACCTCGATCTGGTCGTCATCGGGCTCACGGGTGGTCATGCGTTGCAAGGCGAGTCCCGGCGCAATTACCATTCGCACCAACGGATGCTGGTCGTTCCTGGCGCTCCACTTGAGAAACTCGTACGATATACCGGCAATAAGCGGCAAAAGCACAATGCGTGAAAAAGCCTTGGCGGCAAAGGGCCAGGCTTTGGGGATCAGGGAGAAAACCCCGATGCTGACCAGCATGACGATCAGCAGGAAGCTGGTGCCGCACCGGGGATGCAAACGGCTGAAGCGTTTGACGCTTTCAAGGGAGAGTTCCGCCCCGGCCTCGAAGGCGAAGATGGTTTTGTGTTCCGCCCCGTGGTACTGAAACACCCGTTGAATATCCTTCATCCGGGCGATGGACCAGATGTAGAGCAGAAAGACAATAACCCGGATTACGCCATCCACCAGGTTAAAGATGATGTTGTTGTCACCGATGACCGGCACCAGAAGCTTGGTCAGGTAGAGGGGGAAAAAGAAAAACAGGGCAATGCCGAAGCCGAAAGCAATTGCCATGGTGCCGGCCAGTGCCCAGGAAGTAAGTTCTTCTTTTTTCTCTTCCCCATCTTCTTCTGCGATGGCTTCGTTGGCAGAGAAATTAAGCGCCCGTATGCCCATTATCAGCGAGGTGAACAAGGCTACCGCACCACGGAGAATCGGCAGTTTGACAATGGGATAACGTTCAGAAAGCGGCGGCGTGGCCTCACGCCGGACTACGATCTCACCCGAAGGCCGCCGCACAGCTATAGCCATGGCACGGGGGGCCCGCATCATGACCCCTTCCAGGACCGCTTGGCCGCCAATATTGATTTTCTCCATTTAGTTGAGACTCCTGAACTGTTTACGTACTTCGACTGTTCTGCCGCAGCAGAAGTCGCCTTCCGGACACGGTCCGCCTATGCAGCCGGGGCCGGCATCTCTGAAAATAGTGGGCGCAACCTTTTGTGCCAGTTTCAGCATCCCCACCGCCATGGAGCGGATCTCCCACTGCGCCCGCTCACAACAACGCAGAGCAAAGAAGTGCAGCAGTTCACGCGCGTTCATGGTGACGATGATCTTGGTTGAAGTGGCGTTCGGCAGCAAATAGCGGGCGTCTTCGGCAGTGATGCCCATTTCGGAGAGCTGCTTGTAAGCCTGATGTACGACACCCACCGTAAAATCGAATATCCGTTTTGCCTCTTCATCTGCGGCAATGGATGGCGGCATTACGGCATCGAAACGTTCCACATGGGAAACGTAGCGTTGGGATTGTTGGGAGTACGAGGCGAGGCGATGGCGCACCAGCTGATGGCTGGTCACCCTTGATATTCCCTCGATGCCAAAGGTAAAACTGGCATGTTCCAGCACGGAATGGTGCCCCAGGGACATGATCTTGTTGATGAATGTGGTGATGTCGCCAGCTTCGGCACGCTCCAACAGTTCGTTAAGACCGGATGGCGAATAGCAGAGGCGGGCTGCCAGTGCAACTGTCTGCTCCGGATCGGGCGTGTGCTGTAATAATTCAATATTCATCTCATCCCCCAGGATGCAAAAAGGGGGCTGCACCAGCGTGATGCATCCCCCCTGACATTTTGTACTGTCGCACTAAGCTTTGGCGTAACGCCTCTTGAACCGCTCGACGCGACCGGCGGTATCCACCAGTTTTTGCTTGCCGGTGAAAAATGGATGACAGGCAGAACAGATTTCAGTAAAAATCTCCTTGCGGGTGGAACGGGTGGCAAACGTGTTGCCACAGGCGCACTTCACACTGATTTCACTGTAGTTTGGGTGGATTCCTTCTCTCATCTGGTGTTTCCTCCTCTTTCATGCAGCTCGTTGATAAAGCTGTGATATGTTCAGTCTGCTACTGTATCGGATTCGACAGTCGCCTGACAAGCGGTTTTTTACGCCTTGTTCATGGAGTCAAGAAACTCCTGGTTGGTTTTTGTCTCGGAAAGCTTGTCCAAAAGGAATTCCATGCTGTCCACTACGTTCATCGGATGAATGACCTTGCGCAGGATCCATATCCGGTTCAGAGATACCTTCTCGATCAGCAGTTCCTCCTTGCGGGTGCCGGATTTATTGATGTCAATGGCCGGGAAGGTACGCTTTTCAACCAGACGGCGGTCCAGATGAACCTCCATGTTGCCGGTTCCCTTGAATTCTTCAAAGATCACTTCGTCCATCTTGCTGCCGGTATCCACCAGGGCGGTGGCGATGATGGTCAATGAACCGCCTTCTTCTATATTACGAGCCGCTCCGAAGAAGCGCTTTGGCTTCTGCAGGGCGTTTGCATCCACACCGCCAGTCAGGATCTTGCCTGATGGTGGCAGCACGGTGTTGTAAGCCCGAGCCAAACGGGTGATGGAATCCAGCAAAATCACGACATCTTTTTTGTGTTCCACCAGTCGCTTGGCTTTCTCTATCACCATTTCTGCCACCTGGACGTGGCGGGTGGCAGGCTCGTCAAAGGTTGAGGAAACAACCTCGCCCTTGACTGAACGCTGCATATCGGTAACCTCTTCGGGCCGTTCATCGATCAGCAGGACGATCAGGTAGACCTCAGGATGGTTCTCGGCGATGGAGTTGGCGATGTTCTGGATCAGCATGGTTTTGCCGGTGCGGGGAGGGGCCACGATGAGACCGCGCTGTCCCTTGCCGATGGGAGAGATTAGTTCCATAACCCGCATGCCGAAGTTGTCGGGAGCGGTTTCCAGCTTCAGTTTTTCTTCCGGATAGAGCGGAGTCAGGTTGTCGAACAGCGTCTTGTCGCGGGCCGCCTCGGGGGGTTCATAGTTGAGGTTTTCTACCTTCAACAGGGCAAAGTAGCGCTCCCCTTCCTTGGGAGGGCGTATCTGACCGGCAACCGTATCGCCGGTACGCAGATTGAAACGCCGGATCTGACTGGGAGAAACATAGATGTCGTCAGGACCCGGAAGATAGTTGTAGTCGGTTGCCCGCAGGAAGCCGAAGCCGTCCTGCAGAATTTCCAGAACCCCTTCACCGTAGATGGAGCCGTTCTGTTCCGTCTGGGCATTGAGGATAGCAAAGATCAGATCCTGCTTGCGCAGACCTGAGGCCCCCTCAATATTTAACTCGCGGGCAATGGTATTCAGCTCACTGATCTTCTTGCCTTTTAATTCCTGTAAATTCACGACGAAATTCTCCTGCTGGGTGGGATTATCATGGGGATGGTGTCGGCTATTAGCCACAGGCCGGATCGAACATGACCAGTTTGGTTCAGTTGTTTATGCAGTTGACGATAGTGTTTGGCTGCAAGCTCTGGAAAGGATGCCTCTGAAATTGGTATATGTGTCAAACAGCAAGCTGCATATTTGAAAGGATTTCATGAAAGGGAGCCGGATACCAGGTATGAAGGCCAACGAGGGCAATGGCTGCATATGCAGTACTTCACCTTAATCACAAACTGTTGATTGATGTCAACAGTAAAAGTTTTGTGAAACCATTCCTGCTGTAAGAAAAAGAACATGGAGGGTTCTCTTGTCCCTTGACCCTGGACCATTGCCCCTGCTATTCTTTCCAGCCATTTGACATATTGACTATGTTCCACCGGAGGTAGCGCCGTGACGTTTCAAGACCTGATCCTTTCCCTTCAGGGCTACTGGGCCCGGCAGGGCTGTGTGATTCAGCAGCCCTACGACACAGAGAAAGGGGCCGGTACGTTCAATCCAGCCACCTTTCTGAGAGTTCTGGGGCCTGAGCCCTGGAACGTGGCCTACGTGGAGCCATCCCGCCGCCCGACTGATGGCCGCTATGGCGAGAACCCTAACCGGCTGCAACACTATTACCAGTTTCAGGTGATCATGAAGCCTTCGCCGACGAATATCCTGGATCTGTATCTGGACAGTCTGCGGGCCTTCGGCATCAATCCTAATCAGCATGACATCCGTTTTGTGGAGGATGACTGGGAGTCGCCAACCCTGGGTGCCTGGGGGCTGGGCTGGGAGGTCTGGCTGGATGGTATGGAGATCACCCAGTTTACCTATTTTCAGCAGGCTGGCGGCATTGATCTGAAGCCGGTTTCCGGTGAAATAACCTACGGCTGTGAACGGATCGCCATGTATCTGCAAGGGGTGGATAATGTTTACGACCTGGAGTGGGTCAAGGGGGTAAAATACGGCGATATCCACCATCAGACGGAAGTTGAATTCTCCACCTATAACTTTGAAGAGGCCAATGTGCCGCTTCTCCTCGAATCATTTACCAATTTTGAGAAGGAATGCATCCGGCTGGCTGAGAAAGATCTGGTGTTTCCCGCCTATGATTTCGTGATGAAATGTTCCCACACCTTCAACCTGCTGGATGCCCGTGGTGCAATCTCGGTTACCGAACGGGCCTCCTACATCGGCCGGGTACGCAACGTGGCCAAGCTTTGTGCCGAAGCCTACATCCGCCAGCGTGAACGGCTGGGCTATCCGCTGCTGAAAGGAGGGAAGTAGTCATGTCCAAGGAACTTCTTCTTGAAATCGGCGCTGAGGAGATTCCGGCCGGATTTGTGCCCAAGGCCCTGGCCGCCATGGAAGAGATGATGCGCAGGGATTTGGCTGCTGCACGCCTTGCCTTTGCTGAAATCAAGACCCTGGGTACGCCCCGCCGCCTGACTATGGTGGTGACGGGATTGCCGTCGCTGCAGCCTGATGCCGACATTACCGCCACCGGTCCTTCGAAGAAGGCGGCGTTTGATGCCGACGGCAAGCCGACCAAGGCTGCCGAAGGTTTTGCCAGGGGGCAGGGGGTGGATGTCAGCGCCCTGCAGGTGATCAGCACTGATAAGGGTGAATATCTGGCAGTAACCAAAAAAGAAACCGGTCGGCCAACCCACGAACTGCTGGCGGAACTGCTGCCCAGGATGCTGGCTGCCATTCCCTTCAAGAAGTCCATGCGCTGGGCTGACCTGGATGTCCGTTTTGCCCGGCCGATCCACTGGATTGTGGCGCTGTTCGACGGCAGCGTGATCCCCTGTTCCTTTGGGCCGATCCAAAGCGGCAACATTTCCCGTGGCCACCGTTTCATGGCCAACAGCACCTTTCCGGTACGGGATTTTGCCCACTATATGGAAGAGTGCGAACGGCACTTTGTCATTGTTGACCAGGAACGGCGCAAGGAGATTATCCGGCGGGACACCCACCGCCTGGCCAAAACGGCGGGAGGCCACCTGTTGCCCGACGAAGCGCTGCTGGATGAAGTAACCTATCTCGTGGAATACCCCAGTGCCATTATGGGTAGTATTCCGGCTGAATTCCTCGTGGTGCCCAAGGAGGTACTGATCACCTCCATGCGTTCCCATCAACGCTACTTCTCGGTGGTGGATGAACAGGGGAAGTTGCTGCCCTGCTTCATTACCATCCCCAATACCGTTGCCGAAGATCCCTCGGTTGTGGTCAAGGGCAATGAACGGGTGCTGCGCGCCCGGCTTTCCGATGCGCGCTTCTTCTTCGATGAGGACCGCAAGGTGCGGCTTGAAAGCCGGGTTGAGCGGTTGAAGGATGTGGTCTACCAGCAGAAGCTGGGCACGTCCTACGAGAAGATGGAGCGTTTCCGCGCCCTGGCTGAGCACTTGGCGAACGTGCTCAATCCGTCTGTCAAGGAAGATACGGCACGTGCTGCCTTCCTGTGCAAGGCTGATCTGATCTCCGGCATGGTTGGTGAATTTCCGGAGGTGCAGGGGATCATGGGGCGTGAGTATGCCCTGCATGACGGTGAGAAACCGGCAGTTGCCCAGGCCATTGCCGAGCATTATCTGCCCACCCAGGCCGGTGGCGATCTGCCTGCCTCGGATATCGGCGCCTTTGTTTCCATCGCCGACAAGCTGGACACTATCTGTGGTTGCTTCGGTGTTGGCCTGATTCCCACCGGCGCCGCCGACCCCTATGCCCTGCGCCGGGCCACCATTGGCATTATCAGTATTATCATTGACCGGGGCTATTCCCTGTCTCTTGGTTCATTGGTGGACAGTGCGCTGGACCGGCTGGCCGCCAAACTGGTCCGTCCCCGGATCGAGGTCCGCAGCGATGTACTGGAGTTTTTCCGGGGACGTCTGGTCAATCTGCTGGGCAACCAGAGTCCGGCGGATGTGGTTGAGGCGGCGGTGTCGGTTGGCTTTGATGATCTGGCGGATCTGGCGGCGCGCAGCAGGGCGCTCACGGCGTTCCGGCTGCGTGATGATTATCAGGCATTGACCGTTGCTTTCAAACGGGTCTGCAACATTGTGAAGGATGGCGTTGACCTGGCGGTTGACCCGGCATTGTTCCGTGACGAAGCGGAACATACGCTCTACAAGGCATTTCAGGAAGCAACCATGAAAGCGGAAACGGAAACGGCACGCCGTGCCTATCTGGAGGCGCTGGGCGAAATCGCTGCCATCAAGTGGGCCATTGATGGTTTCTTTGACGCCGTCATGGTTATGGCCGATGATCAGGCAGTACGTACCAACCGTCTGGCGCTTTTGACATCCATCAACCGGCTTTTTGGAAGAATTGCCGATTTCAGCAGGCTTTCTGCATAGGAACCTAATTGCCGGGAGGTATCGGAAGTGAACTTTACAAGCCGTGTTGTTTTGGGAAATGTCGTTATTGTGATCATGACCGTTTTTCTGATGCTCATCCTTGCATCGGCAGGAGTGGTTGTCAGTGTTCTCGCAGGCTTTGTGCTTCTGGTGGCTTCTTCAGTGGTGCTCTGGCTGCTGTGCCAAAAGGCTTTCAAGCCTCTGGAAACCCTGGTCACTGCCATGGAGAAGGCTGCCGGTGGTGATCTGTCGGTAAAAGTTACCCCTGAAGGTATTGGCGAGATTTCACGTCTGGGGACCGCCTTCAATGCCATGATGACCGACATCAACAAAGCGATGCGCCAGTTCTTCTCAGTGGCTGACCTGGTGCGGGACTCGGTTGTTCTGGTTGGCAATACCACCGCTTCCATGACCTCTGCCGCCGAGGATGTGGCCATGCAGGCCGGCACCATTGCTACCGCTAGTGAGGAGATGTCCGCCACCTCCAGCGATATCGCCCGCAATTGCCTCTATGCGGCGGAAAACTCCCATAGAGCTTCGGAACAGACGACAGTCGGCGCCCAGATTGTCAGTGACAGCGTCAAGGTGATGGAGAGCATCGCTCAGTTGGTGGTGACCTCATCGGCCACGGTTGAGGCGCTGGGCTCCCGCTCAGATCAGATCGGCGCCATTGTCGGCACCATTGAGGATATCGCTGATCAGACCAATCTGCTGGCCCTGAATGCGGCCATTGAGGCGGCCCGGGCCGGTGAGATGGGACGGGGTTTTGCTGTGGTTGCCGACGAGGTGCGCGCCCTTGCGGAGCGGACCACCAAGGCCACCAAGGAGATCAGCAGCATGATCAAAACCATCCAGTCTGAAACCCAGTCGGCGGTTTCCTCCATGAGCGCCGGTGTGGAACAGGTCAAGCGGGGAACCGAATCCACCACCCGTTCCGGAGAAGCCCTTGAAGATATTCTGAACAAGATCAGTGAGCTCTCCCTGCAAATCAGCCAGGTGGCAACCGCAGCGGAGGAGCAGACCGCAACCACCAGCGAGATCACCCAGAACATCCAGATGATTACTGATGTAGTTCATAGCAACGTAGAAAATGCCCGCAGTACCACGGTGGCCACCCAGAAAATGTCTGAGCAGGTGGAAGAACTGCATAAGCTGGTAGGCCGTTTCCGGCTTTCCAACGCCCTTGAGTGGGACAGCAGCTTTGAGACCGGTATAGGTACCATAGACGGTCATCACCGTGTGCTGTTCGACATGGTTAATGAACTGCACAACGCCATGCAGCAGAAGAGAAGTAAAGAGGCCATCGGCCAGATACTGAATCGCCTGATTGACTATACCGGTTCCCACTTCGCCTTTGAAGAGAACGCATTCCGTTCCACCAACTATCCACAAGAGGCGGCCCACAAGCAACTGCACGCCAAGCTGGTGGGACAGGTGCTGGAACTGAAGGGGCAGTTTGAAGGCGGCCAGGCGGTGCTGACCCAGAGTGTGATCGAGTTTTTGCAGGGCTGGCTGATCAACCATATCAAGGGTGAGGACCAGCGCTACGCACCACACCTGATCAAGCACGGCATCAAATGATTGCAATTATTGACTACGGTATGGGCAACCTGCGTTCGGTCCAGAAGGGCTTCGAAAAGATCGGGTTTGAGGCCACGGTTACCACTGACCCGCAGATGGTTTTACAGGCTGAACGGATCGTGCTACCCGGCGTGGGAGCATTCCGTGACTGCATCCGCAACCTGGAACAGGGAGGCTTTGTTGAACCGATCCTGAAAGTAATCGCTGACGGTCGACCGTTCCTCGGTATCTGTCTCGGGCTGCAACTGCTCTTTTCAGAGAGCGAAGAGTTCGGTCTGCACAAGGGGTTGGGAGTCGTACCCGGCCGGGTGGTCCGTTTTCCCGCCGGGATGTCCGGACAGGGAGGAAAACTGCCGGTGCCGCACATGGGCTGGAACCAGATTGCGCTGAAATCCTCTTCACCATTGTTCGACGGGATCGTCGATGCCAGCAATGTCTACTTCGTCCACTCCTATTATGTAAAGCCGGAGGACCCGGCGGTGGTGGCGGCCACCTGTACCTATGGTATTGAGTTCTGCGCCGCGATCCGTAAGGGTAACCTGATGGCGACCCAGTTCCACCCTGAGAAATCGCAAGGAATCGGCCTGCGCATGCTGAAGAATTTTGCCGAGATGAAAGGTTGACATGATCGTTATACCCGCAATTGATCTTAAGGGAGGCAGATGCGTCCGTCTGGAGCAAGGCGAGATGGAGCGTGACACGGTGTTTTCCGATAATCCGGCTGAACAGGCCATGAAGTGGCAGCAGGCCGGAGCAGAGTTGCTGCACCTGGTGGACCTGGACGGCGCGTTTGCCGGTGAGCCGAAAAACAAGACTGCCATTGAGTCTATTATCAAAACCATCACTATTCCGGCTCAATTGGGCGGGGGAATCCGCGATATTGCCACCATTGAAGCCTACCTGGGCCTGGGCCTGTCCCGCGTTATTATCGGCACGGCGGCCCAGCGTAATCCGGAGCTGGTGGTGGAGGCATGCAGCCTGTTTCCCGGTAAAATCGTGGTGGGAATTGACGCCAAAAACGGCATGGTTGCGGTGCAGGGTTGGGCTGAAGTCACCGGAGTCACCGCTGTTGACCTGGCCCGCAGATTTGAGGATTGCGGCGTTACCGCCATCATCTATACCGACATCAGCCGTGACGGCATGATGGGTGGGCCTAACCTTGAGGCTACCAAGGCGCTGGCAGAGGCAATCTCGATTCCGGTGATCGCTTCCGGCGGTGTTTCATCCCTGAAAGATATTGAAAACCTGATGGCCATCGAGGCCAGCGGCGTAACCGGAGCAATCACCGGCAAAGCCATCTATACCGGCGCCATTGATCTTTGTGAAGCTATTGCTTTAACTGGCCGGAGTCCCCGATGTTGACCCGCCGGATCATACCCTGCCTTGATGTTACCGGCGGCCGGGTTGTCAAGGGGGTGCAGTTTCTCGAACTGCGTGACGCCGGCGATCCGGTGGAGATCGCCGAGGCTTACGACCGTCAGGGGGCTGACGAGCTCACCTTTCTGGATATTACTGCTTCTTCCGATGGCCGTGACACCATGGTGGATGTGGTGCGCCGCACTGCCGAGCGGGTATTCATGCCGCTCACCGTGGGGGGCGGCATCCGGGTGGTGGAGGATATCCGCCGTATGTTGAACGCCGGGGCCGACAAGGTATCCATCAATACTGCCGCAGTGCACCGTCCGGAATTTGTCAGTGAAGCGGCTCTGCGCTTCGGCTCGCAATGCACGGTGGTGGCTATAGATGCCCGCCAGGTGCCGGGGGAGCAACGCTGGGAGGTGTATACCCACGGTGGGCGTAAACCCACCGGCATTGATGTTGTGGAGTGGGCGGCGCGGATGGAGTCCTATGGGGCGGGGGAGATTCTACTGACCAGTATGGACCGGGATGGTACCAAGGATGGTTACGATCTGGCGCTGACCCGTGCCGTGGTGGACGCTGTTTCGGTTCCGGTCATAGCCTCCGGCGGGGTTGGCACGCTGGAGCATCTGTACGACGGATTTACCGTTGCCGGAGCATCCGCCTGTCTGGCTGCCTCCATCTTCCATTTCCGGCAGCACACCGTGGGTGAGGCAAAACAATATCTGCAGGGACGGGGCGTCCCGGTCAGGATGGTGTGATATGGACATGAGCCCGCATATTCTGGATCAGCTGTACCGGGTCATTCTGGCACGTAAGGAAGCCTCGCCGGACAGCTCCTATACCGCTTCCCTGTTGTCCAAGGGGATTGACAAGATTTTGAAAAAACTGGGAGAAGAGGCTACCGAGACGGTGATTGCCGGCAAAGGGGGCACGGATGCCGAATTGACAGCTGAGGCAGCCGATCTCTGTTACCATCTGCTGGTCTTGCTGGCTGCCCGTGAGATTCCAGTTGATCATGTCTGGGATGAACTTCGCCGCCGTTTTGGCACCTCCGGGATTGAAGAAAAAGCCGCCCGGAGTGTACCGCAATAAACTTCGGTCAGTTGTCTGTTTAGCTGTTGACATATTATTTTCTGCTGTTACTATACAAAACTCACAAAAAATAGTACCTGGGCATTGTCGGCAGCACAGCTGCCGCACACGTATCTGACGATGAAGGGGGGGATTATGGATGCCAGGTGTAAAGATTCGGGAAAACGAACCATTTGACCTCGCCCTGAAGAAGTTCAAGAAGCAGTGCGAAAAGGCAGGAATCCTCTCTGAAGTCCGCAAGCGGGAACATTACGAAAAACCCAGTATCAAGCGGAAGAAGAAGGCCATAGCCGCACGCAAGCGCGCACTGAAGAAACAGCGCAAGATGATGGACTGACAAAACGGCTCCCTGCTCATCACGAACCGTTGGGCAATCCACCAGAAATTCAGCATTTACGGGGCTTTCGCAAGAAAGCCCCGTCGCCGTATTTACCCCCGCACCGGATATTCAGCCATGAGCCTGCTTACCATTACTATGTTGGCCGTGCTGGCCCTGGGAAGCCTCAGGGGGCTGCTCAGGGGCCTGATCAAAGAGATTGCCTCAGTAACAGCTTTTGTGCTGGGAGGATGGCTTGCCTACCGCTTTCATGAAGCAGCAGCAGTTCCCCTGACTTCATTAGTGCCGCTGCATGTCGCCAGGGTTGTGGCGTTTGTTGGGTTATTGCTGGCGGTGGGAGTATGCGCTCATCTGATTGGAAACCTGTTGACCGGACTTATGAAACTTGCCTTGCTGGGATGGGTCAACCGCCTGGGAGGTTTGGTGCTGGGATTTCTGGAAGGTGCGCTGCTACTTGGAATGGTGCTGTACGCTATTGTTTCCATTCCGTTCGCCTTTCAGTTGAAAGAGCAGATACGTCAGGATACTCATGCGGTACTGCTTGCGCGATTTGGTGGTATGGCCCTTGACCAGGCAAAAGCTTGGGGAACGGTGAGGCCATGATACCTGAGGAGAAAGTCAGGGAGGTTGCGGAACGGCTCTCCATAGTGGATGTGGTCGGTGAGTATGTAAGTCTTAAGCGCAGCGGGGCAAACTATACCGGGCTTTGTCCGTTTCATGGTGAGAAGACGCCGTCCTTCAACGTCAATCCCGGACGGGAGATCTTTCACTGCTTCGGTTGCGGTGCCGGTGGAAACATCTTCTCTTTTGTGATGAAGATTGAGGGTTTGAGCTTTCCCGAGGCATTCCGGAAGCTCGCCGCACGAGCCGGTATCACGGTCGAGGAACGCCCCTTGACGGCGGTAGAGCAGCAGGCCCTGAAGGACCGGGAAGCACAGCGCAGCATCATGCTGCTGGCAGCACAACGCTATCGGGACATTCTGACTAAACACCCGGATGGAGCGGCAGCGCGCAACTATCTGCAGCAGCGTGAAGTTGACCCTGATACCGCCGCAGCATACGGACTTGGTTGCGCTCCGGCGCGTCGTGACACGCTGGTACAACTCCTGCAGGAAAAAGGGTTGCCGCTGGATATCGCCACCACTCTGGGGGTGATTCGCAAGGGGGACCGGGGATGGTACGATCTGCTGCACGGCAGGCTGATCTTTCCGATCCGGGATGCCCAAGGCCAGCCGATCGGTTTTGCCGGACGGGTGCTTGACGACGGACTTCCCAAGTATATCAATTCGCCGGAGTCGCCGCTGTACCGGAAAAGTTCGGTCCTGTTCGGCATCGATCTTGCCGTGCGCGATATACGCCTCAGCCGTTCCGTCATTGTGGTGGAAGGCTACTTTGATCATCTGGCCCTCTACCGGGCAGGAATTCGTAATGCCGTGGCCACCTGCGGCACCGCCCTGACCGATGGCCATATTGCGCTGCTTAAGAAACATGCGGAGCAGGTGTTTCTACTGTTTGACAGCGACAAGGCGGGCCGTAGCGCCACGGTGCGCGCCATGGAACTCTGCCTGGAACAACGCCTGCCGGTCTATGTGATCAACCTGCCCCAAGGAGATGATCCGGACAGCTTCCTGCACAGCCATGGCGCTGAAGCATTTCAGGCAAAGCTACAGGCAGCGCGTCCGGCCTTTGAACAGTTTCTGCTCTGGTTGCTGGCCAAGACTCCGCCGGACAGCATTGACCGCCGGGTACGCTTGATCGATGAAATCGCTCCACGCTACAAGCGGATCAGTGACCCGGTGGAGCGTAACCTGTATGAAAAGGAAATCTGTCGCTTGCTGGGGATCGACCCTCCGGCGTTTCGCCGACGCCTGGCCGGAGAGCAGGCAGCACAGCAGCGGAGTAAGCCCCGTGAACCGGAGGTTAAGCTTCAGGTGATGCGCCCGGTGGCACCCAGGGATGCAGGGCAGGAAACCTTGCTGGGCATTCTTGCCGTGTATCCCGAAGCGCGCAGTGAAATGATCGCCATTGGCCTGACGACAATATTTGATCAGCTGCACCTTCCCCTGGCGCAGGCTTTGCTTGATGGGGTTGACAGCGATGAAACGGGCGATTCCTGTTGGTCCATGGTTTTTTCAAGACTTGAAACCGATGAACAAAGACAGTTGGCTGCCCGACTGCTGGTGAACGACCGCCATCTGGCTGACATGGATTGGCGTTCCGCCCTGCGTCAGTGTCTGCAAAAGCAGAAAAAGTCATTCACCGGAGAACTGAAACAGCTGTCCGTACAGCTGAAATCATTGTCGGAAGACAGCCAGGAATATCAAGAACTGCTAAAAAGAGCCGAAGAGTTGCGAAACAGAAAATCTGCGTTACAGTAATGCATCACCGTTTTGATATATCTGATTTCAGACGTAAAATACACGATAACGACCCACTTGAAGGGATGCCAATGGCAAAGAAAAACATGGATGATGTCAAACAGTTGATTGACATCGGCAAGGAAAAGGGATTTCTGACCTTTGACGAAGTGAATGATATCCTGCCGCCGGACATTGCCACCGAACAGATTGATGATGTGATGGGGATGTTCGGCGAACTGGATATCGAGATTGTTGATGCTGCCCAGAAGGTAAAAATTCCCAAGATGAAGATTGATCTTGAGGAAGATGAAGAGGCCGAGGGTGAGGCGGAAGAGATCGAATTCGAGCCTGGTTCCATCGGTCGTACCAGCGATCCGGTGCGGATGTACCTGCGGGAGATGGGGTCTGTATCCCTGTTGACCCGTGAGGGTGAGGTGGAGATTGCCAAGCGGATCGAGGATGGTGAGCGGGAAGTGGCTGATATTATTCTCAGCACGCCAATCACGGTCAAGGAGGTACTTGCACTGGGTGACAAACTGCGCAAGAGCCAGATTGCCCCTTCCGAAATCAGCAAGGATATTGAGGAAGATCCGGAAGCCGAGCCGGTTGAGGAAGAAGAGGTTGTCGACCATCACTCGATCCGGCTGCTGGAAACCATTGACCGGATTGCCGAAAATGACAGTTCTCTGGCTGATCTGCTGGCAAGCCTTGAAACTACAAAGGCTGCTGCAAAAAAGAAGGAATTGGAAAAGCAGATCAAGGAACTCAAGGAGCAGCAGGCTGCATCCTTGTTGTCGCTGCGGCTGAAAGACCGTCACATCACCAGAGTTGCGGACCGCCTCAAGGAGCTGTCAACCAAGGTTTTGAAGGTGAAACGAGAGATGGCGGAAGTGCATTCCATTGTCCCTGCCGATAAACTTCAGGAACTGCTGGAAAAATTCCGCACTGACGAGACCAAGGGGATGGCGGCGCTGAAACCGCTTAAACTGGGAGAAGATGATTTCCAGAGCGTGGAGCGGCGTTTGAAGAACGCGGCCCGCAAGCTCACCAAGGTTGAGCTGGAATCAGGTTTCAAGGCCATGGAGCTTTCCAAGGCGATTCGCGCCATACGGGAAGGTGAACATAAGGCCCGTATTGCCAAATCTGAACTAATTGAGGCCAACCTGCGTCTGGTAGTTTCCATTGCCAAGAAGTACACCAACCGTGGACTGCAGTTCCTTGATCTGATTCAGGAGGGGAATATCGGCCTGATGAAGGCGGTGGACAAGTTTGAATACCAGCGGGGCTACAAGTTCTCCACCTACGCCACCTGGTGGATCCGGCAGGCCATTACCCGAGCCATTGCCGACCAGGCCCGTACCATCCGCATTCCGGTGCATATGATCGAAACCATCAACAAGCTGATCCGCACCAGCCGTCAGCTGGTTCAGGAAAATGGCCGCGAGCCGTCACCGGAAGAGATTGCCGAACGGATGCAACTACCGCTGGACAAGGTTCGCAAGGTATTGAAAATAGCCAAGGAACCGATCTCACTGGAGACGCCTATTGGTGAGGAAGAAGATTCCCACCTGGGTGACTTCATTGAGGACAAAGGGGTAGTTTCACCCCTGGAAGCCGTCATCAAGGCCAACCTGTCCGAACAGACCTCGCGGGTGCTGTCCAGCCTGACTCCCCGGGAGGAAAAGGTCTTGCGGATGCGTTTCGGCATTGGCGAAAAGAGCGATCACACCCTTGAAGAGGTGGGACAGGATTTTGAGGTTACCCGTGAACGTATCCGGCA
This sequence comes from Geobacter sp. UBA6151, assembly GCA_002423105.1. Lineage (GTDB taxonomy): Bacteria > Desulfobacterota > Desulfuromonadia > Geobacterales > Pseudopelobacteraceae > Trichlorobacter. The sequence continues at coordinate 58,081 of DIUT01000059.1, read as the reverse complement.
GATTGAAGCCAAGGCCCTGCGGAAACTGCGGCATCCCAGCCGCAGCAAAAAATTAAAAAGCTTTGTGGAGTAACCTATGAAACTAAAACTGCTTTCTCTGCTCTTGCTTGTATCCATCATGCTCCTTCCGCTTTCAGTTAGAGCCGAAATTGATGATTCGACACTTTTCATGGATGCCTTCACCGCCTATCAGCGCAAAGATTATCTGCTCAGTGTCGAAAAGTTGAACAAGTTGACCCAGCTTTTTCCGGACTCGCCCTTACGGGACGTCTCGCTGCTGATGTTATCCAGGTCGCACCAGCGCTCCGGTGACAATGATGCCGCGGCCCGTACCGTCAACCTGTTTTTTTCTGAATTTTCCGGTAATTCCATTGCCGCTTCTGTGGAGGATGAGCTGATCAATCTTGGCAAGCGCCAGAAAAGTGGTGAAAAGCTGCTCCAGAACCGGCAACAACGGCTTGCGGCCCAGAAAGTGCGGGCTGATCAACTGGCGCTTGAGCGGGCTGCTGTAGAAAAGCTTGAGCGGGAGCGTCTGGCCCGTGAACGTGCCGACCGGGAGCGAATTGAACGAGAACGTGCAGAGGCCGAGCGCCGGGAACAGCAACGGCTGGCTGCTTTGAAGGCTGAGCGGGATGCCGTCAAATTTGACTTTGAACCGATTGTCCAGCAGCCGGTCGTTGCGGCAGGTGCCAAGGCGGTGCTCCCCTTTACCCTTGCCAACCGTAGCATACATACGGAAGAGTTTGTGCTGGCGGCGTTGACCCCTTCAGGAGCAGAGGCAGCCGTTGCGACAGCACATGGAGAGCCGCAACCGGTGCGTACCGTCAAGCTGAAATCAAAGGAGATGTTCAGGGGCACGGTTTCATTTGCGGTGCCGGCTGGCCTCGTGGATGGCTCCCGCATGAATGTGACCATAAAGGCGTCCTCAGTCAAATTTAATGACATTGAACAGAAGCAGGTGATTCAGAGCGTGGTGTCGGCGCCGCTCTTACGGGTTGTTTCACGCATGGAAAAGCCCCAGGTCAAACCGGGTGAGCAGATATCCTATAAGGTCTCGCTGCTGAATGCCGGTTCACAAGAGGCACGGGAGGTTGATCTGCGGATTGCGCTTCCGGCCCGCTTGAAGTTGCTGAATGCCGGAGACGGTGGCTGCTGGGTGGAGAATGAACAGGTTGCTGCATGCCGGGTCAGCAATGTTCTCCAGGGAACCATGACTGAGCGGACACTGACGGTGATGGTACGGGACGGTGGAGAGGAAGCAAAAGTGCGGGCTACGGTTGATCTCGTGCAGACGGTTCTCCAGTTGAAGCAGTCGTTCCAGAGTTCTCCCTTTGCCATTGTAAAACCGTAATTCAGGTTTACAACACTCACACAGCAAACGCCCTGCCGGTACTACCGGCAGGGCGTTTGCTGTGTTTTGATTATTCCCGTGTGCTACTTCAGTACCAGATTGTCCCGATGCACCACCGCATCGCCGTACCGATACCCTAGCAGTTCTTCGATCTCGGCGCTTTTGTGACCGGCGATCCTGGCAATCTCGTCGCTGCCGTAATCGCTGACTCCACGGGCGAATTCGACGCCATCCGGCCCGCAGATTCGCACACTGCTGCCTCGCTCAAAACGCCCTTCAACAGACTGGATGCCTGATGACAAGAGGCTGGTGCCCTTTTCCAGCAGGGCGGTCCGTGCGCCGATGTCCACCAGTACCCTTCCGGCAGGCCGCAGGGTGTAAGCGATCCAGTGCTTGCGGCGGTTTAGACCCTTGTCAGACGGCAAAAACAGGGTGCCGATCTCCTCGCCTGACACCGCTGTCTGAATGACCCCGGGCCGCTTGCCCGGCACCATCAAAGTCGGCACGCCGTAGCGGGCCGCTTTTTTGGCGGCCGCCACCTTGGTGGCCATACCGCCGGTACCGACACTGGACCCGCTGCCACCAGCGGCCCGTTCGATCTCCTTGGTGATGCTGCGTACCAACGGGATCAGGCAAGCCGTTGAGTCAATGGACGGATTTGCCGTGTAGAGTCCGTCAATGTCGGTCAGGATCAGCAGCAGATTGGCTTCCACCAGATTGGTCACCAGGGCCGAGAGGTTGTCGTTGTCGCCAAACTTGATCTCGGCCACGGCCACGGTATCGTTCTCGTTGATAACCGGCACTGCGCCAGCTTCCAGTAGCGCCTCCAGGGTGGCTCGCGCGTTCAGGAAGCGCTGGCGGCTGGCAAGGTCATCAGCGGTCAGGAGCACCTGTCCGGTTACCAAGCCATGCTCTTCAAAACCTTCCTGATAGAGACGCATCAGCCGGGGCTGTCCAACCGCAGCAGCAGCCTGCTTCTGGGGAATGCTGCCGGGACGTTCAGTCATGCCAAGGGCGTTACGCCCCGCAGCAACGGCACCGGAAGAAACCAGTACCACCTGTATCCCCTGCTTGTTCAGGGTGGCCAGATCGCCGCAAATCTGCCGTATGACCACACCGTCCAGCGATCCGCTTTCATCGGTCAGGACGCGGCTGCCCACCTTGATCACCACTCGGCGGATCTGGTTTAAATGCTCCCTGCGCATCACCATTCCTCCTTGGGGGCGCTCCAGAGCCGTTGCGCTATGGCGTCCAGCAGTGCTTCAATCCCTTCGCCGGTGGCGGAGGAGATTGGATAGACGGCTACATTGCGCTCGCTGAACCAACTTTTGGCCTCTTCCAGATGCTCGCGGGCCGAGGGCAGATCCATCTTGGTCAGGGCCACAATCTGGGCTTTCTGCCCCAGCTCTTCGCTGAACAGAGCCAGTTCGCGGTTGACCGCTTCAAAGGCGGTGTAGGGATCAGACTCAGGCAGGCCTGAGATATCCACCAGATGCACCAGAATGCCGGAACGCTCCAGATGTTTCAGAAAGCGGTGGCCCAGACCGGCCCCGGCGTGCGCCCCTTCGATGATTCCCGGAATATCGGCCATGACAAATGAGCGGTAATCCTTGTAGCCCACCACCCCCAGGCTGGGAGCCAGAGTGGTGAAAGGGTAATCGGCCACCTTGGGGCGGGCTGCGGATACTTTGGAAATCAGTGAAGACTTCCCGGCATTGGGCAGTCCCAGCAGGCCCACATCGGCCATCAACTTCAGTTCCAGCCGTAGCGTGCGTTCCTCCGCATCTTCACCTGGCTGGGCGAACTTGGGGGCCTTGTTGGTGGCAGTGGCAAAGCGGGCATTGCCCTGTCCGCCCCGTCCCCCTTTCAGCAGTACGATCCGCTGACCGTCTTGCGCGAGATCGGCAAGCTCCTCGCCGGTCTCGGCATCCTTGATGATGGTTCCCACGGGCACCTTGATGATCAGGTCTTCTCCGGCTGCGCCGTGGCGGTCCTTGCCCATGCCGTGCTGTCCACGTTCCGCCTTCTGGTGCGGTTTGTGGCGCAGTTCCAGCAGGGTGGAGTGGGATGAGGTTGCCAGAAAGATCAGGTCGCCTCCGCGGCCGCCGTCTCCGCCATTGGGACCGCCAAAGGGGATGAACTTTTCCCGCCGGAAAGAAACGCAACCTGCGCCTCCATGGCCAGAGCTGCAATGCAGCTTTACTTCATCAATAAACTTCATAGCTGATTGTTCCTTGCTAACAAAATTGGGTTGTGAAACTATAAGCTGCCTTTACGGACAACATACTTGTATAGCATGATTATTACCTGATTTATCCAAAAAATGCACGGTCGTCCCTAAGGAGGCTAGCAATAATAAGTTGGACAAAATTGCGCTCAGATTTTGGTCAGATTTGGCTGCTGCGATTGAGCAAAACCGCAGGCGTGAGCCAAGGCTACGTCGAGGATTTTGTGATTGAGCTGCTGTCAAAGATGGCCGGAAGATGAGATGCAAGATGTTCATGTTATTGTTGCTAGCCTCCTACGGGTTTCCCCCGATAGACAATTCTTGACAAGCTGTTAAAACTCCTGACACGGTAAAATCAAAATTTACTGATTTTTCAGGGAAACAAAAGGAGATGGCTATGATGCGATTTGTCTGTGGAATGGTTTTGACGGTACTATTGGTCGGTACTGTTGGTCAGGTGTCTGCAAAGAGTACGGAGAAGTATATTCCGGTAACCAGTGATGTCAGCTATCAGTTTATCGGAACCTATGATGTAGCAACCCTGAACAAAATTGTGACCACGGAACTGAACGAGTTTAAAACCACCAAGACCGATGTTGCCATGCCCCTCGCAAAGAATGCGGTCAAGCTCTACCGGGTCAAATATCGTACCGTCATTCCAGAAAAAAACAATCGGGCAGTGGAGGCGACTGGCCTGATTGTCCTGCCGGACAAGGTGGCGGCTGTTTATCCGGTGGTATCCTATCAGCACGGCACCGTGTTCACCAAAACCGAGGTTCCCTCCTTTCCTGAACAATCATCTGAAACCCGTCTGATGCTCGCCCAGTTTGCCGGTCACGGCTACATCCTGGTCGCTCCGGACTATATCGGCAAAGGCACGTCGACAGAGCCTGACAGCTATATGGTCAAGGAAAGCACGATCCAGGCATCCTACGACATGCTGCTGGCCGCCCGGTCTGTGCTGGCAAGCATGAAGATCAAAACCGGTGATCTTTTTTTGAGCGGCTGGTCACAGGGGGCCTGGAGCACCATGGTCTTCCGTAACAGGCTTGAGCAGGTCGGGGTGCCGATCAAGGCAGCGGCAACCGCCAGTACACCCAACGATACCTATCTGCTGATCTCCAAATGGCTCAATAACCGCACTGCCCTGGATACCGACTGGATTGTTGGTACTGTTGCCCTGCTGATCAATTCCTATGAGCAGTATTACAGCTTACCCGGGCTGAGCAAGGCAGCCATCAAGCCTCAGTACTGGCAAACCGCCCGTGATTTTTACGAGAACAAAATCGCTTGGGCTGAAGTAGCAAAGGTATTCCCCAAGTCCTCCAAGGAGTTTCTGCAGGACAGCTTTGCCGAAGAAAGTTCATTGATGGCAAACCGCTTCTACCGGCAACTGTTTGAAAACCAGGGTTATCAGTGGCGCTACAAGACACCGAGCCGCTTGTATTATGGCAAAGCTGACGAGGTGGTACCGGTGTATGTGGCCACGTTGCCGGTTGCCTATCAGCAAACAGTCGGCGGTGTTCCGGCTACGGCAGTCTATGCCGGTGATATCGCCGATCACCGGGGCACCTTCATATTTGGCATGTTGGATCAGAAACAGTGGTTTGACAGTTTGATGGGCAAATAACTTCCGGTGTTTTGAAAGAAAAGAGGCCGTGGACCGGATAGCGGTTTCACGGCCTCTTTTCTTATTCCGCCTCCAGCCAGGCATGTATGGCCTTCAGCCGTTCATCCCAACCCTCTCCCAAGCGTTCCTTCAGATAGCTGAGCAGCAGTGAGTCGAACAGCTGCAAACCGGCTTCCAGCAGGTACATCCGTTCGTAAAAGGCAGATTCCCGCTCCGGCAGTTGCTCCGCGCCCTCCCGCTCCACCTTGACCGGCGGGCATTTGAAGGAGCCGAAGGTAAACAGCTCGGCGTTCAGCACAAAGCGCCATTGCAACTCATCCATCTCCATGTACACGGCGGCGCTGTTGATGGCCTTGCCACTTTTCAGGGCAGAGCGGGCCTCAAGGTATCTGTCCTGAGAACCGCTGACTGCCACCTTTTGGGGGCCGGCTTCGCTGGCACCCAGCAACTGTATCCGGTCGTCGATCCAGGCGTTGAACGAGGTGCCCTGTGCGTACCTGCCCGGCACATTGACCCGGAATCCGCCCCCTTCCAGACCGCCCTGCAACAGCCAGAGCAGAAACTCTTCCCCCAGCCAGCGGTTATTCTGTATCTCATCCAGAGCTGATTCCGAACCGGCCTGATTGAGGGCTGCCAGACGTTCCTGGTCTGACTCGTTCAGCAAAGCCAAGGCGCGGGCATAGGGGTAGATCAACTGGGGGCGCTGGTTTTCAAAACTTTTACCGAACAGCTCCTCAAAACGTTCCATGGCTTTGGCCGAAGCGGAGAAGAGGGTGAGCAGGCCATCATCCTGTTGCCAGACCAGGTCAACGGTGGAGGGGGAGGGCAGGGCTCTGGTGAGCAGCGATAGTTTGACCCGCTCCAGCATTTCCTCCCGTTCCCGCTTCGGGGGACGCTTGAATTCAGGCCGCTTGGCAAGAAATTCACCTTCGGCCCGGCCGATGTGGGCCTTCAGCAGGGCCGCCGGTATCCGGCGCTGATCGCGGCGGTAGGTGAAGAACAGATAACGGTCACGCCAGAAGTCATCTGCTCCTGTAAAATCCGGGTCATCCGGCCGGTCGGTACAGGTCCAACCCTCGGTTTGTTCTTCCGCCGACTGTTCGATGGATTTGAATATCCGTCCGCTAAGAGCGGTTGACAACCACGAAAAACGCTCTTCTCCGGGAAGCTCGCCGCAAATGCGGTACTGGGCAAAACTGACGGTATTTGAATAGACTCCCATGGGGTGATACATTCCTTTCCTGCGCCTGATGGCGGGTTCATGAAGTGTGATTAGTAATCATAGACCTGTTTACTTTTCAAGGACTTTTTCTGCTGTCCGTCGGCAGTGCCTATCCCGGCCAATTCTGTTGACGCGCCTGATTTTTGCGATACGCTGTGGCAGTATGCAGTACCAGTGGGGAAGGGTGGCTGCGCAGGGCGGAGAACATGCAATGATTCGTATCGCAATCTATCTGGTCGTTGGTTTTCTGGCGCTTGTTCTGGGCTACGCGCTCTTTCAGCGCAAGCTGCTCTATTATCCGACGCATCATGCGGCACAATCCCGACTTTCCGAGTGGCGCCATGACGGCATGCTGATCGGCTATGCCCGTGAAACGCCCAAAATCGGGAATGTGTGGTTGCTGCTGCACGGGAATGCCGGTCAGGCCAGCGACCGCGTTTATGCCCTGCCTTCGTTTTCCGGGGAAGACTCGGTATTCATTCTTGAATACCCGGGGTACGGCATGCGCCCCGGCTCGCCATCCATGGCAGCGTTCAACAAAGCGGCAGAGCAGGCATACGAGCTGCTAAAGGCGCGATTTCCCGGCAGGCCGCTGTCGGTGGTGGGGGAGTCAATCGGCAGCGGTCCGGCGTCAGTTCTGGCCAGGCACCGGCAACCACCGGACAAGATTGTGTTGATTGTGCCCTTTGATATCCTGTCCCGTGTTGCGCGGCGCCACGTACCGTTTGTGCCCGCAGACCTGCTGCTGCTGGATAACTGGAACAACATCGAGGCACTGCACGGCTACAGAGGACCGCTGGAAATTTTCGGCGCCCGCGACGATACGATCATACCGGTTGCCCATGCCCGGGCTCTGGCGGCCAGCATACCCTCCGCACGCTTCCACGAGCTTGAAGGAGGACATAACGACTGGGCTGAACCCGGCCGTGTTCACCTGTCCTATCCATGAAAGAAGTCACGACTATGTTTATCTATTGCCTCGAACTGCATCTTTCCCTGCCCGCTTTCTCGCTGAAAGAGAAGCGCGGCATTATCAAAAGCATCCTGGGCAGGGTGCGCAACCGTTTCAATGTCTCCTGCGCCGAGGTGGACCGGCAGGATACCTGTGGGGTTGCCGTGCTGGGATTTGTGACGGTGAGCCCGGATAAAACCATTGCCCGTAATGCTCTGGAACGGCTTGAAGACTGGATTTACGATGGCTGGCCCGATGTGGAGATTACCGGCTCACAGATTACAGAATTGTGACGGCTTTCAGGGCAATTGACAGCCACTTGAAATCACGCGTATACTTCCTCCCAATCATGAAACCCGCGAGTACCATTTCATACGGAAGCCTCCACAAACCCTGACGGCCATATGCCCGACCCCCACGCTCATATTCCGGATCACTCCCCCAGGAACTATCTGCACAAGCTCGGCGCCAAGCTGCTGGATACGGTGGACCGCCGCTTTTCCAATCCGGAGACAGCCAAGCGTAACCGCCTGTTGCTGCTGGTGATGACCGCCGTTTTGCTGACGCTGCTGCTGATGCCCAGCCAACATCTGACCACGGCCCGTTACAAGGCGGGCGAGATCGCCGCTTCGGATATCCGCGCCACCCAGGATTATCTGCTGGAGGATCAAACCCTGACCAGGCAGCGCCGTGAGGAGGCTGCCAACACTGCGCCGATTGTCTACAGTTATAGCGATACCGTGGCACGGTCCATAACCGACGGGGTGAGCAGGGCGCTGGTTGCCATCCGTGCGGCGCGTATGACAAAGTCTGATGACGGTGCGGCAGATCTGCAGGTGCGGCTGGAAGAGATTCTTGAAGTGCGCCTTACTGAGGCAGAGTTGCAGGCCTTTTTAAAGGTGCGCAATGAAACAGCCCTGCTGGAGGATTTACGGATGCTGCTTGGCGGGCTGTATCAGCGCAGGATTGTTTTGGATGCCAAGGTGTTCAAGGCTGACATCCAGCGCGGGATAGAGATCAGGGATGGCGCCGGACAGGCGCTGGGAACCGTGGCAACCGGAGATGCTTTTGTTGAAATTGGCGAGGCGCGCAGGCTTTTGCAGGTCGGCACGCTGTCCGGTTCCGGGCTGAATGGAGCGGGACGCCATATACTGAATGTGGTGTCCAGAGCGATGAAGCCCAACCTCTTCTTCAGCCAGGACGGGACCGAAATCCGCAAAGCGGCGCTGGTGAGTGCGGTGAAGCCGGTGTTGTACCGCTTCCAGAAGGGGGAGATGATTGTTCGGGCCGGTGACCGGGTAAGCCAGGAGCAGGCCCATAAACTGGAGATGATCTACCAGGCCAGCCGTGGCGAGGGCACCTTGTACACCGCCCTGGGCATCTTCGGGCTGGTCCTGGTGCTATTCTATATCCCCTACCGTTTCGCCTGCAAAAACATACGCAAGTTCAACCCTTCCAACCGCGACATCCTGGCCATTGCGATCATGATCTTCGGCAGCTTCTTCATCTTCAAGCTGGCCCTATTGATCTCCGCTAATATCGGCGCCGCATTTCCGGCGGTTTCCGTGGCCTCTTACTACTATCTGTTCCCGTTTGCCGCCGGAGCCATGGTGGTGCGCATACTGCTCAACTCCGAGGTGGCGCTGGTCTACTGCGTGACGATGGCGCCGCTTTTGGGCATTTTGTTCAACAGCAACATGTTTGTGGTGATCTACGCCCTGCTGGGCAGCGTGGTGGGAGCCCACGGGGTGCGTCAGTGCCAGGACCGGAGCACGATTTACACCGCAGGAACAAAGCTGGCGGTGGTGAACCTGGCCATGGGCATCTGTTTTCAGACCATGGCCAGCGCCCTGTTTACGATCCAGACTCTGTATGTGGCCGCCTTTGCCGTCACCGGCGCGCTTTTGTCCGCCATGTTGGTATCGGCCTTCATTCCGCTCTTTGAATCCATGTTTCACTACACCACCAACATCAAACTGCTGGAGCTGGCCAATCTCAATTCCCCGTTGTTGCGAGAGCTGATGGTCAAAGCCCCCGGTACTTACCATCACAGCGTGGTGGTGGGCAACCTGGTGGAGGCCGCTGCCGAGGCGATAGGTGCCAATCCGCTGCTGGCAAGGGTGTCGGCCTATTATCACGATATAGGCAAGACCGCCAAGCCGCTCTACTTCATTGAAAACATGCACGGCGGCGAGAATCGTCACGATAAGCTGTCTCCCCACATGTCGGCCCTGATTCTGATCTCCCATGTCAAGGAAGGGGAGGCGATGGCCCGTGCCCACCGGCTGGGCCAGCCGATCATTGACGTTATCCGTCAGCATCACGGCACCACGCTGATCAAATTCTTTTACGAAAAGGCGAAGCAGCAGGCTGTCACCACCGGCCAGCTGGTGGTGGAGCAGGACTTTCATTATCCAGGCCCCAAACCCCAGACCCGCGAAGCCGGCTTGGTGATGCTGGCCGATGCGGTGGAGGCCGCCTCCCGCACCCTGGTCAACCCCACCCCGGATCGTATTCAGGGAATGGTGCAGAAGTTGATCAACCGGATTTTCACGGATGGTCAGCTGGATGAATGCGAACTGACCTTGAAAAACCTGCACGAAATAGCCAAAAGCTTCAACCGCATTCTTGGCGCCATCTTCCATCATCGCATTGACTATCCCGAACCGGTTCACAAGGGAGGCAATGGAGGCAAAAAATCACATGCAGATCATGGTTCAGAACAGCCAGCGTCGCCATCCGGCTCCAATCACGGCGATCAGAACGGTGGCGGAGAAAATCTTAAGCGCCTTGGGATGTCCTGAGGGCACAGAACTGTCGGTGACCATTACGGGCGACCGCACCATCCGTCGCCTGAACCGCGAGTACCTGGACAAGGACCGTCCCACCAATGTGATCTCTTTTTCATTGCAGGAGGGGGAGTTCGGCGGGATTTCCGCCCACCTGCTGGGCGATGTGGTGATCTCGGCTGATACGGCGGCGCGGGAAGCGGCGCAGGGCGGCGTCAGCGGCTATGAACGCCTGCTGTTTCTGTTGCTGCATGGCATTCTGCATCTGACCGGCTATGATCACGAGCGGAGCGGAGAGGACGAGGCGAAGCGCATGGCCCGCAAGGAACAACAACTCTGGAAAATGTTGCAGCAGGAAGGGCTGACTGCCCTTCCCGGACGATAATTTAGATGACACCCATTCGTAGGGGCGATCCCTTGTGGTCGCCCAATTGGGGCGTATGCAATACGCCCCTACATACGGGTTTCAATGTCATCTTGATTGCAATTTGAAAAAATGCACCAGGAGGATGAGTGCCGTGGATGACGGTAACAGTCGACGAAGGTCCGGTCTTTTGGGAATGGTCAGCCGCCTGATATCAGGGCGCCGCAAGGTTACGGAAGAGGATATCCAGCAACTGATCGGCGTTGGTGAGGAAGATGGGGTCGTGCGGGAAGAGGAGCGGGAAATGATCCGCGCCATCTTCGAGTTGGATTCAACCGTGGTCCGGGAGATCATGGTGCCCCGCATCGACATGGCCGCCATCAGCGTTGACGCTTCAATCAGGGAAACACTGGATGCCATCATCGCCTGCGGCCACTCCCGTCTGCCGGTTTATGAAGATACCCTGGACAATATCATCGGCCTGCTCTACGCCAAGGACCTGCTGAAGTGCTGGGGCATGGAGCCGGGTCAGATCCGTATCTGCGACCTGATGCGCCAGCCGTTCTTTACGCCGGAAACGAAAAACCTGGAGGAACTGCTGCAGGAGTTCAAAAAGAAGCGGGTCCACCTGGCGATTGTAATCGATGAATACGGCGGAACTTCCGGTCTGGTCACCATTGAGGATCTGCTGGAACAGATCGTGGGCGACATTCAGGATGAGTACGACATGGAACAGGAGCTGTTTTTCGTTGAGCCGGACGGGTCGCTGGTGGCTGACGCCCGTCTGCCGGTGGAAGACCTTGAGGAGCGCTTCGACATGGAGATCGAGCGTGATCAGTTCGACACGGTGGGCGGCCTTGCCATCCACCTTTCTGGTGGCATTCCGGCAACCGGCGCCATAATCAGCGGAGGCGGTCTCGTTATTGAGGTGTTGGACGCCGACCCGCGCCGGGTCAAGCAGGTCAGAATCTGCCGTGCACCGGACGCTGCGGAACAGCAGGATCCGTGAACAGTCTCTCCCGTTTTTCCCTGGCCGCCCTGCCGGGCTCTCCTGTGCTGCTGGCCCTGTTTTCTGGCCTGCTGCTGGCTCTTTCCTTTCCCAAGGCCGATCTTCCCTTTCTGGCCTGGATCGCCTTGATTCCACTCCTGATCGCTCTTGAAGGGCAGTCACCCCGTAACGCTTTCCGGCTGGGCTTTCTCTCCGGACTGGCTGCTTTCGCCGGGCTTATCTACTGGGTCACCATTGTGATGACCGACTACGGCCACCTGCCGCTCTTTGTGAGCATTCCCCTCTGGTTGTTGCTCTCCTGCTGGCTGGCCCTCTTTACCGGTGTTGCATCCTGGGCTGTCGTGCTGGGGGAGCGCTGGGGGGTCAAGGCGGCGCTGCTGTTTCCCATGGCCTGGGTCGGCGGCGACTATCTGCGTGGCCTGCTGTTGACCGGTTTTCCCTGGACCATGCCGGGCCATTCCCAGTTCCGTCTGTTGCCTCTGATCCAGGTTGCCGACCTGACCGGCGTCTATGGCATTACCGCACTGATCGTGCTGGCCAATGTGGTGCTCTACCGGATTCTGCGGGCACTGTCCGGGGCACAGGTGCCCTATCCGGCCAAAAGCGCCGCCATTCTGGTATTGGCCCTGGCCGGAACCTTCTGGTACGGCTTTCATCGCCTGAACGGGCCGCCCTCCGCCATGCCTGCCGTCAAGGTGGCCCTGATCCAGGGTAATATCGATCAGGGAGTAAAGTGGTCGCCCGCTTTTCAGGATACCACCCTTGACATCTACATCAGCCTTTCCCGCCAGGCAATGGAACAGGTCAAAGCCGATCTGGTGGTCTGGCCCGAGAGCGCCGCGCCATTTTTCTTTCAGGATGACGGCCCGCCATCCCTCCGTATTCGCGATTTGGCGCGGGAATTACAGACCAGCCTGCTGTTCGGCAGTCCGGCGCTGGAACTGCGGGACGGTAAGCAGGTCTACCTGAACAGCGCCTTTTTGCTGGATCGTGAAGGAAACCTGCTGGGGCGCAGCGACAAGGCGCACCTGGTTCCCTTTGGCGAGTATGTGCCGCTCTCCCGTCTGCTGCCCTTCGTAAAAAAACTGGTGCATGGTATCGGTGATTTTGTGCCGGGCAGGGAGATCAAGCCGCTGAAGGCTGCTGGCACAACCCTGGGAGTACTGGTCTGCTATGAGGCGATCTTTGCCGATCTGGGACGGCACCATGTCAACAGCGGCAGCCGGATATTGGTCAACATCACCAACGATGCCTGGTTTGGCCGTTCCTCGGCGCCGTACCAGCATCTAGCCATGGCCGCCTTCCGGGCCGTGGAGACCCGCACCCCCCTGATCCGGGCCGCCAACACCGGCATTACCTCACTGGTGGACCGCAACGGCCATATCCGGGGGATGACTACCATCTTCAGGGAGGCGATCATGGTGGGGGAGGTGCAGCCGGGCAGCGCCGATTCACTCTACCTGCGCATCGGCGACCTGTTTGCCCGCTGCTGCCTCGTGTTATCTGTGGTGATCCTGCTGGTGCAATGGCGGCGGAAGCGGGCAGTGAGCGCTGACAGACCCTAAGTTTGCGTAGCAATAGGCGCACCTGAAGGGGCAACTATTGTAGAACCCCATATCGGCGGAGGCGGCGCACCCGCAGACGCTACGCTGGTTGCGGTCCCTGGCGGCCGTACCAGATCTCTTGAACAGCGTGCGGATCAACCGGGCGTCGATGCAGGCGCCGTGCTCAATGCCGAAACCGGCAAGATCCACCTCTTCGCAACAGCTGAAAATAGCCATTCGCTGCCGGTCCGCAATCTCCTTGAATCCCTTGGCCACCATTTCCAGCGCTTCCCGCTGTTCAGGCGCGGTAATATCCTCAACAGCAATACCACTGCCCTGTAGTGCGCGCCTGAATCTGCCCGGTCCCTTGCCATAGAAATCGCAGAAGCTGAAGACGAGACGTCCGCTGGCGCCATCCAGCAGTTGTGCAAGCTCTGCTGCTTTTTCAAGGTGCCAGGCTGCCGGAGTAACATTACTCAGGATAACCGGATCGTAGCGCCAGACCAGCCGTTCCGGGCCGATCTGTTCGGCAAGTGAACGCATGGTTGCGATCCGTTCCGCAAGCGCTGGCAGGTTCGGTTCAAATGCCGTGTCATAGGGATTCAGCGTAACCTGGAAATAATAACGGTGGCCCCGCTGGTCAAGTTCGCGCAGGTGCGCGAGCAGCGGCCGGGGATGTTTGCTCCAGAACACAATGGCTTCCACGTCATCGGGTGCCAGACTGATCTGTTTGGTCTGACTGCGGTTAAAGGGATTGACCCGCAGAAAATGCCCTTCCCGTATGCGCTCCATGAACCAGTCGCTGTAAAAAGCCGGAATATCCGTGCGGCGGCTTGCCGAGATGATCATCCGTACCTCCAGGCCTTGAGGAAAGAAAAGTAATGTGCAATACATTTGACTGCAACACTGTTCATGCTATATCTGCGTGAACCGGTCGATATCACACTATCCCATCAACAATCACACGAAAGGAAGCACCATTTTGTACCGTCTGCTCATACTCCTTACTCTGCTGCTGTTCAGCGCAGCTTCCGCCTCTGCCGCCATGCCGCCGTCATCCATCAACCTGAGCGTGGAGACCTCTGCCGCCGATCTTGCGGCCATTGTGAACCAGTCCCTGCCCACTGAACTATACAAGGGGCAAGGGGGGCTGGGCACCTCGGTTACGGTGCTGCGCACCGGGCCGGTGGCAGTAGCGGCTGCCGACAATTTTATCCACGTTACCCTGCCGGTGCAGGTGACCTTCAAGTATGGTTTCTACGAGAGTTATCCGCTGCGGGCCGGGCTGCGCTTCAAGACCAGGGTGCAGGTTGCGCCGGACTGGCGGTTGAAGACCGAGCTGTACTATACCGGCCTTTCGGACACTACGGCTGACACCATAAAACTCGGGCCGCTGTCCTTAAACCTAAGAAGCCTGATGGAAGGGATCACCCAGCCGGTGCAACGGCTGCTGGCACCGATCATCGACAGCAAGGTCAACGACGCGGTGCAGTTGAAAGCCAAGGTTACCCCGCTGTGGCAGAACGCCTTCACCCCCATCCTGATCAACAAAGAGTTCAACACCTGGTTGAAACTGACCCCGGAGCGGATCGTGATGAGTCCGCTCTTGGCGGCAAATAATCAGATCAGGCTCTCCATCGGTGTCATCACCGGGGCGGAAATATCGGTGGGGCCAAAGCCGGTCGCTGTTCCGGTCAGGGCCTTGCCCCCGGTACAACAGCTGACAACGTTTGATAAAAACTTCCATATCCAGCTTGGCGCCGACATCTTCTTTAACGATCTGGTAACGGCGCTGAACCCGGTTCTGCTGGACAAAACCTTTGGCGAAGACAAGAAGATAACCGTGAAGAAATTCAACCTGACCGGGGATGGTGGCCGTCTGGTGGTGCTTCTGACCACCAGCGGGGACTTTGACGGCGAGCTGACCATTCTGGCAAAGCCGGTGTACAACCGCCAGAACAACACCCTTACCTTTGAAGAGGTGGATTTTGACACCAAAAACTCCGGCTGGTTGATCAGCGCCGGAAGCTGGCTGTTCAGCAGCGCCATCCGCAGTACCATCAAGGAAAAACTGGACAGCGCCGTGGCGGAGCAATTGGAGAATGCCCGCCTCAAGGCATCCACGGCATTGTCGTCGTTGCGGCTTGCGGAGCGGGTCAGGCTGACCGGCGCGGTCAAGTCGCTGTCCCTCGGTGAGGCGGCGGTGCAGCAGGATCGTCTGTCGGTGCAAGTGGTTGCCCAGGGGGAAGCCGGTGTTATTTTGAAGTGATGCAACAACTGCCGCAGACGGCAGCCCTCATAACAAGGGACGACAAGCTGCGGAAATATCCCCATGTCAAGACGATATGGTAGCTTTACGTGCTTGATATGCCCCAAAACCCCAGCCTGACCCGGTTCACTCCGGCACGGCCCACCTGAAACCGCTTGCACCATCTGTCAGAAAAAGATAGTTTGTGCGCATACATCATGTGCATAAGGAGTATGGTATGCAGGCGAGCATTTATGACATCAGCGCCCCCAAAAAACCCACCAATGTCAGCATCAACCGCGATCTGCTCCAGCAGGCCAAAGAACATCATATAAATCTGTCGCAGGCGCTGGAAACGCGGCTGGCTGAGTTGTTGCGCGAACAGAAGCAACAGCAATGGCTGCAGGAGAACCGGGAGGCGGTTGAGAGCTACAACCGGCGCATTGCGGCAAACGGCGCTTTCAGTGACGGCTTGCGGAGGTTCTGATGGCGCAGTTTGATCTCTACAGCAACCCCAATCCCGAGACCAAAGAGGCGATCCCCTACCTGCTTGATGTTCAGGCCGATCTCCTGCACAATCTGGCAACGCGGGTGGTTGTCCCGCTTTATACGGCAGCGGCATCGGGCAAGGCGGCAGCGCATCTGAACCCGGTGTTTTCCTTTGGGCAAGAATCCCTGGTGCTGTCAACGGCAGAGCTGGCCGGTGTTGCGGTCAGTAGTCTGGGAGCGCATGTCGGCACCCTCAAGGAGCATCGCCAGGAGATCATTGCCGCTCTTGATTTTTTGTTCACCGGTTTCTGATCTGCACACACCAGCACTCCATCCCGGAAGAGCTGAAACATTATACCGAAGTTATTGTGATTGACTGTTCGAGACCAAAGGCACCGACATCGGGCACCAAAACAAGAAAAGCACACTCCGTGCGTCATCAGAGGTCAAAATGACCAACGTAAACCAACTGCAACGATCTTTCGACGAAATCGTCGAGATGATTCAAACGTCTCGGCAACGTGCATTTCACGCAGTCAATACAACGCTGATAGACCTGTACTGGCACATTGGACTACATATTTGCCTCTGTATCGCCAAGGATGGCTGGGGCAAGGGTACCGTATCTGCCCTGGCAGCGCATATTGCCCGGCATTATCCTGGTCTGCGCGGCTTTTCTCCGCAGAACCTGTGGCGTATGCGCCAGTTTTACGAGACATACAAGGAAGCCCCGGAACTCTCAACGCTGTTGAGAGAATTGCCTTGGTCCGCCCATTTGCATATTCTTTCAAAAACCAAGCATCAGGAAGAACGTGCGTTCTACCTGTGCATGGCAACCAGGAGCGGCTGGCACGTGCGGGAAGTTGCCAGGCAGATCGAAGGCGGTCTATTTGAGCGGACCGTCCTCAACCCTCCAAAACTCTCAACAGCCTTGAGAGAACTGCACCCCGCTGCAGAGACGGTTTTCCGGGACACGTACCTGTTTGATTTTCTCGGGTTGCCCACCCCCCATTCAGAAAGAGATCTCCATCGTGCTTTGATACGGAATCTCAGCCGGTTTATCACCGAATTGGGACCTGACTTCTGCTATATCGGCTCCGAGTATCCGTTGCAGGTTGGCGGAAAAGACTTCGCGCTCGACCTGTTGTTTTTTCATCGAGGACTCAACTGTCTTGTGGCTATCGAATTGAAGGTTGGAGAATTTCAGCCCGAACATCTCGGCAAGCTGGAATTTTACCTGGAGGCATTGGATCGGGATGTAAAGAAACCTCATGAACAGCCGAGCATTGGCGTGCTTCTCTGTGCTGGCAAGGACAGCGAAGTCGTCGAATATGCACTCAGTCGCTCCCTGTCTCCAACACTCATCGCGGAATACCAGACCTATTTGCCGGACAAACGATTATTACAGTCCAAGCTGCATGAGTTTTACCAACTGCTGCTGCAACCAGAAAGTAGTAGTAAAGAAAGCCCGGCGCAATGACTGCAACTATACACCAAAGGATACCCCATGCCTGATAGCAACAACACCCTCTACCTGATCGACGGCTCCTCCTACCTCTACCGGGCCTATTTCGCCATCAAACGGCTGTCCTCCCCCAGCGGTTTTCCCACCAACGCCATCTATGGTTTTACCCAGATGCTGTTGAAACTACTGAAAGACCACAAGCCGGATCATCTGGCCATGGTGTTCGATGCCGGACGGGTCACCTTCCGCACCGAGCTGTACCCGGCCTACAAGGCCAACCGGGCCGAGATGCCGGACGACCTGCGAAGCCAGGTGGGGCCTATCCGCGATCTGGTGCGGGCCTTTAACATCCCGGTGGTGGAGCTGCCGGGCTTTGAGGCCGATGACCTGATCGGCACTCTGGCTGCCCGCTGGGAGTCCGAAGGCGGCACGGTGGTGGTGGTGACCGGCGACAAGGACCTGATGCAGATTGTCACCGGACGCACCACCCTGCTGGACACCATGAAGAACGTGGCCTCGGACATTCCCCAGGTGCATGAGCGTTTTGGTGTTGGACCGGAACAGGTGATCGACATCTTGGGGCTGGCCGGGGACAGTTCGGACAACATCCCCGGCGTGCCGGGGATCGGCGAGAAGACCGCCATCAAGCTGGTGCAGCAGTTCGGTTCGCTGGATGCCCTGCTGGAGCGGGCAGGGGAGGTGCCGGGCAAGACCGGTGAACGGTTACGGGAATTCGCCGATCAGGCACGGCTGTCACGCCGCCTTGCCACCATCATCAAGGATGTGCCCTATGAGCTGCATCCCGACGAGCTGAGCGCGCGGGAGCCCAATACCCCGCAACTGCACGAGCTGTTCAAGGAGTATGGTTTTCATACCCTGATCCGGGAGCTGACCGCCCAGGCCACCCTGCAAAACGACCGCTACCACTGCGTGCAGAGCACTAACGCTCTGGAGGCGCTGGTCCGGCGGCTGGAGGGGGCCGCTGCCTTTGCCTTTGACACCGAGACCACCGGCCTGGACCCCCGCTTGGCCTCCCTGGTGGGGATATCCGTTGCGCTGGAGCCCCACGAGGCGTTTTACATCCCGCTGGGACACCGCTCCTCCCTCTCCAACCCTCCCCCTCCTGAGGAAGGAGATCTGTTCACATTTTCCGAACAAAGGGATGATGACGCAGACTGCTCCCTCCAGCGGGGGGAGGCCGCGAGGGGGGGAGTCTTGACTCCCGGCCAGCTTCCCCGTGATCTTGTGCTTGACCGCCTGCGCCCGGTCTTTATGAATCCGGCCATCCGCAAGGTGGGGCAGAACCTGAAATTCGACCTGCAGGTGCTGGCCAGTGCCGGGATTGAGGTACAGGGCTGCTGGTGCGACACCATGCTGCTCTCCTACCTGCTCAACCCGTCGCGGGGTGGGCATGGCATGGATGCCCTGGCCCAGGAGCATCTCAATCACCGCATGATCTCCTACGACGACGTGACCGGCACCGGAAAAAACCGTATCAACTTCAGCGAGGTGCCCCTTGAGGCGGCCACCCGCTACGCTGCCGAGGATGCCGACGTCACCTGGCTATTGCATGAAAAACTGCTGCCCATGGTACGGCAGCAGGGGCTGGAAGGGCTGTTGAGCGGCCTTGAGATGCCGCTGATGGAGATATTGACCCGCATGGAGCGCCACGGTGTGCTGCTGGATTGTAGATTTCTCAAGCAGCTCTCCGATGACTTTGGCAGCCAGATGGCGCTCTTGGAAGGTCGCATCCATGAACTGGCCGGAGTTCCTTTCAACCTCAACTCCCCCAAACAACTGGGGGAGATCCTCTTTGAAAAACTGGGGCTGGCCACGGCCAAGAAGACCAAGGGCAAGACCGGCTGGTCCACCGATAATGAGGTTTTGTCCGGACTGGCGGAAGATAATGAGATCGTGCGACTGATCCTGGATTACCGGGGGCTGGCCAAGCTCAAATCCACCTACGCCGATGCCCTGGCCCGGCTGACCGACAGTGGCGGCCGGGTGCACACCTCCTACAACCAGGCGGTCACCTCTACCGGCAGGCTGTCATCGTCGGACCCCAACCTGCAGAATATCCCGATCCGCACCGACGAGGGGCGGCGTATCCGCGAGGCGTTCATCGCCCCGGCGGGCAGTGTGATTCTGGCGGCTGACTACTCCCAGGTGGAACTGCGGGTACTGGCCCACTTGTCCTCAGATCCGGTCTTCTGCCAGGCCTTTGGCAATGACGAGGATATCCACACCCGCACTGCCAGCGAAATCTTCGGCCTCTTCCCGGAGATGGTCACGAGCGAGATGCGCCGCCAGGCCAAGACCATCAACTTCGGGGTCATCTACGGCCAGGGGGCTTTCTCGCTGGCCAAGCAACTGGGGGTGGCCCGCAACGTGGCGGAGAAGTTCATAGCCGCTTACAAGGAGCGCCACAGCGGCGCCATGGGCTTTTTGGATCATTGTGTTCAACAGGCCCGCGATAACGGTTTTGTCACCACCATCCTGGGGCGCAAGCTGCCCATAGGCGATATCAACAGCGCCAACGGCAATTTGCGTTCCTTTGCCGAGCGCAACGCCATCAACTACCCGATCCAGGGCTCGGCGGCGGACATCATCAAACAGGCCATGTTGGGGGTGGAACGGGCCATCCGGGATGAAGGGCTGAAAAGCCGCCTGATCATGCAGGTGCATGACGAACTGGTCTTCGAGGTGCCGGAAGCGGAACTGGAGCAGATGATGCTGCTGGTGGAGCGGGAGATGTCCGGGGCGGTGCCGTTGAAGGTGCCGCTGAAAGTAGATATGAATCATGGAAAAAACTGGAGCGAAGCCCACTAGCAGGGGGATATGTTGTGACATTTTTTGACGCATTGATACTGGGAATTGTGGAGGGATTGAGCGAATTTCTGCCGATCTCATCCACCGGCCACCTGATTCTGGCTTCAGCGTTACTGAAGCTTCAGCAGACCGACAGCCACAAGGTGTTCGAGGTGACCATTCAGTCCGGGGCCATGCTGGCCGTGGTCTTTATTTACTTCAAGCGGCTTTCCACCAGCCCGGAACTGCTCAAAAAGCTCTGCGTCGGTTTTCTGCCCACCGGCGTCCTCGGTTTCCTGCTGTACAAGCTGGTCAAGACCCTGTTTCAGCCATCCCTGGTCAGTTACATGCTGATCGTGGGGGGAATCGCCTTTATTGCTATTGAGCTGTTCATGAAACGCCGTCAGCCTTCGGTGGAGGAAACCGGCGATGTTACCTACCGTCAGGCTTTCACCATCGGTTTGATCCAGAGCCTGTCCATGGTTCCCGGTGTGTCACGTTCCGGCGCCACCATCATGGGCGGACTGCTCTGCGGCCTGAACCGCAAGGTTGCCACGGAGTTTTCGTTTCTGCTGGCCTTGCCCACCATGCTGGCCGCCACCTGCTATGACATCTACAAGAACCACGCTGTCTTCCAGATGAGCGACATACAGAATATCGTGGTCGGTTTCATTACCTCCTTCATCTTTGCGGTAATCAGCATCAAGGCGCTCCTGCGCTTCGTCACCAGCAATACCTTCATCTCCTTCGGTATCTACCGGATTGTGGTGGGGGTGCTGTTTCTGGTGTTTTTGCCGTAATTTACGCGCTGATTACTCGTCCCGCCCTTTCAGCTGGTGGGCCGGGGTGAAATATCGGCGGCTGCCCTGCAGAAGAATCAGGAACGAGGTGATGGCTACGGCGGCGGTAATGGCGCAGATGATGGCGATCTGATACCGCACCGCCAGGATCGGCTCAGTGCCGGAGAGGATCTGGCCGGTCATCATGCCGGGCAGGGAGACGATGCCGGTGGCGGCCATGGTGTTGATGGTGGGGATCAGGGCGGCACGGAAGGCGGTGCGCACCGCTGTTTCCGAGGCCTGACGGGAAGTAGCTCCCAGGCAGAGGGCAGTTTCGATCTCTTCGCGGCGCTCCCGCAGCTCAGATGAGAGGCGTTCTGCCGCCAGGCTGGCTCCGTTCATGGAGTTGCCGATGATCATGCCGGCCAAGGGAATCAGGTAGCGGGGGTCGTACCAGGGGGTGTAGCCCACCACCAGCAGGCAGAAGAAGAAGGTGACTCCGCCACAGCCGATAAGCAGGGAACTGCCCATGATTCGGTAGAAATCGGGCATTTTTCTCTGAATCCGTGAGCCCATCACCTGCAAGGAGAACCCGGCCATGATCAGCAGCATCAACAGCACCAGCAGCGGGTTTTTGACGGCAAAGACCAGATGCAGCAGATAGCCGACGGCGATCAGTTGCAAAACCATGCGCAGCGAGGCAACAAGTATCTGTCGCTCCTGGCCGATGCGCAGCAGCCGGGCAAGGCCGAAGGCGACCAGGATCAGGGCGTAGGCGATTACAAGGTTTGACAGTTCCAGGTTAACCAGCTTCATATCGTTCATGAACTGGCCTCCTCATCCGGCGTCAGAAAGCGTTGCAACGCTTCCGTCTGCGGATTGTTCAGCAATTTCTCCACCGGCCCCTCTTCCAGAATCCGTCCCCTTTCCAGATAGAGCAGATAGTCGGCGCTGCGCTCTGCCAGGCGCAGATCGTGGGTAACCATGATCACGGTCAGTTGTTGGGATTGGCAGATTTCACGGAGCATTGTGCCCAGGCGGTCGGCGGTGGGGCGGTCAAGGGCGCTGGTCGGTTCGTCCAGCAGCAGTGCTTCGGGGACGGTGATCAGGGCGCGGGCCAGATTGACCCGTTGCTGTTCACCGATAGAAAGGGAGCGGGCATCGCGCGGCAACAGCCCGCCGGGCAGATGGACCAGATCCAGCAGCGTGAGCAGGTGGTCATCGTCTGCGGCAGGCGGGGGTGTCTGGCGGTAGACAAAGGGGCGTTGCAGGTTGGCCAGTACGCTGCCCTCAAACATGAACGTTTTTTGCAGCACCATGGCCACCCGGCGGCGCAGTTCCAGCGGGTCTATGGCGGAGATGGGTGTGTCATGCAGAAAGATGCTGCCGGAGGTGGGGTCATCCATGCGGTTTACCAGTCGGATCAGCGAGCTTTTACCGCTGCCGGAAGGACCGACAATGGCGGTGACCTGGCCAGGCCGGGCCGTGAAGGAGATGCCGGACAGGATGCTGGCTTCGCCATTTGTGACGCTCTGACGGACAAGAACAATGTTTTCAGCGCGGATCATGTTGTCTGGAGAGGTGAAGCCCCACAAGAGACCTGGTCCCTGCCGCTGCGCTTGGCGCAGTACAGATTGCCGTCGGTGCGCTTCAGCAGATCCTCAAGACACTGGTCAGTGCTGGTGCAAGTAGCGGCACCAGCGCTGGCAGTAATGGTGAGCGGTCCGGCATCGGAATCGAACGGTTCCTGTCTGACAGCCTCAAGTATCCTTGCGGCTATGGCGCAGGTCTCCCCATGGGATGTTTCAGGCAGCAGTATCAGAAACTCTTCACCGCCGTACCGTCCCAGAATGTCGTACGGGCGGTGTATAAGTTCAATGCGCCGGACAAATTTCTGGAGTACCTGGTCGCCAACCAGATGACCGTAGGTGTCGTTAATCTGTTTGAAATGGTCCAGATCCAGCAGAATGCAGCCTAGCCCTTTTCCTCCGGCACTACCGTAACTTCGGCGGGCCCGCTCAAATTCCTCTTTGGCCCGTGATATCAGGTAACCATGGTTGGCCACACCGGTCAGGGCATCGGTAATAGCGATTCTTTGCAGCAGTTCATGGGCATCTTTCACCTGGCGGACACTCTGGCCGATGATCAGGTACGAAGCGACAAAGGTACCTGGCAATACCACCGCCATGATCAGCAGGGCCAGCAGAATGCCCCGCCTGACGGCCTGATCGTATTTGCCGGTCAGCAGGTATATTTCAAAACTTCCGACCACTTGATCAGTCTTGTTTCTGATCGGAATATAGGTTTCAACCACCTTTGTCGTGAGTAAACGCTCTTCTGGCAGGTCCCCCACCTTTTTTTCTTTCAGTTTTGAATCTATGGTTCCTGACAGGGCTCGCAAAAGTCTTGGATTATTTGAGTCAACCCTGCCGATGATGTTTTTGTCGGTGCTGTAGACGATCCGGTGTTCGTGATCGAAAATCTTGACCTTGGTTACGTTAAAATTACGCATGATGGGGGCGAGGGCAGTATCAAGATGTGCTGTTTCATCAGGAGAAACATGGACAAACTGAGGCTTATTGCTCCTGTGTAGAATATGCTCCTGCTCAAAATCAAGCATCAACCGGCAAATGGCAACAGCGTCCGATTCGGCCATCTTTACCACATACCCGATGAACACCTGACGGAAACCCCAGGCAGAGCTAAAGAGTATGATGGCGATCGAAATGCCGCCCACCACCATGAAAAGCCTTTGCAGGAATTCCGGTTTTTTGTTCAGCAGCGTGGCCGAGGTATGCTGTAGTTCAGTTGTCATGAGAAACGACCTTGTTCAGTACGCAGGGGGTTGACCAATAATACTCATAACATCCTTGTTTGTAAGTCTAAAAAAGGCCGCTCCCCAATTTCGGGAGCGGCCGTGCTTTTAGGCTATTCATCTGCTATTTGTTACATTTCCCAAGGCTTGGCTCCCACTTTCACGGTCATGCCCTTCTTCTCGAAGGCTGCCTTTTCCCAGGGCCAGATGGCAGCCCAGTCGGCTTCCTTCTTGGCGTCGCCGTCCTTCTTCAGAGCCCAGATATACTGGGAGGGTTTGAGGCCATAGGAGCGGCCCTGCTCGTCAAAGTTGAAAACGTGCGACCGTGGAGCAGGACGTGCCCCTTCACCACCCCATTCGCCGTACTTGTACTTGGGCCAGCCGTTTCTGCCGTCCAGCACCTTCAATACTGCCTCGGCCTGGCCTTTGTGGCAGGCGGCGCAGGTTTCCACCTTGGACTTCTTCAGTACCTTGCTGGGTGAACCGATGCCGATCTTATGGGAATCATGGCAATCAAAGCAGGCCATTTGTGCATGAACACTGTGCTTGCCCTTGATGGTTTCCGAGAGGCGCATATCCATGTCCATCTGGTGGTCACGGCGGCCTTTGCCGTCAGCTGAGACGTTACGACTACCCTTGCCCCATGCCGGACGGACATAATCTGCATGATCCATATACTGATCGCCGATCCGGTAACCGCGCAGGTCATTGGCACCCTTGTGGTTGATGTTCTTGGCGGTGCGGGTATGGCACTGTTCGCAGACCATCTTGCGGGTTTCGACATTGGTTATCTTGGCGGGATTGATGATGTTGGTCTTGGAAGGCGACTTGGCATGAACGGAACCAGGGCCGTGGCAAGCTTCGCAGCTGATGGCGATATCTGACACAAAGATTTCTTTCAGATCAGCACGCTTGCCAGCCTTGAAATCAGCCTTGGCAGCGTTCCAGGCCTTGACGTCAAAGCCGGTGGTGTGGCAACCGATGCAGCGCTCCTGCCAGGAGTAGTACTCGCCGTACCCTTCCTTGTAGAAAGTGCCGTCTTTCGGCTTCATGACCACGGCCAGGAATTTCCAGCCTGCACGATCTTTGTTACCGGCGTACTTCACTACTTGGCTTTTGTCTATGGTCCAAGAGATGCCGCCATCTTTAGTCGTCTGCAGATAAGCGTCCATCGGCGCACCATCGTAGTACACGGCATAACGCTGCTTGCGAACCTGGCCGACCACGATACCTACGTCTTCGGGCTTGTATTTCTGAACGGTCACGTAGTTGGTAGTCTTGTCCTTGGTGTCCAGAACCATGTGCATGTCATGCTTGTCCCAGTCCCGCTGAACCCAGGAATAGATGTTGCTCATAAACTCCTTGCCCATGGCAGGGCCTTTGCGGGCTTTCATGGTGTGGCGGGTTTTCTCCCAATCACCATGGATGCCGCTGTGGCACATCTTACAAGTATTGCCGCCTGCAAACTTTGCCGTTTTGGCGATCTCCGCCTGCTTCTGGTCCGGATACTCCGTGGCAAAAGCGGGCAAAGCGGCCATGATCAGTGTTGTTGCTGCTGCCAATACGCTACGATACATGTTGTTCCTCCTTTGGATTGAATGGGACTATGACAGTACACCTAAACTCTTTCATCCTTTGTATCAAAGCGTTGTATTTGTGGACAACTGACGCTTTCCTGACATTTTTGTCAGAATCAGATGGCGGGAAACGTGATTCTGAAAATAGTCCCTCCCCCCGGCGCGTCCAGCAGGGTGATGGTACCGCCGTGGGCTTCAACCGCAGCCTTGGCAATAGCCAGCCCAAGGCCGGTACCTCCTTTTTGCCGTGAACGCCCGGAGTCCAGCCGGTAGAAACGGTTGAAGACCTGTTCTTTCTCGTCATCGGGAATACCGGGGCCGCTGTCGGAGAAATCGAGGCAGGCGTCATTCTGCGGGGTACGATACAGGGAAATGGTAATGGCGCTCTGCGGCGGCGAGTATTTGATGGCGTTATCCAGCAGGTTGAGAAAGGCACGGCGCAGCACGCAGGAGTCCGCGTCAATGGTCAGGCGAGTGGTGTGGACAAACTGGAGTTTCTGTTCTTTTTCCTCGGCCAGGACAGATAAAAATTCAACCACGTCAGCCAGCAGCTCGCCCACTTCAAGCGGTTCTTTTGCAAGGGCCTGGCTGTCGGCCCTGCTTAGCAACAACAGGGCCTCAACGGTCTGGGCCAACCGGTCGGTTTCTTCCAGAATGCTGCCAATGGTTTCAGGGTAGTCAAAGCTGCCCGGTGACTGGCGCAGAGCGGTTTCGCCGATACTGCGGATGGCGGTAAGCGGGGTGCGTAGTTCATGGGAAGCATCGGCGGTAAACCGCCGCAGTTGCTCAAATGACTCTTCCAGGCGGGCAAAGGTCTGGTTGAAGACTACAGCCAGGCGGTTCAGTTCATCGTGGCTGTCATCCACCGGCAAGCGTTCGGAGAGATTGTCGGCGGTGATCGCCTCGGCCCTGCGGGTGATTGCCGAGACCGGTGCCAGGACTCTGCCGGCGATCAGGTAGCCCACCGCCAGAGAACCGGCGATGGAAACCGGCATGATCAGCAGGATGATCAGCGCCAGGGTGTTCAGTGTGCGCCGGTAGCTGCCTTCCTCGTGGGCAACCGTAATCAGGAAGCTGGAGCGTCCCTCCTGTTCCTGACGGTTGAGGATTCGGAAACGGCGCTTGTCTGGTGTCGATATGGAGTGTGGGGCAGGGTTGGTATTTTCCGGCGTAATGAACTGCTCCAGCTCGTCTTCCAGCCATTCATCAGAGGTCAGCAAGATTTTAGTGTTGTCCTGCACCCTGAAATAATGGATCGAGCCGAACTGTGCCAGTTTTTTGAGGCCTGCCGGATCGCGGCGCAGGTACTCGGTGATGGTGGACATATCCTTGCGTAGATGGTTGTCTATCTGTCCGATTAGTATCTTCTGGACAAAGAAGTAAACACCGGCTGAAAACAGTACCACCGTTGCCACCAGGGCCGCGCCGTAGAGCAGGGTAAAACGCAGCCGTATGCTAGTTGGCCGGGTCATGATCATCCTGTGCTGTGGCTATGAAGCCGACGCCGCGAATGGTGCGGATCAGCTTACGGGAAAAAGGGCCGTCAACCTTGCGGCGCAGGCGGGCGATGTTGACGTCGATCACGTTGTCCAGAGGGGTGGAGCGTTCCCGTACTTTCCAAATGTCGTGGGCCAGCATTTCGCGGGATACCACGTGTTCCTGCTGCCGCACCAGATATTCCAGCAGTTCGAATTCCCGCGGGGTCAGATCCAGTGCCTGACCGTCCCGTAGCGCTTGATGGGTGGCAAGGTTCAGTTCAAGATCGGCCAAGATCTGGTGAGATACCGGCTCCTGCTGCCCTTGCCGACCCCGACGCAGCAGCAGCCTGATGCGGGCCAGCAGTTCAGGAAAGGCAAACGGTTTGATCAGGTAGTCATCTGCGCCGCTGTCCAGCCCCAGTACCCGGTCTTCCACCGTGTCCCGGCCGGTCAGTACCAGCACCGGCAGGGTATGGCCCTTGGCTCGTGCCGTTTTCAAAACATCCAATCCGTCCCGTCCCGGCAGCATTAAATCCAGCAGCATCAGGTCGAACGGCTCGGTGCTGAGGCTGTAAAAACCTTCTTCACCGGTGGCCACGGTCACCGCTTCATATCCTTCCGATTCCAGCCCCCGTTTCAGGGCTTCGGCAATCTTCAGTTCATCTTCGACAATCAGGACACGCATGGTGGAATATCTCCGGTTACGGCACAGAATATACATATGTCTAACAGGATCGAGGCTACAGTGCAACTTACCGGATTCTGACATCCGTGTCAGGAAATGAAAAACGGGCCTGTCCAGTGACAGGCCCGTTCGGGATAGATACGCACGTCTGTTTAAAGCTTACTTGTACAGCAGGTTGGGCAGCCAGAGCGAAATCTGCGGCACATAGGTGATCAGCATCAGGTAGACCAGCATTACCAGAATCCAGGGCAGACAGGCTTTGGTTGTTTCCGTCAACCCCAACCTGGAGATGCCGCTGGCCACATACAGGTTAAGCCCCACGGGCGGCGTGATCATGCCGATCTCCATGTTGACGGTCATCAGTACCCCTAAATGGATCGGGTCGATACCCAGTTCCATAGCCACCGGGAATAAAAGCGGCGCGGTGATCAGCAGGATGGATGAAGGCTCCATAAAGTTACCGGCTGCCAAAAGCAGCACGTTGACGAAGATCAGGAAAGTGACTGAGGAAAGGCCCAGTCCCACCATCCAGGCGGTCAGGTTCTGGGGCACCTGCTCTGAGGTGAGCAGGAAGGAGAACAGCACCGCGTTGGTGATGATGTACAGCAGCATGGAGGACATGCTGGCAGCTGACAACAGCACCTTGGGCATGTCCTTGAAGCCCAGATCCTTGTAGATAAAGACCGAGACGAAAAAGGCGTAGACTGCGCTCATGGCTGCTGCTTCGGTGGGAGTGAACAGACCGGAGTAGATGCCGCCGATAACCACCACGATCAGGAACAGGCCCCAGAAGCTTTCACGGAAGGTGCGGAAAATTTCAGCAGCGGATGCCCGTGGCTGGCGGGGATAGTTGCGCTTCTTGGCCACCAGCCAGGTGACGGTCATCAAGGTTATGGCCAGCAACAGGCCGGGGATGATGCCGGCGATGAACAGTCTGCCGATGGATTCATTGACCGACACCGCATAAATGACCATGACGATGGAGGGGGGAATCAGGATCCCTAAGCCCCCGGAAGTACCGATGACCCCGACGCCGAACTTCATGGGATACCCCTGCTTGACCATGGCGGGCAGCAGAATGGAGCCGATGGCCACCACGGTGGCGGGGCTGGAGCCGGATACGGCGGCGAACAGGGCACAGGCCACCACACCGCCCAGGGCCAGGCCACCCCTGAAATGACCCACCAGGGCGGTGGCGAAGTTGATCATTCGCTTGGCCACGCCGCCATGGGTCAGGAAGTTACCGGCCAGGATAAAGAAGGGAATGGCCATGATCTCAAACTTCTCAATACCGGTGAACAGTTTGAGGGCCACTGCTTCCGTGGGCACATCGGTCAGCACGAACAGGAAGACCAGGACGGTCAGGCCCAGGGAGATGGAAATCGGCATGCCGGTCAGCATCAGTCCTGCCAGCAGCGCAAAGACGATACCGGCATTGCCCATTGAGCCAAGTGCAAAAAGCGCCGCAGCGATGCAGGCAAGCACGATTGCCGCCTTTTTTCTGGTAAATTGCTCCAGTCCGATCACAGCTGAACTCATTTTGCACCTCCACGCTTTGCTTCGTGGTCGAATTTATGTTCCTCGTACTCTTCAATTGCTTCGGTGCTATCGACGGTCGTCTCTTCTTCGATGCCCTCAACATGGCCGTGGTCATGGTGAGGCAGTTCGCCGGTGCGGTAGAAGCCCCAGCCAACCTGCAGGAAACGGAAACACATCAGGTAGGAACCGAGGGGGACCGCCGAGTAGATGATCCAGGTGGACCATTCCAGGTCAGGGGTGATCGGCCCTTCAATGATATCGGTAACATCCATGCCCAGCATCTTGAATGTGGCGTAATGCATGCCGTTTTCCCAGACAAAGGCAGCGCCAAGGGTGCCGATAATACCCGTAAACAGAGCGCCACCGGCGATGCCCAGCAGTACGCATTTCACTCGCCACGGTTCCGGCAGGCGGGTAACCAGCACATCCACCCCGACATGGATGCCGGTGCGGACGCCGTAGGCGGCCCCGAACTTGGCCATCCAGACGAACATGTAGATACACAGTTCCTGTGCCCAGCCCAGGTTAAGGCCGAGCAGCCAGTCCTGCAGGCCGGGGATCGGCAGACCGGCAGAATAGCGATGCAGCACGGCAACAAAAATGATCAACGTTGCAGTGCCGATGAGGAAGGTGATAATCCATTCCTCAAGATGGTCGAGGTATTTCATCACGGGGCATCTCCTGATGGTAGTCGTAAAAAAGGCCGCTGCGTGGGCCGCAGCGGCCGATACTGATCAGACGGGGGTTAGTTCGGGTTGTAGTTGGTTGCCTTGTAGACTTCCTCAATAATCTCCTTGCCGATACGGGCAGTGTTGTCCTTGTGGGTCTTGTCCATGGCCTTCTTCCATGTCTGACGCTCAGCGGCAGTCAAGGTGATGATCTGGGACTTGCCGGACTTCTTCACCGCAGCCATGGCATCATCGTTGTCTTTCTTGGCGATCTCGTTGGCGTACTTGGTGGCATCCTTCATGGAACTCTCAAGGGCAGCGCGGATATCCTTGGGCAGGCCGTCCCAGAACTTCTTGTTCACCAGCACGGCATAGCCCAGATAACCGTGGTTGGACATGGTGACGTACTTCTGCACTTCATGCATCTTCTGGGTGTAGAGGTTTGAAGGGGGGTTCTCGGTGCCGTCCACAACGCCGGTCTGCAGCGCCTGATACACTTCGGAGAAAGCCATGACCTGCGGGATGGCGCTTACGGAGCGCATTTGGGAATCCAGTACCTTGGATGACTGAATCCGCATCTTCAGGCCTTTGAAGTCAGTAACATTCTTGAGCGGCTTGTTGGCGGACATGACCTTGAAGCCGTTGTCCCAGTAAGCCAGACCGTACAGCCCTTTGCTCTCCAGCTTCTTGAGCAGTTTGGCGCCCACCGGTCCCTGGGTTACGGCATGCAGGTCCTTGTAGTCGTCAAAGATAAAGGGCAGATCGAATACTTCAAACTCCCTTAAGCCCAGCGGGGCAAACTTGGCCAGTGACGGGGCCAACATCTGTACGGCACCCAGTTGCAGCGCTTCCATCTCTTCCTTGTCCTTGTACAGCTGGCTGTTGGGATAGACTTCCACTTTGACGGCACCCTTGGTGCGCTCTTCGGCCAGCTTTTTGAAACGCTCGGCAGCAGCCCCCTTGGGGGTGTTGGTGGCCACGACGTGGCTGAACTTGATGACGATGGGGGCGGCCTGCGCGCCCAACGGCAAGGCTAAGGCCAGGGACAGTACTGCGACGGTAATTCTCTTGAACATGTGTGTTCCTCCTTATGGTTTCTTTACTGCAAAAAACAAGGTGAATCCCGAGATGCTGTTTTATAGCAAACGGTGTGCCGGAAATACAGAATTATAATTATTTAAATAAGTATAGTTATTCAGGTGTGTTGTCGTGTTTTAGTTGCGGAAGCGTACGGCGTGTGGCGAATTTCAGCCATATGGCTATGGCGGTTTTTGGCCATAAAGAACGCGTAAAGAGGTTTGTTTGTATGTCGGGAAATGAAAAACGGGCCTGTCCAGTGACAGGCCCGTTTGGGATACGGCATTTGTTTTTGAAGCTTACTTATACAGCAGGTTGGGTAACCAGAGCGAAATCTGCGGCACATAGGTGATGAGCATCAGGTAGACCAGCATTACCAAAATCCATGGAGCACAGGCCTTGGTGGTTTCCGTTAACCCCAGCCGGGAAATGCCGCTGGCCACATACAGGTTAAGTCCGACGGGCGGCGTGATCATGCCGATCTCCATGTTGACGGTCATCAGTACCCCCAAATGGATCGGGTTAATACCCAGTTCCATGGCCATGGGGAACAGGAGCGGCGCGGTGATAAGCAGGATGGATGAAGGCTCCATAAAGTTACCGGCTGCCAAGAGCAGCACGTTGACGAAGATCAGGAAGGTGACTGAGGAGAGGCCCAGTCCCACCATCCAGGCGGTCAGGTTCTGGGGAACCTGCTCGGAGGTGAGCAGGAAGGAGAACAGCACCGCGTTGGTGATGATGTACAGCAGCATGGCTGACATACTAGCCGAGGAGAGCAGTACCTTGGGCAGATCCTTCATGCCCAGATCCTTGTAAACAAAGACTGAGACGAAAAAGGCGTAGACTGCGCTCATGGCTGCTGCTTCGGTGGGAGTGAACAGACCGGAATAAATGCCGCCGATGACCACCACGATCAGGAACAGGCCCCAGACGCTCTCGCGGAAGGTACGAAAAACCTCACCAACGGATGCCCGTGGCTGGCGGGGGTAGTTGCGCTTCTTGGCCACCAGCCAGGTGACGGTCATCAAGGTGGCTGCCAGCAGCAGGCCGGGGATGATACCGGCAATGAACAGCTGGCCGATGGAAGAATTGGTGGAAACGGCATAGATGACCATGACGATGGAGGGGGGAATCAGGATCCCTAATCCTCCGGAAGTACCGATGACCCCGACGCCGAACTTCATGGGATACCCCTGCTTGACCATGGCCGGCAACAGAATGGAGCCGATGGCCACCACGGTGGCCGGGCTGGAGCCGGATACGGCGGCGAACAGGGCGCAGGCTACCACACCGCCCAGGGCCAGGCCACCGTTTAAGTGACCCACCAGGGCGGTGGCAAAGTTGATCATCCGTCGGGCCACCCCGCCATGGGTCAGGAAGTTGCCGGCCAGGATGAAGAAGGGGATGGCCATGATCTCGAACTTCTCAATGCCGGTGAACAGTTTGAGGGCCACTGCTTCAGTGGGCACATCGGTCAGGAAGAACAGGAAGGTGAGCACCGTCAGGCCCAGGGAGATGGAAATCGGCATGCCGGTCAACATCAGCCCGGCCAGTATGGCAAACACCACGCCGACATTGCCGAATCCGGTAAGTGCGATCAGCGCTGCAGCAATGCATCCCAGATAGATTGCCGCCTTTTTCTTGCTGAAAATCTCAAAAACCACCGCATCCGTACTCATTTGTCACCCCCGCTACTGCCCTGTTCAAATTTGTGCTCTTCGTATTCCTCAATTGCTCCGGTGGAATCAACGGTCTCTTCTTCGATGCCGTCAACATGGCCGTGGTCATGGTGTGGCAACTCGCCGGTGCGGAAGAAGCCCCAGCCAACTTGCAGGAAGCGGAAGCACATCAGGTAGGAACCAAGGGGAACTGCCGAATAAATAATCCAGGTGGACCATTCCAGGTCAGGGGTGATCGGCCCTTCAATGATATCGGTGAGGTCTTTGCCCAGCATCTTGAATGTGGCGTAATGCATGCCGTTTTCCCAGATGAACGCGGCCCCCAGGGTGCCGATAATGCCGGTGAACAGCACGCCGCCAAAAATGCCCAGTAGCACGCATTTCACCCGCCAGGTTTCAGGCAGGCGGGTAACCAGCACATCCACCCCGACATGGATGCCGGTGCGGACGCCGTAGGCGGCCCCGAACTTGGCCATCCAGACGAACATATAGATACACAGCTCCTGGGCCCAGCCCATGTTGAGGCCGAGCAGCCAGTCCTGCAGGCCGGGGATCGGCAGACCGGCAGAATAGCGGTGCAGCACGGCAACAAAAATGATCAGCGTTGCGGCGCCGATGAGGAAGGTGATAATCCATTCCTCAAGATGATCGAGGTATTTCATCACGGGGCATCTCCTGATGGATAGTCGTAAAAAAGGCCGCTGCGTGGGCCGCAGCGGCCGATACTGATCAGATGGGGTTAGTTGGCGGTGTAGCCGGTTGCCTTGTAGACTTCCTCAACAATCTCCTTGCCGATACGGGCAGTGTTGTCCTTGTGGGTCTTGTCCATGGCCTTTTTCCATGCCTGACGCTCAGCGGCAGTCAAGGTGATGATCTGGGATTTGCCGGACTTCTTCACCGCGGCCAGGGCGTCATCGTTGTCTTTCTTGGCAACGTCGTTGGCGTACTTGGTTGCATCCTTCATGGAACTCTCAAGGGCGGCGCGGATATCCTTGGGCAGGCCGTCCCAGAACTTCTTGTTCACCAGCACGGCATAGCCCAGATAACCGTGGTTGGACATGGTGACGTACTTCTGCACTTCATGCATCTTCTGGGTGTAGAGGTTTGAAGGGGGGTTCTCGGTGCCGTCCACAACGCCGGTCTGCAGCGCCTGATACACTTCGGAGAAAGCCATGACCTGCGGGATGGCGCTTACGGAGCGCATTTGGGAATCCAGTACCTTGGATGACTGAATCCGCATCTTCAGGCCCCTGAAGTCAGCAATGTTTTTAATCGGTTTGTTGGCGGACATGACCTTGAAGCCGTTGTCCCAGTAAGCCAGACCGTACAGTCCCTTGCTTTCCAGCTTCTTGAGCAGTTTGGCGCCCACCGGTCCCTGGGTTACGGCGTGTAGTTCTTTGTAGTCGTCAAAGATAAAGGGCAGGTCGAATACTTCAAACTCCCTTAAGCCCAGCGGGGCAAACTTGGCCAGTGAGGGAGCCAACATCTGCACGGCGCCCAGTTGCAGTGCTTCCATCTCTTCCTTGTCCTTGTACAGCTGGCTGTTGGGATAGACTTCCACCTTGACGGCGCCCTTGGTGCGCTCTTCGGCCAGCTTTTTGAAACGCTCGGCAGCAGCCCCCTTGGGGGTGTTGGTGGCCACGACGTGGCTGAACTTGATGACGATGGGGGCGGCCTGCGCGCCCAGCGGCAAGCCTAAGGCCAGGGACAGTACTGCGACAGTGATTCTCTTGAACATACGTTACTCCTCCTTGTGATGTTTTTGTGCTTGGTTGGTGTTGACGAAAAACTGAGATACCGTTCTAAGGGACTCGGAACCTACTAGATATACCGTTTTACATCTCATCTTCAGGCCGTCTTTACCGCCCCTTCAATCACAAAATCCTCAACGTAGCCTTGGCTCACGTCTGCGGTTTTGCTCAATCAGGGGTGGCAAATCCGACCTAAATCTGAGCGTAAAACTTGGTACATCAGTAAGTTCCAAGTCCCTAAGGCAAATGGTGTGCCGAAAAACGGGGAGGGGGGGATATGATAGCAATATTGCGGAAAATCAGTGGTTTATATGATTTTATTCCGGATTTTCAGTGGTGAACTTTTGAATTTGAGGCAGCCTGAACGGCAGATTATGGCGGTTTTTGGTCATAAAGAAAGTGTAAAGAAGCCTGTTACAATCCGTATTTCTCCATCTTGTAACGCAGGGTTCCCCGTGGAATCTTCAGCACAAGCGAGGCTTTCACCACATTGCCGTCGGTTTCAGCCAGTGCCTGGGCAATAAGCTGCCGCTCAAAATCGGCAACAGCCTGCTCCAGACCGCCGACTTGAGACGGAACCGGGGCGAGGGGGACGGTTGTGCAGTGCAGTTCAGCGGGCAGATGTTCCGCTTCAAGCAGGTTGGCATTGCGCATGATGCAGATTCGTTCGATGATGTTGCGCAATTCCCGCACGTTACCGGGCCAGGAGTAGGTTTCCAGCAGTTCCAGAGCTGTGGGCGAGATGCCCTGGAAGGCTTTGCCAAAGGAACGGCTGAAGTTGTCCAGGAAGTACTTGGCCAGCAGGCCGATATCACTGCGGCGTTGCCGGAGCGGTGGCAGGTTGAGCGGTACCACGTTCAGCCGGTAGAAAAGGTCTTCGCGAAAGGTGCCCAGTCGGATCCGCTCCTGAAGATTGCGGTTTGTGGCGGCGATCACGCGCAGGTCAACCGGCAGATCACGGCTGCCGCCCACCCGGCGGATGGTGCGCTCCTGGAGAACACGCAGCAGTTTGGCCTGGAGAGCGGCATACATGTCGCCGATTTCATCCAGAAAGATGGTGCCGCCGTTGGCTTCTTCGAACAGGCCGGTCTTACGGACAACCGCGCCGGTAAAAGCTCCCCGTTCATGGCCGAACAGTTCGCTTTCCATCAGCTCGGTGGGTATTGAGGCGCAGTTGACCGCCACAAAGGGAGCTTCGCAACGTTCCGACAAGGTGTGCACCGCCCTGGCCACCAGCTCCTTGCCGGTGCCGGACTCGCCTGTAATCAAAACAGTTGCGGTGGAAATGCGCGCAACCTCGCGGATCTGGTCCAGTACCTGGGTAAAAGCCGGACTGTCACCCAAAAGCAGACTGTTGCCCGGCAATGCGCCTTCCCGTCTCAGCGCCCGCACTTCACGTTTCAGCTCCTGGGTCTGGAGTGCCAGTTTGACGATCACACGCAGAGCGTCAGCTTTGAACGGCTTTTTTACATAGTCGTAGGCCCCCAGCCGCAGCGCTTCCACAGCTGTTTCCACCGAGCCGTAGCCGGTAATGATGATCACCAGCAGGTGCGGGTCAAGCTCCCGCAGGGATTTCAGCAGTTCCAGGCCGTCATCGGCCCCCAGGTTCAGATCCAGCAGAGCCAGGTCCACCTCGTCGGAGGCCACAAGCTCCAGGGCCTGAGCGCCATTGGCCGCCTCAAGCACCCGGTAGCCGTCTTCGGAAAGCACCCGCTGCACATTTTCACGAATGAACGGTTCGTCGTCTATTATCAGTATGGATTCCATAAGTGTCTGCCCATTCTTGCGGGTAATGGGCAGATTTTCATGCAAATGCTGTTCCGCTTTCATAGGTATTAGTGCTCCGTTGTCATCGGTAGCTTCAGGGTGAAACATGCGCCGCGGTCCGGACTGTTTTCTGCGGAAATGACCCCGCCATGTTCTTCGGCAATCCGCCGAGCAATGGAAAGTCCCAGGCCGGTACCGGCTCCTTTACGGGTAAAGAACGGCTCAAACAAAAGCGACAGATCTTCCTCTGCAATGCCGGGTCCTGAATCGGTTACGCGGATGACGGCCCAGGCTTCCTCCTCATACAGGGTCAGGGTAATCACCCCCCCGTTCGGCAATGCTTCCTGAGAGTTCTTCAGCAGGTTTAGCACCGCCTGGCGGATCTTGTCCTGATCAAACAGAAACGGCGGCAGCCGTGTGCAGTCAAGTTTCAGCTCGATCTTTTGGCGCTGGCAGGCACTGGTCAGCAGCATTGCCACATCCTGCACGGTTTCATCAAGCCGCCCCATCCGAAACTCAGCCCGTGGCGGTGAGGCAAAACTGACCAGTGAGGCCACCAGTCGCTCCACCCGTTCAATCTCGGACATGGCCCGCCCCAGCATCTCCCGGTCAATCCTGGTCAGGGCGGCCCGGTCGTGCAGGTCATCCAGCAGCAGGGTAACGCCGGTCAGCGGATTGCGGATTTCATGGGAGATACCGGCGGCAAGTCGGCCCAGTGAGGCCAGCCGGTCCAGCCTGATGGTCTCTTCCCGCAGCTCTTCCCGTACGGTTTCATCGCGCAGGGTCACGGTAATACCCCGATTGCCTTCCTGGCCGATGGGGAAAATGCCCAGGTCAAAGTGGCGTATGCCGGATGCTCGGCGCAGTTTAAGCGGCTCCCGGCCATAGCCGGTTCCTTCGGTAAGTGAACGGGCAATTTTGGCGGGAAGCCCATCCCAGCTGCTGAAAACCGTTGCGTAATGGCTGCCGATGGGCCAGGAACTGCCCAGAAAACGGGTGGCCGTGCCGTTGCTGGAGGTAAGCCCGCCGTCTGTGTCAAAGGTGAGTATGGCGCTGGAGATACTTTCCAGAACGCTCTCCTTGAAGTCCCGTTCATCAAGAATCTCCCGCCTGGATTCCTGAAGCTGGTCAAGGGTGGTGAGCAGATTGAGCCGACGTTCTTCAAGTTCGCTGGCCATATGGTTGAAGGTTTCGGTCAACTGGGCCAGTTCGTCGCTGCCGGTCACCATGATCGGCGAAGCTGCGTCGCCGGCTGCCAGACGGTGTGCTTCCAGGTTCAGCTTCTGGATCGGCTTGATGATGCCCCGTGCCAGACGCCAGGCTGCCACCCCGGCCAGCAAGGCTGCCAGGGCCATGATCCAGGCGCTGCGATACCTGAATTTCCGTAACTGGTTGGTGATGAGCTGACTGCCGGCGCTGGACTGCTGATAGTACTGGTCCATCTGCAGGCCGATGGTGACGCCGCCGAATATGCCGTTTTTACGATAAAGACCGGTGTTGTAGAGGATCGGGGCGTAGGCCATGATCTTTCTCGATCTGCCCACATTGGTGGTTTCCATGGCACCGGTGCGGTGTTTACGTACCTCCCCGGCAACCTTCGGATAGTTG
Source organism: Geobacter sp. UBA6151 (assembly GCA_002423105.1). Taxonomy (GTDB): domain Bacteria; phylum Desulfobacterota; class Desulfuromonadia; order Geobacterales; family Pseudopelobacteraceae; genus Trichlorobacter. Next base: position 20,560 of record DIUT01000059.1, on the reverse strand, counting down.
GGGTGAATGAATCCGGCGTGATCAAGATTGAAGGGTATTCTGCCGCTTTTAATGTCTGCTTCCGATGATTGTTCCGAATAGGGCGGTACCAGTATTCCATTGCGATCAAGCCCGCGGATGTCCCAATATTTGGGGTGAGTGATGATCCAGCCCTCATCATCGAACAGAAAGGCATAATTGGCGCTTTCGTAGCTGGGTTCGGCAAAACTGTAGCCTGGACCGGGATCGATATGCTGACTGAACTCCATCAGGTGGCGGTGGTCCAGTGAGATGACCAGGGCGCCGTCGAACGTTCCGTCGGGGCGGAACAGCGGAGTACCAAAACGGACAACCCCCTCAAACTGTTTTCCGCCTTTTTGCTCTTCAATGGTGACGTGGAAACCGGTGACCCGCGAGACATAGATCTCTCCCGGCTTCATTGCCTGAATTTCCCGGAAGTAGGTTTCGTTTTTATATTCGGTCTGTTCCGGTCTGGCGACGTTTCTTAACTGTGGGGTAGCGACAGAACGGCCGTCGCGTATGACCAGCAGCTCCTGGCCATCTACTCCGATCAGGGCGATGGAACGGTACAACGGAATCTGGCGGCGTTGCTCTTTGCCATTCCGGACAATCCAGATTTCCCGGTCGTGGGCTCTATAGAAGTCCAGAAGCATACGCCGGTCAAAGGCAAAGCGGGTCAGAAAACGCAGGTCGTTTTCCCGCTCGTTCAGAAAGTGGGTGATGGACTCCGCCACCTGCCGGGCACGGTTCTGCATGGTTTCAGATGCCTGGCGGTCGGCGGTGCGGGCCACTTCCTGGGCCAGATGATCGCGTACCTGTTCAAGGCCGGTATAGAGTAGTACCGAGACGGCCAGCAGCGGTCCCAGTGCGATCAGCAGGGAGGGAAACAGAAATTTTTTGAACAGCGTCGGTCTGAGCATTGGGAAACCAGGGGCCAGGGGCTAGGGGCCAGGGGCCAGGGGCCAAAGAAACCGGGGTGAAGGGGTTGTCTTTACTGGCCCCTGGACCCCGGCCCCTGGCCCCTTTGTTGCTTGACCCTCGACCCATGACCCTATTAGTATGCAGCAGATAATACCTAATCTGCATTCAAACGCTATTAAGAAATGAGTGTTGCACTAATGGGCTACCGAAATCTGCAATCCTGTGTGGTTGATCTTGAACGTCACGGCTCGCTTCGCCGGATCGATGTTGCGGTTGATCCGCGCTTGGAGGCCGGGATCATCCAGCGCCGTGTGTATCAGGCCGGAGGTCCGGCCTTGCTGTTTACCAATGTTGTCGGTTCCGGTTTTCCCTTGTTGGGTAACCTGTTCGGCACCCTTGAACGGACCCGCTTTCTCTTCCGCGATACGCTGAGAACAATCGAAACTCTGGTGAAGTTGAAGGTCAACCCCTTTGCCGCTCTGGCTGATCCACTCGGGACACTGGGGGCAGGCATGGCGGCCCGACATCTCTTGCCGAAACAGGTGTCGGCATCCCGCGCTCCGGCGCTGACCTGCCGTTGCACTCTGTCACAATTGCCCCAGGTGGTGTCATGGCCGATGGATGGCGGTCCGTTCATTACCCTTCCCCAGGTTTATAGCGAATTACCTTCAAAACCCGGTTTCGGTACATCCAACCTGGGGATGTATCGGGTGCAACTGGCTGGCAACAGCTATCAGGCTGACCGGCAGGCAGGTCTGCACTACCAGATTCACCGGGGAATCGGTGTCCACCACGCCGAGGCCAAAGCCCGTGGTGAGCGGTTGAAGGTAAATATTTTCGTGGGCGGCGCTCCGGCCATGACCGTGGCAGCGGTGATGCCGCTACCGGACGGGATGCCGGAGCTTTCCTTTGCCGGGCTGCTGGCCGGTCATCGCATCCCGATGGTTGCTGTTCCCGGACAATTGCCGGTTCCGGCGGAGGCGGACTTCTGCATCACCGGTTCCATCGACCCCACGGCCACGCTGCCGGAAGGTCCCTTCGGCGACCATCTGGGCTATTACAGTCTTGCCCATCCCTTTCCCTTTGTGGAGGTGGAGGCGGTCTACCACCGCCCGGACGCCATATGGCCCTTTACCACTGTGGGTAGACCGCCCCAGGAGGATACCTCCTTCGGCGCCTTTATCCATGAGCTGACCGGTGATCTGATCCCCACGGTGTTGCCGGGGGTGAAGGCGGTGCATGCGGTGGATGCGGCAGGGGTCCATCCGCTGCTGCTGGCCATAGGCTCCGAGCGTTACACTCCGTACGATGGCGTGACACAACCCATGGAGCTGCTGACCCAGGCCAACGCCATCCTGGGGCAGGGACAGCTTTCCCTGGCCAAATACCTGCTGATTGTGGCGCAGGAGGATAATCCGGCCCTGGACATCCACCATGTGGACGATCTCCTGCGCCACCTGCTGCAGCGGGTGGACTGGCGGCGGGACCTGCATTTTCAGACCGCCACCACCATTGATACGCTGGATTACTCTGGCCATGGCCTCAATGCCGGCTCGAAGCTGGTCATTGCCGCTGCCGGTCCGGTGCGGCGGGTACTGGCAACGGAGCTGCCCGCCGACTTGCCGCTGCCTGACGGATACAGTGAGCCGTGCCTGGCGCTGCCGGGAGTTCTTGTGCTCCAAGGGCCGCAAGCCCGGCAGCAGCGTGGGATGCAGGATGCTGAACTTTCCAGGGCGTGTGGGTTCTGGGAGCAGCAGCTTCTGCCGGAGGGATTGCCGCTGGTGGTGGTGGTGGATGACAGCCAGTTTACCGCCCGCACCTTGAATAACCTGCTCTGGGTCACCTTTACCCGCTCAAATCCTGGGGTAGATGTCTATGGCGTGGGGGCGGTTGTATACGGAAGGCATTGGGGCTGCAGCGGACCGCTGGTGATCGATGCCCGGCAAAAGCCGTTTCATGCGCCGCCGCTGGAGGATGATCCGGTTCTGGCCCGCCGGATGGATGATCTTGCCGCAGCAGGTGGACCGCTGGCCGGGTTGTGGTGAAAACAGTGTTGCAACAATCGGATTTAATGGTATTGTCACAGCCTGATTTGAATGTATGAAACTTCTGGAGGAGGTTTTTGTATGTCTACTACAGCACTGGTGAAAAAAACTGATGTAACGGCCGGAGCCAAGGATCAGCTGATCCAGCTGGTCAGCTTCATGCTCAGTAACGAGGAGTATGGTGTCGAGGTGCTGAAGGTGCGCGAGATCATCCGCATGCCCGGCATCACCAAAATGCCCAACACGCCGCACTATGTGGAGGGGATCATCAACCTGCGGGGCAAAGTGATCCCGATCATCTCCATGCGCAAGCGTTTTGGCCTGATGGATGCTGACCATGACAGCCATACCCGCATCATGGTCATGGATGTTGCGGGCGGCTTGACCGGATTTATCGTGGATGGCGTTTCCGAGGTGATCCGGATTCATTCCAGCGAGATTCAACCTCCCCCGGCCATGGTTTCCGGCAATATCGATCAGGAGTTCATTACCGGCGTCTTCAACCATGTCGAGCGGCTCTTGATCATCATGGATGTGGACCGGATGTTCTCTGACGCCGAGCGGGAATCCTTTGCAAGTTACAGCGACGAGTAACCTTTTGGTCCATGCAGTATCGGCAAAGGCCGGGTATTTTCCCCGGCTTTTTGCGTTAAGAAACGAGGTTCGGCAATGCTGAAAAAAACCATGCTGCTTGTTGTTGCCATGGCGCTGCTGGCCGGTTGTCCTGCTTCTGAAAAACCTGCTGCCAAAGCGGCCCGTCCGATGGTGGTGACCACTCTTTTTCCGTTGTATGATTTTGCGCGGAGCATGGCTGGCGACCGGATGGAAGTTGTACTGTTGCTCCCTCCCGGTGTCGAACCCCATCATTTTGATCCGAGGCCTGAGGATATCGCCCGTATCCAGCAAGCCGCCCTGTTTGTGCATACCGGCGCATTCATGGAACCCTGGGCCGAGCGCGTGCTGGCCGGAACGGACCGTGGAAAGGTGCTGGTGCTGGCTGCTGCTGACGGTGTCTCGCTGATGAATATAGAAGAGAAGGGTCAAGGGTCAAGGGGCAAGGGGCACGAAGAGCATAAGGAGCACGATCACGGTGAGCATGGTGTTGATCCGCATGTGTGGCTGGATTTTGACAATGACCGGATCATGGTGGAGCGGATTGCGGCTGCGCTGTCCCAGGTTGATCCTGCCGGTGCTCAGGTGTACCGCCAACGTGCCGCAGCGCTGGTGAAACGGCTTGATGATCTTGACCGCCGCTACCGTGAAGGTCTGGCTTCCTGCTCCAGCCGTATGGTGATCCATGGCGGTCACAACGCCTTCGGCTATCTGGGGCGCCGCTACAACCTGACTTACCGGGCTGCGGCAGGTGTTTCCGCAGAGGTTGAACCGGCTCCCCGGCGTCTGGCGGAGCTGGTGAAGCTGGTGCGCAGTACCAAGAGCAAAGCGGTGTTTTCCGAAGAACTGGTCTCGCCACGCATTGCCCAGGTGATCTCCCGGGAAACCGGCGCAACCGTGCTGAAGCTCCATGGCGCCCACAACGTGGCCAAGGATGAACTGACCCGTGGCGTCACCTTTTTTGATCTGATGGATGAGAATCTGAAAAACCTGCGGACCGGGCTTGTATGCGCGAACTGATCAGGGTGACCGACCTTACCTGCTGTCACGGAGCGGTGGAGGCCCTGGAAAAGGTCTCCTTTGCCGTTGATGCGGGGGAGTATGTGGGCATTGTTGGCCCCAACGGCTCCGGTAAGAGCACACTGGTCAGGGCGCTTTTGGGGCTGTTTCCCGTTGCAGCGGGTGAGATCAGGTTGTTTGATACGCCGGTCAGTGATTTCAAACAGTGGAGCGCAGTTGGTTATCTTCCCCAGAATCTGGGACCGCTCAATCCCTCCTTTCCGGCCACGGTCGTGGAAGTGGTGCAGTTGGGGCTGCTGGCCGGCAAGGGTTTTCCGCGCCGCATGCAACGCCGGGACCGGCAATTGGTGGAAGAGGTGCTTGAAAAACTGGGTATTGCCCACCTGGGACAACGGTTGATCGGTGAGCTGTCCGGCGGCCAGCAACAGCGGGCGCTGCTGGCGCGGGCATTGGTTTCCAGGCCTGAACTGTTGATACTTGATGAGCCGACAGCGGCCCTTGACCCTGAGATACGGGAGCAGTTTTACGGGCTGCTGGGGGAGATGAACCGCTCAAAGGGCACAACCGTGCTGCTGGTGACCCACGATATCGGCGTGATTGGTACCCATGCCTCCCGGATGCTCTATCTGGACAAGAAGGTGCTGTTCTGGGGCGGGTTTGACGAGTTCTGTCATTCGCCGGAGATGACGGCCTTTTTCGGGGAGCATGCGCAGCATTTGATCTGCCACCGGCATTAATAATGGTTGATCTTTACCCGTTTTTTTGCCGGACACCGGATTTGTGGGACACAGGTGGGGTCTGTCCAGCCAGAGCGGCCATGACCTTCCACATGCCGGTGATTTCGTCCAGTCGTTGCAGCCCCAGCCAGAGGGTCTGGGTGCCCGGTTCACCGTCTCCTTTTCTCCCCAAAAAGCCGCCAAGTGTTGCCACCATTCTGACGGCTTCACGCAGGGTGGGCGGTTCCCCGGGAGACACCGGGTTCTTGGTGACAAAGGCATTGAGCGCTTTCCACTGTTCTTCTTCAAAGTACACGTTACAGGGGATATCCGGTGTCTCTCTACCCAGTTTGGTAAGATGATGAATACGCCAGGCAACCACCAGATAAATGGCCAGAGCATGCTTCCAGTCGGTTGTTGGGGGACAAAATGACAAAGCTGACAGCAATCAAGCTCTTCGAAACAAAACAAGTCCGCTCGATTTGGGACACTGAAAAGGAGAGGTGGTATTTTTCCATTGTTGACGTAGTAGAAATCTTAACAGACAGTCCCAACCCGAGGGATTATTGGTATCGGATCAAACAGCGCGAAAAAATAAGCGGAATTGAACTGTCGACAATTTGTCGACAGTTCAAGCTTGCTGCTCAGGATGGTAAATTACGTGAGACCGACTGTGCTGACACGGAAGGACTTCTTCGTATCATACAGTCCATTCCCTCTCCCAAGGCTGAACCGTTCAAGCTCTGGCTTGCCCAGGTCGGCTACGAACGTCTGAAAGAGATCGAAAATCCCGAGCTGGCCGCCAAACGGATGCGCGAGCTGTACAAAGCCAAGGGGTACAGCGACGAATGGATTGAAAAACGGGTGCGCGGCATCGCCATTCGTGACGAGCTGACCAACGAATGGCAGAAGCGCGGGGTAAAGGAGCAGGTGGAGTATTCCATCCTCACTGCCGAAATCAGCCGGGCCACTTTCGGCATGACACCCTCCGAGTATAAGGAGTTGAAGGGATTGGAGAAGCAGCGGGACAACCTGCGTGATCATATGACCGATCTGGAACTGATCTTCACCATGCTGGGGGAGGCCTCCACCACCGAGATTGCCCGTAACAGGGATGCACAGGGGTATGGTGAAAATCTGGATGCCGCTCTTGAAGGGGGCACCGTGGCTGGTAGTGCCCGTAAGGACCTGGAACGGAAGTCAGGCAAACGGGTTTCCACGCGGGAGAATTTTAAGGAAATACCGGAAGCGAAGAAGCGGAAGAAAATCGGGACCGGTGGGGAGAATGGATAACCATGGCAGGCAATAATACAGAACTCCGCACCTCCATCCAGACTGCACTGGCAAAATTTTTGGATTGATATCGGCAGAATCCGGCACGGGATGCAGCTTGCTGTGAGCCCGGATAATGCCGAAAATTGCCTAGGCGGCTTTCCAGAGGGTATGGATTTAGGGTTGTTGAATTTGGGCATGCTCAAAAATGAACGATTATTTATTGTAAATTATGTACGAGGCCGACACCATCTGATGATATTCGAAATGTTCACATACGGCTTCATGCAGCGGGCGCTCCTTGCGGGGCTGCTGATCGGCGTGCTGTGCGCCGTGCTGGGGGTATTCCTGGTGCTGCGCCGTTTTTCATTGATTGGCGACGGCCTGGCCCATGTCAGTTTCGGCAGCGTGGCTCTGGCCCTGTTTGCCGGGTTGGAGGGGGCAGCCATGTTGCTGGTGTCGGTGCCGGTGGTGCTGCTGTCGTCACTGGGAATCTTAAGGCTGGCCAATAACTCGCGGCTGGGCGGAGATGCGGCCATCGGTATCGTCTCCTCACTGGGAGTGGCGCTGGGGGTGACACTGGCGGTGCTGGGACGGGGCTACGGCGTTGACCTGTTCAGCTATCTGTTCGGCAGCATCCTGGCCATCAGCCGCACTGAACTGCTGGTGGCGGCAGGGCTCTTTGTGGCGGTACTGGCCCTTTTGTGGCTCTATTATCATGACCTGACTGCGCTGACCTTCAATGAGGATCTGGCTGCGGTGTCCGGGGTCAGAATCCGTTACCTTAATGGCCTGTTGGCCGTGTTGACCGCGTTGACCGTGGTGCTGGCCATGAAGCTGGTGGGGGTGATGCTGATTTCCGCGATGCTGATCCTGCCCGCCTCAACCGCCTTGCAGGTGGCGCGGGGTTTCAGGATGACCGTGCTGATATCCGTTGCCGTTTCCCTGATTGCGGTGACCGGCGGTATTGTGATCTCGTTCCTGCTGAACATACCCACCGGCGCCACCATCATCCTGCTGGCCTTTCTGCTGTTCTGCTGCGGAATGGTTTATAGAAAGGGTCAAAGGTCAGGGTCAAGGGGCAAGTAGAGGCAAAGTCAAAAGCTTTTCCTTGACCCATGACCCTTGCCTCTATCTTTTGCCCTGCGCCATCCTGACGCTTTGCGGATCACGGCGCAAAAGCCACATGAAGAACGGCCCCAGCATGGCACCCAGCGCAAGGGTGGTAAAGGCGATGCCCCAGGCGCCATCAATGCCGGGCAATGGTTGCCAACCCTGAAAATGGTCCAATGCCCAGCCGAATACCGCCGGAGAGATCATCCCCATGGTGTAACCCACCAGCGATTGCATGCCCATGGCCGCGCCCAGGTAGCCCGGAGCAACCAACTCGGTCAGGGCGGTTGAAAAAACGGGCGATTCCGCTACGATCAGCCAGCCGTAGAGTACGCCGATTCCCAGGGTCAGCCAGAGGTTGGTATTGATCAGCCAGCCGAACAGCAGTGAGCAGCAGGCGCTGCCGATCATGACCACGGTGACGATAGAGGTGCGGCCAAAGCGGTCGGACAAAAATCCGGTCAGGGCGGTGGAAAAAGTTCCCAGGCCCACCAGCGCGGCGGCAATTGCCGAGGCGGTGACGGTCGCTTGGCCTGCCGCCATCCCCCAGCCGACAAGGGCGGCGGCAAAAAACGGAGCCAGCCAGCTGCGCATACCGTACATCTCCCACATATGGCTGGCATAGCCCAGAATGACCAGAAACGCCGGGCGGTTCTGCAGGATTTCCCCTGAAAAGCCCCGCGGACTTTTCAGTACCGGTGACGGACGATAGTCGCGGAATACCGGAACGGCGATGCAGATACCGATGAAAACACCGATTGAACAGACCTGCATGGCGATACGCCAGCCCCATATACCGGCAATGGTTCCCGGAACTACCAGGGAAAGCGAGGCTCCCAGCACCAGTGAGCCGACGTACATGCCGATGGCCCGCCCCCGCAATGAACTGTCGAAGCGTTCTGCAACCAGCTTGAGTCCCGGCATGTACGTGCCGCCCATGCCGATGCCGGTCAGTGCCCGCAGCAGCAGGCCGGAAAGATAATCGTCAGCGTAGAGGGCGAACAGCAGGTTGGCGATGCAGGACCAGATGGCGGAAGCAAGGAAGATGATCCGGATGTTGAGGCGGTCGGAAAGGGCGCTGAGCAACACGCCGGAGGCGATATAACCCAGTTGGTATGCGGAAAAGATGAGACCGGCCTGGGTGTTGGTCATGGCCCACTCGCTTTTCAGCAGTGGCAGGATGGCCGAATAGTTGATGAACACCAGCATGATGAAGATCTGGCTGGTGCAGAGCATCAGGAGCCAGGCGGTATTGGAATTCCGTTCAATCAAACAGGTCTGCCTGGTTAAGCGGTGTTCCGGCCATGTCCTTGGCAGAGAGCAGCGGGTCCCCGCTTAAGGGCCAGGTAATACCGATGGCCGGATCATTCCAGGCGATGCACCGCTCATATTCCGGTGCCCAGTAATCGGTGGTCAAATAGAGGAATTCCGCATACTCGGACGTTACGCAGAATCCGTGGGCAAAGCCTTCCGGCACCCACATCTGCCGCTTGTTCTCCGCCGAGAGCGTGGCGCCGAACCACTGACCAAAGGAGGGGGAAGAACGGCGGATATCCACCGCCACATCAAACACCTCGCCGGATACGACCCGTACCAGTTTTCCCTGTGGCTGGCGAATCTGGTAATGCAGGCCACGCAGAACGTTTCTGGCTGAACGGGAGTGGTTGTGCTGGACAAAACCGCAGTCAAGGCCGGTCAGGTTGTTCCAGATCCGTTGATTGAAGCTTTCAAAGAAAAAACCTCGATCATCGCCGAATACCTTCGGTTCGATAATCAGCACGTCGGGCAGTGAGGTGGTCAGGCAGTTCATGGTTAGTCCTTGTGTTGTGTTGGTGGTGCAGTCATACCAGAAAACAGGTGCATTGGGCAAGGCACCCGGCAACAAATATTCTGATGGAGGGAGTTGCATTCATGAAAAACCGGGGTAGACTGTTCCCCATGGTACAGGAAACGACTTTTGATAATGGTGTCCGGGTGGTGTCGCAGCAGGTGCCGGGAATGCATACCGTATCACTGGGCATCTGGGTGGCAAATGGCGCGCGTTACGAGCAACCTGCCGAACAGGGGGTTGCTCATTTCATTGAACACTTGCTGTTCAAGGGAACCGAGCGCAGGACCGCCCGCCAGATCACCCGGGAGATCGACTCGTTGGGTGGAATGCTGAACGCTTTTACCGGCTATGAGTATGTCTGTTACTACGCCAAGGCGCTGGCCAGCGTTCTGCCGCAGGTCACCGATATTCTGTCCGATATGTTTCTGCATTCAACTTTTCCGCCGGAGGAGATAGAAAAAGAGCGCAAGGTGGTGTTGCAGGAGATCAAGATGCGTGACGATGCTCCGGAAGAGTGCATCCATGACCGTCTGCATCAGAGTTTCTGGAAAGGACATCCCCTGGGGCATCCGATTCTGGGAACCGCAACGACCATTGAATCCATGTCCCGCGAAGCGATTGTGGGTTTTCGGGATCACTGGTACCGTCCCAGCGAGATCATGATCGCCGCCGCCGGTGGTGTGGAACACCAGGCCCTGGTGGATCTGGTGCAGGAGTCGTTTTCAGGCATTGCGCCCGGTGAACTGCGCCGTGATGCTGTAACGGCTGCCCGTAGCGCTGATGGCCGGATCGTTGAGCTGTGCGAACGGGATCTGGAACAGACCCTGATCTGCCTGGGGAGCGAGGGACTACCCACCACATCGCCGGACCGTTATGCTCTTATGGTGCTGAATGCCATTCTTGGCGGCGGGATGAGCTCCCGGCTTTTCGAGGAGATCAGGGAGGAACGAGGACTGGCCTACTCGGTCTATTCCTATGTTTCGTCCTTTGCCGATGCCGGTTTTCTGGCGGTGTACGCCGGAACCGAGCGGGAGCGCAGTTGCGAGGCCTTAAAGATCATCCTGACGGAGATGGCGCGCCTGAAAGAGGAGAGGGTGCCGTTGGACGAGCTTGACAGCACCCGTGAACAGATCAAGGGCAAGATTCTGATGTCCCTTGAATCAAGTGACAGTTACATGTCGCGGCTGGCCCGCAGTTATCTGAATTTTGGCCGCTACCAGCCCATTGACGAGGTCATGGCGGGGTTTGATGCCGTAACTGCCGATGATCTGCGTCGGTTGGCCGGGAGCTTGTTTCGGGATGAAATCCTCAATATCCAGATTATGGGCAAGATGGATGGGCTCTGTTTTGACGAATGCCGGGGGATTTTGTCCTGATTGGTGTGTGTTGCTGTTTGCGACCTGTAACCCGGGTGGAACAGAGTGTTTCTGCGCCACCCGGGTTTTTACCAGCTAACTTCTATACAAACTTACTTGTTTGCCCTGGCTCCGCACTTACCCTCTCTGACATTGTCGTACGCTCGCTTGGTCGGGTAGGCAAAATCTATGTCATCAGATCCGGCGAATTTATCCAGCACGTCTTCCCATATCTCCTGGCTGCTCTCGCGCCTGTGGCGGGATCGACAGACATGACGCACGGTCAGAAGTACGCCGCTTTCATCGACGGTGGTGAAGACCGTCGGAGTCAGGTCCACCGGAACCACCAGGAAATCCCTCGCGTACTCCTTCAGCTTGTTTTCCGCGGGCTTGGCCAGGTGCCCGGCATGGTTGACGGCGATCTCATTCAGGATCGCTTTGGCTTTCTTCCAGTTGCTTTCAAAGGTAATGAGAACGGCAACCTCGTTCCAGATGAAGTCGTGCATCCCCCTGCTATAGACTGCCAGGGGTTCGAGGAACACCTTGCCGGTGGGGATATGCACGATGCGCCCGGTGATCTGGTCCGCATGGACCCAGTTGCCGATCTCCGCCAGGGTAAACCGGGAAATGGTCAAGTCCATAACGTCTCCCGCGTGATTGCCGATCTGAATGCGGTCCCCTACGGCAAAAGGCCTGCGCCAGATAATCAACATCCATCCCGCCAGGTTCACCAGGGGGTCTTTCAAGGCAATGGCAAAGCCCGCTGTCAGAAGCCCGAGAAACGTGGCCACGCCGTGGAATCCCTCAAAGATTACCCGGCCCAACAGTACTACGGTCAGTATGAACGAAGCATAACTGGAGATTCTCCGCCATCGGTAACGAACCTGCAGATTTTCCGTTTGCCACCATACCAACTTCAATAGCAGCCATCGCAGAGACCAGAGCAATGCAATACAGGCCAGCGAGCCGAACAAAAGATTGGAAAATTCGACAGAAATACCGGTCGCTTTGCTTAGCCACTCAGCGGGCTTTCGTATAAGTTCCTCAATTTTCCACATGACTTATCCTTCCGGTTCATTACTACTGCGCGGCTTGCGTCACTTCGCGCAAGGCCTGGGCCAGATCGTGGCTGACAACAGCCAGTGCCCGGCTCTGGGCCGCCACCAGTGCGTCATAACCAACAGCGCTGGCCGGTTCGCTGACCACGGTGCGGCCCGTTTTGGGAACACCGCCATTGCTTGAGCGAACCGACCAGAGGGCTTCCAGACTGACCCCTTCCCCTACGGTCATCTCGAAACGCTGGATATCGAGCAGAACCCGATAGTCAGCCTCCAGACCCGCGTTCTGCGGATAGGTCGATACCCGAGCCGGTTTGAGCAGAATACTCAGGTCGGCCGCTATGATGCGCGGTATCTCGCTCTTCAGCGACTCGGCCCAGCGGTGGCTCTCAAGAATATCCACCCGGTTGGCGGATCTCCGCACGACGAGCTGTGGCCGGTCCAGCAGGTCGGGAAGGGTTATGGAGCCGATGGCCACCGAGTGAAGGGCCGGGGCTGGCGCCTCGTTTGTTGCAGCAACGTTCAGTGTATAAAATGTCACCTTGGGCGAGCTGCTGCAACCGACCAGCAGGGCAACAGCCAGGCACAGGGTGGCCATGCCGGTTATGGAGCAGTGCATCTTCATGGTTTGTCCTCCTGTTTGCCGTGGATCAGTGATTCGGGGTGACGCTCAAGATAATCGGTCAGGACCCTGAGCGATTGGGCGGTACGGGCCAGTTCGCGCAGAGTCGCCCGCAGGTCCTGTTGCAGCGGCGCATCGGCCGACAGGGTCTGTTTCGCAGCGCCAAGCGTCTTGCGTCCCTCCTCCAGAGTCTTGCGCGCCTCCTCCAGCGTCATACCTATCTCGGGCAGTATGTCTTTATCCACCCTGCGGAGCATGCTGGAAGCATCCTTGAGCGTGACATCCAGGGTTTGCACCGTCTGGCGCACGTCATTGGCAACCTCATCCAGCGGCAGTTTCTCAAGTTTTTTGAGGAGCTGCATAAGTGTTGCCTGCAGTTCCACCAGGCTGCCTGGCGTGGTGGGGAAGCGGGGCGGGCTTAAAGCCCAGTTTACCTTCGCCTTCGGAGCATTGGGGAAGTAGTCAAGGGCGACAATGAGTTGTCCGGTCAGCAGATTGCCGTTTTTGAGTTGCGCTCTCAGGCCGTGTGCAACCATCTCGTTAAGGACTGCACTGTATTGCTTGGGGTCTGGCACTGCTCCAATAACTCGTGAACGGAGGCGTTCCGGGTAGATGCGCATTTCCACCAGCATGTTGACCTCCTTGCTGCTGGCGTCGTGTGCCACATGGATGCCGGACACCTCGCCGACGATCAACCCCCGGAAGTCAACCGGGGCACCAAGCGACAAACCGCGCACCGATTCCTTGAAGACCATGACAAAGCTCTGGCTGATTGTGTCGCGGTTTTTCATCGCCTCATCGCGGGTAGCGAACAGGGTAAAGGCGGTGTTGGCGGTGGTCGGTGGCGCTTCGCCGCTTTCGTCCAGGGTTTGGAAAGCTATGCCGCCGATGAGGATTGACATCAGCGACTGCGTGTCAACCTTCAGACCATTGGCATCCATGGTAAGGTCAACCCCGCTGGCATTCCAGAAACGTGTGTTTGCCCTGACATACTTGTCATAGGGCGCGGCGACAAAGACCTTGAAGGTCACCCCCTTACCGTCCTTGTCCAGTTCGCATGAAACCAGCTGTCCCACCTGGATACGGCGAAAGTAGACCGGCGAGCCGATATCCAGCGAGCCGATATCCGGGCTGTGCAACTGGAAGCGGCTTCCCGGCGTATCCATGGCAACAACCGGCGCTGTTTCCAGACCGATGAACGTCCATTGCGGCTGCTTGGATATGCCGACATCAACCCCGATGTAGGAACCGCCCATCAGCGTTCCCAGACCACTGATGCCCCCCCCGGATATTCGGGGCCGTACCACCCAGAACTTGGTGTCCTCCACCAGGTAGGGGGTAACCTCCTTCCTCAGTTCCACGGTTGCAATCACCTGCGTAATGTCCTCGGAGATGGTGATATTTTTAACTAGACCAACCTCCACATCCTTGTACTTGACCTTGGTCTTACCGGCCTCCAGTCCTTCGCCGCTCTTGAATGAAATCGTGATGGTCGGCCCTTTTTGCAGGTAGGTTTTGACCACCAGGGTGCCACCGATGATGGCGGCCACGATCGGTATCAGCCAGACCAGCTGCAGGGAAAACCGCTTTCCGGGTCCGCTCACTGCCTCGTGCATGTCGCACTGTTCTGCTTCCTGCTGTATTTCACTCATGATCAAATCTCTCTTTCTTGAGGAGTCTGTTGATAGTCCCAGATCAGGCGCGGATCGAACTCCATGGCAGCAAACATGGTCAGCACCACCACTGCGCCAAAGGCCAGCGCCCCTGGACCGGCATTGACGGTCGCCAGGGCACCGATCTGCACCAGTGCTGCCAGGATGGCGACCACGTAGATATCCAGCATTGACCACCGACCCACCAACTCGACGATCCGGTACAGCTTGGTCCTTTGCAGTGGCTGCCAGGTGGAACGGCGCTGAACAGTGAGCAGCAACAGGGTCATGGCAATCAGCTTCAAGAGCGGCACCACGATGCTGGCAATAAATACCACCAGGGCCAGGTCCCATGATCCTGAATGCCACAGGTAGATAATCCCGCTCATGATGGTGTCAGCCTGGGCGCCGAACAGAGAACTGGTCTCCATGATCGGCAGGACGTTGGCCGGGATATACAGGATGTAGGCGGCAATCAGATACGCCCAGGAACGGGCCACACTGTTCGGCTTGCGAACATGAAGTGGCGTTAAGCAGCGTGGGCAGTGGAGCGTTTGGTCGTTACAATCTCCCCGGGAAAGCAGGCCGCAGAAATGGCAGGAGAACAGACCGCAGGCAGCAGCAGTTAGCGGCGTATCACCCATGGACTGCTTCCCGGTCGGGAGGCAGAGCGCACCCCGGTTCCAGATGTCATGGAGATTAAATGACGATGCCGTTGCAGCCATCAGCAGGGTAAGAATACCCAGTGACCAGAGGGCGACGCCGGGGATCAGGGTCCCGTAGTGGGTGAGCTTTACCAGCGCCACCATCACGCCGATGATGAACACTTCCACCATCCCCCAGGGGTTGAAGATCCGCAGCACACGCATGACCAGGGTAAAACCGGCGGGAATGCGTCCGTGCTTCAGCGCCCAAAGGACATGGGCCATAATCGCCAGAACCCCAGCAGGAGCCAGAAACGTGGTGAAAAACACCAGTCCCGCCACTGGCCACATCCCCTGATTCCACAAAGTATGAACAGCACTGATGATGGAGGTGTCGTTGCGCGTTCCCTGGATCTGGAGGCCGATGATGGGAAATATATTGGCGAGGAGGAACAGAATCGCCGCTGTCATGGTCAGGGCCAGCGTATGGTCGAGGCTCCGTTTTTCGACGCGGTACAGCTTCGACCCACACCGGACACAGCGGGCCCACCTGCCGGGCAGGAGCGGGATCTTTCGCTGGAGCAGGTCACACTCGTGACAGGCTATGACGGTCATCGGACTGCTCATGCATTCACCTGCAGTATCTTCCGCAGCCTGTGCAGGTAAGATCTAATCTGGAATCCGGCATTGCAGGTGGCATAGAGCAGGTGAGCCATTTGGAGTTGCTCCTTTGTGTGATAATGTTTTCCGTAATAGCGATAAGCGTGCCAATCGTTTTAAGTACATCATTTCAATAGTTTGAGAAGAAGGCACTTGTGTTGATGCGATATTTCATGGTTATCTGCTGCGGAATATCAAGGAAAGTTTTTGTGATGCGAAATATCGCGAATGGTGCTGGTGGCTAATAAGCAGACAGGAACAAAGCGGCAGGTAGAATGATTGCAGATGCGTAAAATCTGATTCAATAAATCAGTTGGAATAATTGACTTTAATAGGGGCAAGTGGGATAACTTATTAGGTTTTCATCCGTGTTCATCCCATGCATCCGTGGTTCCCAAAAAGGTTTTCATGGCTTATGTCAGGCAAAAACAAGAATCTTTGTTAACTCGGATGGATAGGATACATGCGGATAACTGCATAACCGTGAAGACTGTTTTTTGGTTTTCATCCGTGTTCATCCTATGCATCCGTGGTTCTTAAAAAGGTTTTTCATGGATTTATGTCAGGCTATGACGAGAACCAGTCAGTCGTTGAGAAGAAAACAAGGGGTTCAAGCGCTATGAAAAACAAACTGGCGATTTTCGAAGAGTATCAAATCCGCAGAATTTACGATGAGGAAACCGAAACCTGGTATTTCTCAGTGGTTGATATCATCCAGGCATTGCTGCAGCAGTCTGATTTTCAGGCGGCAAGAAATTACTGGAAGGTATTGAAAAATCGTTTAAAAAAGGAAGGCAGTGAGTCGGTTACAAATTGTAACCGACTGAAACTGGAAGCGGCTGACGGAAAGAAATACCTCACTGACGTCGCCAGTCCCGAAGTGCTGCTGCGCTTGATCCAATCGGTACCCAGCCCTAAGGCAGAGCCGATCAAGCTCTGGTTGGCAAAGGTCGGCTATGAGCGGATGCAGGACATGGGCGACCCGGCGCGGTCACTGGATCGGGCACGGGAGTACTGGCAGCAGCACGGCAGAAGCGAAAAATGGATCCAGCAGCGGATGATGGGGCAGGAAACCCGCAACAAGCTGACCGATTACTGGAAAGAGCACGACATCAAGAAAGAGAGCGAGTTTGCCATCCTGACCAACATCATTCATCAGGAATGGGCCGGTGTCGCGGTCAAGGATCACAAGAAGCTTAAAGGATTGAAGACCCAGAATCTGCGCGACCATATGAGTGAAGCGGAGTTGATCTTTACCGCCCTGGCTGAACTCTCCACCCGCCAGATTGCCGAGACAATGGCAGCCACTGGCATGGAAGAGAATAAGGTTGCCGGAAAGAAAGGTGGCGGCATTGCCCGCAAGGCGCGGGTGGATCTTGAGGAAAAGACCGGCAGGAGCGTGGTGACCGGGGAGAATTTTCTGCCGCCGGGGAGAAAGAAGATTTCGGATGAATGAAGTGGTGGAGTTGTCAGAAGGGAAATATGGGGAATGTCCAGCATTTCCAGACTATGGCAAGCAAAGAGTCTTTTGTTAACTCGGATGGATAGGAAGCATACGGATAACTGCATAATCAGCAAGACAGTTTTTAGGTTTATCCGTGTTCATCCTATGCATCCGTGGTTCCAGAAAGGTTTAATGGTTCTATGTCAGGCTATGACGAGAACCTGGAGTCAGCCGAGGGGGAACAAGAGCTCCAATATTTAACATTGAAAGTAAACGGTACTTGTCACCCTGTAGCTTATAGGCTAATGTATGTCCATACAGACATTCCCGTACGAAGTTGAATATTACAAAACCCCTGAGGGGAAAGCGCCGTTCAAGGATTGGCTGGAAGCCTTGCGCGACGTAAACGGCAGGGCAAAAATCCGTGTCCGTCTTGACCGTGCACGTTTGGGTAACCTTGGAGACCATAAGCCGGTTGATGAAGGCGTCTGGGAATTACGGATTGATTACGGGCCGGGATATCGTGTCTATTTTGCCAAGGAAGGAAACAGGCTGATGCTGCTTCTTATCGGCGGAGACAAGGGCACTCAGAAGCGTGACATCGCCCTGGCCGCCAGCTACCTGCAGGATCATCAAAGGAGACAGTAATATGGCACAGATGACGGAATATCAGAAAGACTTGCTGGAAGCTCTGAAAGACCCCAATGAAGCAGCGGCATATCTGAATGCCGCTCTCGAAGAGGGAGATAAAGAATCTTTCCTGCTGGCGCTCCGTAATATTGCCGAGGCAAACGGCGGCATGAAAGCCGTGGCGGAGAAAGCGCACCTGAACAGGGAGAGTCTCTATCGCACCTTATCCCATCGTGGTAATCCTGAAATCCGTACCTTGTTCAGTCTGTTGCATGGTGTTGGATTGCGTCTGAGTGTTACGCCGGAGCGGGTGACAGCGTAAATAATTTGTCTGATGTGTGGCTCCGGTACTGCTGGATTGTGTTCTTCTTCAAGCAGTGGGGGGGGGGGTGAGTAGTGGACGGCAAGAAGCGGGCTAAGAAGCAAAATCGAAGATTGTAGCAGGGGAGAGCGTGTATGCGGTGCCGCTGCTTGGAGCTAATTTGTAAAGTTTAAAATATTGTAAAAAAGGAACGATAATGGATTGGAATTTATTGCTCAATAATACTCGGCGAAAAGATGGGAAAGAACCTTCAACTGGGCTTAGTGCTATCCCTCAATCAAGGACCGAAATTGAAAGGGATTACGATAGGATATTGTTCTCAACACCAGTGAGACGACTTGCCGATAAAACGCAAGTATTTCCAATGGAAATAAATGATAGCGTCAGAACTCGGCTGACCCACTCTCATGAGGTGTCAAATCTAGCAAGAAGTATTGGAACGGATTTGGTCTTTAATCATCAGGATGAAGTAAAGATTGATGAGTGTTTGATGCCTCAAAGGAATATTCCTTCAATTCTTGCTGCAATTGGTCTTGCACATGATTTAGGTAATCCGCCTTTTGGGCACCAAGGAGAAAAGGCCATTGGGAAGTGGTTTGAAGACAATATAGGCATATTTAAGGAGCAAGAAGGTATTACTGCTGTAATGGTTAGTGATTTTGTAAATTTCGAGGGAAATGCGCAAACATTTAGGCTTGTTACTAAACTTCAATTATTAAATGATGACTTTGGATTGAACCTTACATATGGGACACTTGCTGCCCTTTTAAAATATACAGTCCCGTCAAATAGAGTGGACAAGAAACATTCATCAAGAAAAAAATATGGTTACTTTCAATCTGAATCCATAATTGTTGAAGATGTCTGGCAAAAAACAGGTTTAAAAGAAGGCATAAGGCATCCAGTGACATATATAATGGAAGCATGTGACGATATCGCTTATTCTGTTTTAGATGCAGAGGATTCAATTAAAAAACAACTTGTTTCTTTTCCTGATCTTATATCTTATCTTGCGCATACCTGCAAAGATGATACACTAGTTAAAGGTGTTATAGATCAAGCTAATAATAAACATGTTGAGTTTAGAAAAAGTAAATTATCTCCAGCAGAGTTAAATGATGTTTCAATGCAAATGTTCAGAGTTTATTCAATATCAGCAATGGTTAGTGAAGTAAAAAAGAGTTTCCTGAAAAATTTTGACTCGATAATGGAAGGTTCATTTGAACATGACCTTATGGGTTGTAGCGATGCGTTCAAATTTTGCGAAGAACTGAAAGAATTTGATAGAGCGAATGGATACAATCACAAGAGCGTATTGTCTTTAGAGTTGCAAGGTTATAACACATTGAAAAAAATCATGGATATTATTTGGGCTGCAATTATAGATCGTGAGGAAGTCGGCAATCTAAAGAAGAAGAGAAAGAATCCATTGTCAGCTTATGTCTATGGCCGAATATCAGAAAATTACAGAAGAATATTCGAAGATGAAAATAACCAATTGCCTTTACGTTACAAGGAAGCACAATTGTTGACAGATATGGTTTCTGGCATGACAGATTCATATGCCGTATCATTTTTCAATGACTTGAAAAGGTTTAATTCATAAAATGATAGTCAATGATTTTAGTGCATTAAAAAAACGAATTGGTAGATTCCTAAATTCCAAAAAATTTGAGCGAGACGAAGTGTTCGATTTGGTGGAATTGTCGCAAAAGCTTGGTCGCGTGGCTATTTTTGGGGGTATGCTTCGAGATTTGTGTATTGGTGGGAATCGTTTTTTTGATTCAGATGTTGATCTAGTTTTTGAGCAACATGATAGGGGTAACCTAGAATCATTGCTCAAAGAATATAAATTTAAATTGAACGCTTTTGGAGGTTACAGGATTCAATTAAAAAAGTGGCATGTAGATATTTGGAATATCGAAAACACATGGGCATTTAAAAACAATCTTGTGAAAATGGATGGATTTAAAAGTCTTACTAAAACTACATTTTTTAATTGGGATGCAATAGTTTATGAAGTTGATAGTGGTGATATTCACTCGGCAGAAAACTATCTTATGAATTTACATGAATATTATTTGGATATTAATTTAGTTGATAACCCTAATACTTTAGGTACTGTGGTTCGATCATTACGCATGATGATTAAATTAAATGCAAAGTTGTCTCCTGAATTACGTGATTATTTATTCTACAATATGGGAAAGTTTAATTCAGACGTTATTGTTGCATATGAAAGACAAAAATATTGGAGAGCCACACTTTCTAGTGAAATTATATCAAATATTTTCTTTAATTTGAAATATCACAAAGCTAATCAGTTAAGTGGTGCTTTTGAATTACCATCAAAGCAATACATTCTGGATTTATAGACATAAATTTGACCTCACTTATCACCTCCATCAAACACTACCGGAATTCCTGGGACACCAGACATAATTCAAAAGGCGGCCAAATAGCCGCCTTTCCTGTCTCTGCAAAGAATTCTGTTGCCGCTCACTATCAACATTGGCAGCCATGACGAGGTTTACCGGCAGTCTGACGATTTCCAGGCTTAATACTGCACGGCTTCCTCTAAAACGTGAGCCGCCCATTAAGGAGTTCCAGGGACAGCATAGAATGGCGCTAGTTTAAGGTATT
>DIUT01000067.1 GCA_002423105.1 Geobacter sp. UBA6151 | reverse complement strand
AATCGGGTAGGAGGCGGGGTCTCCCCCGCCGTCCTCCCACACCACCGTACGAACGGTTCCGTATACGGCGGTTCATGATACGCGCTGAAGTCGGTTGTACTGGCTCTGAAGCGATATCAGGCCAAGGTCGTCGAAGTAGGAATTCGGAAGAACACGATGCATGACGTTCGTCCCGGCGTGCCACCACGGGCCACGCTGGTTTCTTGCTAACCGCCATGATGCATCCCCAGACAATCCCAGTTTGATCAGGTTCTTTGCTCGGGTGTAGGAGCGCTTCCACTGTCGCCACAAGATGCAGCGCAGTTTCCGCCGAAGCCAGCCATCCAGTTCCTTGAAGAGGTTTTCCGCTGCTGCATAACGGAAGTAGTTCAACCACCCCCGCAGTTTCGGATTCACGTCTGTTATGGTCTGGCGCAGGCTTCTTCCTTTACCCCGTCGGCATATTTCCTTCAGGGTTGCTTTCAGCCTTGCCGGCACTTTACCGCCCACTCTCAGGCGGGGTTTATGGTGCCACGTCATGCTGTAACCCAGAAAGGTTCTCTGCCATGGGCGATCAACCGCGCTTTTGCCTTGGTTGACCGTGAGCTTGAGCCGGTGTGACAGGAATGTGGTGATTGAGGCCATGACCCGTTCGCCGCTGGCTTTGGTGGCAACGTAGATGTTGCAATCATCAGCAAAACGGCAAAAGGTGTGACCCCGGCTCTCCAGTTCCTTGTCGAGTTCGTCCAGTAGAATGTTTGATAGAAACGGCGAGAGAGGACCACCCTGCGGTGTTCCTTCTTGCCGGGGGGACGTGATGCCGCCCTCAAACATTCCCGCTTTCAGGTAGCTGTCTATCAGCTTCAGCACCTGTTTATCCCTGACTTTGCGTTTTACCAGCGACATGAGGATGTCGTGGTTGACGCGGTCAAAGAATTTCTCTAGGTCGATATCGACCACCCATCGTTTGCCGCTCTCAACATATTGACGAGCAGCTTTGATGGCTTGATGGGCGCTCTTTCCGGGACGAAACCCGTAGGAGTGGTTGGAGAAGTCCGGATCGAACAGCGGTCTCATTGCCTGATGTACTGCCTGCTGGATGAGACGGTCAAGGACGGTGGGGATTCCCAGCATTCTTGTGCCGCCGCTCGGCTTGGGTATTTCTACCTTCAGTACCGGTAACGGGGTGTATTTCCCCGCCAGCAGTTCTTCTTTGATGCGCGGCCAGTGTTCTTGCAAGTACTCCTTCAGGGCTGTTACCGGCATGTCGTCCACGCCGGGGGCTCCTTTGTTGCGCAGTACACGTTCATATGCCGCCATCATGTTGCCTCGGCTGACTACTACTTCCATCAGTCCGTCCGTCTTCGGAGCAGAGTTGTCCCGCATTCCCGTGACGTTTGCCGCACCATTACCGGCCAACTGCGGTTTCCGACCGCTCAACTCCGGTATGGCGCCGGGTATCTCAATCCGGCCTTCTGCTGCTACTGTCGTCATCGAAATTCAGGGTTCCTTTCCGTCGTTTCAAGTTCCGCCCTTCATCGTCTGGTCAAGCCGACTATTATGGCTTCTGCTGACTTCTGCCGAACATGAGGGAACAGGCCATTTAATCCCAATTCCCCTGCACCTGGATTTCGCCCGGTGCGGGACAGCAGACCTCCCCAGGTAATTCGCGTGACCTTCATCCCATATACCCGCCGCATTTACAGCCACACCCTCCGGATGGTTGTAGGGCTTTGAAGTTACGTGCCTTCTCGCCCGGATGTGACTGCCTCATATGCGATTTCTGTTCGTCGGGCCGGGATTTTGCCTGCGGCTTCCTTCAGATTCCGCCTCGCGACGGACACCCTTGCCGTCCGGCTAATGGTTCCCACCATCAGGGTCCATAGAGGACTTTCACCTCCAAGTCACTGCTTGACCACCACAGTCAAACAGATGTCGCTTACGCGACACGCGCCATGCTGGGCGCACACGGATAACAAAAAACGGCCCGTGGAGTTGTCCACGGGCCGTTTTTTGTTCGGGATGTTTTTTCAGAAAACTTACCCTTCCTGGGCTGCTTCCGGTGCTCCGCCTTCGAGAAAATCCTGCTGCGCCTTCATGATGGCCTGCATCTGGCCCAGTTGCTCACCCAGCCAGGCATGGATCATGGCAGCGGTCTGAAAGTTCATGGTAACGCCATTTTCAATGTAGCGGACCATGGTGCTGTTCAGGTTCTTGGGATCTGATTCGGTCAGGGTGCCGATGCCGCCTTCAGGGGTGATCTCGTGGGTCAGTTCCTTGGGCAGGGCCGGGCGCTCCTGGTAAAAGTGCATGACCAGCTCACCCCTGGGGGTAAAGCCGCCCTGCACGCCGTTGGTATAGACCGGGTTGTAGCTGTAATTGTAGATGTAGTTGAAGTTGATTTCCGGTTTGCGCTGATGACTCATGTCTGTCTTTTCCTCTCCGAGTAAAAATCCTGAAGCCGTATATCTATAGCATGGCGGCCCCGCTGTCGGCAAGGGGCAAGCGCCGGACAGCATCCGCTCCTACAGAAATTCCTCGAAATAATCCAGATCCTTGTGAAAGGTTTCCTGCAGACGCCAGAGGGAGAAGAGCGCAATGGACAACGTCAGCACCCCGACTATTATGGCTCCATGTTGCAGACCGAACTGATTGCGCAAAAACAGAAACAGGGTGGTGATCGGTACCGTCATGCCGCGCACAAAGTTGGGTACCGAGGTGGCCACGGTGGCCCGCAGATTGGTGCCGAACTGCTCTGCGGCAATGGTGACGAAGACGGCCCAGTACCCGATGCCAAATCCAAGCAGCGCGCAGATGGCGTAGAATGTCCGCTCCGACACGCCTGTCGCCATGAAGTAGATGGTGACAGAGGCCACGGTCAGCAGCAGAAAGATCAGCACGACTTTTTTGCGGCTCTGCATCACCTGACTTAACAATCCGCTGACAAGGTCACCTGCCACCAGGCCAAGATAACAGTACATCACCGCATTTCCGGCTGAAACAGCTCCTTGTACTCCCAGCATTTTGGCAAACTCAGGAGAAAAGGTGATCAGCACGCCAACCACAAACCAGGACGGCAGCCCGATCATGATGGCATGGAAGAACCGCTCAAAGCGGTCGCGACTGGTAAAGAGCGCCAGAAAATTACCTTTGCTGACCTGCGTGCGTTCCTCCATCCCCTTGAACATGCCCGACTCCGCAACGCCGAAGCGCAACGCCAGCAGCATAAGCCCCAGTATGCCGCCGATGAAAAAAGCGGTGCGCCAGTCATAGGAGCGCGCAACAATATTGGCCAGGATCGCGCCGGAAACCCCCACCGACGCCACAACCATGGTGCCGTAGCCCCGTACTTTCTTGTGCAGCACCTCGCTGACCAGCGTGATACCGGCACCCAGTTCACCGGCCAACCCTATGCCGGCAACAAAGCGCAGCGCTGCATAGGCCTCTATGGACTGCACCATGCCGTTGGCCAGATTCGCCACAGAATAGAGGAAGATGGAGCCGAACATGATCTTGAGCCGTCCTTTGCGGTCCCCCAGCACCCCCCAGATGATGCCGCCGATCAACATACCGGCCATCTGCATGTTCAGCAGAAACACCCCCTGGTCCACCAGTTCCTTGCCGGACAGCCCCAAGGCCTTCAGGCTGGGTACCCGCACAATACTGAACAGCACCAGATCGTAGATATCCACGAAATAGCCCAATGCCGCCACAATCACCGGCAGACTGAAGATCGCCTGCAATGGACCTGGCACCTGTTCCCCATGACCGGTTTTGCTCATTTCCCGCTCCCCTGCTGCAATATCTGACGTTAAGCAGGAGCAGAAAACACCAGAATTCACCTGCTTGTCAAGCAGCAGTCCATAGTTTGCCAGGAAAACCGGCTAGCAGGTTGACAGCACGGAGGCCTCCTGCTACAACCTGATCACCTCACAGGCAGCTGAAATCATTAATGACAAGGAGCAATGAACATGAAACGGTTTCTGATCAGTAGCTGCTGCGCAGCAGTCACCCTGGCATTGTCATTGAGCAGCGGTTTTGCAGCCGAACCGGCCAAACCGGCTACCAAGAGCGCTGTATCGGCACCGGCAAAAACCGGACCGGCCAAGGTAGTGGATGCCGTGAAGGCTAAAAAACAGGAGCTGGTTGACATCAACAGCGCTTCCGATGCCCAATTAAAGGCGATTCCCGGCCTGGGTGACGCAACAGCCGCCAAGATCATTTCCAACCGGCCCTATGCCAACAAGGCCCAGCTGGTTTCCCGCAAGGTGCTGCCGGAGCCGGTTTATGAAAAGGTCAAGGACCGTATCATCGCCAAGCAACCCAAAAAAGACAACACGGCGGCAAAGCCGGAACCGAAGAAAAAGTAGACCTGCCGCAGCACATCCCGCCCCACAAAGGGCAGCCGTGGGGCTGCCCTTTTTTCATGACCTCCCGGCGCTACTCTTGACATTCCTGCTGCATCCCCATATTCTTATTTTTTTTACGAACTATCAAGGAGTTGTAATGAAACCGCTTTTTCTGAACCCGCCCACATTCGACGATTTTGACGGTGGCGCCGGGGCACGCTACCAGGCCTCACGGGAGGTCACCTCCTTCTGGTACCCCACCTGGCTCTGTTTTCCCGCAGGCATGATCGAAGGCTCCCGGGTGGTTGACGCGCCGGTGCAGAAGCTTGACCTGAACGCCTGTCTGGAGATCGCCAAGGGCTTTGATATGGTGGTGATGTACACCTCCACCCCCACCCTGACCATTGACATAGAAACCGCCCGCCGCATCAAGGAGGCCAAGCCGGGGATCGTCACCGTGCTGACCGGTCCCCACGTCACCGTTCTGCCGGAGGAGTCGCTGAAGGCCGGAAAAGGGATCATTGATATCGTCTGCCGCGGTGAATTCGACTATTCCACCAAGGAGTTGTGCGAAGGACGCGACTGGGAGAAGGTTGACGGCATCAGCTTCATCCGTGACGACAAAACCATGCACACTCCGGACCGCCCGCTTATTGAAGACCTGGACGCCCTGCCCTTTGTGGCGCCGGTCTACCGGCGGGATCTGCCGATCTCCGAGTATGTGATCCCCCATTTCAAGAGCCCCTATGTTTCCATTTACTCCAGCCGCGGCTGTCCCTCCAAGTGCATCTACTGCCTCTGGCCCCAGACCTTTTCCGGCCAGCGGATGCGCACCCGCAGCCCGCAGAATGTCTACGAGGAAGTAAAGTGGATCGTGGACAACATCCCGGAGATGCGAGAGCTGTCCTTTGATGACGACACCTTCACCGCCAACCGCGAGCATGCCCGTCAGGTGGCAAACCTGCTGAAACCGCTGGGCATCTCCTGGACCATCAACGCCAGGGCCAACTGTGACTACGAAACCCTGAAGATCATGCGCGAGGCTGGTCTACGCCACGTGGTGGTGGGCTATGAAACCGGCAACGACCAGATTCTGAAGAACATCAAGAAGGGCATCACCAAGGAGCAGGCGATCAAGTTCACCAAAGACTGCAAGAGCCTGGGACTGTCGGTGCACGGTGCCTTTATCATGGGACTGCCCGGCGAAACCAGGGAAACCATCCGCGAGACCATTGAATTCGCCAAACAGATTGACCTGAACTCCCTGCAAGCTTCCCTGGCCTCCCCCTACCCCGGCACTGAATTCTACACCATGGCCAAAGAACAGGGTTGGATCGCCTCCGACGACTTCATCGACGACACCGGCCACCAGAAGTGCGTCATCAACTACCCGAACCTCACCAACGCCGAAATCTTCAACTCCGTGGAAGAGTTTTACGACAAGTTCTACTTTCGGCCCAAATACATCATGCGCAGCATTGGACGGATGCTGGTGGATGGTGAAGAGCGGCGCAAGCTGTTGAAAGAAGGCAAGCAGTATCTGGAATACATGCGCAAACGGCGCAACCAGGCGGCATGCTGAAACGCCTGATCGTCAATGCCGATGACTTCGGGCTTTCCCCCGGGGTCAACCGGGCCGTGGAACTGGCCTGGCGGGACGGCATCCTGACCCAGGCTTCGCTTATGTCCGGCGGCGGGGCCTTTGACGAAGCAGTTGACATTGCGCGGCGCAACCCCGGATTACAAATTGGGCTGCATTTGACCCTGGTGCAAGGCACGCCGGTGCTACCACCGGAACAGATACCCGGCCTGCTGGGCGCTGACGGCTGCTTCCCCGGCAATCCGGTGGCCGTCGGTATGCGGCTTTTCTTTGATCGCGCTATCCGCGCACAACTGCGGGCCGAAATCGAAGCCCAGATACTGAAAATCAAGGAAACCGGCCTCCCGCTCTCCCACATTGACGGACATCTGAACATCCAGATGCATCCCACGGTTTTCGAGTTGCTTCAGGAGCTGATGCCGCTGCACGGCATCACCAGCTTCAGAATCACCCGTGAGCGACTGCGCCACAACCTGACCCATGACCGCAGCCGGGTGGCAGGCAAGGCGGTGGAACGGCTGATTTTCGGGGCACTGTCCAACCATGCGCAGCCGGACCTGCAGCGCCTGAACATCGTCTGCGCCGCGGAAGTCAAGGGCCTGCTCAATTCGGGCCGGATGACGGAAGCCTATCTGCTGGCCATACTGGAGCACCTTGATCCGGGGCTGACGGAAATCTACTTTCACCCCGGCTGCCTGCCGGATGCGGAAATCAGCCGCCGGATGCCGGACTATCGCCACGTAGACGAACTGCAGGCGCTGACCAGTCCGCAGGTCCGGCAGCGGCTGCAAGAACTTGGAATATCACTGTGTAATTACCGTGGAGAGGAAAAGATGCATGCTTAAAACCATTATCATCATGATGATAGCCGTTACGGCTGGAACCGTGGGAGACATCCTGCTGGCAAAGGGGATGAAACAGTTGGGGGATCTCTCCACCATGAACCTGCGCGGCATCCTGGAAGTGGCCTACCGGGCCATGTCCGAATGGAAGATCGTGGTTGGCACCGCCATGCTGGCGCTGTTCTTCTTCCTATGGCTGGCGGTGCTTTCCTGGGAAGACCTGACGGTGGCCCTGCCGATGCAGGCGCTCAACTATGTGTTGGTGGCGATTCTGGCCAAATACCTGCTGCATGAGCAGATATCACCGCTGCGCTGGGTCGGCATCGCTCTGGTCTGCGTTGGCGTGATTATGATCACCAAGAGCAGCACCGCAAACAAGGACAGTTCTCCGGAAGTAGATGCTTCAACGCAGATTGTTACCAGTAAAGGAGTATAATATGCTGTTTGACATGGCTATCGGTTTTATCGGCGGCGGAAACATGGCGGAAGCGCTCATCAAGGGGCTTGTCGAGGGCGGCATGCAACCGGACAAAATTCTGGTTTCAGAACCGCTTGCGGAACGCCGTGCAGAGCTTTCCCGGTCACTCAAGGTCAGAACCACTGACGACAACAATGCAGCGGTCAGCGCCTCCGATCTGGTGGTGCTTGCCGTCAAACCGCAGGTTGCCGCCAGCGTGCTCACCGCCTTTGACGGAAAGATTTCACCGGACAAGTTGATCGTTTCAATCATGGCCGGTGTTTCCACCATTTCCATCGAAGAGTCCCTGCAAAGCGGCATCCGCATCATACGAGCCATGCCTAACACCCCGGCCCTGGTCCAGAGTGGCGCCACCGCCATCTGCGCCGGTCGGCGCGCCGACGCCAAGGACCTTGAACTGGCCAGCGCCCTGTTTGCCACCGTCGGCACCGTCGTAACCGTCAACGAACGCCAGATGGACGCTGTCACCGGCGTCTCCGGCAGCGGACCGGCCTACGCCTTCTCCTTCATCGAAGCCCTGGCCGACGCTGGAGTTAAAAACGGCCTACCCCGAGAAACAGCGCTGGGGCTGGCGGTACAGACCGTGCTGGGCTCAGCCAGACTGATTCAGGAAAGCGGCGAGCATCCGGCGGTACTGCGCGACCGGGTCACCTCACCGGGCGGCACCACCATCGCGGCGCTGCATACCCTGGAAAACGGCCGTTTTCACGGCCTGATCATGGATGCGGTGGATGCAGCGGTGAAGCGCTCGAAGGATCTGGCGGGGATCAAGCTGCTGTAGGATATCTTCCCCGGAAATAATGCTGGACAAGCAGGGCGTACTGCGTTATCTCAATGCCACATCAACGGCATCAGGAAGAGTCATGCACTACCGACAGCCCCACAAC
This sequence comes from Geobacter sp. UBA6151, assembly GCA_002423105.1. Lineage (GTDB taxonomy): Bacteria > Desulfobacterota > Desulfuromonadia > Geobacterales > Pseudopelobacteraceae > Trichlorobacter. The sequence goes on along the minus strand of DIUT01000067.1, from coordinate 17,205 downwards.
ATAATTGAACCACTTATTCAAAAACCCGCCCCCATCGGCGGGTTTTTCGTTATCCACAGAGTGTGTAAAGTTTTTTTACATGCCGCGCAACACACTGGAATCAATGGAGAAAAATCTGCGTAAAGTTTCTTTACATGAATTGGAAAAAGCGAAAAACACTAGCTGTTTTATGTTTGATATCAAACGGTTAAGCTGATGTAAAATTTCTTTCAGCCGGTTTTGGGGTAAATATAAAAATCTGAAAACCGGGTGGTTCTGTGGGTGGGTGAGGCAGACAAGAAAGCTGTTTCGTCTTTTCAGGAAACAGGGGTGCAGATGGTATATCTGTACCACGACACAAAAGGCATGGAACCGGAAAGGCATATAATATTGGATGCCCTGACAAAGCAAAAATGCATCTAATAGTATATGCCGCTTGGCATCAAATATTGGTTGGCCACTACAAGATTGAAAAGTTAATACCGTAGCAAGGAGTCGAACAGATGAGCCTGCTGACCCGGATGGGTAAGTTCTTCGCGGACAGAAAGGAGAAGCAAAATTATGATCGATATATAGTTTTGTGCTCTAACTGCTTTTCAGATCAAGGATTAAGACTGGATGCTGAAAGAATCGGAGAAGCAGGGGATGGTGTTTGTCCTAATTGCGGGGATAAGTCAGGGCGAAAACTGACCAAGAAGAGAGCCGCTACGCTTGCTCATAGGTTCTTCGTGTGGGGTACGCTGCAAAAATGTGAGTATGGAGCAGCCCCGCTTGTACAGTTCAATGAACAAAGACAAAGCAGTATCAAGACAGCACCTTGGTTCCAGAAGGACATTGAGCTGATAAGCAAAACGCTAACGATTGGATTTTTTTATTATGGTCCACGTTTATGGATGGTCGGTGAAGTCGAACCATTGAATGCACTTCAGGAAGATCAATCTCGTCAGGCCATCATTCAGCGAATCCTCGACGAATATCCATCAGTTTTTCTCGATGAAAATCAGTTGTTCTATCGCATTCGAAAAGATCCCAACTTGCCGGCCGATAAAGCGGAATACGATACGCCGCCTTCTGCTTTCATTGGCACTGGACGCTTGGATTCAGCAGATCTTCCAGTTATGTACGGATCGCAGGACCTTGAGGTTTGTGTCCATGAATGTCGCGTCACCGCTGAAGACGAACTCTACGTAGCCACACTTTCGCCAACGCGTTCGTTGAAGCTCCTTGATCTTTCATATTTGCTTTCAGAAGAGCATGTCACAGAATTTGAGAGCCTTGATATGGCAGTACATATGCTGTTTCTAGCTGGCAAGCACTCATATGACATTTGCCGCGACATAGCCAAGGCGGTGCATGCCGCAGGCTATGACGGCGTGATTTACTCCTCGTACTTCAGCTTGTTACGTACGGGAACAATGCCATTTGAAACAGCTTACGGAATATCTCATCGGCGTTTTCCACAAATGCGGGAATACGAACAGGCGAAATCAATTCCAAACTTCGCTCTATTTGGCCACCCGATAGCCGAACAGAAGGTGGTCGTGCGCTGCATAAACAAGCTGATACTCAGCCACGTCAACTACGCGTTTCACTTTGGACCTGTCGGGGTGTAGCCCCACAAAGTGGAAAACGCTGCTTGTTATGTTGCTATTGAAGAAATCAGAGGCGTAAAAAGGGATGGCTGGGGTCGGACCAAATTAACAATTCGAATTTATTAAGATAATCTCAAAAACCAGCCTCATTTTCACGCTTAGAAGTGCATTTTCACCCATCGAAACGAGCTTTTAAGAATGGCACGCGCAAATCGGGGCAAGTGTGGCATATCACCCATCGCTGCAATAAAAAGGAATTTCTCCTGAAGTTTGCCTGGGACCGGCGACGCTGGCGTACATGGCTGTTTGAAGCCAGAGGGCGAAAAGGGGACAGGCACCGAATTGAACAATTGAGAGAGAATAGATGCCAAGGTCAGCCAGACGGGACGCTAAGCGGACGTAGTTGATTAGTTGATTAGCGAAAAAGAGCAGAGGATGTTAGTCAACAAATCAACTACGTCCCCATCTTCCAACTCGGCAGGAAAATTGAATAACGAGAAATGAGCTCAATAATGATATCGACAGGCGACAACTACTATCTCCGCCTCTTCCACTTGGTAGACAAGCCGATGTTCCCGATCAATCCGGCGAGACCGGCAACCGGCTAGCTGAAAACGGAGGGGTTCCGGTTTTCCTATACCCTCAAAAGGAGTTCGCCGAATTTCTTCAAGAAGCGCCAAGACTCGCTCTGCCTGGCGTTTGTCAGTCTTTAGCCAATAACGCAGGTCATCAAGAGCAGTCGGCGTGAAGGTGACGTTTATACCCCTAGAGCATCCATGGGGGTTCGCTTGCCGGAGCGCGCCTCTTCAAGTGATTGCAGGAGTCGTGAAGCATTAGCAGGACTGGAAAGCAAATATTCGCTCTCCATAATGGACTCATAGTCTTCCAGGCTTACGAGAACCACGCTTTCACCCTTGCGACGCGTGATCAGGACCGGTTCATGATTGTTGCAAGCAGCGTCCATAACATTTTTTAGATCATGGCGTGCTTCGCTGTAGGTTATTGCCTGCATATCAACCCCCGTAGTGACAAGATGTTGTACAACAACATGCTGATGCAGCATTGGCAAGAAGAAGGGTTTATAGGAGCTTTTTGCTGTTCAGAAGACAGCGCCTACCAGGTCTGCGTGGCAGAATCGATGGTAACGGCCAGGGTGGCCCGCAACCATTCGAATTTTGACTTCAGCAGGTCAAAATCCGGCCCGGCGGTTACGAATGCGGCCGTGCCCTTGATCAGGAAACCGGCGCCCGGCCCGTGCAATCCCTGCACTTTGCTACTGCCCAGCGTAATCAACACATAAGGATTGAAGGCAATATTCGCCTCGGTGCGATGCATGTAACCGGCAGGGATCAGCAAGCGGCCATCAGCGGAGATCCGGACGTAGCTGTTCCAGGTGTTGACCATGTGCGGCCCATCCTGGCCAAGCGTGGCGATGGCAACAACGCCATCCTGCTTCAGTATTTCCTGCAGTTTTTCTGGAATCATCGGCACTGTCTCCTGAAGTTTGAATGGGAATGCGCCTTGGAAAAAGGCTACCAGAAGAAATTGCCGTTGTATTTGGTTTTGACGGCAAGACCGGGCATGATCTGAGACGAGTATTCTTCCGGAATGATGATAATGCTCCTGCTGTTTTGCAGGTCGGTGTCGGCAATCTTCACATCGGCAATTTTCTGGACCGTCAACTCCTCGGTTCTCTTCACGCGATCCACCTCTTTTACATACCGTATGAGCTCAACATCATCGCCCCCCTTGACGCCGTCGAGCTTGCCAATGTTGACATAGGCGATGCGCTGACCATCGGGACCGGTTAATGTCTTGTAAAGATAGCCGTAGCGCGGAAATGCCTCGACGAATGGTTTTTTGGCCCTTCTCACCGCATCGGCAACAGCCTGATTGATCAACGGCGCCGGGTTTCTGACCCGGCAGCCATAGCCTGATTCCACCCTGTTATAGTTGCTGACACTGCCATTAAACGGGTCAAATGCCTGCGCAACAGCCCCGGTCGCGGCATTGATCACCCGCACATTCACGGTGGCTATTGCTTTTACGTTGCACGATGGGTCCGATGTCTGGCACTTCCCTTTTTTGTCGCAGGTTTTCCTGGCCGGCGTAAAATCCGCCTCCACCGCCGTGTTGGTTATGGAACCGAGGACGACATAATCGATACCTTGGGCCATGTGCATAATTTCAGAGAAATCAGCCCCGAGATCAAGCGACCAGACAAACTTTTTCTCATCAAAAAGCTTCTGCGCCTGCCCCCGTTCAACAACTTCCATGCCGCACATTTTTGAGGCTATCTGCGTGATCCCTTCTTGAGCGCCCGCACTGAGACGGCCGGTATATTCAGAAGGTTCGCCAAAGGGCAGTATGGCAACTTTCGGCTGTTTTTTATCAATCACATGTTTGGGCGGCAAAATGTCGGTTACTCGCTGGTCCAGGGCTGATTCCCTGAATTTCGCAACTTCCACGGTGTGCGCACACCCTGAAACCATGGTCATGCCCACCAGGCAAAGCAGGTAAATGCTGATTTTCAACATAGTTGTCCCCCATTAATCCGGATAAATCCAATTCCAACGCGGAGCTTTCGGAAATCAACGCCAGTTTCCCTGTTCCGGTTTTTTTGTTGATCCGCTCATAACTTGTCATCTTGGAAGCCTGACTCCGAAGCCCTACCTACTTTTAGAGTGAAATAGCAGCTTGTTGCTCAGGTTGACGCATAACCTTTTGGCTACGTTTCATTTCGTACATAAACTGGTCGGCTTTCTCGACCAGCACGTTGACGTCGTCGCCGTCATCCGGGAAGACGGCGGCGCCTATGCTGACTGCCAATGGCAGTGGCTTAAGCTCAAATTCGAACGGCTCACTTACCTGCTGAATGAGCCGACGAATAGCGGTAGCGGTTTCTTCGGGGTGGGTGACCTGATACAGAATAATGCCGAATTCGTCTCCGCCCAGTCTCGCTACGGTGTCGGATTCGCGGGACGCAATCTTGATCCTGCTGGCAAATTCCTTGATGGCGGCGTCGCCGGCACGGTGACCGAGTTCATCGTTGATCTTTTTCAAGCCGTCCATGTCCAGCATCAATACGCCGAACCGCTCGACCGAGCGCCGCGACTGCGCCAGCCGCTGGCGCAGGTGATCGTAGAACACCGAACGATTACACAGTTCGGTCAAAGCGTCGTGGGTAGCACGGTGATATATCTCGCCCAACTCGTATCGCGTAGCGTTGGCCATGGAGGCCGCTATCAGGCCGGACATCAGCTCCAACACCTCGATATGTTCTTCATCAAACGCCTCCGGCTTGTCCGACATAACCTTCAAGACACCGATCACGGCCTCTTCCTGTTTGAGTGGCACAACAATCATGGAGCGCAGACCGACCCGACGGCAAGCGTCCCGATCGACGCGGGGGTCAGATTCCGAATCGCGGCAGGAAAGGGGAGTCCCCGTAGAAATACAGGCGCCGGAAAGGCTGGTGGCACGGTTCAGGCGCAACCCGAGCTGAGATTTGGCAAGGCCTGATACAGCGCGGTACACCATCTCGTCCCCTTCTGCAAGTTCGATCACTCCACCTTGCGAGCCGGTCAGAGCCTGGGATTTTTCGACAACCAGGGACATGACTTTGTCAAGATCAATCCCCAACTGAACGATTTCGGTCTGTACTCTGATGACATCCAGTAACCGATCTGGAGACAAGGTCATTCTTCGCTGTTGTTCTGTCACCACAATATTTCTCCTGAAATTAATTCAGCGCGACTTTCACCACGTTTCGAGCACAAAACAACCATCACAATTTTGCTCACAATAATAGCCAGTTTCACTGTTCCGGTTTTTTATTGATCTGTTCGTACAAGGCGATCTGCTCCGCCAATGACAGCTGCTTGCGGCAGCAGTCCTTTCTGCGGCACAGACGGCAGCGTTCATCGGAACACCACTGGCAAAAACGGCAGTCAGCACAGGGATGTTTTTTTGGCGGATCGTTGTCGCTCAATAGGCCACATTCCTTTTAACGGCATTACCCCGCAACAGTTGTACAAAGGCCTTGTCACTATCGGCATTTACCAGCAGGTAGCGCGGCAGTATCATCAGCTTCTCCTTGGCCGTGGCATGGCGGCGCTCAATGGAAAAGGTGCTGATATACCCGGCTTCACGGGCTTTCTGCAACAGATGGTCATCGTAGATGCCAAAGGGCCAGGCCAGAAAATCCACCGGGCCGCCCAACTCCTGCTCCAACTTTTTCTTCGATTTGGTCAACTGCTCCATAATCAGCTTGTCGTAGACCTCAGGCTTCAGCTTCTTCTTCTCCCGCTTGAAGTTGGGGTGCCAGTAGGTGTGGGACTGCATGTCGAACAGACCGCTTTTTTTCAGCTCGCGCAGTTGATCCCAGGTCATGGCGTATTTGGCATTGGAGATGGCCGAAGGATAGACGAAGATCGTCACCGGATAGCGGTATTTGCGGATGATGGGCAGCATATCACTGTAGACCGATTTATGGGCGTCATCCTCAACGATGACCACCGATTTCGGTCCCGGCGCCGGGCCTTTGCCCTGATACCAGCTGACCAGCTGACGTAGCGGAATGACCTTGTAGCCGTTATCATGCAGATACTTCATCTGGTTTTCGAAGACCGTGGTCTTCATGGTCATGCCATCGGCCACCACCGGACCCAAACGGTGATAGAGCAGAATCGGCACCGGATTATCGGAGGGCGGGGATGCCGCAAAAGAGTGTTGAACGAGTGAAACACCAAGTACAACAACGACAACCAGATACTGCACAAACATTTTCATAATGGAACTGCCACCTTGCTCATTTTAGTTGATTAACCATGGCACGAGAGGTAATCGGCATGGACTTCGGGAAGGGGGTGAGTATAATGTGACACTGTATAAATGGCAAGCAGCTTGCCTGAGCCTCACCGTGAAAGGAGATAGCAGATGTCCTACGAAACGTTGCTGACCGCCCTGTCGGAAGGAATCGCCACAATCACTGTCAACCGCCCATCGGCCATGAACGCCATGACCACAACTACCCTCCACGAGCTGGCCGACGCCGTTCAGAAACTGAATGCAGCAGAGGAGGTACGGGTGATCATCATCACCGGTGCCGGGGAAAAGGCCTTTATCGCCGGTGGCGACATTTCGCTGCTGCGGGACATGGGTCCCTGCGAGGCCCTGGCCATGGCCCAGTTGGCCCACGGCATCTGCAACGCCATTGAACAGGGACCCAAGCCGGTGATTGCCGCGGTAAACGGTTACGCGCTGGGCGGCGGCTGCGAGCTGGCCATGAGTTGCGATATCCGCATTGCTGCCGACACAGCCAAGTTCGGCCAGCCGGAAGTCAATATCGGTATCCTGCCCGGCTTCGGCGGCAGCCAGCGCCTGCCCCGCCTGGTGGGCAAAGGCCGGGCGCTGGAGATGATCCTGACCGGTGACATGATCGATGCCCATGAAGCGTACCGCATCGGTCTGGCGAACAAGGTAGTGCCCTTGGCCTCGCTGATGGCAACAACCCGCAGCCTGGCGCTGAAGCTGGCTTCAAAGAGTCCGGTGGCCTTGAAGCTGTGCAAGGAGGTGGTGATGAACGGCCTGGAAATGGACCTGACACGCGCTTGCCGCTATGAAGCGGATCTGTTCGCCGTCAGTTTCAGCACAGCTGACCAGAAAGAAGGGATGAGCGCCTTTCTGGAAAAGCGGCCAGCGGTCTTCAGCGGGCGCTGACAGCGTCCGCAATCAAATTGTTGCACGAAAGACTTGACGTATCGCGCCTTGTTTGCTAAAAAAACCAACTCACACAGGGGTGTGGCCAAGCGGTAAGGCACCGGATTTTGATTCCGGCATTCCCAGGTTCGAATCCTGGCACCCCTGCCATAGAAAAAATCAGGCGCTTGCACATTGCAGGCGCCTTTTTTGTTTACGCGCACCGTGCTTGGCGATATCCTGCACGCCAATGATCACCATCCGCCCCATGAACGAAGCTGATCTTGATGCCGTTCTGGCCATCGAACGGGCCTGCTTTCCCCGGCCCTGGACAGCACAGCATTTTCTGGCTGAAATCAGCTCAGAGCACAGCAGTGCGGTGGTGGCGGAACAGGGACAGCAGCTTATCGGCTACCTCTGCCTGAGTGTGCTGCTGGACGAGGCAGAGATACTGGATGTGGCGGTTGAACCCGGTCAGCAACGTAGCGGCACAGGCGCCGCGCTGCTGACCTGGGCCTGTGCTGAAGCGCTCCGCCGGGGGGCAACGATCCTGCGCCTGGAGGTGCGGGCCACAAGCCTTCCGGCCATAGCCCTGTACGAACGCTTCGGTTTTCTCCGCAGCGGCCTGCGCAAAGCCTATTACGAACAGGGCATTGATGCCCTTTTGATGGAAAAAAACTTCGATTAGAGAAGGATGGAGAACCATGCAGTTCAAGGCCATGATTCTGGACAACGCCGAGGTATCGCCCGGCTACTGGCGGATGCGGATGACCGCGCCGCCCGAGATGACCGCTGCAAGACCTGGACAGTTTGTTATGGTGCGGGTGAACCCCTCCATTGACCCGCTGATCCGCCGCCCCTTTGGCGTATTTGACACCGGGATACTGCAACCGGCTTACACCGGCGCTGCCCCGCAGCCGTACCTGGAAATCCTGTACCGGGTGGTGGGCAAGGGAACCGCCATGCTTTCCGGCCTCCACGAAACCGATCTGCTGGATATTTTGGGACCGCTGGGAACCGGTTTTGACAACGGTCCGGCCGCTGAGGAAAAACTGATAGTTGGCGGCGGCGTGGGCTTGGCCCCGCTGTATCTGCTGGCAAAAGAACTGGTCAATGATTCGCCGGTGCGTCTGTTTGCCGGTGGCCGCACCAAGGATGATCTGCTCTGCATTACCGAGTTCGAGCGGTTGGGAGTAGAGTGCTACACCGCCACCGAGGACGGTTCACTGGGTGAACAGGGACTGGTGACAAAGGTGCTTGAAAGCCGCCTGGAGACCACGTCCAACAAGGGCAGAATCTTTGCCTGCGGTCCCCACGGCATGCTGAAGGCGGTGGCGGCGATCGGGACAGCGCGCCATGTCCCCTGCCAGGTTTCACTGGAAGGGTATATGGCCTGCGGCATGGGTGCCTGCCTGGGCTGTGTCTGCCAGGGGACCGGGCACAGTGCCGAAACTCCCGACTACCGCTGCGTCTGCACCGAAGGACCGGTCTTTGACGCGGCACAATTGAAATGGGAGGTGGCGTAAGATGAAACCGGACATGTCAGTTACCATCGCCAGTCTCACCCTGCGCAACCCGGTGATGACCGCTTCCGGCACCTTCGGCTATGGTGAGGAATTCAAGGAATATGTCGATCTGGAAACGATCGGCGCCTTTGTCACCAAGGGCCTGTCCCTGAAACCCAGGGCCGGAAACCCCACCCCGCGCATTGTGGAAACCCCGGGCGGCATGCTGAACGCCATCGGTCTGCAAAACGTGGGGATTGACGCCTTTATCAAAAAGAAAGTGCCGTTTCTGCGTTCGGTGAACACCCCGGCCATTGCCAACTTCTTCGGCTACACCCCGGAGGAATACGCCGAGCTGGCAGCCCGCCTGGACGGGATTCCGGAGGTTGCAGCCCTGGAGGTGAACATCTCCTGCCCCAACGTCAAGCAGGGCGGGATCGTGTTCGGCACCGACCCCGCCGCCGCCGCCTCGGTGACCGCCGCCTGCCGGGCAGCCACAAAAAAACCGCTGATCGTCAAGCTTTCTCCCAACGTCACCGATATCGTTGAAATGGCCCGTGCCTGCGAAGGAGCCGGGGCCGATGCCCTGTCGGTGATCAACACCCTGACCGGCATGGCCATCGATCTGGAGCGGCGCAAACCGGTGCTGGCCAACATCACCGGCGGCCTTTCCGGTCCGGCGATCAAACCGGTGGCCCTGCGCATGGTCTGGCAGGTGGCAAAGGCGGTGAAAGTGCCGGTGATCGGCATCGGCGGCATCATGTCCGCCACCGATGCGCTGGAGTTCATACTGGCCGGGGCCACGGCGGTCCAGGTCGGCACCGCCAGCTTTGTCAATCCCGGTGCAGCCCAGGAAATTGCCCAAGGAATGGAACAGTGGCTTGCAGAACGCGGCATAGCCGATGTGCGCTCACTGATCGGAGCGTTGCAGGAATAGACGGGGGGGGCCATGGCAACGGCACAGACGCCGGAGGGAGTCGAAGGGATATTCTCCCTGGTTGATATCAACTATTTTCTGGTGAACAAGCTGGTGGTGCTGCTGGTGGTGATCCTGTTCTTCACCGTGGTGGCCATTGTGCGCGGCGTCCAGCGCAGACCGCTATCGCCCTTGGCTTCCACGGCCGTCAAACTCTCCCTGCTGGGCCTGGTGCTGCTCTATTTTGAAGCCACCCTCACCGGCTACCCCAACTACAGCCGCATCTTGACACGGGTACAGAGCGTCATTGTCCTGGTCTGTCTGGCCAAGCTGGTCATCTATGTGCTGGTGGACATGATTCTGGCCCTGCGCCGTCACGGCGAAGTGCCGATGCTGCTGCGGGACGCCATCCGCCTGGCGGTTTATCTGGTGGCTGCCGTCGCTTCCCTGCGGCTGGTGTTTCAGGTTGATCTTTCAGCGGTCATTACCACCACAACGGTGCTGACCGCAGCCATCGCCTTTGCCATGCAGACCACCCTTTCCAACGCCTTCTACGGCTTTTCCGTGCAGATCGATCCTCTGATGAGCCGGGGCAACTGGATTACCATTCCTGAAAAAAACCTGTTCGGCGAAATCATCAACGTCGGTTTTCGCTATATCACCCTGCGTACCCTGGATAACAATCAGGTACTGGTCCCCAACAGCGTAGTGGTGCAAAGCGTCATCACCACCCACGGCAGCAGCAGCATTCCTGCGGCAGAGCGGGCCGCCCAGACCCTGAACATCGCCCTCCCCTACGAACTGCCGCCGGAACAGGCACGAAGCCTGCTGCTGGAAGTGGCACAGACAGAGCCACTGGTTCTCAGGGAACCAGCACCAGTGGTCCGCCTGCAAAGTCTGGCAGACAGCGGCATCGTCTACCTGTTCAAATTCTGGATAGCCGACCCGCTCCAGCGCAACCTTGCGCTCGACGCCCTGCAGACTAAGGCCTGGTACGCCGTACACCGCTCAGGCTGGGGCTTCCCCTTCCCGCATCGACAGATTATCCAGACCGTGCCCAGAGAACCGTTCCCCTTCTCCCGTCAGGATCTGCTCGACGGCCTACGCCACGCCAGCCTGTTTGACGCCCTGAGTGATGTCGAAGCGCAGCGTCTGGCCGATGGCGCTTTGCTGCGGGTGTTTGCGCCCGGCGAAGCAGCCGTGCGCCAGGGAGATGACGGCAGCTCGCTTTTTTTCGTGCTGCGCGGAGAGCTGGATGTACTGGTGGATGGTCAACAGGTGGCAACCCTGGGCAGCGGCAGGATGTTTGGCGAGATGTCGCTCTTGACCGGAGAGCCGCGCCGGGCAACGGTGCGGGCCACCACAACCGAATGTATGCTGGCCGAGGTGCCCAAGAAGGCGCTGGCAGAACTGCTGCAACAGAATGAAAAACTTCTGGAGCGTCTGGGAGAAGCACTGGAACGGCATCAGTCCAATACCAGGGAACAGGTCGAACTGCGACCGGAACAGGAAGCCATGCAGCGCAAATCAACTGATTATCTGAATATTCTCAAATCGTTCTTTGGAAGGAGATAGTCATGCAGGCAGTTCTGGAACTTCTGAAACGTCATTGTACGCCACACACCACGGATATTCTGATGACCCACGGCAAAATGATTGCCGGGAAAGCGCTGCTGGCCTGTGCCAATGTCAACGCTGACGGCGACACCAGACGTCTGGTGATCGAGGCAGCTTACCTCCATGATATTGGTGTCTGCCGGGTGGATGCGCCGGAGATCGGGGGCAACGGTAGCGAGCCGTACATCCGCCATGGCGTGCTTGGACGGGAGATACTTGAGGCGGAAGGTTTACCACTGCAAGCGTTGTTTTGCGAACGGCATACCGGCGTCGGATTGACCATTGACGATATCGTCAGCCAGAATCTGCCCTTGCCCCATCGCGACATGACCCCGCAGAGCCTGGCTGAACGGATTATCTGCTATGCCGACCTGTTTTTCTCAAAAAATCCGGACCGCCTGGAACAGGAAAAACCAGTGGAGAAAATCCGCAAAAGTCTGGCGCGGTTCGGCGAGGACAAGGTGGCGATATTTGACGGATGGCTGCGGGAATTCGGGGGTTGAACCCGATGATTTCAAAAATCCGCGATAATGGCACCGCTTGTGCCTTTACGGATTTTCTTGCCGCCCACAACATTTTATTAACTTTTGTGGTATATACTACACTGCAAAACTACGGAGCAGACATCCACGCACCACCTGTTTTCTGTATGTAAAACGAATAGGCAGTAACATTTACCGTGCGGTTCATAGCACGCAAAAAGGAGAATCCTATGAAAAAAAGGACCTGGCTGCTGGGCTTACTTGCCCTTTTGACGCTCTGCGCAGGCTGTGCTACTCCGGCAACACGCTGCACCACCCCCGCCGACAATCCCCGCCACCATTATTTGCGGGGTATGGAGGCATTGGAATCATCTAAGGTGGATGAAGCCATGGCAAAATTTGACCGTGCGCTGTACTGCGACGAGCAATTTTCCGCCGCTTGGTCGGGCCGGGCTATTGCCCATGCCGCCAAGGCCACTACCCAGAACGATGCCGGATTCAGAGGGATCGAAGTCGAACGCGCACTGGGAAATATGGAGAAGGGACGGAATCTGGCTGAAACGGGCAACGATCACTTCGAAAACCAGGTTGCAGGCATCCGGGTGAACAGTAAGATCAAGGCGGCAAAATGGCTGGAGCAGGCAGAGGATGCCTACCGGGAAGCAATGAACCGTAAGGTGGAGGAAAAACTGCTGGATTACTATCAGGGAAAGGAAGCAGCCACCTACTTCATGGGCCTGGCCTACCTGAACGGATACGAGTTCCGCAAGGCGGAGGACAAGTTCCGTGACACCCTGGCAGCCCGCAAAGACGGCAAATGGAACGAACCGGCGGACCGGGCCTGGAAGAAGACCTCCAGAATCGTGCGCGCCATGGGCGGCATTACCGTAGGTGATGTAGGCAAGAAAATTGCCGTCCAGGAAAGTGTCAGCCGTGGCGACCTGGCAGCCTTGCTGATTGATGAGATGAAACTGGAAAAACTTTTTGCCGGACGTATTCCGGTGAAATCCCAAATCGACAGGATGCAGGCGGAATTTACCCCTGCAGATATCATGACCCATCCATTTAAGAGTGAAATACTGACCATCATGAAATGGAAGGTGCGCGGCCTGGAACCGAAAGCCGACGAAACTACCCGTGCCTATCTTTTCAAGGCCAATGACCCGGTAACCCGTGGCGAGATGGCCTTTATCCTTGAAGATGTCCTCATCAAGCTGACCGGTAATGAAGCGCTGGCCACCGCTTTCTTTGGACAGGATCGTTCGCCGTTCCCGGATATCAAGCCCACTTCTCCGTTCTATAACGCCGTACTCAACATGACAACCCGCGGTATCATGGAAGGCGACTTATCCGGAGAATTCCGCGTCAACGACCCCATAGACGGAGCCGAAGCAATTCTGGCACTCCGTATGCTGCAGCAGCGGATCAATATCCGCTAACCACCATAAAAAAGGCCCGGCATGCTGGTAAGCATGCCGGGCCTTTTTGTCTGCCGAAATTGCATATGATGTTATTTCACCAGCTTGTGGCAGAAGAGACAACGATGCTTGGGAGGGTGGTTTGGCGGCAGTTTGATGCCATTTGCTTCATGGCATGACTCGCAGTTCTTTTCCGCAGCTTTTTTGGCCGGTCTGAAAAACGCCCGCTTGAAGATCGATGCATCCGGTCCGGGAGCATGCTGGTAGGCAACGTCATACACCTCTTTGTGGGTGGCATTATTGGGAACTACCTTGGTCTTTTCCTTGCCTGAAATCGCCAGAAATATGCCGACAATCACCACGATCAAGGCTATGAACAGCCAGTCTCTCTTTTCAATTTTCATGGGCAGATCCTAATCTTTGACAAAAGTAAAATACACAATTACACCGCCAATGCCGAGGCCGAATCCCACAAAGGGCAGCACGGTTTTCAGACCCATTTCCTGGCCCGGAGCTGGCATGGCTATTTTAACCATCACAACCAATGCCACCAGAAAAAACAGGGTGAGCAACACGGTTTTGGAGCGCTTGTACACACCGAAGAACAACAATCCGGCCACAGCCAGCAGCAAGACCCAGTTGGAAAAAATCTGCTGCAGCGTCAGATTCTGAATAGTGCTCATCAGATTCTGTGTTTCAAACGGTTGCAGCACTTCAGCGGTTTTATCCAGCATCTGCTGCTTTTCCATGACTCCTCCAGGGATACAGACCCGTACCGGGACAGGTTAGCTTATAAAATCCATCACCTTGTCCAGAAATGACTTCTTCAGAGGATGCGCATCTTCGCCGCTGATCTTGGCAAACTCCTCCAACAGATCCTTTTGTTTCTTGTTCAGGTTGGTAGGGGTCTCCACTTTGACAACAACCAGTTGATCACCACGGCCATAGCCTTGCAGCGATGGTATTCCCTTGCCGCGCAGTCGGTAGATCTTGCCGGACTGGGTACCGTCCGGGATCTTCATGGACACTTTACCGTCCAAGGTCGGCACCTCGATTTCACATCCCAGGGCCGCCTGGACAAAACTGACCGGTATCTCGCAGATGACATTGGTGTCTTCCCGCTGGAAAATCGGGTGCTCTTTGACCGATATGGCCACATACAGATCGCCGTTGGGACCACCTTTAAGCCCCTGCCCTCCTTCACCGGTCAGCTTCAGACGAGAGCCCGTTTCCACGCCGCCCGGCACCTTGACCGAAAGAGTTTTGGTATCCTTGACGCTGCCCCGGCCACGGCAGTCCGGACAGGGATCATCAACCACCTTGCCTTCACCGTTACAGGTGCCGCACGTCTTGCTGACGCTGAAAAACCCCTGCTGGTAGCGCACCTGCCCCGCCCCACGGCAGGTGGGACAGATCTTGGGATCAGTTCCCGGCTTTGCTCCGGAGCCGCTACAGGTAACGCAGCGTTTGGCAAAGGGGACCTCGACCTTTTTCTCACAGCCGAAGGCCGCTTCCTCAAAGGATATTTCCATGTTGTACAGCAGGTCGTCACCACGACGTCCCTGGGCCCGACGTCCACCGCCGCTGCCGCCGAAGATATCACCGAAGATATCGCCAAAGATATCGCCGAACGGTGTACCGGCCCCGAACCCGCCGAAACCACTGGAATAACCGCCGCCGGCACCGGAGACTCCGGCATGACCAAACTGGTCATACTGGGCCCGCTTCTGGGCATCGGAAAGCACCTCATAGGCTTCGGTGGCTTCCTTGAACTTCTCCTCAGCCGCCGTATCCCCCGGATTCTTATCCGGGTGATGCTGGATCGCCAACTTGCGGAAGGCTTTCTTTATCTCGGCCTCGGATGCGTTCTTGTGAACACCGAGCACCTCATAGTAATCACGTTTATCGCCGTTAGCCACGCTTCATATCCTTCTTGGTCGAAATACAGATATAGGGGCGGGTGTTAGACCCGCCCCTACCGGTTTCCTTATGGCCAGATAGGCCGGACTATTTTTTATCTTCTTTCACTTCTTCAAAGTCAGCGTCAACCACCTTGTCGTCCTTGGGCTTGGCATCATCGGCCTGCTGGTCAGCTCCCGCCTGAGCACCATCAGCGCCTGCTTCAGCCTGGGATTTGGCATACATCACTTCAGCAATTTTGTGGGCAGCCTGGGCAAGCTCATCGGTGGCCTTCTTGATCACCTCGGCATCATCGCCATCCATCACCTTCTTCAGATCGGCGATCTTATTCTCGATATTACCCTTATCCACAGCATCCACCTTGTCCCCGACTTCCTTCAGGGATTTTTCGGTGCTGTAGATCATGGAGTCGGCCTGATTGCGGGCCTCGATGGTCTCACGCTTCTTTTTGTCCTCAGCCGCGTGGGATTCGGCATCCTTGACCATCTTTTCAATCTCTTCCTTGGAAAGGCCGGAAGATGCGGTGATCCGGATGGACTGCTCCTTGCCGGTGCCCAGATCCTTGGCCGACACATGCACGATACCGTTGGCATCGATGTCAAAGGTAACCTCGACCTGCGGCACGCCACGGGGTGCCGGCGGAATGCCGGTCAGCTCAAAATTGCCCAGGGTCTTGTTGTCGCGGGACATTTCACGCTCACCCTGCAGGACATGGATGGAAACGGCCGGCTGGTTGTCCGCTGCCGTTGAGAAGACCTGCGACTTGCGACAGGGGATGGTGGTGTTCTTCTCGATCAGCTTGGTCAGGACGCCGCCCAGGGTTTCAATCCCCAGGGAAAGCGGTGTAACGTCCAGCAACAGCACATCCTTGACATCACCTTTCAACACGCCACCCTGAACACCGGCACCGATGGCCACCACTTCATCCGGGTTGACGCCCTTGCTGGGAGCTTTGCCAAAGATATCCTCAACCCGCTTGCTGACAGCCGGCATACGGGTCATACCACCCACCAGAATCACTTCATCGATCTCCGAAGCGGACAAACCGGCATCCTTGAGGGCAGTACGGCAGGGTCCTTCCAGCTTGCGCAGCAGATCATCGCACAGCGACTCCAGCTTGGCACGGGAAAGTTTCAGGTTGAGATGCTTGGGGCCACTGGCATCGGCAGTGATGAACGGCAGGTTGATATCTGTTTCCATGGAGCCGGACAGTTCGCACTTGGCTTTCTCGGCAGCCTCTTTCAGACGCTGCAGCGCCATCTTGTCGCCACGCAGGTCGATTCCCTGATCCTTTTTGAACTCGTCGGCAATCCAGTCAATAATTTTCTGGTCGAAATCCTCGCCTCCCAAAAAAGTATCACCGTTGGTGGACTTGACTTCAAACACGCCGTCGCCCAGCTCCAGGATGGAAACATCAAAAGTACCGCCGCCCAGGTCAAATACGGCGATTTTTTCATCCTTCTTCTTGTCCAGGCCGTAGGCCAGCGCCGCAGCAGTAGGCTCGTTGATGATCCGCAGTACGTTAAGGCCTGCGATCTTGCCGGCATCCTTGGTGGCCTGACGTTGTGAGTCATCAAAATAGGCCGGTACGGTGATGACCGCATCGGTCACCGTCTCGCCCAGATAATCTTCAGCGGTCTTTTTCATTTTTTGCAGCACGATGGCCGAAATCTCCGGCGGTGAATATTTCTTGCCGCGCACATCAACCCAGGCATCACCGTTGTCAGCCTTGACGATCTTGAAGGGGGATATGGAAATATCCTTTTTCACCGCTTCAGTGTCATATTTGCGACCGATCAGGCGCTTGATGGCGAATAGCGTATTTTCCGGGTTGGTAACCGCCTGGCGCTTGGCCTGTTGTCCGACGATCCGCTCGCCTGCCTCGGTAAAGGCAACCATTGACGGCGTTGTGCGGCTCCCTTCGGAGTTGGCGATAACAACCGGCTCGCCCCCCTCCATTATGGCAACACAGGAGTTGGTGGTTCCCAGGTCGATACCGATAACTTTGCTCATTGTTCAAATCTCCTTCCGTGAGAATCTTCTAAGTATGAAAGTCACGTACCCCCGGCAAAGCCG
>DIUT01000056.1 GCA_002423105.1 Geobacter sp. UBA6151 | reverse complement strand
TGCAGCGCATCCTTTTCAAGGGGGGTCAGTATCCGGGTATCATCCATTGTTTGCCCCTGCTGCTTGCAGTGCCTGTTCCAGGACGCTGAGCACTTCCTGTTTCTGAGGCGGTTTTTTCAGAACCGTGAAGGCTCCCAATTCGTTTACCATATCGATGGTGCGCTTCTGAATATCCGCGGTCAGGATAATGATTACGGCGTCAGGCCGGATCTGCTTCATTTCCTTTAATGCCTGTGCGCCGTCCATACCGGGCATGGTCAGGTCAAGAAAGGTCAGGGTTGGAACAAAACTGTTGAACAGTGCGACGCCGCCTGCGCCGTCCGCTGCTTCGGCCAGCTCATGGAGCTCTTTTGGCAGACAGGATCTGAGGCTCATGCGAGCGACAATCGAATCATCAACAATCAAAATCCTGGCCATTAGGTATGCTCCCGCAGCTGAAGTTCAGTGGCTAACCGCTGCAAACTATACTGAAGAGCAGTGGTGTTGTCAAAACGTATCAGCTTACCTTTTTCACGCGTGATACAGCAAATCAGGGCAGGCCGTACTCCTTCCAGCGGCTGGCAATCAGTTGCTCCGTGCCGCTGTCCATCAGGCCTTCGCCGCCGGTCCTTCTGGTTACGTCAATGGCCAGACGGCGTCCGGTTTCATCCCGGATCAGGTCGTCACTCCAGTTCGGTTCATTGACCACTCTCCAGGCTATCTGCAACATATTCGACAGCGGCACTGTTCCATCAACCAGCACCAGCAGTCGTGCCTTGGCAAACCAGGGTAATCGCCACAGGGCAATGGCAGCATCACGGACGCTACGGCTTGAAGGATTGTCAAGGGCGATGATTGCGCTCTGCCGGAACACCCAGGGCAGCGGCATGAAAATATCCTTAAAACCGGGAACCAGACGGGGGAGCAGCGCTGCCAGCACCCGTTCCCAGCCCAGCATCATCCAGCAGTCTTCCTGGGGAGGAGGCCCTACAACCGTTATGGGAATAACCGGTTCCCGGCGCCGGGTAATGCGGGTAACCGTAACTCGTGCCGCCGGACCGGCAGGATCGTAACGTCCGGTGTGATTACCAAACGGTCCTTCAATGAGTGGCTGATCAGGTTCTGCATAGCCTTCGATAATCAGATCGGCTTCCGCAGGTACCAGCAACGGTCCATGGGGACAGTCAACCACCGGAATTTCGGCGCCGCGTAGCCATCCGGCGAATGCTGTTTCGTTCATTCCGTCAGGCAGTGGCCAAGCAGCAGCCAGGGTCAGTGCCGGAGGGCCGCCCAGGGCAATGGCCACAGGCATTCGCTGGTTATGTTGCATAAACAATCGGTGATGGCGTTCTGCGCCGCTACCACGCCGCCAGCGGATAGCCAGGCTGTGGGAATCATGGATCTGGCAACGATATATGCCGCAATTGGCATCTTTGCCCTCCGGGTCGGCTGTAATGACCTGTCCCATGGTGATATAGCGACCGCTCCCGATGGCGGAACCGTCATCAGGCCAGCTGTGGGGAAAGGGGAAGCGCAGCAGGTTGTCTCCCGGCTCATGCAGCTCGCGACAGGGTACATTGCTTGTTTTTAGTGTGCATGGAGCACGGGAGGCGCGTTCAGCAAGAATACTGCCGAGACGGTTCAGGTTTGTGAAACAAGGTTCAGCGGCCAGCAACGCGGCCAGATTATCGGTCAGGTCGTGCAGGCTGTCCAGTCCCAGTGCCAGCTGCATTCTCCGTCGGGAACCAAACAGATTGGCTACCACCGGAAATGGATAATCATCGGGCGTGGTAAAAACGAGCGCCGGGGAGGTTTTTAAGGAACCGCTGATTCTGCGGATAATAGCAGCCATCTCAAGACGGGTTGATACTTGCACATCAACTGTACGCAGGCTGTTGATGTGGTCAAGATACTGCATGAAGTCGTGCAGCGATGAAAACATGTTGAACGCCTCCTTCCTTATTTCAGACGTTTAGCATGGGTTCATTGTATCATTCGGGGCTCTGCAGGGTCAATCGAGTGGATGCACAATGGAAAAAGCCCGGCGAATAGACTTCGCCGGGCTTTGGATTTCATCAGAAAAGATGCTTAGCAGGCAGGATACACGGAAACCTTCTTGCGGTCGCGTCCCATACGCTCAAACTTCACCACGCCCTCGATCAGGGCAAACAAGGTGTAATCCCTGCCGCAGCCGACATTNNCCACCGAATTTTTTACAGCCAAGTCGCTGGCCGTCTGAATCGCGGCCGTTCCGTGAACTGCCGACTCCTTTTTTATGTGCCATGGTTACGTCTCCTTCGTAAAGTTAGCAGGTGTCTAGGCGCTGATCTTTTCGATCTTGAGGACCGTGTGATACTGGCGGTGTCCATTCAGCTTGCGGCTGTTCTTGCGACGCTTGGACTTGAATACCAGAATCTTCTTGTCGCGACCCTGCAGGGCAACCCTGGCAGTAACCTGTGCGCCGGCAACAACCGGAGCGCCGATCATGGTCTTCTCGCCACCAACCATCAGCACCTCACTGAACTCGATCGTGTCACCCACGGCGTTGTCCAGTTTTTCCACCTTCAGAAAATCGCCTTCAGCGACTTTGTATTGCTTGCCACCGGTTTTGATAACTGCGTACATAGATTGATACCGCCTATTCGTTTTTTACAGAGTTGTGGACTATAGTTAAAGCGATCAGGTCAGTCAAGCACTTTTTCTCAGTCCATGAAAATAGTCTGGTAGAGCTCCCCAGCCGTGTGAGTTGTCAGGATACCGGAATGCTGATGGCGGCAACACCGTCAATCAAGGCCTCCATCCGGTCTCCTGCCACCACCTGCCCCACTCCGGCAGGGGTGCCGGTCAGAATTATATCCCCTTCTTCCAGGGTAAAGATGGTGGACAGGTAGCTGATGATGCGGGCCACCGGTGTGATCATCAGGCTGGTGGAGCCGTGCTGGCGTTCCTCGCCGTTCAGCTTCAAGCGGATGGTCAGATTCTGCGGGTCCGCAACCTGTGCTGCCGGGACAAAGTCAGACAACGGGCAGGATGTGTCGAAGCCCTTGGCGATATCCCAAGGCATCCCTTTCTTCTTCAAGGTATCCTGAACATCGCGCAGGGTCATGTCAATGGCCACGCCGTAGCCTGCCACGTATGAGAGTGCCTCGGCTTCCGGGATATCCTTGCCGTCGTCGCCGATCAGCACCGCCAGTTCGGCCTCGTAATGGCATTCACTGCTGTAAGCGGGAATAACGACGGAATCGCCGTCACCGATGACCGAGGTTGCCGGTTTCATGAACACCACCGGCACCGTGGGAGTCTCGTTGCCCAGCTCTTTGATATGATCCACGTAGTTGCGACCGATGCAGAGGATCTTGCCGATGATGTACTCGTTGCCGGTGGCGGGTATTGATACGGTTTTCATAGCAGGCTCTCCCCGGTCATCTCCTTCGGCTGCGGCAGCCCCAGAATTTTAAGCATGGTGGGGGCGATGTCGGCCAGTTTGCCCCCTTCTTTCAGGACGGCATCCCTGCGCGTGTCATCCACCAGGATTAGCCGCACCGGGTTGCAGGTGTGGGCGGTGTGGGGTTCGCCGTTTTCATCCACCATCTGTTCGGCGTTGCCGTGGTCGGCGGTGATCAATAGCGTACCACCCAGACTGCGGACTTTCTCCACCACCCGCCCCACGCAACTGTCCACCGCCTCCACTGCTCTGATGGCAGCCGACAGTATACCGGTGTGGCCAACCATGTCGCAGTTAGCGAAGTTGAGGATGATGACATCATAGCGGTCCTGATCCAGCCGTGCCAGCAGCTCTTCGGTGACCAGGTAGGCGCTCATCTCCGGCTTCTGGTCATAGGTGGCCACTTCTTTGGGGGAAGGGATCAGGGCGCGGTCCTCACCGGGGAGTGGCGCTTCCACGCCGCCGTTGAAGAAGAAGGTGACATGGGCATATTTTTCGGTCTCGGCGATGCGCAACTGCTGCATGCCTGCACTGGACAGGACGTCACCCAGGATGTTGGTCAGCTCTTCCTGGCCGTAGGCGATGGGCAAGGGAAAGGTGATATCGTACTCGGTCATGCAGACGTATGCTGCCAGTTTGGGAACCCGTGCCCGATCAAAGCCGTCGAACTGCTCGAAGGTAAGTGCCCTGGTGATCTCCCGTGCCCGGTCGGAGCGGAAATTGAAAAAGATGATGGCGTCGCCGTCGTTGATGGGAGCGACAGGCTGGCCGTTTTCGCAGATAACGGCAGGCAGTACGAACTCGTCATGCAGGCCGACTGCGTAGCTTTGCTTGATGGCGTCTTGGGCCGAGGCGCGCTGTTCCCCCTGGCCCAGCACCATGGCGCTCCAGGCCTTTGCAACCCGCTCCCAGCGGTTATCGCGGTCCATGGCGTAGAAACGGCCCATGACTGTGGCGATCCGTCCGGTGCCGATGCGCTTGATTTCGCTTTCCAATTGGGACAGATATTCGATGCCGCTTTGGGGAGGGGTGTCGCGGCCATCCAGCAGGCAGTGAACAAAGGTATCGGTAATCCCCTGTTGCTTTGCCAGCTCAAGCAGGGCGTACAGATGGGAGTTGTGCGAATGAACACCGCCATCGGACAAGAGCCCTGCCAGATGCAGACGGCCACCGCTGTTTTTCACTTTGGTGATACAATCCAGCAGCACCGGGTTGCTGAAAAAATCACCATCCTGAATGGATTTGCTGATGCGGGTCAGATCCTGATAGACGATCCGTCCGGCTCCCAGGTTCAGGTGACCTACCTCGGAGTTGCCCATCTGTCCTTCGGGCAGCCCGACGGCCATGCCAGAGGTACGGATGGTTGTTGCGGGAAAGCTGGCCAGCAACCGGTCGAGGTTGGGGGTGGCGGCAAGGGCCACGGCGTTGTTGTCAGGGCGCGGATTGATCCCCCAACCGTCCAGAATCATCAGCATCAGTGGTTTTTTCATGTGATTTCCTTCCAGCCAAAACTACATCCGTGGTCCCATCGGCATACCGCCGGTCGATTTTTTCTTGGTATCGTCAACTTGCTCTACAATAACTTCATCCCCTTCTTGNNTTGCGGTTTGCCCTCCTTCAGCAGGTACACCTGTTGTTTGAGGTTGCCATTGCCGCTCTTCGTGCCTGCGCCAGGGCCTTTGCCCTTGCCGACTTGTTTGTCCCCGCCTTTTTTTGCTTCCTTGTCGCTGCGCGGCTTGAAACGCAGCGCGGCGGCGGGAACCTTAAGCACGTCATCACGCCGCCCCGTCTCAATGGAGACGTTAGCGGTCATGCCCGGTTTCAGGTGCAGGTCCTGGTTATCAACCTTGATAACCACAATGTAGGTGACCACATTCTGGACCGTGATCGGAGCGATGCGGATCTGGGAAACCGTGCCGTTGAAACGCCGGTCCGGATAGGCGTCCACGGTGAAAGCTACGGTTTGGCCGAGCCGGGCTCTGCTGATATCAGCCTCGTCCACACTGGTTTCTATCTGCATCTTGGTCAGATCCTGGGCAATGGTGAACAGGGTGGGGGTCTGGAAGGAGGCGGCCACGGTCTGGCCCACATCCACATCGCGGGAAATAACTACGCCATCCACCGGTGAGCGAATGACGCTATTTTTTAGATTGGTTTCAGCTTGTTGCAGTGCGCCGCGTGTCTGAATAACGCCAGCCTCGGCAATTTTTATGCCGACAAGGGCAACCTCAAAGGCGGTCTGGGAGGCGTCAAAATCACTCTGGGCGATGATTCCCTGGGCCACGAGCGGTTTGTTACGTTCCTGCGTACGTTTGGTGTCTGCCAGGGTGACCTTGGCTTTGAGCAGGTTGGCCTGGGCGCTCATGGCATTGCCGCGGGCCTGCTCCACCTGTGCCAAAAACAGTGCAGGGTCGATTTCTGCAATCACCTGCCCCTTGGTTACCCGTGAGTTGTAATCCACTACCATTTTCTGGAGGGTGCCGGAAACCTGTGAGCCGACCTTGACTGTGGTAACGGCATTGACGGTTCCGGTGGCAGAAACAGCGGCGATAACGGTCCCTTTTTCCAGTTTGGCGGTCTTGTAGGTAACCTCAGGAGTACGCTTGACAAAGTACCAGATTGCTGCGCCAATGACGAACAGGGCTGTCAGTGAAATGATGAGTATCTTTTTCATAGGTTCCAAGAGTACGGAAAGAAAAACCCCGTGTCAACCGACACGGGGTTTTTGATCAGCATGCCCACCGGGAAATTATCCGGCGGGCCGGATTCGGCAGCCCTCCTTGCAGTGAGATACCGGACGGATTCTAAAGCGTGCAGTCCACATGACAGAGTTCTCCTTTCCGATGATGAGTGTACTTGATGTAGTTGAATGATAATGATCGCCCATCAAAATGTCAACCGGACCGTCATGGTGTTTTTTGAAACTTCTTTAAGGTTGAAAGCGAAGATAACGAACGTTATAAAGCACACATATACTTTGGATGTATGAGAGGGGGACAGGCATGTCCTTTCGAACCATTGAGTGGCGTGATGATGCCGTGTTTATGATTGACCAGACCAGATTGCCGATGGAGGAGGTCTATAACCGCTATACGGACTTTACCTCCGTGGCTGAAGCGATCAAAGGCATGGTGGTGCGGGGCGCTCCCGCTATCGGTGTGGCCGCTGCCATGGGAATAGCTCTGGGGGCGCGGGAGATTGTTGCCGATACCCCGGAATCGTTTTTCCGGCAGCTTGAAAATGTCTGCCAGGTGATCGGTCGCACCAGGCCCACGGCGGTCAACCTCTTCTGGGCCATTGAGCGGATGAAAGGGGTGGCGGAAGCGGAGCGCGGCAGCTCTCTTACCGCGATTTGCGAAGCGCTGAGAGCCGAAGCGATCGCCATTGAGCAGGAAGATCTGGCCATCTGTAAAGCCATTGGCAGCAACGGCGCAGCACTGATTCCGGAAGGTTCCACCGTGCTTACCCACTGTAATGCCGGTGGTCTTGCCACCGCAGGCTATGGAACGGCGCTGGGGGTTATCAGGGCTGCCCATGCGGCGGGCAGGGTGGCGCGGGTGTTTGCCGATGAGACCCGGCCCTGGCTGCAAGGGGCGCGGCTGACCACTTGGGAACTGATGAAAGACAATATCCCGGTAACCCTGATCAGTGACAATATGGCCGGTTTTTTCATGGCCAGGGGGGAGATCAACTGCTGCGTAGTGGGAGCCGACCGGATTGCGGCTAACGGCGATACTGCCAACAAGATCGGCACCTATTCAGTGGCGGTGCTGGCTAAAGAGCATGGTATTCCGTTCTACGTGGCCGCCCCGGTTTCAACCTTTGACCTCTCCTGCCCCGATGGCAGCCGGATTCCCATTGAAGAGCGTCCCACCACGGAGGTGACCCATATCCGTGGCCTGCCCATTGCTCCTGAAGGGGTTAGCGTGCGCAATCCTTCCTTTGATGTGACTCCTGCACGCTACATAACCGCGATCATTACGGAAAAAGGGGTTGCCCGAGGCAATTTCACCAGCCGACTGGCAGCATTGGCCAAGGCCTGATATGTCAACCAACCGTTTTGACCATCGTTTTTGCTGGATCATTGCTTTGGAGGACGAGCAGGCCCGCTGCCAGGAACTTGCCCAGCTGCTGGAGTCTTCGGGATTTTCCTATGGTTCGCGTTCTGCCGCCAATCTGCTGCTGCTTGATGGGTTCTCCGTCGAGTCCCTGCTGAAGCTGACCCTGGCGGCACTGCATACCCCTTCACCGGACATGGCGCTGAACGGCTTTGAACGGCTGGCGGTTGTGGTGGATCGCCAGCATCTGTCAACCGTGCTCTCCCATCGCCGCCGTCTGGCGCAGTTTATGGTGCTGTGCGGCTCTTCTCCGTTTCTTACCAACCTGATTTTCAAGGAACCTCGTTCTTTCACTCGTCTTTTTGTGACGAATGAGCTGGAGCAGTCCCGCAGCAGGCCTGATTTGCTGCACGGGCTACGCCGTGAACTTCCGGAACAGGCTGATATGGCGATGCTTATGAAGGTGTTGCGCTGTTTCAAGCGCTTTGAAATCCTGCGTATCGCGGCGCGGGACTTAAACGGCCTGGCGCCGCTGGAAGAGGTGACCAGAGAACTGTCCGATCTTGCGGCGGCAACCATGCAGGTTGCCCTTGATACCTGCCAGCGGCTGCTGGTGCGGGAGCATGGCCTTCCCCTGCATGAGGATGGCCAGCGACAGGCGGTCATGACCGTGATCGGCATGGGCAAATTCGGTGGCCGTGAGTTGAATTTTTC